>NZ_JAHPVG010000010.1:0-109565 GCF_025514755.1 Acinetobacter sp. WU_MDCI_Abxc222
GGAACTGACCTGAAGCTATCTGGTTATAACGAAGGTGACGGGATTACGATCAAGGGCTTCTTTAATACTTATTACGATATTGAGAAGTTTACTTTCTCTGACCAGACCATAATATCTTCAGATATCCCTAAGATAGGTTTAGAGATTATTGGTACAACTGGTGGTGATACATTAACAGGTAATATTGGAAAGGATAGTCTAATCGGTGGTGCTGGAAATGACATTCTAAATGGTGGAGATGGTAATGATCTTCTGAATGGTGGAGCTGGCAATGATACATTGAATGGCGGAATGGGTGCCGATACTGCAATTTTCAAAATTTTAGAAGGTTTGGGAAATGATGCTACAGGTGGTAATGGCATTGATACATGGTCAGACTTCACGGTTTCCCAAGGAGATAAAATCAATATTTCTGATTTAATCATTGGCCAAGCTAGTAAAGAAAATCTGGATCAGTTTGTATCATTTGAAAAAAGCGGTTCAACAGTTACGCTAAGTTTGGATAGAGACGGAAATGATGTGAATTATTCAGCTACCAAGCTATTAATTTTAAATAATCAAACAAATGTGGCTAGTTTGGATGATTTAATTAAAACTGATGTATTTATAATTTAGTTTCATCACTGATACTTTAATTTAAATTTTAAAGACTGAATAAAAAACCGCTATTAGATAGCGGTTTTTTATCTGCACCTTCTATAAAGAACTTTCATACTCCACATACCCATCTTCAATTGCTGGAATAATCTCTACAAACTCAAAGTAGGGCACTGTACAAAATTCAGAATCTCGAATCGCATCAATTACAAAATAATAATCTTGCAGAGATGTCGTCTCAAACACAGCAATATCACTCGCTTTAGTGCTAAACGCTTCAACGTCATACCACCGAACTTTTACAGTCGGGTACTTCTCAAAAATAGGTTCAAGCTTTTGTGCACTAAACTCAGCCCGCTTTTCACGAGCTAAAGCCAACCAAGCAGGTAAAGCTCTTAAATGAATAAAAAAAGTATAGGTTCTAGGCATAACCACTCCATGACTGAGGCGAGTTGTAGTTCAACTGAAAAGACAGGATTTTCTTGTCATATCAAAATGACCCAGTCAGTATATGAGTAATTACTCACATTAAATACTCGCATTTCGGCCCATGTCAGAAACCCTCCCAGACCCACGAAAACGCCCGCGTCAAGCACGCTCAGTGGCTACCTTTGAAGCTATTTTAGAGGCGGCTGCTCGCATTTTGGAGTCGTTAGGCTTTGCTGGATTTAACACAAATGCCGTGGCTGAACTTGCTGGCGTAAGCATTGGTAGTCTATATCAATACTTTCCATCTAAAGAGGCTTTAATCGTCGAGCTAATTCGACGTGAACGCGCGAAGCTATCAAATCATATCGTTGAAGCTATACAGCAAAGTGATGCCGCAGACTCAAAAGATAAACTAAAACTCATCATAAAAGCCGCTGTGCAACATCAATTGAGCCGTCCGCAGTTGGCACGAACCTTAGAATTTGCTTCTGAACTTATTGGAAAAGATGTTGAGGAAAGTGAGCTTCAACACGAGCTTGAAATCATAATTTCTGATCTTTTTACGCGTTCTGGCACTTCACATGCCCAGACAGTCGCACAAGATGTAATTGCTTTAAGCAAAGGAATGATTAACGCGGCAGGCATAGCCGGGGAAAGCGATTTAAACAATTTACAACAGCGAGTTGAAAAGGCTGTATTTGGGTATTTGGGTTTGAGCTAGCAGACATGAGCCAATGTTACAGAAGAATTTTAAAGATTCTTCATCTGTGTGGGTAATGTTTTTAACTATGCTATATTTTTGATGCGCTTAGAATAATTTAGTGGAGAAATGGTTATGTTTAAAAGAAATTTTTATCGTATTTTTTTCTATTTATTTGTTTCTCTATTAACTTCAACTTATTTTAATTTAGTGGATGAGTTCTTTTCTGAACTTTTAAAGGTACTTCAGATCGACAATAAGCCTATTGTATATTTAATTGTTGCCTTGAGTATTTTTTTAACAAACCCTTATTTTCAAGAACTGTTTAGAAAAAGAATTAGAGAAACATGCTTAATAAATTTCATGACCTATCGATTGAACTTTGAAATCTCTAGATTTAAATAAATTCTCTTTAAAATATTTGTAGAAAAAATAAAAAAGCCCAAGCACTATGAGTTAGGTTTTTTTAAAACATTAAGACTTTGATTTATATCAGATAAAAATTAAATTTTGCATAAGCTGTATTATGTTGATTTTAGGAAAACTTAACTACCATTCAATTAGAAGTGTGTTTCAAAAATATATTTAATTTTTAAAAGTATGTGTAAATTAAGCAGAAATTAGGTCTTGCTTCAATTCATTTAGTAGACTGATGAACTCTTCTAATGGAAATTTGAATATTACCTGATCTGGTAATATTCTCCACTCATGAAAAAACTGAATTTCGATATTGGCATTCCCCTTATCTTTATTCAATTGACAAAGTAGTTGGTTTTTATATGAGATTTCTATCGTAATCTTTTCATATCTAGTATCACTGAAATAATCAACACTAAAGTCTTTATATGCGGTCATTTATTAAGCTTTTTTATTAGGGTATCAATAGATTATCCTATGATTTAAAGATATTAAAGCATCTATCCATTTAACAGAATGGGCGTTATTTGAAACCGTATTAAAAAAAGATTTTTAAAATCAGAGTATTAAAAATTTTTATCTACTACAAAAAAAGCAAAATTCCGATTTTGATACAAATCGGCTTTTTTATGAGCAGATTTGATAGTTCTCGCCAATCATTTTGACTAACAATCACTCTGTACAACTTGAGCGAGACATAACTCGGTTTAACTTAAAATTTCTTTTTTAAAGTCAAGATTAGAATAAAAGCTAATTCTTATCACAACATATATTCTTGTAGTTCTTTTTCAATTGTCTCACTAATCAACGTTGAATAGTCACTATCTTTAGTATCTAAATGACGCATTAACCACAGATCTTGTTTTAATGTTTGCTCAGGTAGTATGGGTACTAAACCAGAAGCCTTTGCAACAAAATAAGGCAGGGCTGTAATTCCTTGTCCTTCAATGACTGCTCGTAGTTGCGAGTGCATGTTATCAAAAGACAAAGCAGGGGCTGCATCTTGGGTGAGTTCACGCATCCATTGGGCTAAGAACGTATATTGAAGGCTTCTGTCCCAACCGATTATACGATGATTCAGTAAATCATCAGCCGTTTCAGCATGCTCTGTGAAACTGGCGAGATAATCTTTACTGCAATAAAGTCCATATTCTAGTTGGCCAAGGCGTCGAATGATGTAACGCCCACTTTCTGGTCGAACAAGTCGAAGAATAATGTCAGCTTCCCGTCGAGAAAAATCAACAGGAACGACACTCGTTGATATCTCTAATTGTAAATCTGGATGCTTTAGTTGCAATGCTGTTAGCTTTGATTGAAGCAACTGTTGCCCGATTAACTCAGGTAAAGCAATGCGGAACAATGATTGTTGACCCTGATCGTTGTACCGTTCCATCGCTATTAAATGCTCTTCAGCTTTTTCAGCCAAAGCAAAAAAATGTTTTCCAACATGGGTGAGTGTATAGCCATCACTGTCTCGAGAAAAAAGAATCGCATTGAGACTTTTCTCTAGTTCAACAGCTCTGCGATGTACGGTAGAAACACTAATACCAAGCAATTTTGCACTGCGGCTCAACCCGCCAGTTCGCCCAATAGCTAACAAAATTTTAGTATCGTCCCAGTTCATACCTTTCCATATTTAGAAAATGCGTTTGCAATAAAAACTATAGTATCGCCGATGTTTAGATTTATACAATTCAAACAACCATTACAAAGACTCAAAACTCATTATATGAGACGACTATAAACCTTTTAGAGCTAAGGCATGTGTCGTTGCAATTAAATAAGATTTTCTGGTTATGGCAGGAGCTATTTCTGAGATCACAATATTAACAACAGAGGAGTTCTGCCATGACGACCATTTATGTAGTTGATGCATTTACCACCCAACCAAATACAGGAAATCGAGCAGGGGTTGTTCTAGATGCTGACCATCTTTCAACTCAAGAGATGCAAGATATTGCTGCATTCGCAGGGTATTCAGAAACTGCCTTTGTTTTGTCACCTAAAGATCAAAGCCATGACATACATGTTCGATATTTTACCCCTACACATGAAGTCCCGATCTGTGGACATGCGACGATCGCTACTCATTTTTTACGTGCATCTTCAGGCCACCACTCAGACTATCCATTAATCGCAAAAACAGGAGCTGGTCATTTACCGGTTTCAATATTTGGAAGTCCAGAAGAGTTACTGGTGAAAATGACCCAAGGTCGCGTAGAGTTTTTACCACCTTTTAATGCGAGGCAACGGAGTGAACTTGCAAGCGCACTGGGTGTGAGTGAAAGTGATTTTTCGGATTTACCAATACAAGTTGTCACGACGGGGCATTCCAAGGTGATGGTACCAATGCTGAGCCGAAGTAAGCTTGATGGATTAACTCCGAATAATGAAAAACTGAAAGCCATTAGCGCTGAAATAGGTTGCAATGGTTTTTTCCCCTTTGTGTTGGAAGGTAGTGCGCAAGAACCTGTTACTTATGGTCGAATGTTTGCACCTGCAATCGGTATAAATGAAGATCCTGTAACTGGTAATGCAAATGGTCCAGCGGGAGCGTACCTTGTTCATCACGATTTAATCGAATGTGATCAGAAAGTTAGCTATTGGGGCTATCAAGGTCTCGCAATGCAAAGACCTGGGCGAGTTTTAGTGACAGTTGAGAAAACAGATTCAATTTTACGTGTCAGTATTGCAGGACAAGCAGTTTTAGTTGGCTCAGTTTTGTACTCGAGTAAAGATTGATTATATTTAAGAAATTATGATTTCTTGCGTGTTCTAGAGAACTTCTTCTCTTTACAGCAGCGAGTTGAAAGGGCTGTGTTTGGGTATTTAGAGTTGTATTAAAGCCGACATTTTTAGATTTACTGCAAACTCATCTATTGAGCTTGCAGTAAATTTATCTTGTAAATATTTTTGCAAAAAAGCCTTCTTCAACGACTTATTTTGCTAAGAACTTGGAGGGATTCTTAAGGTTTCCAGTCGTGTAATTTACAAATTACCTTTTCTTCGGGTTTCATTTTCTTTATATCTTTTGGATCACCAGAGATAGGTTGGCATAACCGAGTGGATTGCTCATTATCTTGTCCAGTTGTACGAGCCCAAACTGTGACTAAACCAGAATTTTGAATTGTTTGATTACAGCCCTCAAGTGCATGGAATGCATGAATGGAATTACGTTCAAAGTAGGTTAGCCACTTCTGGTCTGGGTCTTGATTGGAAAACCATTTTTTCCATTTACCTTTTGACCCGTCAATTTGTACATTCCAACCTTTATCACCGCGTTTATGTTTGAACTGGTCACTGTCCCAATGCATCACCATAAACTTATTTTGATCAATACATTGCGGCTTGGTTAATGTCATGTAGATCTCTTGAGGGTGGTGATAATGGTAGGGATAAGAAGTATTGAATAATTGTACGGTCATGCCAATTTCTGCACCGACTTTTTCACCATTAATTTCCTTAATCCGCAAGTTACCCCATGGACCCATGAGCTCTGCATAAAGATAACCGCCACGGAAACGGTCGCTTCCCGCATTTGGGTTCTCAGCGTAAAAAGGAATCCAACCTACGGAAGACCAAAGTGTTGGTAGTCCTTTGATGCTGACATCCTTCGTCCAATGTGAAGTAGTATCGGTCCGTGATGTAATGGCTAGGAAATTTTCGTTCAACTCTAAGCCTGCTGCGCCAATTGTGCCACCCATTTTTTTGTAGTAATCGGTCAGCAATGGACGGTTAATCCATTTTGAGGTTGCTGATAAATTTTGTACCTGTGAGCTAGGGGTGTAGAGTGTGAAATCTTTATAATTCTTTTGTGGGTCGAAACATGCCTTTGCTTTGTCTGGCTCGGCTAGTACAGCCTTGAGGTGTTTTGCAACCAGTTCTACATCTCGGTACTTCATGATGCAACGTGTTTGTGCTTTTCCTGTTTCGGAAGAATATGTTTGGGTCGTTGCTTGTGCTGAGTCCTTGCACTGACCAGTAGGTGTCTCAAGAGCTTTTAGATATTGGTCTAAATAGACCAGTGATTCGGCCCAGAACTGGTCGACCAGCTTTTGTTCCTCGGCAGTAACAGGTGTAGGTTTTACATCGTCTTGGCATTTGAACTGGGCTGCTTGTGCTTGAAAGCATGCAAGCGTAGTCCCAAAAACTACACCTAAAATTCGTTTATACATGATTTTATCTCTGTTGTTATCGCTAAGTGGAGGAGCTTGATATTTCTACTTAAAGTTTCTAATTTTTTGCACTTTAAAATGATGTAACGAATAAAAAGCTGGGTAAGTCCCTACAGTCGGAACTCACTGTATAGAGTTAGAAAATACTTAAAAATTATCCTAAATATTGAAGTTAAAAATGAAAATCTAAACTTCTATTAAAGAGCACAAAGCTTAAGTTTAAAATGATTTTTACATTTTATCTTTTTGATTTAAAAAACTAATTAATTTTAAATAAGTCTACATTATACTTTTTTTAAAAAAGTTGAAGATCACAAAGTATCTAAAAATTTCGAAAGTCATTGTCAGAAAAAATTATATAAGTTGTTGAAATCAATTTTAATCTAACAAGATTGCTATTTCTAGATGGATGGTCTATTTTGTAAATATGAACTATTCAAACTTACCCAAAAGACCACGTGGTCGGCCCACTAAGCATGGAAGCAATTATGCAGATACTAAAGATGTATTAATACGTCGTGGTATTGAATTGCTTACAGAACGTGGAATGAATGCCATGAGTTTAGATGATTTAATGAAGCCTATTCAAATTCCTAAAGGCTCTTTTTATCATTATTTTGAAAACAAAGAGGCATTTATTTTAGAAGTCTTAAAGGCTTACGAAATTTATTTTGTGAGACGATTGAATAAGTTTTTAAGTCAACCAGATCTACCTCCTCTAGAAAAACTACAAAACTTTGTAAATGATGCTGGAGAAAAGCTACAGAAATATGATTTTAAGCGAGGTTGTATTCTGGGAAATTTAGGGCAAGAGGTTTCTTATTTAGCCCCTGAAATTATTGATCGAATAGAAAGTATTTTTCAGGTCTGGCAGAAAATGGTTTCTGATTGTTTGCATGAGTTTTACTCTCAATATAACTTAACAGATTGTGATGAAATGGCTTACCAATTTTGGATTGGGTGGGAAGGCGCAGTTCTTAGAGCTCGGTTAATCAAGTCTACGAGTCCTCTAGAAGCATTTTATCGTTTGTTTACATTAGGTGTAGAACAACTCAATAACATAAGAAACTAATTAAAAATAAATGCATAACATGCATTTATTTTTAATTAATTCTAGACAATTGGTCTAATTAAATAAAGAGGATATTTTCATGTACACAGGTATCGTAATTACTAAAGATGATGCTGGTTATCTGGCAAAGGTTACTGAGATTACTCCAAAGTCTTTGCAGGAAGGAGAGGTAACAGTTGAAGTAAAATATTCAACATTAAATTATAAAGATGCTTTAGCCATTACTGGGCGTTCTCCAGTAGTTCGTAGTTTTCCATTAACACCAGGCATAGATTTTTCAGGTGTTGTAATTGAATCAAAACATCCAGCATGGAAAGAAGGAGATGAAGTTCTATTAAATGGCTGGGGTGTTGGTGAAAAATATTCTGGCGGATTAGCTGAACAAGTGACGGTTTCAGGTGATTGGCTCATACAGAAACCTTCTGCTTTTTCTTTTAAGGATACGATGATTATTGGTACAGCAGGTTATACCGCAATGCTGTGTGTCATGGCCTTGCAAAAGCATGGAATCAAGCCAAGTGATGGAAAAATTTTAGTGACAGGTGCAAATGGTGGAGTAGGTAGTATTGCCATTATTATTTTGAGTCATCTTGGTTATGAAATTACAGCATCAACTGGTAGACCCCAAGAAACAGAATATTTAACGAGTTTAGGGGCAAGCGAAATTATTGATCGTGCTGAATTATCTTCACAAGGAAAGCCGTTAAACAAGGAAATCTGGGCAGGTGTGATTGATACTGTGGGCAGTCATACTTTAGCCAATGCTTGTGCTAGTACAAAATATCGTGGTGCAGTTGCTGCGTGTGGTCTGGCTGGTGGAATGGATTTTCCTGCAACAGTTGCTCCATTTATCCTGAGAGGAATTACCTTATATGGAATTGACAGTGTTATGGCGCCAATCGAGCTAAGAAAAGAAGCTTGGGAGCGTTTAGCTAAAGAATTAGATAAAACAAAATTGGAAACAGTAACGACTGAGATTCAGTTAAGTGATGCCTTAAATTTTTCAAATGAAATTTTAGATGGAAAAATAAGAGGCAGAGTTGTTGTAAAGCTCTAAGCCTTAAAAAAAGAGCGTTAATGACTCTTTGTATACCTTGGGGTGAAATGATTTAAGTTTATAAACACAAAAGCCATCCACTGAGATGGCTTTTGTTTTAAGTAATTTCAATTCTCGTTTTTCGGCAGATGTCTGAACTTACCAGCTTAACGTATCACCAGTTTGGTAGTGAGTTACATGCATTTTAATTAATATTGAATTTAATGAGGGTTTAATTAGTTTTACTAATTAATTACATGTGTGTTATTCATTTAAGTAAAATAAATAATGATTATTTAGCATAAGTAATACAATTGTAGTATTTCGTATTCCCATACCCATTACTATGATTAAGAAATATAATTTTAATTAATATAGATAAAATTTAAAAATGCTAGACAAAATTAAATGCGACGCCTTTTCGGCCGTTGTTGAAACAGGAAGTTTCGAAAAAGCTGGTAAAAAATTATGTGTATCTCAGTCAGCAATTTCTCAAAGAGTTCGATTATTAGAGGAAAGATTAGGAAATGTATTATTAGTTAGGGAAAGACCATGTAAACCAACACCATTTGGTGCTGAGTTATTTGCTTATCTTCAGCGAGCTTCTTTATTAGAGGATGTTTTTTTAAAGAAAGTCATCAATAATAATAAATTTAAACCATTACCGATTGCTGCAAGTATAGGTACATTTGAGTCATTGCTTTTCCCTATATTAGCCAAGTACTGTCTTTCTGAGGCTATTACAATAGACATAAAGATTGATACCCTTTGCAATACCATAGAACTTTTAAAAAGAGGAGAAGTTCAGGCCTGCATTACTTCAGAGTCTGAGATAATTAGAGGTTGTACGAGTGTATATTTAGGGAATATGGTTTATTGTCTTGTTGCCTCAGAGACTTTTATTAATAAATGGTTTAAAAATGGAATTAATAGAGAGAGTCTGCGTTTAGCTCCTTTAGTTTTGTTTAATGAGAATGAAAGAATATATTTTGATTTTTTAGAATCTAATTTTGGACTAACAAAATCAATGATTCCTTTTCATATTATTCCTTCTACTGACTCTTATATTTCTGGACTTTCTTGTAATATGGGCTACGGAATAATACCTATATGCAAAATGAATCAGGATTTATCGAATCAGGGCATAAAAGAAATTTCAAAAGAATATAGAATTAAGATTCCATTATATTGGCATCAACTCTCTTATCTTTCTCCAGAAGTTTTAATAATGAATGATATTATTATTAAGCACTCAACAACAATCTTGGCTACCGTAGGGAATGAAGATGCTTAAGCATGAGGGTCAAAGTCCACTCGATATATATAACTCTATGATTAATAATGGTGTTGTTCTTGCAGATCCATCTCAGCGACAAGCTATTGAAAAATTAAATGAGATTTGGAATAAAATTGAAAACCAGTCTAATCATTTCTTTAGTCCCCAGATTAAAGGTTTATATATGTGGGGGAGTGTAGGAACAGGCAAGACCTGGATTATGGATTTATTCTATAACTCTCTAAATTTTAAAAAGAAATTGAGAGTACATTTTCATCATTTTTTAAAAGATGTTCACAAACAACTTATTGGCTATCGGGGAAATAAAGATCCTTTAAAACTGATCGCTAATGACATAGCAAGCAAGTATAAGCTCATTTGCTTCGATGAGTTTTTTGTATCAAATGTTGCTGATGCAATGATACTTTCAAATCTATTTAATCTGCTATTTTCAAAGAAAGTAATATTGGTTGCTACCTCGAATATTGATCCGAAGGATCTTTATAAAGATGGCTTAAATCGCGATAGATTTTTAGAGACCATAGATCATATCAATAAGAATTGCACCGTCTTGAAGATCGGTAATCAACTAGATTATAGAACCATAAAAGAAAGCAACGCCAATGATGATTTCTATAGATTTCCATTAAATGAAGAATCAGAACAATGGCTTCATTCGGTTTATCAGCAACTTACAAATAACCAGAAAGAACTCAAGACTAGCATCATGATCAACCACAGATCAGTAGAGGTTAAATCTTGCTATAAGAATGTGATTTGGTTCGACTTCGAAAACCTTTGTCGGGAAGCCAGAAGCCCAGCTGATTATATTGAGATAGCAACGCAATATGATTATGTTCTCATCAGTGGAATTGGTGATCTAACAGATAGAATTTATGATACCGTGAGACGTTTTATTTATTTGATTGATGAACTTTATGATCAAAAAATCAAACTATACTTTGCTGCTTCACAACCATTAAATCAATTATATAAAGGCGAGAGGCTTAAATTTGAATTTCAAAGAACCTATTCACGATTACAGGAAATGCAAAGCATAAGTTATAACAAGCAACTTCAGGAGCCCGCTTGAATATATGACTATGCTTTGCATGACTAACACGCAGTTGGATTAAGCGAAAAAGTACGATTTCTCTGGAAATTTTGACTTATATCCATTCTGCAAAAATACTTCTAATGCTTGAATAATGTCGGCTTGTTCCTCAGTACTAATTTCCTTTTTTCTATTGTTTTTAAAGTCTTCAATAATATATTGAATGTCAGCGTTATAGTCCTTAATAAAAATATCTGAGCTCAGTCGTGTTTTAGGTTCAATATTGGCAAGTAGAGGTTCTATTTCTTCAATATTTTTAAAAAATTCAATACTAAACTCTCCAATTTGAAGAATGATATAACGGCTTTCAACCTCAATATCTTTATTTGCAAATCTGTGTCTAACATTAGGGGGAATTTGAAAAAAGTTTCCCTGATTAACAATGTATTTCTGCTGCAAATCTGGTAACTCAACCTGAATAGCACCTTTTGAGCAGTATACAAGATCGGGAATATGAGTATGCCTATGAAAAGGAAACAGGCTATCTTTTAAATTGCACAGCACTATCCTAATATCACGGTCATAACAAAACTGATGCATTTCCATTGATCATTTTCCTCGTCCGATTAACTAATTTTATAAAGTTGTTCTGGCGTAAATATGGGTTCACTGAGATGCTTTTGAAACAATTCAACCCAATCAGTCGATACAGAATCAGCCGCATCAACAATCGCTTTGGAAAAATTACGTTCATTCTGCCAGTATCTGGTAAGTACACCAAAAGAGTAAAAATACTCAGAGGGCTTTATAGACCCTCTACGGTTTTCCATAAGTTTGTAGGTCTCGAAGCCATCTAGCATTAAACCTCCAGTGTTATATTCATCCTCCATATTCGGGACAATATTCTTTTGCTTTAATAATGATTTAACCAAAGCTGAGGGATGTTTATAGATATCAAAGTCTTGACTGATCGTATTCACCACAAGATCAAAATCAAATAAATACCCCAGATGATCAGTAAGCTGTACACGGCTATCCATCATCTTTAGAGGTTTGCTGTTATAGCCAACTTTAATTGATTGAAGTAAACCAGCTTCAAATAGGCATTTCAGCTTTTGTGCATTTTCCAGTGGAATTGGTACGGCAAGACGAATAAATAAGTGATCAAATTCTTGGTCATAGCGTTTTTTATCATGACTGCTTAAATAGCGGTAAAACTTCATTCTTCGTATTTTAAGAATGATCATATTAATTAAGTCATTCAGCTCTTGGTGCTCCAGATCATATTTCAACTTTTCATAAGCATTTGCAAATTTCAAGTTGCACAAATCATTGAATGAAACTTCACCATTAGTTGCATTTTTAAGCTCAAGGTCAAGCAGATGAAGAATATCATCTAGTGATAAAACCTGATTTAAGTACTGCTGTAACTCGGTGAAAGATTCATGAGTGAAATATTTAAAGTCATAGTTAGGTTTATTGCCTCGTACCGCAGGGAAGTATCCTGAACGACTGACAACATACGCTTTGAAGTTTTCATCTGTCTCTGCCTTCTGATAGCTCGAGAAGGCTCCATTTTCAGTTACAAACGATCCTTCACTAAATAGGGTGATGACCGTATCAACACCACTAGGGCCCATACCACGCACAAGAACATTTGGCTTATGATCTTGTCTTGTAATTTGGTTAAGTCTCATTAAGACTTTTTGAAAAGGGTATGGTTTTATGAATAAACTGTGTTCGGAGACTAAACTACTTGCAGTCCAGTGCCCGATAGTCAGCAATAGTTTATAAAATCCTTTTAATTCAATTGTTTGATTTGAGTTTTGATTCTTAATAACGAGATTATAACTATCTTTAGCTTCGTAGCCATCGATAGCTTCATAGCCATTGTAAATTTCAACTTTTATATGATTTGTTTTGGCTAACTCTAAGTATTTTTTGAATCTATCATTGAGATAGATACCAAATAAAGCTCTAGGATAAAAGGCATTAGGATCGGGGAAGACTTGTGGTTCACCATTCAAAGATTTCTTATAAACTAGATGGGGATAATGAGTAATTAGGTGATCTTTATTTTTTGCCATCCAATCCACAAAGTCGTTATCCCAAAGCGACATTGAATGGGCAGGGTTATTACACAGATGGCCAGCCAATAATTCGTCTTTGTCGTATGGATTCCCATGTCCAATAGATTCACGCATTTCAACAAGAGTAATAGAGCATGACTTATGATCAATATCTTGATTCAGTAATTTTTTTACAAAGCTAATGAAGGTACACGTACCTGAGAATCCCATTCCAATGATACAGAACTTTTTCAAAGTAATATCGTCCATAAAAATGTAAATTCAGGAAGTTAAAAATTAACTTCCTGAATAATATGAGTTAGTTCAATTTCTGAAGGGCTTCTTTAATACGTGCTGCTGCTGCCTTTAGAGTCACTGGGTCACGTCCACAATTCATGCGAATGTAATGTCTGAGGCTATCGATGTTTTCACCAAAATGCATGCCTCCAATAGAAGCAACTTTTGCTGTTTCCAAAAGATATTGATCGGCTGAATCAAATCCTAACTTTTGGATTTTTTCACCATACTTTGACAAATCCAAGAATAAGAAAAATCCACCTTCAGGCTCAGTCACTTCTAAACCAGTGCAGCTTTTCAAGTCTTCAATGAATGTCTGCATGTTCTGTCTGGCAACTATCGCACGTTTCTTTGCAACGTCATCCATGTATTCTTGCATTGCTTCATGTGTCGCAATTTGGGCATAAGTCGAAGCAAATGAGTTTAAGTTCACCTGTACCTTTTCCATAACTTTAATCAGTTTGTCCGAAGCACAAATATATCCAGATCGGTCGCCATGCATTCCATAGGTTTTACCGGGACCAGTGATATAAATGGTGTAGTCCCACATAGAGTGTGTCTGGGCTTTAAACTGCTGTGTAATATTTGAAATGTTTGCAGGCTTAGTATTCAAAATATGTGATTCATAAGGGCAATCAAAAAGCACATAGATTGGGCTTAGACCTTTTGATAAACGTTTGGCATTGGCAGTCAAAATCACTTTTGAAATCGATTCTAATTCATCACGAGTATAAATTTTTCCAGAAGGGTTTAGGCAGTCACCAAGAATGATAATTTTGGTCTTATCTGTAATGGTTTTTTCTAACTCAACTATATCAATTGCTTGGTTATAAAAGTCTTTGACATAGATTGGTTTAGCTTTACCTAAGTGCAATTCAATCATGTCAGCGTAATGAGGCCAGTTTGGTACTGGGTAAATCACTTCATCGTCTGGATTTAGAAGTGTATGGAATACCACGGTGATAGCTCCTTTAATACCGCCAGGAGTGACCATAATTTCAGTATCTGGGTTGAAGCTAATGTCTCGTAAACGCTTCACACGCTCAGCAATAGACTTTCTTAAGAAAGGGAAGCCTTTAACTGGGGCAAACTCATGGATAATTGCAGCATGATTTGAAATATAACTCTTAACCGCATCATCAATGCCGCTATTGGTCTTTTCATCCAATGTACCAATACTTAAATCAATGACCTGATCATCTGCGCTAGACTTTTTATTTAATTCTAGAATTTTTGCCTTAGTTCCGTGTGTAATTGATTCACGTAAATTCAAGGCTGCTTGTGAAATACCTAAGTTTTGCATTGTGAAATCTCAAAATCCGTTTTAATTAAAGTGATACAGCTTGATCAAACATTGCATTCCACATCTTAAGCTGGGCTTTCAATGTTTCATTTGCACCAAACTTAATCTCATCAAGGTCTTCTTTATTATTACAGTTGTTATGGACACACTGTTTAGCATCTTGAGCGTGACGATCTTCGACGCCATTTTCGATATGGGCATTAAAATAGACCTCAACCTTCTTAACGAATTCATTTGGATCAAGGTTTTTGTTATTGAATCGGAACGCTTCACGGAATACGGTAAGCATCTTATCAGCATGGTTTTCTAGGGCCATTACTGCTCCCAACATGCGAGGATAACTGCCTGTAATCAAACCTTGGATAGTATCTCGATACTGTAATGTCTCTGCGATGATTCGATCACTATTTTTAGCTTGTTGAACCTTCATCTCTGGAAGATTGTATTCTGCAGCGCCAAATACATTGAGCGCATTCTCCATAAAGATTTCATGGCACTTGGCTTTTTCACCCATACCAGTTTCTTCACTTAAGATGTGGGTGAATAGGACTAGAGTGTCCATATCATTTTCAAAAGCAGATCGTGAACATACATGGGCAATCCCTTTTACGGTTAGCTCTGTACGATAGAAGAAGTTGTCACGAAATAAGATATATGATTCTGGCGTCCAAGACGTAGAAGTTAAATGCTTGAAATAATTGTTTTGGAAAATTTCATGATCATCCATTTTAGTAATGAATTCATCTAACTCAGCACTAATAGTTTCTTTACAATCAACATTTCCATTGATGATTACTTTAGAGTTCATTTTTGAATTTCCTTTTATAATGAAATTTATTTTTACAGCGAAATTTTTATAACAAAGAAATAATCAAAAAAAATGAGTATTAAATATTTTAATGTTTGATAAAATTATCTAATATTTATGTGATAATTTATATTTTAGTGTAGTTTGGCTTGGTTAAAAATCAAAAATGGAATTTTAAATGTATCTTTTAGAAGATTTTTCAGTACTGCAACTTTCAATAATGTTAATAACAATAGTTTGCTCTTATATTATCTTTGGAATGGTTGGTTTTGGCACTGCATTAATTGCGAGTCCTGTATTACTTAACTTTTTACCTCTCTCACAAATTATTCCACTGTTAGCCTTACTAGATATGTTCGCTGCCATTTCGAATGTCATTAAAGATGGTAAGAAAGCAGACTTTTCTGAATTAAAATTTCTAATACCACTTATGTTTGTCGGTAGTTTTCTTGGCTTTATACTGCTGATGAGAGTTAATGCAAGTTATGCACTTCTAGCGTTTGGTATATTTACTCTTTTATATGCTATTTACTCATTAAGTGGCTTTAAACCACAGAAAAAACTAGAGAAAAAATTTGTTTTTCCTTTTGGATTATCTGGTGGTTTCTTAGGAGCCATGTTTGGTAGCGGTGGATTTTTATATGCGATTTACCTTAATGGACGAATCGAAACTCCAGAAAAAATCCGTGTCACTCAAACTACATTAATTGGATGTAGTACGGTTTTTCGAGTCATTCTATTTACTACAGCGGGCGTCTACTTTTCGGATAATTTATTTTCACTTGCCCTTCTGTTTATCCCATCAATGTTGATAGGGGCATTCATTGGCAAGCGAATTACACTCAAATTGTCTAAACAGCAATTCTTGAAAATTATTAATTTTATTGTACTGCTATCTGGAATATCGATTATTGTTAAATATGCTTTAACAGTATAGATCCATTATTATGGGTGCCTAAACTAATTGATTTAGATATTAATAATTTTGCTCTTAAATTTATTTTATTCCTTAATAGTGAAGGGTGAGATACATATACTGCTTTATAGAAAATACTAATCAATACATTGATGCCTGTAGTGGAATAAAATCAATTAATTAATATCCATTTATAAATTTTAATGGTGTGATAGTGGATTCTGTAAAAAGTGACTATAGAATCAGTAAATTTTTCATTAAACTCATTTAAAATTAATTTAAGTGAGAAAGTGGTAAGGGATATATAAAGAGGCTGGCAATTTAGTAAAATTGGTAAAGCTTTATACATATATGGCCAAGACTCAGCATGTTGAAAAAAGTCTAATAAATACAAGCCAAGAAAAAACCGCTATAGATAGCGGTTTTTTCTTTCAGATGCTTAAACTTACCAGCTCAAAGCACCACCAGTTTGGTAGTCAGTTACGCGAGTTTCGAAGAAGTTCTTCTCTTTACGTAAGTCCATCATCTCAGACATCCACGCAAATGGATTCGTTACACCAGCAAATTGCTCTGGTAAACCTAACTGAGATAAACGACGGTTACAGATGAATTTCAAGTATTCTTCCATCATGCTTGCGTTCATACCCAATACACCGCGTGGCATCGTGTCACGTGCATATTCGATTTCAAGCATTGTACCTTCAACAATCATTTGAACCACTTCTTGTTGGAACTCAGCAGTCCAAAGGTGAGGGTTCTCAATCTTGATTTGGTTAATCATGTCGATACCAAAGTTCAAGTGCATAGATTCATCACGCAAGATGTATTGGAATTGCTCAGCAACACCGTTCATCTTGTTACGACGACCCATACTCAAAATTTGAGTAAAGCCACAGTAGAAGAAGATTCCTTCAAGTACACAGTAGAATGCGATCAAGTTACGAAGTAAGCGTTGGTCGTTTTCAGGTGTACCTGTGTGGAAATTAGGATCAGTTAAAGATTGAGTATATTTCAAGCCCCAAGCTGCTTTACGTGCAACCGATGGAACTTCACGGTACATGTTGAAGACTTCGCCTTCGTCCATACCTAAAGATTCGATACAGTATTGGTAAGCGTGAGTGTGAATTGCTTCTTCAAACGCTTGACGCAAGATGTACTGACGGCATTCAGGGTTAGTAATATGACGGTAAATCGCCAATACCAAGTTGTTTGCAACCAAAGAGTCTGCGGTCGAGAAGAAACCTAAAGAACGCATAACAATAGTACGCTCATCTTCAGTTAAGCCATTTTCAGACTTCCAAAGCGCGATGTCATGGTTCATATTAACTTCTTGAGGCATCCAGTGGTTTGCACACCCGTCAAGATATTTCTGCCAAGCCCATTCATATTTAAATGGTACAAGTTGGTTCAAGTCTGCACGACAGTTAATCATGGCTTTGTCGTCAACTTGAACACGTTGGGCACCCATTTCTAGCTCTTCAAGGCCAGGGGCAACGTCTAAATGTTCTAAGGCTTGAGCGGCTCTAGCCACTGTATCGGAGGCAACTGTTGGTCGCACGGAATGGGTTCCAGCGGATTGTGGAGCTGCCACGCTCGGCGATGATGGCTGCGCAGTAGATACATTCTGCGCGTCAGTCGTTTTTTCCGTGTTGACGGGCGTAGACTTGAGTTCAGGTGCAGCCGGTTTTTGCGAATCATCTTCAAAATCGTCCCAACTAAGGATAGACATTTTTGTTCTCTCTTCGTTGTATATATCTATATTTGACATCTCTTAAACGAAGATGTCCCTACTATACGCTTTTAATGTGTAAACAAAATTAAGTTTTATTGATGCATGACCAAATTTTGGGCCTTTGGTCTCTACTCACTACAACTTATTTTGTTTACGCTGCTGCTTACGTATTGTGATAAATGCGTAAACCATCGGCATATAAAAGAAAATAAAGGCAAAGATTAAAACTCCAACACCAAGCATATAGTTATGGCTGAGATGAGAAAGCATAATCTTTACCTCTTTTAAGGTTGCTCTTTAGTGAAAAAGAGCAATCTTATTGAATGTTATTGGCAAGCTTCACAATCAGGGTTGTCGATTGAACAAGCCATTGGTACAGGAGCTGCTTGAGTAAAGCCTTCTTCTTCAACCGCTGCTTCTGGCTTCTTCGCTTCTACAACAGGGGCAGCAACCGCCGCTGCTTCAACAGTTGCAGGTTTAACTGCGTTTAAAGCACCTGTGTTGATTGTAGATTTTTCAGCAGAAGTTGCACCTAAAGCTCGGAGGTAATAAGTCGTCTTAAGACCACGTAACCATGCCATCTTGTAAGTGATGTCAAGTTTCTTACCATTTGCACCAGAGATGTAAAGGTTAAGCGACTGAGCTTGATCAATCCATTTTTGACGGCGTGATGCAGCATCAACGATCCAACGTGTATCTACTTCAAAAGCAGTAGCAAAGATTGCTTTTAATTCTTCAGGAATACGAGCAATTTTTTGTACTGAACCTTCAAAGTGTTTAAGGTCGTTAACCATTACTGTGTCCCAAAGACCACGATCTTTTAATGCACGAACGAGGTATGGGTTAATAACAGTGAACTCACCAGACAAGTTGGATTTCACATATAAGTTTTGGAATGTTGGCTCAATAGACTGAGAAACACCACAAATGTTAGAGATGGTTGCAGTTGGAGCAATCGCCATCACGTTTGAGTTACGCATACCGTCTTTTTGAACTTTGGCACGTAAAGTGTCCCAGTCTAAACGTTGAGTACGGTCAACTTCGAACATGCGCTCTGGACGAGATTTCGCAACAATTTCTAAAGAGTCGATTGGAAGGATACCTTGATCCCACAATGAACCTTTAAATGTTGAGTAAGCACCACGTTCAACAGCCAAGTTGCTTGAAGTTTCAATCGCGTAGTAGCTAATTACTTCCATTGATTCATCTGCAAAATCAACAGCAGCGTCTGAACCGTAAGCAATACCCATTTCATATAGAGCATCTTGGAAGCCCATGATACCCATACCCACAGGGCGGTGTTTCAGGTTAGAGTTTTTCGCTTGTGGTACAGCGTAATAGTTAATGTCGATAACGTTATCGAGCATACGTACTGCTGTTTTAATAGTGCGAGCTAACTTCTCACGGTCTAACACACCACCTTGAACGTGTTGTACAAGGTTGATCGAACCTAAGTTACATACTGCAATTTCGTCTTGATTTGTGTTCAAGGTAATTTCAGTACATAGGTTAGATGAGTGAACTACGCCAACATGTTGTTGTGGTGAACGTAAGTTACATACATCTTTGAATGTGATCCATGGGTGACCAGTTTCAAACAACATAGAAAGCATTTTGCGCCATAAGTCTTTAGCACGTACTTTCTTGTGTAGCATGTTGGTTTCTTTCGCTACAGACTCATAGTAAGCATAACGCTCAGCAAATTCAGCACCAGTTAAGTCGTGCAAGTCTGGAGTTTCAGAAGGGGTAAATAATGTCCATTCACCATCTTCAAATACACGTTGCATAAACAAGTCTGGAACCCAGTTCGCAGTGTTCATGTCGTGAGTACGGCGACGGTCATCACCTGTGTTTTTACGAAGCTCTAAGAACTCTTCGATGTCTAAGTGCCAAGTTTCTAGGTATGCACACACAGCACCTTTACGCTTACCACCTTGGTTTACTGCAACAGCTGTATCGTTCGCAACTTTCAAGAATGGAACAACACCCTGAGACTTACCGTTAGTACCTTTAATATAAGAGTTCAAGGCACGAACAGGTGTCCAGTCATTACCTAAACCACCAGCCCATTTAGAAAGCATCGCGTTGTCACGCATAGCGCCATAAATGTCATAAAGGTCATCGCCAATCGTTGTTAAGTAACAACTTGAAAGCTGTGGGCGTAATGTACCTGAGTTAAACAGGGTAGGCGTAGAAGCCATGTAGTCGAAGCTAGACAATAAGTTATAGAACTCAATTGCACGCTCTTCTTTATCTTGCTCATTGAGTGCAAGACCCATCGACACACGCATGAAGAATAATTGTGGTAATTCGAAGCGAACGCCGTTTGAGTGAATGAAGTAACGGTCAAATAAAGTCTGTAAGCCTAAATAGGTAAACTGATTAGAACGTTCTGGCTGAATTGCTGCTGATAATTTTTCTAAGTCGAAGTCAAGCAAGTCAGGTGAAAGCAAATCAAGCTCAACACCTTTTTTCAAGAATGCTTCAAGTGCATTGTTTTCAGGTGTATCTGTTGATAAGCCTAAGAACGTTAAACCAGTGCTCACTAATTCGTTACAAAGCAAACGTGCAGTCACGTAAGTGTAGTTTGGTTCTTGTTCAATACGGGTACGTGTAGCCATCATCATTGTTGTGGCAATATCACTTTCTTTTACGCCGTTATATAAGTTTTTAACGGTTTCATCGACAATGGCTTGAACGTCAATACCTTCCAAACCTTCAGCTGCCTTAGAAACAGTTGCTTGCAATGCACTTAAATCAAGTGGCTGAAGCTGACCGTTTTTGTCGGTAACTTGTAAAGTAGGGTGGTGGTTTGAGTTCGTTTGCTGACGAGCGCTAGCACGTTGTTCACGGTAAATCACATAAGCGCGGGCAACCTTTTGTTCCCCAGTACGCATTAAAGCAAGTTCTACTTGATCTTGAATTTCTTCAATATGGATCGTACCGCCCGATGGTAAACGGCGAGTAAAAGTATTTAAGACCATTTCCGTCAACTGGGTAATACGGTCATGAATACGGCTAGAATCCGAACTCTGTTGACCTTCCACAGCAAGAAAAGCTTTACCAATCGCAACTGAAATTTTCTCTGCATCAAATGCAGCAACATCTCCAGTGCGCTTAATCACCTGAATTTGACCGGGAGTCGAAGTAATTACGCTCATGCCAGCATAGCTCCATTGTCACTTTTGTTATGTTCATAGACCGTTTGAACCGAGCAAAAAACATGCCACGATATTTGAGGGATAAACACAAGACTTAGTAGTTAAAGTTTATTTTCAACACAAGATACGGGATTTTTCATAGCAGATCAATCTTGACTTTTTAGTAATTTTTTATCTGTATGATTTGATGGGAGATAGCATAGCAAAGCTGTTAAAAAACGCTTATAGATAACTTTGTGGATAACTCAAAAAACAAACACTTAAATAAATTTAAACTAAACAGAGAAATAATTTGTTTAATATTCATACATTGGAAATATGAATAGAATATGAAATTTAATAACAATAAATAAATCTTAAAAACACGTGAAAATTCAAAGGTTAATAAAATGCAACAAAATACGATGGTCATGTATCAGTTTGGTGAACGCCTACTTGTTTACAATGTAAACGTGTGTATATTGCAAATGATAAACGAATGTATCTGCAAGATTTTTAAGATGCATGAAACGAGATTTATAGGGGCAATGATATGAGCCAAGAAGAAAAGTTACCAAAGATTCTGATCGTTGAAGATGA
The DNA here is from genome assembly GCF_025514755.1 of Acinetobacter sp. WU_MDCI_Abxc222. Taxonomy (NCBI): domain Bacteria; kingdom Pseudomonadati; phylum Pseudomonadota; class Gammaproteobacteria; order Moraxellales; family Moraxellaceae; genus Acinetobacter; species Acinetobacter sp. WU_MDCI_Abxc222. Next base: position 21,622 of record NZ_JAHPVG010000010.1, read on the forward strand.
CGAGCGCTTAGCGCGATTAACTCAAGAATATTTAATTCGCAACGGTTTGGAAGTTGGTGTAGAAACTGATGGTAACCGTGCAATTCGTCGTATTATTAGTGAACAGCCAGATCTAGTAGTCTTGGATGTCATGTTGCCGGGTGCCGATGGCTTAACAGTTTGCCGTGAAGTTCGTCCACATTACCATCAACCGATTCTGATGTTGACTGCACGTACAGAAGACATGGATCAGGTACTTGGTTTGGAAATGGGCGCAGATGACTATGTTGCTAAACCAGTTCAACCACGTGTTCTTTTGGCGCGTATCCGTGCACTATTACGTCGCACAGATAAAACTGTAGAAGATGAAGTCGCTCAACGTATCGAGTTCGATGACCTTGTAATTGATAATGGCGGTCGTTCTGTAACGCTAAATGGTGAACTTGTTGACTTCACTAGCGCAGAATATGACCTATTATGGTTGCTTGCATCAAATGCTGGTCGTATCTTATCGCGTGAAGATATCTTCGAACGTTTACGTGGTATCGAATACGATGGTCAGGACCGTTCAATCGACGTCCGTATTTCACGTATTCGTCCAAAAATTGGTGATGATCCTGAAAATCCAAAACGTATTAAAACAGTACGTAGTAAAGGTTACTTGTTCGTTAAAGAAACCAATGGGTTATAAGATCGGAATAAACTTCCTATAAGGTTGGTCGAGTGTTTAAACACAGTATATTCCTGCGAATATATGCGGGACTGGTAATTCTTGTTGTTTTGGTTGCTGTCTTTGGTTATTTGCTTGTACAAATTATCAATTATCAACGGGCACAAGAATACCGAGAATCTTTAACTGATGGTATCTCTTATGTCATTAGTGAGGGAGTCGCTCGACAACCGGGGAAACAACAGAAAATAGACTGGGTTTCAGATGCATCGGATTTATTGGAACTTCCAATTTACTATACTGATGCAAGCAAGGTTGAGTTATCTCGTACCGAGAAAAAACGAATCGAAGCTCAAAAATCTGTTGTACGTTACGATGCCAGTAATAGTATTGCGTATATCATTATTGGCTTGCGTGACGACCCTCAGCACTTTTTATCTATAAAAGTCGACAAAATTAGTGAGCGCCAAATGAAGGCTCTCCCTATTTTTGTATTGGATTATCTAATGTTTTATCCGGGGCAAGAACCAGAATATCTTGCCAAGATTCAAAAGCATTTTTCCTACCCAATTAATATCTACAATATTCAAGACATTAATCTGGACTCTGAACAAATTGGTCGGTTACGCCAAGACCAAAGCGTCATGTTGTACAAAGACAGTGCAACAGTCCGCGGTACAACCATTTCAATCGTCTCTCCAATTCCGAATCAGCCTACACGGGTTCTCGTGCTTGGACCGGTTCCGATGTTTAACTGGATGCCTTTGCAGCTTTCAGCAGGGATTACCTTATTTAGCTTATTTTTGCTGAGTCTAGGTGTTTATGGGTTGATCTTGCCACTAGAGCGTAAAATTCGCCAAGTACGTTATGCATTAAACCGTATGAAGTCTGGTGATTTGTCATTGCGTGTTCCTATTGAAGGAAGTGACGAAATGGCAAACTTGGCATCAAGTTATAACAATATGTCTGATCATATTCAGCGCTTAATCGAGGCTCAGCGTGAGTTAATGAGAGCCGTATCTCATGAGCTTAGAACGCCTGTTGCCCGTATTCGCTTTGGTACAGAAATGTTGGCGGAAGAAGATGATTACAATCATCGTATGCATCAGGTCGATATGATTGATAAAGATATTGAAGCACTCAATACTTTAATTGATGAAATCATGACTTATGCAAAACTAGAGCAGGGTACACCTTCACTAGATTTTGATGAAATTACTTTATTTGATGTGTTGGATCAGGTTGCGGTCGAAACCGAAGCTTTAAAAACGCAAAAAGAAATTGAACTGGTTGCTCCTCCACTTTATGTAAAAGTAGATGCTGAGCGTCGTTATTTACATCGTGTTGTTCAAAACTTAGTGGGTAACGCGGTTCGTTATTGCGATAATAAAGTTCGGATTACCGGTGGTATCCACAGTGATGGCATGGCCTTTGTTTGTGTTGAAGATGATGGCGCAGGTATTCCTGAACAAGACCGTAAAAGAGTATTTGAAGCTTTTGCCCGTCTAGACGATAGCCGTACGCGTGCGTCGGGTGGTTATGGTTTAGGGTTGTCTATCGTAAGCCGTATTGCCTATTGGTTTGGCGGTGAAATTAAAGTGGATGAAAGCCCAACTTTGGGTGGTGCTCGTTTTATTATGACATGGCCAGCAAAACGCTTTAAACAGCCTCCTTTAAAAGCCAATAAAAAAGCACCTTCATAAGGTGCTTTTTTATTAATCTACTTATAGTTGGGTTGCATCTGGTTCCAAAATAGGTTTTCCGCTTCTTAAGCTGGTTAACGCATCGGAATTAAAATCGATCAGTAACGAATTGTTTTTTGCATCAATCTGGTATTTTTGAATAAGAGGTTGATCTCCATTAAGCGTTTCTATTTTATATTCATCTGCAATATGCAAAATACCTTCTAGGTTTGTTGTCGTTGACGCAAAATCCTGTCTAAATATTTCATAGACATCCCGTAAGTCAAAAATTGCATTGTTGGCATCTGGATGTTTGTGAATATAGCTTTCTATATGTCGCACCAGTAATTGTGCAAACAAGTAGTAGTTTGGTTTATGCGTATATTCTAGAGTCATGCATTTTTCTCCTTATTATCTGTTATTAGCATACATGGCAAAACACAGGTTATTGTATAAAATTCATTACACTAGATGATGAAATGAAAAAATTATAAAGAGATAAACACTCGATTACGTCCTTGGCGTTTTGCTTGATATAGAGCGTCATCTGCTTCTTTAAATAAATTTTCAATCGCTCGATGGGACGATGGGGAATATAAGCTTATGCCAATACTCACCTGTATGAAAATTGGTAATTTCCCATAAATATAAATCGGTTGCTGGCTAATTTTAATTCGAATTTGTTCAGCCAGTTCAAATGCACTTTCTTTAGTGGTATCTGCAATAAAAATGGCAAACTCTTCACCTCCAAAACGGCCTAATAAATCGTGGGGATGCAAAATATTTTGTATAGTGGTGACACAAGTTTGTAGCGCACGGTCACCGATTTGATGGCCATAGTTGTCGTTAACTTGCTTAAAGTGGTCGACATCAAGCATGAAAAAAGCTGAGGTCTTATTTTCTTTTTGTACTTTTTCTTGAAGTAATCTGACCGACTGTAAAAACTGGCGTCGAGTCAGACTTGAAGTTAGTTCATCATGTGCAATGGCATGTTGAAGCTTTTGAATTAACTCTGAATGCAAAACACTAATGCTAGAAACCGTAAGTGGGGCAATCGTCATCATAATTAACCCAATACGGATTGAGATCGTATTGCTGAGATATTCGTTTGGATAGAGCAAAAGGTAATGTCCAGAGACATGATAAATAATATAAGCACTGGTCAAGCTAGTAATGAGTGCAACAATAATAGGTTTGTAGCGAATAGCACACCAGATCAGGGCAGCAATCGGGTAGAGGAGCGAACCCGGACCAGAGTCATAATAGCTAGCAGCAATCGAAATAAGCACGGCTCCAAAAGGTAAAAGGTCGCTTGGTTGTAGGCTACGATTTCTTGAAAAGTAATGTTTAACCTGATTATATTGAGGGATGTTCAATATGATAGGTAAAAGAAGTAAGGCATTTTGCAGTTCTGAAGTAAACCAGTAACCAAACTCATCCAACAAGCCACCAATCATAAATTTGTTATTAAACATAGGCACGAAAGTTGCTGCAAACAATGCACCTACTACGCTACCTATTCCGCATAATCCAAATAAAAAAAGGTAAGAATAACCGCGATAGGCCGCCTTAATATGTTGATTAAAAAACATGTAGAGCGCAAACGTAGTAACAACATAAAGAAAGTTTGATGTTGTTAAAACAAGTGTGAGAGCAAATGGAGTGCCCTGAAATAAGTCAGCAATCACATATCCTATATAGGCACCTAAAAATGCGCTTGGTTGGCGTGTGATTGGAAAACGAATAAGCAATCCGAGCAAAACCGAATTGGCAGGCCAAAAGAATGCAAGAAAACTTAAAGGGCGAGATGCGATGCCAATCAAACAACATGTCGCAATAATGAAGCTAAATAGGAGAAAAAATTTTAAAAAGGAGAGAAATGAAAATTCACGAAGTGAGTATGGCATCAGCTGCCCTTAATGATAAATACTCTTATCCAAGAGTAATAAAATATTATGCATGATTAAACATTCATCATAATTCAGAGGAGAAGCTGAATACAATAAAAAACAAACTAATATTATAAAAAAGTAAGTTATAAAAAGTTAATAAGCGCTTCAACTGTGTAAATATTCTAAAATTAAAAAATGAAAAAAATCATCATAAACAAAGAAACTATTAAATAAACCGATTATGTGCTGTGAAACCCCCCTTACAACACATAGATGAATAGTTTTGTCTAGAAAATCATCCGAAAGACTAAGACGCTTCAACTAGCATGGGAAATTAGAAATCAGGTACAATTGGCGGGATTAATTTTGTGTTTGGTGTATTTGAAGGCCAATACATACATTCTTTGTTAAATAATAGGCCTGCCAGGAGTTATCCCCGCATGAGTGCCATTACTCCATACGACTGGGCGATTATCGCCTTCGTGATCGGCGTTACATTTCTTTGCGTCTTTATGCTCACAGTTCCCTTACTCCTCGGGGGGAAATCGTGGGGACGTGCTAAGCAAGAGCAGTTTGAATCAGGTGTCGTGAGTGCTGGTGGCGCTCGCATTCGCCTGTCTGCAAAGTTCTATTTAGTTGCAATTTTCTTTGTTGTCTTCGACTTAGAGGCACTTTACCTCTATGCATGGTCTACTTCTGTGCGTGAAGTAGGGTGGTTGGGATATACCACTGTGGTGATCTTTGTCGTTGATTTATTGATTGCGCTTGTTTATGCCTTCTCTGTAGGTGCTTTAAGTTGGTCACCAGCAGATCGCCGTAAATCAGCAGGTGAAGCGGTTAAAATCGGTTCACCAACAATGAACATTGCTGAAATTACACGCTTTAATTCTATTGAAGAGCTCGTAACTGACCCTACAGGCCAGATTCCAGCTCAATCATCAGGTCGTGTTAAGTCAAAAACTACACCTGCATTGTCATCTGAAAAGGAGTAAGTCGGGATGAAATATACTCTGACCCGCGCGAATCCGGATGCTGATCAATACCCATTGCAAGAACGTCAAATTGTGACGGATCCGCTTGAAGAGGAAGTGAATAAAAACGTATTCATGACTCGTTTAGAGGATGTCTTGCATACAGCAGTAAACTGGGGACGTAAAAACTCTTTGTGGCCATTTAACTTTGGTACCTCATGTTGTTACGTCGAATATGCAACGACCTTAACAGGTGTGCATGACTTGTCACGTTTCGGTGCAGAGGTTATCCGTGCTTCACCTCGTCAGGCTGACTTGATGATTGTTGCAGGTACCTGTTTCGTAAAAATGGCACCAGTTATTCAGCGTCTGTATGAACAGATGTTAGAGCCTAAATGGGTCATCTCGATGGGTGCTTGTGCAAACTCTGGAGGTATGTACGACATCTATTCAGTAGTACAAGGTGTAGACAAAATTATTCCTGTTGACGTGTACGTCCCAGGTTGTCCGCCTCGTCCTGAAGCATTAATTCAAGCTTTAATGCTTTTACAAGACCAGATTCAATTAGAGCGACGCCCGCTTTCTGCCGTGATCGGTGATGATCTTCAGCCAGTGTATAAGCCAAAGATGATGCCAGAACGTGATCGTAAGAATGCAGAGCGTATTGCCGTTAAAAACTTACGCTCTATGGATGAGATTAAATAATTTTTTGACGGTGTTTTGACATATCTAACTGATATGTTCATCGAGAAAATTGACAGAATTTGTATTAAATAGGAAGCCAAGCCAATGGCTGAAACTGACATTGCTATGCCAGAGTCAACAGCAGTTGATTCACGCCCAGCATTTGCAATCGTAGAAGAGCTCAAAACCAAATTTGGTGAGAACTTTTACGTGCAGGCGACTTTTGAAGAGTTTCCAACAGTCTGGGTCGAGCGCGCACGCGTGCAAGAAGTCCTTATGTTCCTGCGTAAAGTGGAACGTCCGTATGTAATGCTGTTTGACTTATCTGCGATGGATGAGCGTTTACGTGTTCATCGTGATGGTTTACCAGCATCTGACTTCACTGTGTTCTATCATTTATTATCGCTTGAGCGTAATAGTGACATTCGTATCAAGGTTGCCTTGAACGAAAATGATCTAAACATTCCGACAGCGACAAATATCTGGCCAAATGCCAACTGGTATGAACGTGAAGCTTACGATATGTTCGGTATCAATTTCGAAGGGCATCCAATGCTCCGTCGTATTTTGTTGCCAACCTATTGGGAAGGTCATCCGCTTCGTAAAGAATATTCAGCACGTGCGACAGAATATACGCCGTACATGCAAGATAAAGCGAAACAAGACTTTGAACAAGAACACTTACGTTTTGTGCCGGAAGACTGGGGTCTTAAGCGTGGCAACGCTGATGAAGACTTCATGTTCTTGAACTTGGGTCCTAACCATCCATCTGCACATGGTGCGTTCCGTGTTGTATTGCAGTTAGATGGCGAAGAAGTGAAGGACTGTGTACCTGATATTGGTTATCACCACCGTGGTGTGGAAAAGATGGCTGAACGTCAAACATGGCATTCTTTCATTCCTTATACTGACCGTGTTGACTACTTAGGTGGTTGTGCTCAAAACATGCCGTATGTGATGGCTGTAGAGCAAATGGCAGGCATTAAAGTTCCTGAGCGTGCACAAGTTATTCGTGTCATGTTGAACGAATTGTTCCGTATTAATAACCACTTGTTATTCTGTGGTACGGCAATTCAGGATGCTGGCGGTATGACACCAGTATTCTATATGTTCGCAGACCGTCAAAAAGTTTACGACATTGTTGAAGCAATTACGGGTTACCGTATGCATCCAGCATGGTTCCGTATTGGCGGTACAGCACACGATCTTCCAAACAACTGGCAAAAGCTTGTTAAAGAATTGCTAGAGTGGATGCCTAAACGCTTAAACGAATATTACACAGCGGCTTTGAAAAACTCTGTGTTTATTGGTCGTACGCGTAATGTTGCACAATACGATGCCAAATCTGCACTCGCATGGGGTGTAACTGGTACTGGTTTACGCGCAACAGGTATCGATTTTGACGTACGTAAATATCGTCCATACAGCGGCTATGAAAACTTCGATTTTGATGTGCCGGTTGAGTATGAAGGCGATGCATACGCACGTGTGCTTGTTCACTTCCGTGAAATTACCGAGTCGCTAAAAATTATTCAACAGTGCTTGGATAACATGCCTTCTGGTCCATACAAAGCGGATCATCCATTGGCTGTTCCACCACCGAAAGATAAGACATTACAAGATATTGAAACCTTGATTACGCACTTCTTGAGCGTTTCATGGGGTCCTGTCATGCCAGCGGGCGAGTCATCATTTATGACTGAAGTGGTTAAAGGTGCAAGTACTTACTACTTGACTTCAGATAAAGCGACCATGAGTTATCGTACTCGTATTCGTACACCGACGTTTACTCACTTACAGCAAATGCCTTCAGTGATTAACGGAAGTTTAGTATCTGACTTAATCATTTATCTGGCGACCATTGACGTGGTTATGGCTGACGTGGATCGCTAAGAGGTAACACATAATGATGATTTTGACTGATAAAAAACCACGTGTGAATGTCGAAGGGATTTTGACTGCGGAAGAAATTCACGAAATCGAACATCACATTGGTCACTATCCATACCCTCGTGCAGCCTCTTTGGATGCATTGAAGTGTGTACAGCGCCGTAATGGTTGGGTAGATGACGCTCAAATGAATGCCATCGCACAGTTGTTGTCGATGAGTGTTGCTGATTTGGAAGGTGTTGCAACATTTTACAACCGTATCTATCGCCATCCGGTAGGTCGTCACGTAATTTTGCTTTGCGACTCAATTGCGTGCTTCTTAATGGGTGCAGAAACTCTTGCTGAAGCATTCCAGCGTGAATTAGGAATTCAGTATGGTCAAACGACACCAGATGGTCGTTTTACACTGCTTCCAATTTGCTGCCTAGGCAACTGCGACAAAGGCCCAACTTTAATGATTGATGAAGATACTCACGGTTTAGTAGAAGTGACATCAATTAAACAGTTATTGGAGAAGTATGTATGAATACTGAACCAAAACCAATTTATGGCGACGGTAATCCAGAAACTCATCCGCTTACTTGGCGTTTAAGTAAACAAGAAGCGGTACGTAGTGCTGATGATTACGAAGCACTTGAAGGTTATGCTGGCTTTAAAAAAGCATTGGGCATGAAACCTGCTGAAGTGTTAGACGTCATTAAAGCTGCAACTGTAAAAGGTCGTGGTGGTGCGGGTTTCCCAGCAGGTATTAAATGGTCATTGATGGCACCAAATGATGGTGGTCCACGTTATTTGATCTGTAATGCCGACGAAATGGAACCGGGTACCTTTAAAGACCGTTTGTTGATGGAAAAACTTCCACATCAATTGATCGAAGGGATGTTAATTGCGGGTTATACCTTAGAAGCAACTCAAGGTTATATCTTTATCCGTGGTGAATACATCGAAGCTGCTCAATATCTAAATGAAGCGTTAGAACAGATTCGTGTTAAAGGTTATTTAGGCGAAAATATCTTAGGTTCTGGCTGGAATTTTGATCTGCATGTACATACGGGTGCAGGGCGTTATATCTGTGGTGAAGAAACTGCATTGATTAACTCGCTTGAAGGCCGTCGTGCTAACCCACGTACTAAGCCACCGTTCCCGCAAGTTGCAGGAGCATGGGGCCGTCCGACGATTGTGAACAACGTTGAAACTTATAACAACTTGCCAGCAATCATGCTTCGTGGACCAGAGTGGTATATCGGCTTGTCAGCGGGTAAATCAAAAGATCCAGGTACTAAAATTTATGGTGCATCGGGTAAAGTTAAATTCCCGGGTCTTTGGGAATTGCCATTTGGTACAACTGCACGTGAAGTAATTGAAGATCATGCAGGTGGTATGCGTGAGGGCTTAAAGCTCAAAGCATGGTTACCAGGTGGTGCTTCAACTGACTTTTTACCAGCAGATACCATTGATTTACCAATGGATGCAGACACGATTATGAAAGCAGGTTCTCGTTTGGGAACATGTTTGTTAATGGTGGTAGATGAAACCCAATGCATGGTATCGCTCACTCGTAACTTAGAAGAGTTCTTTGCGCGTGAATCATGTGGTTTCTGTACACCATGTCGTGATGGTTTGCCATGGGCTGTTAAAGCGCTTAAAGCACTTGAAGCAGGCGAAGGCAAGAAAGAAGATATCGACCATTTACAAGAACTAACTCGTAAATTATGGATTGGTAAAACTTTCTGTGCCCACGCACCAGGTGCGATGGAGCCGCTTATGGGCGCACTCAAACATTTCCGTGGTGAGTTTGAAGCGAAAGTGACGAATCGTCCTGTCGTGCAAACCAGCAACGTAGAACAAGCTTAAGGAATTCGACTATGGCTACAATTCATGTCGATGGAAAATCGTATGAAGTCAACGGCTCGGAAAACTTGCTACAAGCATGTTTGAGTCTGGGCATCGACATCCCATATTTTTGTTGGCATCCATCCTTAGGTTCGGTTGGTTCTTGCCGTCAATGTGCTGTTACGCAATATGCGAATCCAGAAGATACGCGTGGTCGTTTAGTCATGTCTTGCATGACACCAGCATCTGACAATACCTATATCTCAATTGAAGACAAAGAAGCAACGGATTTCCGTGCATCTATTGTTGAATTTTTGATGACCAACCACCCACACGACTGTCCAGTTTGTGAAGAGGGTGGTCACTGTCATTTACAAGATATGACTGTAATGACAGGTCATGACCGTCGTCGCTATCGTTTTACAAAACGTACGCATTACAACCAAGAACTTGGCTCATTCATTGCGCATGAAATGAACCGCTGTATTGCTTGTTACCGTTGTGTTCGTTACTACAAAGACTATGCGGGCGGTACAGATTTTGGCGTATATGCCAATGCATCTCGTGTTTACTTTGGTCGTCCGGAATCAGGTACTTTAGAGTCTGAATTCTCTGGTAACTTGACTGAAGTATGTCCAACAGGTGTATTCACTGATAAGACTCACTCAGAGCGTTATAACCGTAAGTGGGACATGCAGTATGCACCAAGCGTGTGTCAAGGCTGTTCTTCTGGCTGTAACATTTCTCCGGGTGAACGTTATGGTGAAATCCGTCGCGTAGAAAACCGTTTTAATGGTTCGGTTAACCAGTACTTCCTTTGTGACAAAGGTCGTTTTGGCACAGGTTATGTGAACCGTGCAGACCGTCCACGTCAGCCTCAGTTCCGTAATGGTGAAACTGTTGCAACTGTTTCTGTCGATCAAGCTCTCGATCAAGCGATTGCTAAGCTTCAAGGCAAAAAAGTTTTGGGTATTGGTTCTCCTCGCGCAAGCTTGGAATCGAACTACGCATTACGTGAGCTTGTAGGTCAGGCAAATTACTCAACTGGTATTGCACAAAAAGAGCAAAAGCTTGTTGAACTTGCTGCATCTATCATGCAAACCGAGGGTATCTACAACCCGAATATGCGTGAAATTGAAAGCTATGATGCTGTTCTGATCTTAGGTGAAGACCTAACTCAAACTGCACCTCGCATGGCATTGTCTGTTCGCCAAGCTGCGAAAAACAAAGCGCGTGAAATGGCTGCAAAAACACGTACACCAGATTGGTTAGCTGAGCCTGTACAACGTATTGGCCAAGAAGCAAAATCTCCGGTTTACATTTTAGCTGCAACTCAAACTCGTCTTGCTGACGTTGCAACCGGTGAAGTGGTTGCTTCTCCAAATGACATCGCACGTTTAGGCTTTGCAGTTGCTGCGGCAGTGAATGGTGAAGTTGTAAGTGGTTTAGATGAAGATGCAAAAGCATTTGCTCAAACCATTGCCGACACTTTAAAAGCAGCAAACAAACCATTAATTATCGCGGGTACGAGTTTGCAAGACGCTTCTATTATGGAAGCTGCAGCACAGTTGACTCAGAACCTAGGTTCTAAAGCTGGTTTAAGTCTTGTAGTTCCTGAAGTGAACTCTATGGGCTTAGCATTGTTCGGTGGTTTAAGCCTTGAACAAGCATTTGCTCAAGATTACGACACACTTGTTATTGTTGAAAATGACTTGTTCCGTCGCTTACCAGCTGCTCAAGTACAAGCTGCATTAGATAAAGCTGAAACAGTAATCGTGCTTGATCACAGTGAAACTGAAACTGTGAAACAGGCTGATATCGTTCTTTCAGCAGCAAGCTTTGCAGAGGGTGATGGTACTGTTGTAAGCCAAGAAGGTCGTGCACAGCGTTTCTATCAAGTTTACGATCCAAGCTACTACAAACCTGAATACGCAATTAAAGAATCATGGCGTTGGTTACATGCCATTGAAACTGGCATTAAAGGTAAGGCTGTAGATTGGACATTACTTGATGATGTAATTGAAAGCATCGTGAAAAATGTACCAGTACTTGAAGCTATCCAAGATGTTGCGCCTGATGCAGGCTACCGTGTACATGGCTTGAAAATCGCGCGTGAACCACGTCGTTATTCAGGTCGTACAGCAATGCGTGCGCCGTTATCGGTTCATGAACCTAAACAGCCTACTGATCCAGATTCAGCATTAACATTCTCAATGGAAGGTTATGTGGGGCCGCAAAAAGCATCATCATTAGTACCATTTGCATGGGCTCCGGGTTGGAACTCTCCACAATCTTGGAACAAATACCAGGATGAAGTCGGTGGTCACTTAAAAGGTGGTGATTCTGGGGTTCGTTTATTCGATCGCTTGGCAAAACGTCCTGCACGTAGCTACGTTGCTCCAGTGCCAGTAGTTGCAAACCCTGAAAGTTTCCGCTTAGTACCAATGCATCATATTTTTGGTTCTGGTGAATTCACGATTAAAACACCTGCAATGGAAACTCGTATTCCTGAAGCTGTGTTTGCAGTGGGCGAACAAGATGCAACTCGTTTAAACCTTCAAGAAGGTCAACGCATTACAGTAAAAGCAGGCGAAACGACTGTAAGCTTGCCTGTACAAGTAATTGAATATTTACCTACAGGTTATATTGGTTACCCAGTTGGTTTAGCACCAATGGTGTCACTAGCTGAGCCTGTTTCAGTGGCTTTAGGAGTGTAATTCATGAATCAAGAAATTATACGTCAAACGCCACTTTGGGCTGAGAACTGGCCGATTGCTTACGCTGTCGTTCAAGCAGTTGTAATTTTGCTTGTTGTTGTTTTAGTTGCAGCATTGATGTCTTTTATTGAGCGTCGTTTACTTGCTTGGTGGCAAGACCGTTATGGTCCAAACCGTGTTGGTCCTGGCGGTATGTTCCAGATCGTTGCCGACATGCTCAAGATCATGTTCAAAGAAGACTGGACCCCAAAATTTGCTGACAAACTTACATTCCGTTTAGCACCAGCTGTTGCAATGGCAACAGCGGTTCTTTCGTTCATGGTAATCCCGGTGAGTCCTTCACTGGGTGTTGCCGACATGAGTATCGGTTTATTGTTCTTCATGGCAATGGCTGGTATTGCTGTCTACGCAGTTTTATTTGGTGGCTGGGCATCAAATAACAAATACTCATTACTTGGTGGTTTACGTTCAGCAGCTCAAACCATTTCTTATGAAGTGTTCTTGGGTATTTCATTGATGGGTGTAGTTGCAATTGCAGGCTCATTTAACCTTCGTGAAATTGTTGAAGCACAACGTGATGTTTGGTTTGTCATTCCGCAATTCTTAGGTTTCTTGATTTTCGTAGTTGCTGGTGTTGCGGTAACTCACCGTCATCCATTTGACCAACCAGAAGCAGAACAAGAATTGGCAGAAGGTTACCATGTTGAATATGGCGGTATGAAATGGGGTATGTTCTTCGTTGCTGAATATGTCAACGTGGTACTGATCTCTGCATTGATCGTGACTTTATTCTTTGGTGGCTGGTTAGCGCCATTCAATTTAGAAATTCCATTTGTTCCACCAGTATTCTGGTTTGTGATTAAAACAGCATTCTTTGTAATGATGTTCGTATTGGCACGTGGTTCTTTAATGCGTCCACGTTATGACCAAGTCATGAACTTTGGTTGGAAAATTTGTTTGCCATTGGCGTTGGTCAACTTGTTAGTGACTGGTGCTGTGATTCTGATGAATCAGGCCTAGGACAGCAGGGAGTACAAAATGTATAAATTTCTAGCTGGATTCGGATCAATTGTACGTACGTTACTCATGGTGTTTAGCCATGCAACGCGTAAACGTGACACGATTTTATATCCAGAAGTTCCGGCTGAACAGATTGTGCCGCCACGCTTTCGTGGTCGTATTGTATTAACGCGTGACCCTGATGGGGAAGAGCGTTGCGTAGCATGTAACCTATGTGCAGTTGCATGTCCGGTTGGCTGTATCTCACTACAAAAAGCAGAAACAGAAGATGGTCGTTGGTACCCAGAGTTTTTCCGTATCAACTTCTCGCGTTGTATTTTCTGCGGTATGTGTGAAGAAGCTTGTCCAACAACTGCGATTCAGCTCACACCAGACTTCGAGTTAGGCGAATATGTACGTCAAGACCTTGTTTATGAGAAAGAAAACTTACTCATTTCAGGTCCAGGCAAATACCCAGACTACAACTTCTACCGTGTAACGGGTATGGCAATTAACGGTAAAGAGAAAGGTCAAGCACAAAAAGAAAGTGCACCAATCGATGTACGGAGTCTATTACCATGATGTGGCCGTTTTATTTGATGGCACTCGTGGCCATTGTTTCTACGGTTCGTGTAGTGACTAACACGAACCCTGTACACGCTCTACTTAGTCTAATTGTTTCATTGCTTGCTGTTGCTGGTATTTTCATGATCGTGGGGGCACCTTTTGCAGGTGCTCTTGAAATCATCGTTTATGCCGGAGCAATTATGGTTCTGTTTGTCTTCGTGGTGATGATGCTTAACTTAGGTCAACACACCGTTGAACAAGAACGTAAATGGCTTTCTTCAGATGCTTGGGCATATCCAGCACTCATGAGTTTCTTGCTCGGCTTGCTTTTAGTTTGGATGCTTGGTGGTGAATACACCACTATTTCAGCACCGCTTGGGGCACAAGTGATTGGACCAAAAGTAGTTGGTCAAGCACTCTTTACTCACTATTTATTATTGGTTGAAGTTGCCGCGATGTTATTGCTAGCAGCCCTTGTTGCAGCATACCACTTAGGTAAACGTGAACCAGGTGCAGAAGAGGAAAAAGAATAATGGGCCAGATTCCTTTAGAACATGGTTTGATTGTTGCAACCATCCTTTTTGCACTCGGTTTTTACGGTGTAATGGTGCGACGCAACCTATTATTTATGTTAATGAGCCTTGAAATCATGATGAATGCTGCAGCATTGGCATTTGTTCTTGCGGGTAGCGTATGGGCACAACCAGATGGACAAGTGATGTTCATCCTGATTTTGACCCTTGCAGCAGCAGAGGCATGTATCGGTCTTGCGATTGTCCTTCAGTTCTATCATCGCTTCCATCATTTGGATGTGGATGCTGCTAGTGAGATGCGCGGATGAGTTATTTATATCTAACAGTATTATTTCCGCTAATCGGTTTTATTTTATTGGCGGCGGGACGAGACAAACTCTCTGAAAACGTTGCAGCAGTTATTGGCGTGGGTTCTGTAGGTTTATCTGCATTATTTGCACTGATTGCTGGAATGGCATTTACCACAAGTGGTCAACAAGTTTTTGTTCAAAACTTGTGGACATGGTTCAATGTTGGCGGTTTTGCGCCGGGCATTAGCTTACATTTAGATGGCTTATCTTTACTCATGATGGGCATGATCACGGGTGTTGGTTTCTTAATCCACATCTTTGCTTCATGGTACATGCGTGGTGAAGAGGGCTATGCGCGTTTCTTCTCTTACTTCAACCTGTTTGTTGCAAGCATGCTTGTGCTTGTATTGGGTGACAACTTGGCGTTGTTATTCTTGGGTTGGGAAGGTGTAGGTCTTTGCTCTTACTTGCTGATCGGTTTCTATTATGCAAACCCTGCAAATGGTTGGGCAGCGATCAAAGCGTTTACAGTGACCCGCGTTGGTGACGTATTCTTGCTTATTGCTTTATTCTTGCTTTACCAACAATTTGGTACGCTTAATACTCAATACATCGTTGAACACGCAGCTGAAGTAATGACGAAGAGTTCGTCACTTACAATTTGGACTGCATTAATGTTGTTCTTGGGTGCTGCTGGTAAGTCTGCTCAAATTCCATTGCAAACATGGTTGGCAGATGCGATGGCAGGTCCAACACCTGTTTCTGCATTAATCCACGCTGCAACAATGGTAACGGCTGGTGTGTACTTATGCTGTCGTCTATTCAGCGTATTCGAACTTGCTCCTGAAGTGATGCAATTCATTTCAGTAACAGGTGCGGTAACTTTGTTAGTTGCAGGTTTTGCTGCACTTGTACAAACAGACATCAAACGTATCTTGGCTTACTCAACAATGAGTCAGTTGGGTTATATGTTTATGGCTGTAGGTGCGGAAGCTTATCAAGCTGGCTTGTTCCACATGTTGGCTCACGCATTCTTTAAGGCATTATTATTCTTGTCTTCTGGTGCGGTTATTCTGGCTTATCACCACGAGCAAAACATTTTCAAAATGGGTGGTTTGTTCAAACGTAACAAATTCCTGTTTGCTTGTTTCGCGATTGGTGGCGGTGCGTTAGCAGCGATTCCATTCTTGACTATTGGCTTCTTCTCTAAAGATGCGATTCTTGGTGAAGTTTGGGTACAAGGTCAATCAGTTGCTTTATACCACACCTTATATTGGGTGGGTGTAGCAGGTGCATTCCTGACTTCAATCTATACATTCCGTTTAATCTGGGTTGTATTCTTTGGTCAAGAAAATACGCCTTACCATGAAATTAAAGGTGCAACTTACTGGGCTCCATTGGGTATTTTAGCTGTATTGTCTACTTTTGTTGGTGCGGTATTAAAAGCACCGGTAGCAGGTATTCTGAATACTGCAAAAATCCCTGAATTCCATGTCGCTGAACAATTTGTAGAAGGCATGCATGGGGCAGAGCACTTAGCAGTAGGTATTGCACTAGTTGGTCTTGTTGTTGGTATAGCATTATTTACATTTGCTTATGGTGCAGTGAAATCATTCGCTCAAACAAGTTTGGGTTCAGGTTTGGCACATATTTGCCGTACTGCTTTTGGTTTTGATGCATTGTATGACATCGTTTTTGTTAAACCTTATTTATTCTTCGCCAAAATCTTTGGCCGTGATCCGATTGACGGTTTGTGGTTAGTTCTTCCTGCACTCGTGAAAGGCGGAAATAGTTTTACAAGCTCACGTCAAACAGGTTCATTGCGTGAATACGCATCAAGCATGTCACTCGGTGTAGTGGTGTTATTGATGATCTTGATCGTTATTCAGGTAGTGGGGAAATAAAATGGAAAACAATTTAATTTTACCCGCGCTGATCCTTGTTCCGTTCATTGCCGGTTTTATTTGTTGGTTAGTCGATAAGCTCGACAAAACTTTGCCACGCTGGATTGCCTTAATTGGTATGCTCATTACTTTGGGCTTAGGTCTTGCACTTTGGCAAAGTGGAACTTATAGCTACGAGTTGGGTTCTAAAATCCCAACTTGGTCTGCTGAGTTCTATTTACCGTGGATTCAATCACTCGGTATTGGCATTCACTTAGCTGTGGATGGTTTATCTTTACTCATGGTGTTATTAACAGCGTTACTTGGTGTACTTGCTGTTGGTTGTTCATGGGGCGAGATTCAAAAGAACGTTGGTTTCTTTCACTTAAACCTATTATGGAGTTTAGGTGGTGTTATCGGTGTATTCTTAGCGATTGACTTGTTCTTGTTCTTCTTCTTCTGGGAGATGATGCTTGTACCAATCTACTTCTTGATTGCGTTATGGGGTCATAAAGGTTCAAATGGTCGTTCACGTGTTTACGCTGCAACTAAGTTCTTCCTTTACACGCAGATTGCTGGTCTAGTGATGTTAATCGGTATCCTAGGTCTTGTAGTTTATGGCTACATGATGACAGGCATGATCGGTTTTGATTACAACTATTTATTAGCTGTAGCTAACCATTTACCTGCAGGCTTAGCGTACGGTTTCATGATCTGTTTCTTCATCGGTTTTGCGGTGAAGTTACCAGTATTCCCATTACACGGTTGGTTACCAGATGCACATGCTCAAGCACCTACAGCGGGTTCTGTAGACTTAGCGGGTATCTTGATTAAAACAGCTGCGTACGGCTTGCTTCGTTTTGTTATTCCATTCTTCCCGACAGCTTCTGCACAGTTTGCAGACATTGCGATTATTTTTGGTTTGATTGGTATTTTCTACGGCGCATGGTGTGCTTACCAGCAAACTGACATGAAACGTTTACTTGCGTATACGTCGATTTCACACATGGGCTTTATCTTACTTGCAATCTATGCAGGTAATATTTTGACCTTCCAAGGTCTAATGATCATGATGTTGGCACATGGTTTGTCATCAGCTGCATTGTTCATTATGTCTGGTCAAATCTACGAACGTTTACATACACGTGATTTACGTTTAATGGGTGGTCTTCGTGGCCAGCTTCAGTACTTGCCATTTTTCTTGATGTTCTTCGTTGCTGCTCTTGTAGGTGTACCAGGTTTAGGTAACTTTATTGGTGAATTCCTGATTTTGATGGGTTCATTTAATAAATATCCTGTCTTCACGATTCTTGCTTCTATCAGCCTTGTATTTGCAGGTTTATATGGCTTGATCTTGATTCACCGTGCTTTATTTGGTGAACCAAATCCTGAACAAAAGCAACATTACACTAGTCCATTGAAAGACTTATCTGCTCGTGAAGTTGGTATTTTGATGATTTGTGCAATTGGTCTCGTTTGGCTTGGTATCTACCCACAAACATTCTTGGATGTATCTCATTCAAGCATGCAGTGGTTGGTCAATAGTTATGTGCCAGTACAAGAAGTCGTTGAAACTGTTCAGCAAACAGCTACTCAACTTGACCATGTGGAGATCCAATAATCATGAACTTCACAGTATCATTCTCTACGCTTATGCCTTTAGCTCCGGTGATGATTGTTGCTTTGACAACAATCGTCGTCATGCTGTTAATTTCAATTAAGCGTAATCATAATTTAATCGCAACAGCCTCTGTTGTCGGTTTAAACCTTGCTGCACTTTATATTTTATTTGCAGTATTTGGCGGTAAGTTTGTACCGGCAAATGTGATGGGCATGTTTATGGTTGATCCATTTACCATGTTCTATCAATTTATGATTTTGATTGCGGCATTGGCATGTTGTACTTTGTCTCATGCTTACATCGAAACTTATAAAGACAACCGCGAAGAGTTATATCTTTTGTTACTTGCTTCAGTAGCAGGTGCAATGTTGATGGTTGCAAGCTCTCACTATGCATCGTTCTTCATTAGCCTTGAGTTAATGTCGATTCCTGTATATGGCTTACTTGCTTATACTTATCAACGCAGTAACTCACTTGAAGCGGGTATTAAGTATCTTGTACTTTCAGCGACAGCTTCTGCAATGTTGTTGATGGGTATGGCATATATCTATGCA
This sequence comes from Acinetobacter sp. WU_MDCI_Abxc222, assembly GCF_025514755.1. Classification (NCBI taxonomy): domain Bacteria; kingdom Pseudomonadati; phylum Pseudomonadota; class Gammaproteobacteria; order Moraxellales; family Moraxellaceae; genus Acinetobacter; species Acinetobacter sp. WU_MDCI_Abxc222. The sequence continues at coordinate 40,387 of NZ_JAHPVG010000010.1, forward strand.
TATACAGGTTCGCTTTCATTCTATGATTCTGTACAGGCATTATTTGAAGCAATCAAACAGCCAATGGTGTTATTAGGTTTAGCACTTATTATCTTTGCTGTTGCATTTAAATTATCGCTTGCGCCGTTCCATAAATGGACACCAGATGTATATGCAGGTGCACCAGCGCCAATGGCAACTTTCTTAGCGACTGCTGCTAAAGTTGCAACAATTGGTTTGTTCGTGCGTTACATGCTTGCTTCAGGCGCAATGATGGTGAACTCGTTAGTAACTATTTTGACGATCATTGCTGTATTGTCGATTTTAGTTGGTAACTTACTCGCTGTTCGTCAAGTTAATTTAAAACGTATTCTTGGTTATTCATCTATTGCTCACTTTGGTTATTTGTTAATTGCTTTAATTAGCATGACTTATGCGAGCTTGGGTAGCGTAACTGTATATGTGGTGTCTTATGTATTAACTACTATCGGTGCCTTTGGTGCGGTAGCATTAATGTCTAGCCCATATAACAACGTAGATGAAGCACAAAGTCTTGCAGACTACCGTGGTTTGTTCTGGCGCCGTCCAGTACTTACAGCAACTTTAACAGTCATGATGTTGTCTTTGGCTGGTATTCCATTAACAGCAGGCTTCATTGGTAAGTTCTTGGTGGTAATGGCTGCTGTAACAACTCAACACTGGTTCTTAGCTGCAATGATTATTGTGGGTAGTGGTATCGGTTTGTACTATTACTTACGTGTGATGGTTGTAATGTATATGACACCACCAGAAACTCCTCGTATTGATGCAGATGCTCATTGGGGACAAAAAGTGGGTGGTTTAATGGTATTAGCTGCTGCTGCATTAGTTATTATTTTGGGTGTTTACCCAGATCCAATGATTAATTTGGCATTAAAAGCAGAAATTTTATCTCCATTACATTTCATGCTTTCACAACAGTAATTCTGGTGTACAAAAAAGCCTCCAAATCTGGAGGCTTTTTTTTATTGAGCGTTAAAAAAAGATTATAATAAATACGTTTTTATATTTTTAGGTAACATCTGTGGCCATTCAAGAAATTCGTCACCCACTTATTCGTCATAAATTAGGTTTGTTACGTCGTGCTGATATCAGTACTAAGAACTTCCGTGAGCTTGCTCAGGAAGTGACTATGTTATTGACGTATGAAGCAACAAAAGATTTGCCAGTTGTGGATTGTGAAATTGATGGATGGGCTGGAACTGTTACTACTCAGCGTATTGCTGGTAAAAAAATAACGATTGTACCGATTTTACGTGCCGGAATTGGTATGTTAGATGGCGTACTTAATCTAATTCCAAGCGCAAAAGTGAGTGTTTTAGGTCTTGAGCGTAATGAAGAAACATTAGAAGTTCACACGTATTACAAAAAATTAGTTCCAGATGTGGCTAATCGTCTTGCGATGATTATTGACCCAATGCTAGCAACTGGTAATTCGTTAGTTGCTGCTATTGATGTGTTAAAGGCAAGTGGTTGTAAAGATATCCGTGTTATGGTGTTGGTTGCTGCTCCTGAAGGTGTTGCTAAAGTTGAAGCAGCTCATCCGGATGTACAAATTTATACGGCATCTATTGATAATGGCTTAAATGAACAAGGTTATATTGTTCCTGGCTTGGGTGATGCTGGCGATAAAATTTTTGGTAGTGTACAAAAAGATTAATTTTTTGAAATCGTAATAAAAAGAGACTTCATTAAACCGTATAATTTTAAAACGGAATCGTGAGTCTCTTTTTTTATTTACCGCAACAACTGGATTGGAAAAGTAGGGGAAAGATCATGAAGCAAGAGTTTTATACTGGATGGGTAAAACAATATAACGCTGATAAAGGGTTTGGTTTTATTGAAACTAGTGAAGGTGATATTTTCTTTCATATTTCTGATTTCCCTGCATCAGAGGGCGAACCGAAAAGAAATGAAAAAGTAAGATTTCTTGCCGCAGATAATCAGGGCAAGTTTAAAGCGATCAAAATTGAGCGTGTTGACCCAAATCCTGCGAAAACCAAGAAAAACAAAATTGCAGATCACAATAAAGCGATCACGAGTGAGTTATTGTCAAATTTCCGACGTTAATAATGAGCTAAATGTAATACATTAAAAACACTTAAGTAATGTATGTATCAGACAAGTGTTTTGATGCGTTCAGAAAGATTAAGTGATTTAGAATTAAGGGAGATATTAATTTCCCTTAATTTTCTTAAAAATGAATAATAAAATCAAGAATGGGGAAATATGGTTCAACGGGGAAAAATTAAACGCAGTAAATTCAAGCTTAGTTCACGTGAATATATCAGTATATTTATTGTTGGCATCTTGGTTATTGTTGCGTGTGTGACTTTTATAGTATTGCACTATCGTCAACAGGCTCAGCAGCGTGCATCACATGAAAAAGTGCAATTATTAATACAGCAACAGAAGCAGATTATTAAGGAACAGCGTGCAGCTTTGGATAAATTGCCAGATATTCAACTTTCTGAGAAAACGAAAAAGGCTTTAGCATTTACTCCTCAAACAGTTGCCTCTCAAACAGCCCCAGAACGAGTAAATGATAAAATAACATCTTTTCATTGTGATGGGCGTGAGTATTGTACGCAAATGCATTCTTTAGAAGAGGCACGTTGGTTTGTAAGAAATTGCCCGAACACTAAAATGGATGGTAATCATGACGGTGAGCCGTGTGAAAATGACTCACGATGGCATTAGAAAATCAGGTTTTAAACCTGATCTTCACAAAATTGTAAGAATGCTTTGAGACCTGGACCCTGATACTTTTGACGGTGTACCAGCATATAAAGCGGACGGGTAAGCTGCCAGAATGGTGTATCTAAAATTACTAATTGTCCCTTTTCAATTAAAGGTTCAATGGCAAGTTTAGAAATACATGACATGCCTAAACCACCAGCAACGATTTTTAAAATTGCTTCATTGTGACCTAGGGTTAAGCGAATATTCGCGTCTGGCAGATCTTGCAATATAGCATTATCAAATACTTCACGCGTTCCTGAACCTTCTTCACGTAAAATCCATTCGACTTGAAGAAAATCATGCGCTGTTAGAGGTCTATTTAAACGTGCTAACGGGTGATTTGGGGCACAGCAAACTGCAAGCTCATCATCACGCCAATGAATACATTGGAGTTGAGGTAAATGACATGATCCCTCAATTAAAGCTAAATCAAGTTGGAATTGATTGACTGCTTCAATCATTTGGCGTGTATTGCCCACTTGTAATTGCAAATGTGCTTTAGGATGATGCTGTAAAAAGTTTGCCATTAAATCTGGCATGAGGTAATCACTAATCGTTAAAGTGGCCCCAATACGTAAATCAATACTTTGCAATTCACCTTTTGCAGCTTGCTCAAAAGCTTCACAGCGACCTAATATCTCTAAGGCTTGTGGCAATAGAAAACGACCTAAATCATTAAGTTGTAATCGTTTACCTAAACGATCAAAGAGAGGAGCACCAAGGCCATCCTCTAAATCAGCTAAAGCCATACTTGCTGCACTTTGCGTCAGTCTGACCGCATCACTCGCTTTGGTGACAGTTCCTTCTTGAGCGACTGCTACAAAAACAGCCAACTGGCGTAATGTCATGCGCATGTTTAAAAAGCCTTAACGTTTAAAAGTATTCATTATTTCGGCTGTCATGCTAACATGAGCGCACTATTTCATGCCACGTTGAAATCATGTCAATTGAAAAATTTAGCGTAGAAAAAGTTTTATCTGTACACCGCTGGACTCCAACTCTTTTTAGTTTCACCATGACTCGCCCTGCACATTTTAAATTTACTGCTGGGCAATTCGCACGTATTGGGCTAAAAGTTGGAGAGGAACTCGTTGTTCGTGCTTATTCTGTAGTCTCATCACCATTTGATGAAACGCTTGAGTTTTTTTCGATTGTGGTACCAGACGGTGCATTTACGTCAAATCTTCAACATTTAAAGGTAGGAGATGAGCTTTATTTAGAAAAAATACCTTATGGTTATTTGACTTTAGCTCGCTATCAACAACCCTTACCCCATGATTTATGGTTATTGGCAACGGGTACAGGATTAGCTCCATTTTTATCGATGTTACAAGACTTCGATACATGGTCTAAATATCAAAAAATTAATTTGGTCTACAGTGTCCGTACCGCAGATGAATTGGCTTATGTTGATCGTATTCAAGAGATTGCTGAAACTTTTGGGGAAGGACATAACGGATTTAAATTTATTCCAATTATTACGCGTGATCCATCTGCACCACTACATGAGCGTTTACCGATTTTGATTGAAAACGGCGAACTAGAAAAATTTGCTGGTATAGAACTGAACCCTGCTACAAGCCATGTCATGCTTTGCGGTAATCCGCAAATGGTGGATGACACTAAAGAGGCTTTAAAACGCCGTGATTTGACGATGAATCGTCGAGGTGAGGGAAATATTGCGGTAGAAAATTACTGGTAATAAATCTTATTTTGAAAGTAATTTAAAATTAATTTTATGGATATGTTTATTAGTGGACAAACATATCCATAAATTCGCGAATTTCTGAAATTGCGCTGTCTACATCGGTTGAAAGCCAAGTTGGCTCAAAAAGACCTGCATAATGTTCCAAACGATCTTGTGGAACGACTAAGCGAACAGGACAGTCTTCTTCTAGTAAGCGCCAAGGTAAAATCGGAACATCATTGTCCAGAAAAATATTGATATTACGAATATCAACAATCATGGCATTAATGCAGTCAGGAAATGGCATGACGGAAAATTCTTCAGTACGGCGACGAAAATACTCTAAATCACCCCATTTGAGTTCATAACTTGGTTTATTAAATTCAATAATACCAATGAGATGTTCGTCTCTCGTCTGATGTATATAACATTGATGTGTGACGTCAGTGTCGAGATCAAGTGTTACGTTTTGCTGACGATACATCATAAAATAGAGCAGCTTTAAAACAAGGGGGCTTATTATAGCCTATTTTATAAAAAGTAAGCGCTAAAACATATTGTATTACAAATAGAACATTAAAGAAGCTCGAACATAACTCGTTATTATTTTTAAATGGCTAAATATTTTTGCCTAAATTTTATACTGTTTTTATTATTTTAATAGTAGAGTTTTGCAACCGCAGACACCTTAGCATAATGCTTTTTCACACAATGCAACAAACCAAATTGCTATGATGATTATAAAGTTAATGATAAAAGAAGAGGGGAAAGAAGATGCATGATTTTTCAAAACCACCTCATGTGACGAGTCCTGAAGAAACTGCGAAAAAAAGAAGATTGCCAGTTTACATTTTAATTATTGTTGGGCTTTTTCTTATTGCACTCATCGTCTACATGGTTGCTGATCACAGCAAAACACCTAAAGAAGAAGCCGCTTTTCAACATGAGGCCACACCACATGTCATTAAGAGCACTTCTGATTTGAATATTTATAAAGGGTAATAAGCTAACCAGTATATCTTCATAGAAAGCCTTTGGGATGTGACCTGAAGGCTTTTTTTGCAACCTTTTGCATCAATTTGTTGTATTTATGCAGAAGTGTGTTGATTACAAAATATTCAAAACATAAGGTGAGATAGACCGCATTTATTGTCATTTTTAACAACGAAAAGTGTTTTTCATAATTGATGGCACTGAAAAGAACATAACAATTGAGGACATAACAATATGAATGAATTTTTTGATGGGCCTCGCGGCGCTCAGTTTGATGCGATGTATTACTGGGATCAGTTTCATCCTATTTTAGCTGCAATCGTCATCTTACTAGTTGGCTGGATAATCGCTTTATTAGTTGCGGCAGGTGTAAAAAAACTTCTGCAAAAAGTAAATACCAATGCAAAATTATCTTCAGCAACTGGACGTGCTCCAAACATAGAAGGCCTTATTTCAAAAGTCGTATTCTGGTTTATTCTAATCTTAGCTGTTGTCGCAGCTCTCAATGTACTTAACATTAGTGGAGTTAGTGGCCCGTTCAGTAATATGGTGAATCAGGTACTCATCTATATTCCAAATATTATTGCTGCTGTTGTGGTGGGTTTTATTGGTTGGATCGTTGCTCGACTGGTGCGAGCAGGGGTGACCAATGTTTTATCCCGAACTCAACTCGATGATAAGTTAAGCAGTGAAGTGGGTGTAGGTGGAATTAGCCAGAATATTGGTGAAATTCTTTACTGGCTTGTATTGTTACTTTTTCTTCCGATTGTTCTTTCAATATTAGGATTAACAGGCTTACTGATTCCAGTTCAAAATATGGTAAATGATGCCGTAGCATTCTTGCCAAATATCTTTATTGCTGGTGTTATCGTTTTTGTTGGTTATATCTTGGCAAAAATTGTACGCGGTATTGTTGAAGGTTTAGTAAATAGCTTAGGTGTTCAGGCTCAAGCTGAAAAAATTGGTCTTTTCAAAAGCTCTAACGTAGGCAAATTCTTAGGTTCATTTGTTTTCGCAATCATCATTATTACAACATTGATTGTAGCGTTTGAAGCTTTAGGCATTGAGACAATTTCTCAGCCAGCAACAGCAATGCTCAATGAAATCTTGCAGGCGATTCCAAACATTATTGCTGCTGGTTTAATTCTACTGGTTGCTTATATTGTTTCTCGTTTTGTTGGCCGCTTAGTTGCTGAATTAATTGCAGGTACAGGTGTTGATGAAATTCCTGCAAAGTTAGATGTACAACGCTTTTTAGGTCAAACTAAAGTTTCTAATGCAGTTGGCTGGTTAATTGTATTCTTTACTATGCTATTTGCAGTTTCTGAAGCTGCGGATCGTCTTGGTTTCGATCAAATTAGTGGTCTAATCGCAATGTTTATCCATTTCGGTGCAAACATTCTATTGGGCGCTGTAATCTTGGTTATTGGTTTCTGGCTTGCCAATGTTGTGGCGAACGTGGTTCAACGTGGCGAATATAATAGCTCGCGTTGGTTAGGTAGTTTAGTTCGTGTGTTAATTATTGGTCTCGTACTTGCACTTGGTTTAAGAGCGATGGGTATTGCAGATTCAATCGTTAATCTTGCATTTGGTTTGACTCTAGGCGCAGTTGCAGTTGCTTTCGCTCTTGCATTTGGTTTAGGTGGTCGCCAACCAGCAGAAAGACTGTTGAGTGATTTGTTAGATAAAGCTAAAAAAGAAGCTAATGAACCAAATCCTCTGTACCAACCACCTTCTACTACGGCTAATCCATCTGCGACTACTAGTTCGTCAACATCTACAGTTGCACCAACGACTACAACTTCACCGTCAATAGTTTCATCTGATGCAAAACCTGCTGATTCTGCACAAGTAAATCCAGCAGAACCACCAGTAAACAAACCGTTTGGATCTACTGGAGAAAATGACGAAATTTAGTAAGTAAAACTAATTTTCAGATAAACCGTACAAAAAATCTTTGATTTTTGTGATAAGTTCGACCACTCTATATTGAGTGGTCGAACTTTTTTTGGGCCATTATAAAAAGAAATAAGTGAGGAAAATACGATGAAGAAACCAGGTCGTTTTTTAGCACCGATTGTCATTGCGGGAATTACCGTAGGTTTTTTAGCAAGTGCTTATAAATTTGTGTTTAACAAATCTAATTCATCAAAACAGGCAACAACTCATACGCGTAATTCTGAAAATTCATCAAATGATTCGAAAGCGTCAAATTAGCTTATTCATCATTTAAACGTATTGTGCTGCTGCATAAGCGGAAGACCAAGCCCATTGGAAGTTATAGCCTCCTAAATGGCCAGTTACATCAAGTACTTCGCCAATAAAAAACAATCCTTTTTGCTTTTTACTTTCCATGGTTTTGGAAGATACTTCGGTTGTATCAATTCCACCTAAAGTAACTTCGGCGGTACGATACCCTTCTGTACCTGATGGTTTGACAGTAAAGCCGTGTAACTGTTCGGCAATATGATCTAGCTGTACATCACTGATATTACCAATCGCTGTTTCGCTCTGCTCTGACCATATAAGTTGTTGTAGCTCTTGGATAATACTTTTCGCAGTAAACTCACAAAGAAGGGTGCGTAATAGAACTTTAGGTTGTGCTTTCTTTTTATCTTTTAAATAAGTTGCTAAATCTTGGCTTGGGAAAAAGTTAATTTTAAAACTTTCACCAGTATTCCAATAGTTTGAAAGCTGTAGGGAACTTGGTCCACTCAAGCCGCGATGCGTAAACAATAATGCTTCAGTAAAACTATTTTTCGAGTTACTTAGAGTCACATCTAAAGCATTGCCACTTAGACGTGTAGTAACTTCTTTAATATGATCTGAAAAAGTAAATGGAACTAAACCTGCGCGGGTTGGGAAAACCTGATGTCCAAATTTTTGTGCCAGTTCATAGCCAAATCCAGAACCACCCAAAGTTGGAATGGATAAACCACCTGTAGCAACCACTAATGACTCACAGCTAAAACGTCCTTGGTTTGTATGTACGGAAAAACCACCTTGTTCTAATGGAACAATCTCTCCAACTTCACAATGGGTTTGGATCTCGACATTGTTGGTTTTATTGCATTCACTCACCAACATTTCTAAAATTTCTTTAGCACCGTTTAGTGTAAATAATTGCCCATGTTTTCGTTCTTCATAGGCAATGCCATAATCACATACCAATCCAATAAAGTCCCAATTGCTATAACGTGATAGAGCAGAAATGACGAAGTGTGGATTATGAGAAATATAGTTGTCAGGCTCTACATATAGGTTGGTAAAGTTACACTTACCTCCACCTGACATTAAAATCTTTTTACCAATTTTATTAGCTTTTTCTAAAATTAAAACCGAGCGTCCGCGTTTAGCAGCATGTGCAGCCAACATGAGTCCAGAAGCACCTGCACCTAAGACAATGACATCAACATGACTGTTAGACATAAGAGATTCTCGATTAATCGTGAAAATTTAAAAAGGGGCATATACTACCATGCCGAGCCTTAGTCATGCTAAAGACATTTACCACGGTAGTGAACAATACGACCTAAAAGATAGTCAGTTATTAATGTGATTTATTTCTTATATCTGCCTGTAAACCACCAGAATGAATTGCCAGAATACGAGTTCCTTCAGGAAAGTAATTATTCTTTATAAGATCAAACAGACCGAACATCATCTTTCCCGTATAGATGGGTTCAAGTGGTACCGCATATTGTTCTTCGAAACTTTCTATAAATGCCAATAACTCGAGTGAAGTTTTTGCATACCCGCCACAGCAGTATGCATCTGTCACAGACCAATTCTGTTTTTTGGTCCATTGCTGAATATCTTGTTGTAGAAAGTCGCCTTTTAATGCTGAAAATCCTAAGACTTTCTGATCGGCTGAACTCCTTTCAATAAGACCCGAAATCGTTCCACCAGTTCCTACTGCACAGCAAATTACATCATAGTTTTGCAAATCGCTTTGACTTAGAATTTCCTGACAACCTTGAACTGCAAGTTCATTGGTGCCGCCTTCAGGGATAATGAAAGTTTCAGGAAATTGGTGTTGTAATTGTTGAAGATAGTTTGCATCATCTCGTAAGCGGTATTCGTTGCGGGAGACAAAATGTAGATGCATTCCTAAACTTTGAGCTTTTGCTAAGGTTGGATTAAGAGGTTTGTTAGCTAACTCTTCACCACGAATAATTCCAATACTTTTTAAGCCAAAAAGATGAGCGGCATAGGCAGTCGCGGCAATATGGTTGGAATAAGCGCCACCAAAAGTCAAAATGCTCGATAAACCTTGTTGTTTTGCAGCAAGCAAATTGTATTTTAATTTATAAAACTTATTGCCCGAAATTTGAGGATGAACTAAATCTAATCGCTTAATCTCGAGATGAACTAAAGAGGGGAGTTCAATGTGCTGATAGGAAATAGGTTGGGCAATGTGATCAAACATTAGAAATTGAGAAAAATAATGATTGATCACATTGTAGCTTTTTAAAGAGGTTTTTAAAAAGCTGATTAAGAGCTTGTATCGACAGAAGTAATTACTGACATGCCAGGGCGTAAGTGTTCCATTCCTTTTTGATTTGGATCTATGGTGATACGCACGGCAATTCTTTGAACCACTTTGGTAAAGTTTCCTGTTGCATTGTCAGGCTTTAACACACTGAACTCGGAACCCGCAGCTGGTGAGATCTGCTCAACATGTCCTGTAAATTTTTTGTGTTTCATGGCATCGACTGTGAACCATGCTTTCTGGCCAATTCGCATATTGGCAATTTGGGTTTCTTTAAAGTTGGCAATTACCCAAGTTTGTTGTGGAATGAGGTAGAGTAATTGGGACCCTGCTGCTACATATTGCCCAACACGAGGGTTCACCTCGCCAAGTTGTCCATCCATTGGAGCAACAATAACGCTATAGTCTTTGGTCGTTTGTGCCTGATCTAGTTGTGCTTTAGCACTGGAAACTTGTGCTTCTAAACCTGCCTCTGCCACTTGTGCTGTTTTAAGTGCTTCTTTGGCAACTAGAACATTGGCTTCTGCCTGCTTCAGTGCTGCAAGGTTATTTTCAGCATCTGCTGCGGCTTTATCTTGCTCAGATTTAGAAGCTGCTCCACTATTTCCTAACTGTTGATAGCGTCTAAGCTGTGCTAAAGAAAGTTCATATTGAGCTTTAACTTGTTCAACTTTTGCTTGTGCAGCCACAATATCAGCTTGTTTTTGAGCAATAGACTGAGTTTGATTGGCTAAAGTATTTTTAGCTTGTTCAACTCCAGAAGCTGCTTGAGCTACTTTTTGGTCGTAAGTAGTTGCATCGATATGCATTAACACTTGGCCCTTTTTTACATGGTCAAAGTCTTTGACTAATACATCTTTCACGTAGCCATTTATTTGTGACGATAAAATTGTGGTTTTACCTTTAACATAACTATTGTCAGTTTGCTGAACACTCGTTGCGAAAGGTCCGATTCTCCATGCCCATAAAATTACTAAAATACCGATAATAAGAACACCTAACATCCAGAATAGAGTTGAGCGTTTTGTGGGAATTAGTTTACTTGCAGGTGCAGGTGCAGGCTCGTTGGCAGGTGCCTGAACAGGCGTTTGGTCCGGTTTATTTTGATCATCTGACATATATTAATCTCAATTTCTATTTCACCAAAAACGAAAGCCATTAAGGACGGCTAATTCCTCTACGCTGTAGATATTTACTACGTGCAATATTAAATCCACCCCACAAGAGTAATGCGACAGCAAAAATACCATTTAATGCAATCACATCATTGTAGGCACGTACTTGTGCTTCACGAGTTACCACTTGATTAAGTGAACGCATGGATTGAGCTGTTTGTAATGCTGGGTCATTTGTTGTGATGGCTGCACTACGCTGATAGGTAGAAAGCCTTTGAGCAACCAACGGGTCGGCTTGTTCTAAATCTTTTATGATCTCGACTTGATAATTTTGAGTGCGATGTTGTTGATAGGTCGAGAAAAAAGAAGACCCAACAAGACCACCGAAGGTTTGGGTTGCAGAGAACAAGACAATAAAAGTCACCACATAGGAAGGGCCTTTTGCTAAAGTTTGTGCAAAGCCAATAAGCAGTAACGGCCCAATAAATAAACCACCTGCAAAGCCTACTAAAAACTGACTTGCAAAGAAGTTCACAGGTCGAACATCACTAGTTAAGTGATAATCTAGACCACAAGCGACCAGAATTAAAAATTCTGCAAAAAGTAAGTGGAAGATAATTCGTTCGCGTGAGAAAGTGAGAGCACTAAATAGTGTTCCGCTTAAAATCCCTACCAATATGACAACATAGAGTGGAACAAACTGATCAGGCCCCATTCCCATAGTTTTTAGGAAATTAACAGCTGCATAGCTTTGTTCTGACATTAAAAGACGAATGGCAAAGGCACCAAAAATGAAGCGTAGGGTCGAAGCGGCACCCAACCAACGTGTCATAATTAATGGATTGGCGCGATAGTGCTCATAGAGCAAACCCAAAACAACTAAGCTAAAACCTGCAATTAATACATAGGCAAGCCATTCACTGTTAAACCACCATAAAATTGGACCTTGCGTGAGCACAATACATAAGCAGGCAAAGCCAGGGGCTAGTAAAGCAAAGGTGAAAAAGTCTTGCTTCTCAAAAACATAAATTCTTAAGCTACGTGGTAACTTCAATGAAACGACCATGGCTAAACAACAGAGTGCTAAGCCGAGCTCAAACGTATATAGAACAGACCAACTGTCTGTATTTACAAGAAATGGAGAAATAATCCAGGCGAGGGGAACACCTAACTGCTGAAAACCAAAGGCAATATATATACCTTTTGCCATGTCTGCTTTTTTAAAAGCTTGCATGGTGTAATACATACCTAGTGAGCTTAATGGCGCACCAGCTAAACCAGCTACAACCCGCGCAAATAGGGCCATTTCATAGGTATGTACAAAAATATGCAAAACAAGAACCGCAATAAAAATCACAAGTCCTATTTCTGAAAATACTCTCAAGCCATACTGTTGACGGGCCTTAAATAAAATTAAGTTTGAGCTGACATTTGCCATGACATATGCAGCAGGTAGCCAAGCAGCTTCGGAAGGGGTTAGTCCATACTCACCTTGAATTAAAGGTAAATTTGCCGTAATAAAACCATTACTTAAGCTTGCCGAAAGAGCGATAAATAAACCAATAAAAAAGTAAATAAATCGTTTAGCTACAGAGTGAGCAATAGCTGCTGGTGAACCAGGTAGAGTCGGTTGCTCTTCTGGCGTCCAATCGGGTGGTGTTTCCAAATAACGAGGCGTTTTACTCATTCTATCCCTCGAATTTTTTGTATTTGAATACCATGAAATAGTAATTCAATTGCTCGTTTTGCTAAGCGAGTCTGTTCTTCTGGCTCATGTCCTTGAAATGAAGAACCTAACATTGCAGTGACCATTGCATAGTCATTGGCAGTGAAATCAGCTCGGCACAGTTTTTGTTCTATCGCATTTTCAATCAGTGGGTTAAGTGCATTATTTCGCCGTTCATAAATTTTTAACATAATTGGATCTTGTCGATCAATTACTCTCCAAAAATCTTGCAAAATTGCAAGTTTAGGAAGTTGTGCAATATGTCCCTCAATTAAACGAAATAAACCATCCTCGAATTGTTGAAAATGAGCAGCTTTTTGCTCTAGCTGTGTAATCGCACGTTCTAAAAGCGCACTAATTAAAGCTTTGCGGTCGCAAAAGTTACGATAGAACGTTGCTCTGCCTACATCAGCATGGTCAATCACAACTTGTAAAGGGACATTAATGCCATGAATACGAAAACATTCTTCGGCTGCATTGAGTAATTCATCTCGATTATGAGCAGCAATTTTTTGACGTTTACTCATATCATCGGTTGGGGAGTTCTAAAGGTTATATATTTAACGGACATTTTTGTCCGTTTTGAAGATATAAATTGTAAAAACATGAAAATTCAATTTTCATCATTTATATCTTCGCGATTTTTATATGCCTCATAAAAAGCTGTTAGAATACCGCGCAATTGCGTGATGCTAGGTCAATACAATGTTTGAGTCCCTTATTCCTCTTTTTTCAATTGCGATGGCATTGATGCTTGGAGCAATAAGCCCTGGGCCAAGCTTTATTTATGTAGCACAAAATTCAATTTCTAAATCACGTAAACACGGTTTGTTTACAGCATTAGGAACAGGGACGGGCGCAGCACTTTTTGGTCTATTAGCAGTTATGGGATTGCAAGCAGTTTTATTGGCGGTGCCTTCTGCTTATTTAATTTTAAAAATTGGTGGTGGTCTATATTTGCTTTGGCTGGCTTTTAAAATTATTAAACATGCTAAGGAACCAATTGCGATGGAAAACGATGGCAAATCGAAAATGACCTATAAACAGGCATATCGATATGGCTTAATTACCCAGTTAAGTAATCCAAAAATCGCAGTCGTACTAGCAAGTGTGTTTACTGCTTTGTTGCCAAAAGAAATCCCAAATTATTACTATGTCGCATTGCCAGTGATTTGTTTTATGATTGATGCTGGTTGGTATTCATGTGTTGCGATGCTGTTATCTTCAGAGAAGCCTCGAAAAATGTATCTGAAAGCAAAAACAGGGGTGGATCGAGTTGCTGGAAGTATTGTGACTTTATTGGGTTTAAAATTAATTTTCTTCAAATGATTACTCTTTAATTAAAATATCTACAAAATCCAAAGCCAGCTACTTATAGTCTGGCTTTATTTTTGCGTAAAATATATACAAATTGAAATATCTTTTTTAGCACTTAAATACTTTAAAAGTGGTAACTTAATAAATAAAACAAAAAGAAATGAGGATCATGTTATGAAAAAACTAATGGTGAGCATTTCTGTAGTTTTTCTCATCTTAACTACAGGATGTGAGATGAGAACGATGAGTAAACAACAACCGGCAAATGAGCGGGCCATGAGTATTGCTGGTTCTCCAGTTCACGAAAAGGACTATAAAATTTCCGATATACAAGTGAATAATCATGAGCAATCTAACTATTAAGTTACTTGCTGGATGTGCAACTTACTGTATTTTGAATATGGTAAATGCATGTGAGCCCGCTTCTTTAGATTGGGAGCTTTTTCAGAAAAAATATGATTTAAATCATGATGGCATGTATAGCCTAAAAGAATTTCAGCGGGTACAAGATTTTTATCCTTATAACTGGCCGAGAGATAAACGGTTTCAAGGGGAAAATAAACAAACAGAGCTATTTCATTATTTAGATGAAAATAAGAATGGCTATTTAACAAATGAAGAGTTAGGAAATATACATGTTTTATTTAATAACCCTTGCGAAGGGTGGCCGTGGTCCTAATTTAGTAAGCTTCGTTTAAACCTATTCAAAGCCCTTAAAAATAAAAAAGCTCCCAATTTAGGGAGCTTTTTTTTGAAAGCAGATTAAGAAACTTTATCGCCTGGTTTTGCACCACTATCTGGAGAAATAATGAAAATACCTTCACCATTTCCAGCAGCAAGTACCATGCCGTTTGAAATACCAAAACGCATTTTACGTGGTGCAAGGTTCGCCACCATAACAACCAATTTACCTTTTAGGTCTTCTGGTGTGTATTGGCTACGAATACCACTAAATACATTACGCGGTTCAGCTTCACCAACGTCTAACGTCAATTGAAGTAATTTATCTGAACCTTCAACTGTACCAGCTTCAAGTACTTGAGCAACACGTAAGTCAACTTTTAAGAAATCTTCAATACCGATAATTTCAGCTTCACCAACTGCCGGAGTAGGCGCTGCTTTTTTCTCAGCTGCTTTGTCCTTTTTCGCCGTTGCTTTAGTTGCTTCTGGAGCAGGAGCACCTAAAGACTCTTTAGAAGCATCAACCATAGCTGCAACAGCTTTTGGATCAACACGCTGCATAAGCGGTTGGAACTGCGCAATCTCATGGCTTACAAGAATTTGTTTGCGTGACTCGAAATCGAAGCTTTCAAGTTTTAAGAAATCTTGAACTTGTTGAGCTAAAGTTGGCAGAACTGGAGCCAAGTACACCGCTAATTGACGGAATAAGTTGATACCCACAGAACATACATCAAGAACTTGTTGCTCTTGACCTTCTTGTTTAGCAAGTGCCCAAGGCTTTTTCTCATCAATATATTGGTTTGCACGGTCAGCTAGCGCCATAATTTCACGGATCGCCGTAGAGAATTCACGTGCTTCATATGCTGCAGCGATTGAATCACCTGCATCAATAAAACTTTGTACCAGCTCAGATTCTGCACATTGAGCAGATAAAGTATTGTTAAAGCTGCTGTTGATGAATTTCGCACAACGGCTAGCAATATTAACGACTTTACCAACTAAATCCGAATTTACTTTTTGAACAAAATCATCAAGATTTAAGTCAGAGTCTTCAACTTTATCTGAAAGTTTAGACGCAAAGTAGTAGCGTAAATATTCTGGGTTTAAATGCTGTAAATACGTCTCGGCCTTAATGAAAGTACCACGTGACTTAGACATTTTTTGCCCATTTACAGTCAAGAAACCGTTTACAAACAAGCCTGTTGGGGTGCGATAGTTTGCACCTTCAAGCATTGCTGGCCAGAATAAAGCATGGAAGTAAACAATATCTTTACCAATAAAATGATAAACATCATTTTGGCTATCTTTTTTCCAGAAATCATCAAAGTTTAAATCTGGACGTTTAGCTTTGATATAGTTTTCAAAACTAGACATATAACCGATTGGAGCATCTACCCAAACATAGAAGTATTTATTTGGTGCATCTGGAATTTCGAAACCAAAATATGGTGCATCACGAGAAATATCCCAGTCTGCTAAACCTGCTTCAAACCATTCATCTAACTTGTTGGCAATCGAAAGAGGTAAACGTCCTTCATCACGCGTCCATTTTTGTAAATATTCAGAGAAGTTTGGAAGCTTGAAGAAATAGTGATCTGATGATTTTTCAACTGGTGTTGCACCACTTAAAGTCGAACGCGGGTTAAGTAACTCGGTTGCATTGTAAGTTGTACCGCACACCTCACATGAGTCGCCGTATTGATCTTCTGACTTACATTTTGGGCATGTACCCTTAATGAAACGGTCAGATAAGAACATCCCTTTTTCTGGGTCAAATAATTGAGTTACAGGACGAACTGCAATATTTCCAGCTTCACGGTTTTTAATATAGATATCTGTTGAACGTGCTTTGTTTGCATCGCTATGCGTTGAATCGTAATGATCGAAATGTACACCAAAACCGTCAAAATCACGGATGTGTTCTTTTTGAACATTTGCAATTTGCTGTTCTGGGCTAATACCATTTGCTTCGGCACGTAGCATAATTGCTGTACCGTGAGCATCATCCGCACATACATAAGTCACATCATGACCCATTGCTCGCATGGCACGAACCCAGATATCTGCCTGGATGTAACCGAGTAAATGACCCATATGAATTGGACCATTAGCATAAGGGAGGGCATTAGTGACTAAAATTTTACGCACGGATTTCATTCTCTCATTCGTATTTATAAGGTGGAAGATTTTAACTGATGCAGGGAGATAAGCAAAGATTAATAATCTTCGGCTTGGCATAAGCGATTTCTATTAAAATGGATTTTGGCTAGAGGTGGTTTCTCTTTAGAACAGATAAACAAATCGAAAAATATTTGAATCTTCCTGTATTGTCTTTGTTTCAAATTGCAGTTACGGTCAGAAAATAAGCCATAACGATGTATAACTAATAACTTATTTAGGTAATTTTTTAATTAACTATGAGGATAACAACGATGACTACTGAAAATAAATTAGATGATTTAAAGGCAAAAGCGGCAGATGTAAAAGTACAAGGCGAAAAAGCTTTGGATGATTTAAAGGAAAATGTAAAAGAGAAGCAAGCTGCGGGTAAAGAAGCAATTGAAGATAAAGTAGACCAATTAAAGGCGAAAGCAGCTGATGCAAAAGTACAAGGCGAAAAAGCTTTAGACGATTTAAAGGAAAATATAAAAGAGAAAGAGGCTGCCGGCAAAGACGCTGTTGAAGATAAAGCCAGTGATTTAAAAGGAAAACTTGAGGATGCTCAGCATAGTCTGCAAGATAAATTTGATCACTTACGTACTGAAGCGGCACATAAACTTGATGATGCTAAAGCCAAAGCTGCAGAATTAAAGGAAGAGGCTGCTACAAAATTTGATGAGTTGAAAACTCAAGCAACAGCAAAGTTTGATGAGCTAAAGAAAACTGCAACTGATAAATTAAATAAATTAAAGAATCATGATTCTGCTGAATAAGCTGATTTAAACTAAAATCCGTACTCCTTACCGAAAAGATGAGATATGAAGTGAGTAATTATTCATCCTAAGGTGAGCGAGTACGGAGCAATACTGTTACACTATCTCCATTAAGCTGTAATGATCTGTTTTTGGAGTAAACAATATGTCTTGGCTTTCTTCATTAAAGTCTGTTTTTTCACCGGCACAAGAAGTGAAAGAAGATGAAATCCAAACCGTACTCCAAAATTATTTATTACCGGATTCAAAAGATGCTTTAAAGAAGCGTATTAGTCAGCTTCAAGTTCAGGGTCGTGTATTACAACTTACGATTAATACATTTCCTGATGAGAAAGAGCATTTGCAGCAAATTCATGATGATTTAGCGAGTGCATTAGAAAAGTGCGGTATTGAAGAACTTAATTTACACGTGGTTCAACAAAAGCGTCCTACACAAGAAAGTTCAAATTTACCTCCTGTGCTTGATGCCTCACCTAAATCAGAACCAGATCCAAATAATCCACCAATTCAAAAAGCAGCTCCGCAACAAAGAGATGTTCCACTTCACCCTCGCATTAAGAATGTTATTTTAGTTTCATCTGGAAAGGGAGGCGTAGGTAAATCGACAACTACGGTCAATTTAGCGCTTGCCTTACAAAAAATGGGACTTAAGGTTGGGGTGTTAGATGCTGACATCTATGGACCAAGTATTCCGACAATGCTAGGTAATGCGGGCAAAACTCCACTTATTGAAAGTGAAAATTTTGTACCTTTAGATGCTTATGGTATGGCTGTGCTTTCTATTGGACATTTAACCGGTGATAACAACACACCTGTTGCATGGCGTGGACCAAAGGCAACGGGTGCTCTAATGCAATTGTTTAATCAAACACTTTGGCCTGATTTAGATGTACTCATGATTGATATGCCACCAGGTACTGGTGATATTCAGCTTACGCTTGCACAGCGTATTCCAGTTACAGGCTCAATTATTGTGACTACGCCTCAAAATGTTGCTTTGCTGGATGCTACCAAAGGAATTGAATTATTTAATAAAGTCGGTATTCCAGTATTAGGTGTTATTGAGAATATGTCGACTCATATTTGTTCAAACTGTGGATATGAAGAGCAAATTTTTGGTATCGGTGGTGGTGATAAGCTCTCCGAGCAATACCATATTCCATTATTAGGCCGTTTGCCTCTCAATGCTCAAATACGTGAACATGCTGATCAGGGTAAACCAAGTGTTGTAGCAATGGATGATGCCGCTGATAGTTATATTGATATTGCTAAAGCAGTCTGGCAGCAGATTGAAAAAATCCCTCAACGCACACGTGATGATAAACGTATTTTCTAATTGATTAAAACCCGGCTTTAAGTCGGGTTTTTTATCATCTGATTAAAATAAAAAATTAAATTATTGAATCCAAATAACAAAGCTAAACTTGAAATTGGCATGTAGATTGCTACTTTACACTTTTTAAAAAAGAAAGGTTAAAAAATGCGATTCAAATCTACTTTTGGCGTTATCAGTTTGTGTAGCGCTTTATTTTTAGTTGGATGTAATGATGACAACTCATCTGTTTCGCAAACACCAACAGTTCAGGAACAAAAACAGAAGTTACAACCGATTATTATTCAGGGCGCTTTACCTGTAGAGTCCGAAAGGATGGCTTCAAAGTTAGAGAATAAGACTATTGAAACCATTGGAGGATGGACCTTCTGGAAAGGAACCTATAATGGTTATCCAATGATTATTTCTAAAACTCGTATGGGTATGAGTAACTCTGCTGCAGCAACTGCTCTAGCGATTGAACGTTATAAACCAATTGCGATCATTAATCAGGGCACCTCAGGTGGACATGATCCTGATTTACATGTTTATGATATTGTTTTAGGAAAATATACAACCAATATTGGTGCATTTAGAACTCCTAAACAGCCCTTAGGCGGTGGTTCAAACTCACTCACATGGGTTGAGGCTTTTGATGTTTTGCCAACAGATGAATCTGACCCAGAACCGATTGCAATTCGTAAATTTGAAGGTGACCAAGAGTTGTTAATGGCGGCACATAAAGTCCGTTATGATAAAGGTGATGTGGTTGAAGGAACGATTGGTTCAGCAGATGTCTGGAATAATGAGCTAGATCGTATTCAATTTTTCCATCAACGTTATGGTACTTCTGTTGAAGAAATGGAAGCAGCATCTGTTGCGCAAATCGCAAGTCAATTTAACGTTCCTTTCCTAGGCATTCGAATCTTATCTAATAATATTACCAATAACGGAGCTTATGACCCTGGTACAGGAGAGGCTTGCCAAGAATATGTGCTTAATGTGGCTGAAGAATATATGAAATCAAAACTGCCAAAATAATGATTTAAACTTATGCAAGAAGAGTGAAGCTTTTATAAAACCTCTTCTTGCTTCTTTTGACGATGTCTATTTTTCCAGTTTTTAACGACCATCCAGCGCCAGAAAATTTCTGTACATATATATAAAATGACAGCAAATACAAAAGCTTCGACAACCAGACCGGTCATCAAGATTTTCGCGAGACTAAAATCAATATGGCCATGGCCGAAATGAGTGATCCAGCGAGAAATTTGATGCAATACACCCAGCAACATTTCTTTGTTAATCATATGCACATGAA
This sequence comes from Acinetobacter sp. WU_MDCI_Abxc222, assembly GCF_025514755.1. Lineage (NCBI taxonomy): Bacteria > Pseudomonadati > Pseudomonadota > Gammaproteobacteria > Moraxellales > Moraxellaceae > Acinetobacter > Acinetobacter sp. WU_MDCI_Abxc222. The sequence goes on from NZ_JAHPVG010000010.1 coordinate 60,724, forward strand.
AAATGTGTGCACCGAACCAAAAACCAATATACAGAATAGGAACTAATGTAAGCGGGTTACTTAACCAAGCAAGCATTAAGCTAATCGGTAAATTTACTTCAAATAGCAATACAGCCATCACAATAAATACGCTGTGAAAAGGAATAGGCAGTAAACCAAAAAAAGTTCCAACAAAAACAGCTCGGGTGATAGATTTTCGATTGACATACCAAAGCACAGGATTAAGGGTCTTTTTACCAAAAATCCTTAGAAATTTCATATTTGAAACTTTCTCGGGGGAGGGAAGCCAAGATTGAAAAAAATGCTTTGCCATAATCATTGAGGGTAGTAAAGCGCGATGCTCTATATAAAAAAATCAGAAACAATATATGAATTGAAACTTATTAAAAGCTTAAAATTTAAACTTACCATTGCTATATATTTTTTATTATAAAGACTTTTGATGGAAAAATAGACTTAAAATAAAAATACTTGTGTTACTTAAGTCAGAATCTATTTGAAAAGCATCCCAACTGACCGTAAAGTTTTCTTCTTGAATTTATATGGTATTTATATAAATATTTGTTTTTATAAAATTTATTTTTATTTTGAAAATAATTTGAAATACTTTGTCTTACAATTACCTTTTGCCTTGTGACAGGATATCAATTAATCTGAGATGACTATATTGTGAGGTCATTCAATGATTTCATGGCTTTTTATTGGCTTAGTAGCCACAATTTTACTTACTCCAGGCCCAACCAATACACTACTCGCTTCTTCAGGGGTGCAAGTGGGCTTAAGGAAGTCAGTAAAACTTATTCCAGCAGAAGTTTTGGGTTATATCATCTCTATTTCTGCATGGGGAATGTTGATTGGAAAAGTGTCTAGCACACTACCAATGCTTCCGCCTATCCTAAAGCTATTGAGCGCTTGCTATATTATTTTCTTAGCCATTAAGTTATGGCATACGGCAAATCAAGAAGTTGAATTAAATCAGCCAACGATTCGTGCTCGTGAGTTATTCTGCGCCACTTTATTAAACCCAAAAGCATTACTCTTTGCCTCAGCAATTTTCCCAGTAGCGGCATGGAGTAATTTTCATATTTATTTAATTCATATGATGGCTTATTTAGCGCTTATTACACCAATTGCGTTGTTCTGGATTTTCTTGGGATCGGTTTTAGCTTCTAGGAAAGTGGGTTGGTTAAATCAAACTAACTTGCAAAAAACCGCTTCACTTGTTTTAGTCAGCTTTTCAATTCCAATAAGTTATTCTGCTTTACTGAACCTTTAAATGTACCGCTGAGCTATTCTTATTTATTTGAGTAGCTCTGTGTTGTTTTCATAATTGGTTTTTTAAGTTAAAGTACGTCGAAATCAATGAATTTACCTTTTGGATAGAAAATACATGGCCATTAAGTCTGATCGTTGGATTCGCGAAATGAGCGAAAAACACGGCATGATTGAACCTTATGCAGAGAATCAAGTCCGTTTTGATGAAAATGGTGAAAAGTTGATTTCCTACGGGGTCTCTAGCTATGGTTATGATGTACGCTGTGCCCGTGAATTCAAGGTTTTTACAAACGTACATTCTGCAATTGTCGATCCAAAGAATTTTGATGACAAAAGTTTTATCGATATTGAGTCTGATGTTTGTATTATTCCGCCAAACTCATTTGCTCTAGCGCGTACAATTGAATATTTCCGTATTCCTCGCAATGTGTTAACAGTGTGCTTAGGTAAATCGACCTATGCTCGTTGCGGTATTATTGTAAATGTGACTCCATTAGAACCAGAATGGGAAGGTCACGTTACGTTAGAATTTTCAAATACGACAAATTTACCTGCGCGTATTTATGCTGGGGAAGGCGTAGCACAAATGCTATTCTTTGAAAGTGACGAAGTATGTGAAACCTCGTATAAAGACCGTGGTGGTAAATATCAAGGTCAAACAGGTGTTACGCTTCCTAAAACTTAATGTTTCCTCGATGAAAAGATTTTAAAAATAATGGGTCACTTAGGTGGCCCAATTTTATAAATAAAATTTTGTGAGAAGCGTTTATCGGAATTATGATGAACGACAGTTTCCTTTTGTAAAAAATGATATAATATGATCAATAATTGATTTGTTTTTTTGTTTTGCATCACAGAATTTAAAAACAAATGTGGTTGATATAGGCTCTCTTTGATAATGTTTAGTTGAATATTTATCAAACTTAGATAAGCCAAATAAAAAGAAATTAAACAGGATTATGCCCCCACGGATATGGAGGTCGGCCATGCGACAGTTTACGTCTCTTCGAGTAGCACTTTTGACACTCGGAAGCTTATGCTTTTCCTCAGCCTATGCTGCTTCTACACTAGTCCCTATGTCAGATGCTGAATTATCAGCGACCCGCGGCCAAGCTTTAATGGGTATGTCTTATATTGCGCCTACAGATTCTGCAAGTAACTCAAGTTCAAATGGAAATATGGGGTTTTATCGACTTGCATTAGATGCTCAATTAGAAATTAATGCCAATATTAAAAAATTACAGTTAGGTTGTGGGGGCGTAAATGGAGCAGGTGCCTGCGACATTGACATTGATTATCTGAGTTTAAGTGGGGGCACAGTAGATAGTACTAGTACTGAGCGAGCCTCTTCTTCCGCTATTATTACTAATCCATTTTTAGAATTTGCTGTTAAAAATCCAGACTCGGCTTCCACTCGTGAAATTCAGGGTTTTCGATTAAGTGCTAAGTCACTTTCGGGTTTACTTACTTTTGGTTTAGAAAATGGTGATGCACCTAGCGGTATTAATTCATTAAGTGGATATATGGTCACTAAACCAACTGGTGGTACGGTAACTACGAATCCTTACTATGGTATTACCCAAGATGAAACAGGAACAGCAATTACAGGACGAGCGCAAGTTCTAGGTAATCTATATACAGTTCCATTTACATCTAATTCTTATAACCTAAACTTGGGTACTGGTACAGGCACGTTATCTATGGGGCAACAAATTATTACGGGTAAGCGTATTAATACAGCGAATTTAAATGCGACTGCAAGGGTCGGAGGAATTTCAGTTACAGGAACTTTAGATGCAACGGCTTCAGTGCTCGGTCTTCCGGTTGCGATTTCAGGTAATGTAACTGGAACAGTAAATAATCTTGATGTAAATGTGGCAATTAAACAAAGTCTAGGTTATTTCCATGCCGCGCAATTAAATGGATCTGCAGGTTATTTATCTGTACAAGGTGTAAATATATTATGGCCTGAGGCTGCTTCAACGGCACAAACTGGATGGTGGTTAGAACTTACTAATCCAATTGATATTGGTCAAATTACTCCTACTGGGAGTGTCGATATTGCTCTAGCTACTATTAATGATGCTTTAGGACAAGTGAGCTCCTACTTAAATAGTAATCCTGTGCCGTGTGGAGCATTTGCATACAATTGTCTACTTTTAGGTAATCTTCCAATTGGAACTGTTGATTTAACAGGAAAAACCCCAGCTTCTATGGCTTTAACTAATGTAGTGCTACAAAAACAGAATTTCTCAGCTAACTGCTATGGTTCTTTAAAATTCTGTTAATTGATTTTAATGTATTTGCTATATTTCATTCATCGGAAAAATGCTTTTTTATTTATTTACTTTTGCATTTGACTAAATATTCAGCATAATGGAAATGTGGAAAGGTTGGCAATTTTTAAAGTTTGCCCCTTGTGAGGTGAAAAAGGAAATAATCTCATCTCACATCAAGGACTGTTAAAGAAAAAGAAATATGGTGCGCGGCATCGTATAAAACAGGAAGGTCACGATGACTACACTTAATTATACGGTAAGGTTTCAAAAAACCGTGTTAGCAAGTTTAATTGGACTTTTTTTAAGTCAGTCAAGCTTTGCTCTTGAAGAACTTTCTGATGCTGGTTTAAGTGAAACTACAGGTGAAGGTATTGCGATATTACCGCAAAATACATTCATGGTATTTCGTGGCGCTGGTCCAAATGAATCTGTAAATCAAATTATTACCGATCGTAGTAAAGATACAGGTTATATTAACTATGTACCCGTAGGGCCCTTGAGTGTTGCTGCGGCTGATACCAGTGGTAATGGCGCTGTTGGGCCAGAAGACCGCGCAGTAGGTAAAGCAGATATATTTCTTTATGGATTAGCATTATCTAAGTCAGATGGCGATGCAAATTCGCGTATTGCTAACACCTCAGCTGCAGCAGCGATTTCAAGTTGGGGCACAGGAGCCAATCCATGGATATTTAAAGTAAAAACTGTGACCAATGTTCCTAATTTTAGTACAACAGATAGCGGTGTTTACCCAGTAACATATTTATCTTTAGAAGCTCCTCTATATCAACCATTAATTGATGGGGCAGAAGGAGCTGATGCATATAATTTAAAATTAGGGCTATGGGCTGATGCATTTGTACGTAATCCCAATGTTGTCGCTACAACGAATGGTTCTCTAGCCCAATTTCAATATGGTAATAATAATGGGCTAATTGGTACCAGTATTGATACAACTCGTGCTAACCGGTTACGTTTGCAAGGCATTCTAAATGGCTTTAGTTTAAATGGTAGCCAGATCAGTTTGTTTCAAACATTAGGTGGTGCAACTACTGGTGGAGGAATGAGCCCTTTTTATAATAATACGTTAGGGATGTCTGGACTAGTTCGCTTAAATACAGGTGATAGTAAAAATACTAGTATTGTGACTGAAAATGTTACGAGTCAAACGCAGACATACGCCACAAGTACTAATAACGGATGGCAAACCGTACATGCTGGTGCAAACTCAACTTTAAGTGCAAGTAGTACTGGAGATTGTGGTAACAGTGGAACAGGGAGTTTTAGTACCTCTCGTGGATGCCGTTACTATGTAGAAAATCGAACTAGAACAGATACAAAAACATCGAATAAAACACGAATTGCTTTTAATGATACAAGTAAGGTATTGCGATTTAGTACACGAGAAACTTCAGACTCACCAAATGCATCAAACAATTTATATACACCTGCATTTGATTCTACAGGCGCCGTAGCACCGAAGTTTGCTGATAGTGAAGGCTTATATCTCTATAACCCAAATATTAATTTAGTATTAGGTAACTTATATCAACCGCTTATTTTAGGTTCTGACGGCAAAAACTTTAGTATTGAAATTGCGCGAATTGCAAATAAACCAGAAATATATAAACAGATTTATACTGATTACACAGGTGCTGACACGTCTTACAAAGGTTCTACATGTAATGTTTATTCATGTGTTAACCCTACGCATAGTAGTATTACGATTGGTACCGTATATAGTCCTGATAATGGGAAAACCTTGTTAGCAAATACCGGTGAAGGAGCAATTGGAGTTTCCTTTGGTCGTTTAATTTCAACAGGTACGCAAGTTTCTGGAACTTCTGCCGGTAGTTTAGTATCACTGACTAATTCAGTATCTGGTACCACTTCAGCTACGATGACAGAGGTCCGTTTTAAACAAAGACAGCAGAACACTCAAACTTGGAATCAAGAATATAGTTGTGGTTTGTTTAATTCGGACTGTGGTTATAAGACTGTTGGTTACCTATATCAGTGGGAATATAACAAAGGAACTGGGGCTTGGGTTATTACAAATCCAACAACAAAACCAGCTGATGCTCCAAAGTGCTCTGGTGCACTAGGATGTACGAGCACATCAGGTTCAACTCCAATGTATGGAGCTACTTCGAATCGTGATTGGACTAACTCTGCTATTCCATGGTTGACTTCAAGAAATGCTGTCATTAACGATTTAATTGGTAGTAGTAATGGCACAACTGGCTATGTCATTCCAACAGCCAATCAAGCTCCAGCTTTGTCTAACATTAGTCCTTTAAATAACTTAGGGTCAGCTTCAATTGACGGTGTTTTAATTCAGCACTTAAAACTAACAACCAAAGGCCTATAAGAGGAGGAGAATGATATGAAAAAAATAACTATTTTACTCCTTGCTCTTTGTGCAACATTGACTCATGCAGAGCTACAAACTTTAGATAATGAAGCATTACAGGCAATTAATGGCCAAGCTGGTGCTGATTTATCTTTAATGCTCAATTTAAACCAGACAGCTAATGGTGTATTTGACAATGGTAGTGGTGGTGTCTGTGAGAACCTAGAGTTCTGTCATATTGGTTTGGCAATTAACAAACGTTTTGTACAGGCAGATGCGACCAAACCAAGTGGTTGGGCCGAAAATAGCGATAGTGGTAATAAACTTTGGCTTGTATTTAAAGGTGTACAAGGTACTTTAAATATCCAAAAAATGGGTTTAGATGGTGCTGATTTAAAGTATTTGGATAAAAACAATACTGAAATGATTAAGCCTGCTATTCAGCTTAGTTTTAGTGCAGCGCAGCCAATTTTAATTCGTAACTTTGGGTTTAATGCCTTATCAATTGAGCAAGATAACTTTACTAGCTCAACAACAGCGCAAGGGTCCAGCGCAAATATGTATGATTATGCATATTTCAAAAAGCCAACTTATGCGGCGACTGCTAACAGTGCGAACCAACAAGTGGCGACTGCCACACCATCGGCGTATGACCATGGACGTGAAACTGGTTTTATGGGCTTGATGATGAATGGGAATTTGGCTATCCAAGGGAAAGTCATGGTCTTTAGCTGTGATGGAAGCCATCCTCGTTGTTAAGGGTTAATGTTGATTTCAAAGGAACTGAAGTGATGAAAAAAAATAATGAAAATCACAGCTCAAAGTTTATTTTAAACGCATTAACAACCAGCATGTTGTTAGTGAGCGGACATGTTTTTGCTTTAGAAGCTTTAACAGATGCTGACTTGAGTGCTGTTAATGGACAAGATGGGATTTCGATTCAAACGACCTTTAATGAAATCAATATTGATAATGCCTACTGGGATGATCATGCAGGGACACCTAGTAGTGCAGATCAGGTCTTAAGAGCACAAGCAAGCGGGATAAAAGTTCAAAAAAGTAATGCATCTAGTCAGCCTTTAAGTACAAATTACCGTTTAGATGTAGGGAGTAACCCTACTACGGGTAAAACTGGACTCGACTTTTCTATGCAAAGCAGTCCATCACTCATTACTGTAAATAGCGTTAAAGTTTGTAATAGTTCAGCTACATGCTCGCCAACTTTAGGGCAGTTGGCTATTCAAACGACTTCCCCTCTAAATTTGGCACTTACAACCCAAGATGGTTTATTTAATGCAAATAGCCAGTCAAGCATGACACTTGGTATTAATAATGCCAATATTTATCTAGGAGAATTGGATGCTCGTAGCCAGTTAAATCAGTTAATTTTAAGAAATTTTAACTTTAATTTTGTTGGTAAAGGAGCGATGTTAATTGACCCAACTCGTGGCTTAGTTTTACAGACAAATACTGGAACTAATGTTGCTGGTGTAGTGCAAACTCCGAATACTACCTATGGCTATGTTGATTTTAACCGTGTAGCAGATTCAGCTTCTGGTTTAACTGCGGGTACGTATGTTGACAGTAGTGGCAAAGTAACCAATTCAGGCCTAAATATTGAGGTGATGCTCAGCTCGAATGTCGATAAAACTAACCCTTATGCTTTAGACGCAACCAATAGTCCCCAAAATGCGAAAGGTTTAATTCGTTTAGGTGCTAGCGGACGTATGGTAAATAGCTATTTACAAGTCCGTGGTATGGATGGTACGTCAGATACAACAATATTAGGTACAGCAAATACCGCCACAGGTACGGGCTCAAGTAATAGCATTTTAGGTAATTCTGGGATCGCCTTTCGTATGAAAGGTGAATTCACTAAAGATAATGATTCAATGCTAGGTGCAGATGGTAAAGCAACTACTTTAGAAATTGGTGGAGCAGGTCTGAATGCTTATGGTTTCGAGTTTGGCAATTTAACTGGTCTTAACTCAGCTACGCGTGGTTATTTCGACAGCGGAAATATTTATCTAAATCTTGCTGATACAAAAACATTATTAATGCCAAACAACGCGACTTTAAATGCAATTCGTTTAGGGGCGGGTACTTTAACAACAACTGCTGATTATCAACATAACATTCACCGTGATACGGTCACTAATCCGTTTAGCTTAATTCTTGCGATGCGTGGAGCAGAGTTTCAAGCATTTTCAAGACGCGGTCGTTTTACGACAAGTGCGAATGTTGCTGCTGCCAATCAGTTTGCAGATAATGGTGCAAATAACCAGTGGGGCCTAGCATTACCTTTTTATAACTTAAATGCTAACGCTGCTGTATATGGTTTAGATGCACCGGCAAATAGTGCTTATTACTACACAAAAGATGCAAATGGTAAGCCTATTCGAAATGCTGTGGCTACATCCGGAACAACTTCGCGTTTAGGTTTTGGTATTGCTGCTGGAACTACGGGACGTGATGCGACTGGAACCAAAACAACCTCAATTTTATTAATTGATGGTTCTCCAAATGCTAATAATGGTGGTAGTCCTACTGATTATTACATGGGCTTACGTAATATCGATATGTTCCTCAAGGGCAATGGAAGTATTGGTTTAGAAAATGGCAGTCTTAATATTAGTTTAAAAGAGATGCTACTTGCTTTATCAACAGAAATTGCAGCAGGTTATTTACCAGGGGCTAAATATAAAACTTGTCCAGCGACGGGTTCATGTACTTCACCTATCGATAATTTTGCCAAAAATAATGATGTCTTATTTGGTCTAAAACTCCGTTTAGGTGGCGATCTTAACTTATCAATTGTGCCAAACAGTTCAATTGCAGATGGTAGTGCTTTAACTGTATTGGGCGATTTCACCATACCTGCCACAGCAACTGGAAATACGGTTCAAATTAGTGATCCGATCGATGGTTCTGCAATTGGTTTTGACAATATTGCAGGAAAGCTAGCGTTTAATACCGCTTTGGTTGTGGGTAAAGATACAACAAGTGGTTTAGGTAAAGTTGGCGTAAATACAGCGGTTTATTTTAACCCTGATAAGAGTATTGACGGCGCATTACGTGTAAAAGATATTAATTTCTATCCGCCTTCAACAGGAGCTGGAGCACGTTTAGGTGAGCTTGCAATTACTGGTGGACGCTTAAATAGTAGCTTTAGTATTGTGCCTAGAAATGGCGCCTTTAACTAATGAATAAAAGTGACGATTATCGTCACTTTTTTATATAAATTTTATTTTAGTGTGATTGGATTTGCATTCGTCGGGTTATAGAGATAATTGCTTTGTACTTGAATATTATTCTGTTAGTCTGAACAAATAATAAGCGTTTGTCTCTTAAGGATTAGAGCGACATGAAGAATAAGAATATAGGGTTCTGGCTGCTACTTGCCAGTAGTTCAAGTGTTTTTGCAATGCAGCCTTTGGATGATCAAAGCCTTGCAGCAGCGACGGGCCAAAATGGCTTAACTTTAGGAATTCAGGCCGATAAAGTTAAATTTAACCAGGTCGCACTCATTGATACTAACGGTATTGCTTCAACTTCTTATAACAGTAAGGCTGGTTTTGTCATTGCTGGAAACTCTACTAACCCAGTTCCTGGTATAGAGTTTATTAAAGCTGCTGTATCGGGTAATCCTTCTTTTAATATTGCAATGGATACCGATGCTGGGGGTGGAAATCCTTTTTTAAATTTAGCTATATCTATGGGGAATGATGTAAACGGTATTCGACTTCTACCTTTTTCAGTTTATTTAGCCCCAAGTACATCTTTATCTAGCCCATCCGATTATGCATTAACAAGTTATGCACCAAAATCAATTTTTAGTTCGGGAACGACAGTAAATACGGGTGTAAAAGAAATCATTCGTTCTACTGGAAATCTTGATATTAACTTTGTACAAACCAATAAACCCCGTTTAAATATTCAACTGGGTCATGCTGCCCAGTCCGTCATGGTTAAATTTGGTGGAGCAATTCAATCTATTTGTTCTGCTGCTACGGGTTGTCCAATTACTTTAGTGTCCGATAATACGGGTGCTACATTTGGGTTTAAGTTTGCAGGAACAAATACTTCAACTGGTTTTGTGTTAGATGGTTTTTATGCAGGTGTTGAACCAACTGGATTAACTTTTGGGAATATAGGTGCATCTAGTAAATTTGATGCTTCACTTAATAATGTCACTTTAGGAAATATGGGTACTCAAAGTACAACAACGTTTAATAATTTACCTAATGGCTCTATGGGGAATTTTGGTGTCACTGGCGTTTCTGTATCTGACTTTAAAATGAAAGTAAGCGGCTTTTAAAAAAGAATAATAGCTTAACCTGAAATACGAAAGAGGGCGGCTGTGAAAACAATCGCCCTCTTTTTTTTAAGGTTATAGCGAGTTAAATAGTATCTGATCTGGTGTGTTCTAATTGTTGAACAATCTCATCTAAAGCTTTAATTCGTTTGACTTGATCCCATAATTCTTTCGCTTGAGGGTAGGCTTTGGTCATCATACCTAACCACTGTTTATAACGACCAACCATCCCAATTTCTGTTTTTGCTTGACCGTTTAAAAAGCGAATTTGTAAGTCAACGAGTTGTTCCCAACTAAATAACGCTTCATCCATATTTTGGCGAATGCATTGGGTTAAATCAGGAGTTGTCACCGCACCACGGCCAATCATTAAGTCTTCACAACTAGATTGTTGCTGACAGGCTCTAGCATCAGCATTGGTCCAGATTTCACCGTTAGCAATCACATTAATTTTTAAAGCTTCTTTAATGGGTAGAATTTTTTCCCAATAAGCTGGTGGCGTATAGCCATCTGCTTTAGTTCGAGCGTGTACAGTTAACCAGCTTGCACCCGCATCTTCAACAGCATGGGCATTTTCCATCGTATGGTTTTCATCGAGATAACCTAAACGCATTTTTGCTGAAACAGGAATATGTTCAGGTACTGCATCTCTTACTGCTTTAATCAGTAGATGTACAACATCGGGTTCATCGAGAAGTACTGAACCACCACGATGTCGATTAACGGTTTTTGCAGGACAACCGAAATTAAGATCGATTGCAGGTGCACCCAATTCAACAACTTTTGCTGCATTTGCTGCCAGCATATCTGGGTTATTACCTAGGAACTGAACATGAACAGGCGTACCGGCTGCTGTTTTACCATCATTTTTTAGTTCAGGACAAAAACTATAATAGATGTGGTCTGGCAAAATACTGTCTGTAACGCGAATAAACTCGGTCACACACCAGTCGAAATCACCAACAGATGTGAGTGTATCCCGCATGATCGGGTCAGTTAAACCTTCCATTGGAGCGAGTATGAGTTTCACAGTCTGTGTCACCTGAGTAAAACGAAAAACAGCGTTATACGGGATATGCATAACGCTGTCTAGTATCGATTAAATTTTAATTTTCCTAGCGCCCTAAGATCATCTCAAGCACAAATTTACTACCGATAAATCCAATCGCTAAAAGTACAAAACCTATTAAGGTAAAACGAATTGCTTTTTGACCTCTCCAACCAAGCTTGTAATGGCCAATCAGTAATGCACCATAGATAAACCAAGAAATAATACTAAATACGGTTTTATGAGCAAGATGCTGAGCAAAGAAGTTATCAATGGTTAAAAAACCAAATGTAAGCGCAATCGTTAATAAAATGAAACCAGTAATGATTAGATCAAATAACAAAGATTCCATCGCTTGAATTGGCGGGAGTAAGTTGACCCAAAAACGTTTTTTTTGTTTCTTTTTGAGTTCACGATTTTGGAACCATATTAAGATTGCATGTATGGTTGCCATCAGTAAAACTGCATAGGCAGAAAGTGAAAGAATAATATGAGTATCAAGACCTAGCGAATGCTGCTCAATAAATTGGTCTGGTCGACTAAATGCAAAACCTAAAATAAGACCAATAGCTGCGACAGGAATGCCTAACAAGTTTAACGGCAGAATAGGGCGGAAAGTACTAAAAATTAAGCTTAACAATAGCATAAGTCCCGATGTGAAAGACATCAGGTTAAAGACATCGTAGTTAATTCCCGCTGGTGTAAGCATGGCATCGCATAAAACTGTACCGTGCAACAGTAGTGCCAAGATAGTAACAAAAGCAAATAACCATGAGTTTGGTTCACGTTTTGACATTAAACGAATAAACAGATACCAGAAAGAAGTGGTATATGCGATGAGTGCCAAAATTGTGTAAACCAAGGGGAGGCTAATCATGTCAAACCTTTTTCAGGATTAATTCATCTATATAAGATATAAATTCGCTGCGAACTAAAGTATCCTATAGCATTCTATGCATAAATTTTCTATTTCGAGAAAGATTTTTTTGCAACTAGCCATTTTAAGCGGATTTTGCAATGTTTGATACCTTAACAGAACGACTCACACAGAGTTTAAGAAATGTTACTGGCTCAGGGCAGCTGACCGAAGACAATATTAAAGATACCTTACGTGAAGTACGTATGGCACTTCTTGAAGCCGATGTCGCGTTACCTGTAACTCGTGAATTTATCGCGAAAGTTAAGGAAGAGGCATTGGGCCAAGAAGTGATGACTCAGTTATCACCAGGCCAGGCATTTGTAAAAATTGTCTATGACGAACTCACCAAGATGATGGGTGAGGCGAATGAAACACTTGATTTAAGTGCGAAACCTCCTGTTGTAGTATTACTTGCTGGTTTACAAGGTGCGGGTAAAACTACAACTGCTGCCAAGCTGGCACGTTTCTTAAAAGAACGTCAAAAGAAAAAAGTAATGACTGTTTCTGCCGACGTTTATCGTCCGGCAGCAATTAAACAGTTAGAAACTGTTTCAAATGAAGTTGGTGCAGGCTTTATTCCTTCAGATCCTTCTGAAAAGCCAATTGATATTGTTAATCGTGCAATTGAACAGGCAAAAATCCAGTTTGCTGATGTATTGATTGTCGATACCGCAGGTCGTCTACATGTCGATGCAGACATGATGGACGAAATTAAAGAATTGCATGCAGCAGTTAAGCCGACTGAGACCTTGTTTGTGGTTGATGCCATGACAGGTCAGGATGCTGCAAATACAGCAAAAGCATTTAATGATGCTTTAGCACTTACCGGTGTGATTCTTACTAAAACTGATGGTGATGCACGTGGTGGTGCAGCGCTTTCTGTGCGTGCCATTACTGGTAAGCCAATCAAGTTCTTGGGTATGGGTGAGAAGCTTGATGCTTTAGAACCATTCCACCCGGACCGTGTTGCTCAACGTATTTTAGGCATGGGTGACGTACTTTCTTTAGTCGAAGAAGTTGAACGTAAAATCGACAAAGAAAAAGCCGAAAAAATGGCGAAAAAATTGCAAAAAGGCGGTAGCTTCAACTTTGAAGATATGCTGATGCAATTTGAGCAAATGAAAAAAATGGGCGGCATGATGGGCTTCTTAGACAAGTTGCCTGGCATGAGCGGTGCAGGAATTCAGCAAGCGATTGAGCAAGCGAACCCTGAAAAACAAGTCAAGAAGATGGAAGCTATTATCCAGTCAATGACTGTTAAAGAGCGTCGTAATCCGGACTTAATGAACCCAAGTCGTAAAAAACGTATTGCGGCAGGTTGCGGTATGGATGTTGCTGAAGTGAACAAACTCATTAAGCAACAAGCGCAAATGGCCAAAATGATGAAGAAATTTGCGAATCCATCTGGTATGAGCAAAATGATGCGTTCATTAGGCAATATGCAAAAGCAATTTGGCGGCGGCGGTGGCGGAATGGGTCCACTGTTTGGTAACAACGACCAAAAGAAATAAATCCATAAAATAAAAGGCGCATATAGCGCCTTTTATTTTGTTGTGTATTTTAGTCTTTAGGATAATGAGCAATATATTGCTGTAGTCCTTTGAGTAAAAGATCGGTTTCCACAACAGGCTCATATTTTTGTAAGAACTTGGCAAATAGTGTCGCATCGCCACCAGTTAGCAGCAGCTTTTTAGGAGATTGCTGCATAATATTTTCAATGGTACTAATGAGGCCTAATAAAATACCGTGATGTACTGCATCTACAGTGTTATTGCCTGGATTTAGATTGTCAAAAGCTGAGTCTGGAATTTTAATACCCTTGGTATTTTGAATAAGAGCATCTCGCTGCAAATACAAATTAGGCAGGATGTAACCTCCTAAATGCTGTTTACCTTGAGTTAGGTCAATTGTGAGTGCTGTTCCGCAACCAATAATGCAATAGTTTTCATCTGCTTGAGCTACAGCTAACACTTGTAACCAGCGGTCAATCCCGAGCTGACTTGGAACTTCATAACCACACTGTAAGCCTGCATATTCAGAATGGACTTTCGCAAAAACTATTGGAATTTCAAGCCATTTTAAAATCTGCTGAATGCGTTGATTATTCTCGGTATCGAGTACCGAAGAAACCCCGATTCGATGTAGACCTTGATGCTTAAAGTGTTGGATTAACCCAAGTAATAAATCGGCAGGAGATTGTAAATGTAGCTCGGCTGCATGCTCAATAGTTTGCTGATTTTCAGTAATCCAGTATTTTAAACGGGTGTTTCCGATATCAAGCCATAAACTTTTCATTGGGAAAACACCTATTTACTGAGTTGTCTGTGGTCTTAAACGACCTTGATAAAACTGCTTTGGTTCTGGTGTTTCAAGAATGACTGCACCTTCATTGGAGATTCCAACGAAACGGCCATGTACCAGTCCTTGGCTATGTTCAAACTGAACTAATTGATTTAACCATGCTGCATGGTGGTTAAAACGTCCCGCTAAATTGTAGCAGCCATGATCAAACCAGCGAGCAGCATTTTGAATCGCAATATAAAGTTCTGAAATTAACTCAAGACGACCCATTTGCTCTAGGCCCAAATCTTCTAAAGAGGTAATTGGTTGATCACTATCAGTCACTGGTGGTGTTTTTAAATTAATACCTACACCCACAATAGCCTGATGTTGAGACAGTGGTTCGACTAAAATTCCACCCCATTTACCCTGAGCGCTATATAAATCGTTTGGCCATTTCACTTGCAAATTCAGAGCTTGTAACTGGGGGATTTGCAAAATATTCAGAGCAACTTCAAGTGCTAAGCGACCATCTAAGGGTGTTCGAGTTTGCACCAATGTGCTTAAATAAATGTTTCCTTCAGGTGAAATCCATTGCCGTTGATGTTGACCTCGCCCTTGAGTTTGTTGAGCACTGCAAACCAAGCCCGTTGTAATGCCTTTTTGGGCAATTTCACGAATATCATCATTGGTCGAAGTTGTGGTTGCTTTTAATAAAACCACTTCTGGAAGCTGGTTTTTTGCGCTTAAAAGTTGTTGTAGTTGGCGAGTCTCTAAATCCATGTTGAATATGAGCAGAGTGGTAAAACATTTATGGAGTTAATCATATATTTACTCATTGGCGCAATTGCTGGTTTTACTGCCGGATTGTTTGGAGTTGGTGGTGGACTAATTATTGTACCAATCCTCTATGTGGTTTTTACCCAATTGCACTACGATCCCGCAGTAATCATGCATATTGCAGTCGGAACATCGCTTGCAACCATTATTGTGACGTCTTTTAGTTCTGTTTCAGCTCATCATAAAAAAGGTGCTGTACTTTGGCCGGTTTTTCGTAATTTAGCACCAGGGTTAGTATTAGGTTCATTTTTAGGGGCGGGTATTGCCGACCTGATGTCTGGTCAGCATTTGCAACTTCTTATTGGTATTTTTGCAGTTGCGATGGCCTATCGGATGTTTAAAGGAGCACATGTAGTTGTTGATCCAACGCGTCAGCTTCCTTCAACCCCTATGCAATTAATGGCGGGTGGAGGCATTGGTATTGCCTCTGCAATTTTTGGAATTGGAGGAGGAAGTTTAACCGTTCCATATTTAAACCGTCATGGCGTGGTCATGCAAAAAGCAGTCGCGACTTCTGCCGCTTGTGGTTTACCAATTGCAGTTGCTGGAGCGATTGGCTTTATGTGGTTTGGTGCGAAAGAACAAATTTCAGTGCCTAACACGATTGGTTATGTGCATATCTATGCATTTATTGGCATTAGTGTCATGAGTTTTGTCACGGCGAAGTTTGGAGCAAAGGTTGCTCATGCGTTATCGCCGCAGATGTTAAAAAAATGCTTTGCTTGCCTATTAGTGGTTGTAGGCAGTTATTTTATTTATAAAGGCATTATGCACTAGAGGCTAAAATCTTAAATTTATAAGACAGTGATGTAAAAGCTTGAATTTTTAGGAATTCGAGCTTTTTTTATTTATAAAATATAAGGGTACTCTAAGCTTTTATTCATCTGATTTTGGTGTTGTTTTTAAATGAGTTGGCTTAAAATGCAATGAAATTGTCAGACAATGACATAGTTTTTAATCGATGGGATCAGTTAAAAACAAGGATGCGAAAGAAAAGCATGGATTAATGCATATAAAAAGTAGCGGGTGATTTATGAATCTCGAAGAGACAGAAAGTCTTTCTGAGCAAATTGTCAAATATATTAGCGAACAGATCATTAGTGGCGAGCTGGTAGAAGGTGAACGTATTCAAGAGCTACGTATTGCCAAAGAACTTGACGTTAGCCGAGGATCAGTTCGTGAAGCATTGTTATTATTAGAGCGTACTCATTTAATTGAGATATTTCCACGCCGTGGGGCAATTGTCTCAGAAATGTCTGCACAACAAGTTAAAGCGTTGTTTGATACAAATATGATGTTATTGGGGCATATTGTACAACGCATGAGCGAAACATGGCGTGCGCATGAAGCAGATCAATTACAGTTGCTATTAGAGCAACTTCTTGAGCATGTCAAAGCAGGTGATATCGAAAAATTTTATGATGGGGTCTTCCAATATTTAGCTGAACAGCAAGATATGGTGGGTAATCCTTATCTAATGAAATTTTATAAAGAGTTATTACCTTCGTTACGTCGTAGTTATTTTTTGACCTTAAATACCTCTAAGCGGGAACTACAAGAAGCATTTGCATTATTTAAACTCGTGACTGATGCAATTTTAATCCGAAAATCACAACAAGCCGCTTTATTTATGGAAGATTTTTGTCGACACTTACGTAACCTTGTGTTGGAATCGCTGACACGAATGAAACAGATTGAATTGGCTTGGGCTAGACGCTCACGCCGCTAGTTAGGGCATTATGCGTTTAAGCAGTTTAAAACTTTCCGGCTTTAAATCTTTTGCAGATAGTACAACCTTAAATTTTAAGGCTAACCGCACAGCAGTGGTTGGTCCAAATGGTTGTGGCAAATCCAATGTAATCGATGCAATCCGCTGGGTGATGGGTGAATCAAACGCTCGTCAGCTCCGTGGTGGTAGCATGCAAGATGTTATTTTTACGGGGACTTCCAAACGTAAGCCCGTTGGTGTGGCCAGTGTTGAGCTACGCTTTGATAATACTTATGGAAAGTTGGGCGGATCGTATAATGCTTATAATGAGTTAGCTGTTCGCCGTCAGGTGACCCGTGAAGGTAAGTCAGAATATTTCTTAAATGGTACACGTTGCCGCCGCCGTGATATTACCGATATTTTCTTGGGGACAGGCTTAGGACCACGCTCTTATGCAGTCATTGAGCAAGGCATGATTAATCGTTTGGTTGATGCCAAGCCTGAAGAAATGCGTGTGTTCATTGAGGAAGCCGCAGGTGTTTCTCGTTATCAGGCCCGTCGCCGTGAAACTTTGCAGCATCTTGAGCAAACAGAGCAAAATCTTTCGCGCTTAGACGATATTGCACTAGAGTTAAAATCGCAGCTTAAAACGCTTAAACGTCAGTCGGAAGCAGCGGTTCAATATAAAACTTTAGAAAGCCAGATTCGTACGCTCAAAATTGAAATTTTGTCTTTTCAGGCAGAGAAAAGTGTACGCCTACAAGAAGAATATACCGTTCAAATGAATGAATTGGGTGAAACCTTTAAATTGGTTCGCTCAGAATTAAGCACGATTGAACATGATTTAGAAGCAACCAGTGCTTTGTTTCAGCGACTTATTCAGCAATCTTCACCGCTACAACAAGAATGGCAACAAGCTGAAAAGAAACTATCTGAGCTGAAAATGACTCTTGAACAAAAACAGAGTCTATACCAGCAAAATAGTACCACTCTCGTTCAGTTAGAGCAGCAAAGATTCCAAACTAAAGAACGTTTACAGCTTTCTGAATTGCAACTCGAAACACTGAATAATCAGCTAGAAGAACAAACAGAAGCTTTAGCTGGAGTTGAGCATACAGCGACGGAGGCTGAACAAAACTTTGCTGATTTACAATCTCAGCAAAAACAAGCACAACAACAGTTTGAACAAATAAAAGCTCAAGTTGAAAAACAACAGCAGCAAAAAATGCAGATGTCAGCTCAAATTGAACAGTTGGGTAAAAATGTTCAGCGCATTGAGCAGCAAAAAGAAACTTTGCAGCATCAAGCAAATCAAATTCAATCGCATGTTCATGAAGATGAGCAGGGTGAGCTTGAGCAACTGCAACAACAGTTGTGTAGTGAAATTTCGACGCTTGAAACTGAAATTGAGCAGTATGTGCAGCATATTGAACAAGCTCAACAAGCGCATCAGGTAAATAAAAACCAGCAGCAAACACTGAAAACAGAAATCCAAGTTTTATTATCAGAGCAGAAAAACTTAAGCCAGCTTGTTGCTAAACAAAGTCCAAAGCAAAACCAAGATACGTTACGTTTAATGCAAGCTCTAGAGTTAACAGAGCAGGGCAAACCGCATGCGCAGATTGTTGAGAAGTTTTTAGCAAAATGGTTACAAGCTCATATTCTTGAGACCGAACAAGTCTTTCAAGAAGGAGTTGCCCGCCAGTTAAAACCTTCAGAGCAAACAAGTAAATTTAAAGGGAACTTGGCTTGTTTAAATGAGTGGATTGCATCGCCACAGCTATCAATCTTTTCAAATGTAGCGATTGCACAAGATTTGACTCAAGCTTTAAATGAGCAAAAACAATTGCAACATGGTCAGTCTATTCTGACTTTAGATGGTTATCATGTCGGGCAAGATTGGGTGATTGCTCTTATGTATGATGACGAAAGCCAAAGTGCACAAGGTATGCTGAGCCACCGTATTCGTCTAGACGAAATTGAACAAGCTCTTGAAAAGCAGCAACCTCAATTACAAACATTAGATCAAATCGTAGTTCAGCAAAAAGATGAGTTAGCGCACTTACAGTCAGGTGTGCAGCACAAACAGCAAGTTGTGAAACAAAAGCAAAAAGACTTACAACAGCTTGATGTGCAAATTGCCAAGCAACAAACCGCAGCACAAGCATTTTTACTGCAAAAACAGCAATTAAAAGATCAACTTGGTCAGTTAGACATGCAGCTTGAAGAAGATGCAATGCAAAAAGATGATCTTGAAATTGATTTGCATGCATTAGCAATCAAGCTCGAAACCATTTTACCTGACTATAAAACTTTGCAATTTCGGGTAGAAGAATTAACAGAGCAGCTAGAAGAACAGCAACAAGCCTTGCAACATCAACAACAAGAACGTGAAGTTTTACGCCGTAATAGTACTCAGACTACTCAACAGGTTGAGTTGCTTGAAAAAGATATCTCGTTCTTGCAAAGTCAATATCAGCAAATTGCAGCTCAAATGGAGCAAGCGAAAAAGTTTGTTGACCCTATTCAATTAGAGCTACCGAATCTTGAGTCAGAGTTTCAGCAACAATTTGCTCAAACTGAAAAGTTGCAAAAGAACTGGAATGAATGGCAGCTTGAACTCAATAGTGTGCAGGAAAAACAGCAGACTTTGACCGATCAGCGTCATCAATATCAACAAAAAGATGAGCAGCTCAGAGAACAACTTGAAGCGAAACGGTTGGCATGGCAAGCAGCCAAATCAGATCGTGAGCATTATCAAGAGCAGCTTAAAGAGCTAAATGCCGAACTCCAAAAAGGCTTACAAATAGATTTAGCCGAGCACCAGCAAAAACTGGAAAAAGTACAGAAACAGTTTGAAAAAATCGGTGCGGTTAATCTTGCCGCTTCGCAAGAGTTTGAAGAAGTTTCTCAACGTTTTGATGAGCTGAGTCACCAGATTCAAGATTTGGAAAATACGGTAACTCAATTAAAAGATGCGATGAAAAGCATTGACCAAGAAACCCGTAAGCTGTTTATGACAACTTTTGATCAGATCAATCAGGAGTTGCAAAATCTGTTTCCAAAGGTTTTTAATGGTGGTGAGGCGAGTTTAAGTCTTGAAGATGACTGGCAATCTGGTGTTAAACTGATGGCAAGGCCGCCGGGTAAGAAAAATAGTTCTCTAGCATTACTTTCCGGTGGAGAAAAGGCTTTAACAGCGTTAGCATTAGTATTTGCGATTTTTAGATTAAATCCGGCACCGTTTTGCGTATTAGATGAAGTGGACGCACCACTTGATGATGCGAATGTTCAGAGATATTGTAATTTGGTAAAAGAGCTTTCTGAACATGTACAATTCATTTACATTACACATAATAAGCTGGCGATGACCATGGCAACTGATTTGTTGGGTGTGACCATGCCTGAACCGGGTACATCAAAATTAGTCACTGTCGATCTAGAACAGGCAAAAGAATACGGGTTAGTTTCGGAGTCATAGAATGGAAATCAATACGATTATTGGCATCGTTGTTGCCATTATAATTATGCTAATTGGCTTAAAAATGATTTTAAAAAAGCCAAACCATGCTGAACCCTCATTAGACAGTGATTTGCATATTAATCCTGATAGTAATCAACCGGTTATACCTAGGCACGTGAGAGATCAGCTTGAGAAAACTGAATCTGTAGCGGTGACTAGTGCAGAGCGAGTAGAACCAACTTTAAGCGAAGCTGCGCCGTCACAAGTACCTGAAACAAAACAGACAGAAATTGAGACCGTAGAACCCGCTAAAGCAATTCAAACTGAACAAACTCAAGCAGTTGTTGAAAACGCTTCTGTAGAAGAAATTAAATCTCAAGAAACAGTACCAAGTTCTACCATTCATAAAGATGGTTCAGTTGAGTTGGTTGATACAGTTTCTGTTAAACCGGAAGCTGAAGCTTTAGCAAAAGAAAATCTGGAAGCTGAAAGCGAAAAAACTGAGCCTGAGTTGAGTTTGAACCCGAATATAGAAACCGCCGAAATTGCTGAATTTGAAGGCGAGAGTAATATTCTGGATGTGCATTTACATGAACAGCAACGTTATGATGATGAAAGTGCATTAGCGATGGCTGAACAGATTATTGCGCTAAATGTTTATCCAAACCCTCGTCGTGCATTGTCTGGCGATAAAGCGCTTAAAGTGCTGTTAAAATATGGTTTACGCTATGGTGAAATGTCGTGCTTCCATCGTTATGAAAATACCGATGAGCCGAGTGTACTCATGTTCTCTGTATTGCGTATGACAGACAATGGACCAGCTGGGTTTGATCTTGAAACGCTATCTACTGAACAAGTTCAAGGATTAGCATTCTTCCTTGCGCTTCCAAACAGTAAAGCCGTGACTGGTTTTGACATGATGGCGAGTATTGCAGGTTTAATTGCTCGCGAAATTGATGGCAAAGTTTACGATGAGAATAATCTTGAATTTACGCCACAGTTAAAAGAGCACTGGCGTCATCATGTGATTGATTATCGTCCGGCACAGGCGACCGCCTAGTTTTAATTTTTTACGTTCGTTGCGATAATTGCAACATATCTAGTCGCAGCTCAGGGTGGAGAAATTTCCACCCTTTTTTATGGTGAATAACATAATGGCAACAACTTCCGTGATCGAACAGATGCGTCAGCTTATTCAACTGATTGCAAAGCATAACCATGCCTACTATGTCATGGATCAGCCGACAATCTCGGATAGTGAATATGATCATTTATTTCACCAGTTAAAAGCTTTAGAAGAGCAATATCCTGACCTTGTTCAATCAGATTCACCGACTACAAAAGTAGGTGGACAAGCACTCTCTAAATTTCAAAGTGTGACTCATGTAGTTCCGATGCTTTCTTTGGGGAACGTTTTTAATCAGGAAGACTTGTTCGCATTTGCACGTCGTGTTGAAGAGCGTTTGCCTAATCAAAAAGTACAATACGAAGTCGAACTAAAACTTGATGGTCTTGCGATTTCTCTCTGGTATGAAAATGGCCTATTAGTACGTGGCGTTACACGTGGTGACGGAGAAACTGGTGAGGACATTACCCAGAACGTTAAAACGATTCGTAATTTGCCTAAAGTGTTACATTCAGATCACTTTGAAATTCCACGTTTGCTGGAAGTTCGTGGTGAAGTACTTATGCCAAAGTCTGGTTTTGAAAAACTCAATGCTGAACAGGAAGCCAAAGGCGATAAAACATTTGCCAACCCGCGTAATGCTGCAGCTGGTAGTTTAAGACAACTTGATCCTAATATTGCTGCGGCTCGACCTTTAGCATTTTATGCTTACGGCATCGCTCAATGTGAACCTAATCATGGCTTAACTACCATGCATGACAGTCTGCAATGGCTCACAAAACTTGGATTTGAAATTGCTGAACGTCAATATCTGTGTAATTCAATTCAAGAAGTACAGCAACGTTATGAGCAAATTCAGCAAGAACGTTCAGATTTACAAGTTGAAATTGATGGGATGGTTGTAAAGGTTGATGACTTAAAGCAACAACAACAACTTGGTTTTTTAAGTCGTGAACCACGTTGGGCAACTGCTTATAAATTCCCTGCACAAGCTGCATTAACTACGGTTGATCAGATTGATTGGCAAGTAGGGCGTACAGGTACTTTGACTCCAGTAGCGCGTTTAAATCCTGTGTTTGTAGGGGGAGTTACGGTTTCCAATGTAACTTTACACAACATTGGTGAGATCCATCGCCTAGATGTACGTGTTGGTGACACGGTGAGTGTTTATCGTACAGGCGATGTTATTCCTAAAGTAGAAAAAGTCTGGCCAGAATTCCGTCCTGTTGATGCTGAAATTGTACATTTACCTGAAAACTGTCCTGTTTGTGCTTCACCAGTTGTAATGCCTGAAGGGGAAGCTTTAGCACGTTGTTCTGGTGGACTGTACTGTGCTGCACAGCGTATTGAAGCGATTCGTCACTTCGTATCACGTAAAGCTCTGGATATTGAAGGCCTAGGCGATCGTTGGGTAGAGTCTTTATTACACCTCGATTTGCTCAAAGATGTTGCCGATATTTACCATTTGCACGAACACCGAGAAACTTTACTCGGGATTGAAAAAATGGGCGAAAAATCTGTACAAAATCTGATTGATGCGATTGAAGCCAGTAAGAAGACAACGCTTGCGCGTTTTATTTATGCTTTAGGAATTCGTGGGGTAGGTGAAACAACAGCTAGAATGTTAGCCAATACTTTCCAAACTTTGGAAGCGCTTAAAGCTGCTGATGTTGAAGCTTTAAAGAAAACACCAGATGTTGGTGATATTACTGCCGAATGGATTGCTGACTTTTTCTTGGCACCGCACAACATTGAAGTGCTTGATCGCTTAATTGCCGCAGGAATTCATTGGGATGCACCGACTGCACCAACACGCCAGCCATTAAATGGTGAAAGCTGGGTGTTAACGGGCACATTAGAGCAAATGACCCGTGATCAGGCAACTCAAATGCTACAAGCATTAGGTGCGCGTGTAAGCGGTAGTGTATCGAGTAAAACCAAATGTGTTGTTGCGGGTGAGAAGGCTGGTTCGAAATTAGAAAAAGCAGCAAAACTAGGTATTGCTGTTATGAATGAGACTGATTTCTTATCACTTATGGCGAGCTACGGGCAGACTTTAAGCGAATAGATCTACCGAAATAAGAACCATTGATTTTAGTTACAAATTTATAAATTGATGGTTTGAGCCATATTTTAACGCTTGTCTGAACTTATAAATTGGACAAGCGTTTCTTTTTGCAGAGGAAATTTAAATAACTTAAACTGCAAATGCGTATGTTTCTCATTTTAATTTGATAAAAATCATAAACTTAACCATTTTTTGTTTTGCAATCACTTTTAAGATTGCCCATAATAGTTCTCATACGATAGGAGATTTATTATGCGTGGCAATCCAGAAGTCATAGACTATTTAAATATGCTCATTGGCGGAGAATTGGCTGCCCGTGATCAATATCTAATCCATTCTCGTATGTATGAAGATTGGGGTTTAAATAAAATTTATGAACGTATTGATCATGAGATGCAAGAAGAAGCTTCTCATGCTGATGCGATCATTCGCCGTGTATTGTTTTTAGGTGCTAAACCAAACATGCACCGTGAAGATATCAATGTTGGTACAGACGTTGTATCTTGTTTAAAAGCTGATTTGGCGCTTGAATATCATGTTCGTGAAAAGTTAGCGACAGGTATCAAACTTTGCGAAGAGAAGGGCGATTACATTAGCCGTGATATGTTGCGTCAACAATTATCAGATACTGAAGAAGACCATACATACTGGTTAGAAAAGCAATTACGTTTAATTGAGTTGATTGGCTTGCAAAACTATATTCAATCTCAAATTTAATAAAAAACCCAGCTAAGGCTGGGTTTTTTTTATTGCTTCATTTTAATAAAATGAAGTCTTAACTTGGATGTTGATTTTGTCAAATTGAACATATTCAAAGCCTTACTATATAAGGCTTTGGCAGTTACAAAAAAGTCAGAAAAATTGTATCACACCCCCTGTTTTTTTTATGAAATTGTTTATAATTTCGCCAACAAAACCCTTGCCTAGAAATTTAATGAGGCAAGGGTTTTTCTATGGAAAATCGGTTGGTATGGATCGCCAATGATTTTATGGTGAGTTCGCGAAATATGTTATTTACCAAACCTGCTGTTTTAGATACAGCTACTCTCCTAAGCACACAGCGTCTTGCAACACGACTAAGCTTTTTTAGCTTAGGTTTTGCGACTGCAGCTTGGGCACCTCTTATTCCTTTTGCACAGCAGCGTTTAAACCTAAATCATGCCGATTTTGGTTTACTTTTGCTGTGTATGGGTATTGGTTCAATGATTGCTATGCCTGCGACTGGTGCTTTAGTAAAGCGCTGGGGATGTCGTCCGTTAATTGCTTTGGCATTGATGCTGTTAATGGTTTTATTGCCTAGCCTTACGATGTGGAGCAGCATTGTGACGATGGCTGTAGCATTGTTTATTTTTGGATCGGCAGCAGGATGTCTTGGAGTAGCTATCAATTTACAAGCAGTAGTTGTTGAAAAACATAGTGTGAGAGCTCTTATGTCTAGCTTCCATGGAATGTGCAGTCTTGGTGGCTTAACAGGCGCTATGCTTGTGACAGCATTATTGGCAGTAGGTCTTTCACCCTTAATGAGTACTTTATCAGTCGTTATGATTTTGCTTGTTATTGGTGGTGTTGCGATTCCATCTTGTTTAACGTCTTTTGAACAGGACGAAAAGCCACATGAAGATACCACTCAAGCGCCCAAAAAACTTTATCGTCCTGATGGCATTATTCTGCTTATTGGCATGATGTGTTTTATCGCCTTTTTATCAGAAGGTGCAGCAATGGACTGGGGTGGTATTTATTTAACAAGTAAATATCAGCTTAATCCTGCTTTTGCTGGTTTAGCTTACACTTTCTTTGCGCTTAGCATGACGACTGGTCGTTTTGCAGGTCATATCTTGCTTAAGCAATGGGGTGAAAAAAATATTGTGACTTATAGTGCAATTGGAGCTGCGATTGGTATGGCTGTTATTGTAACGGCACCAGTGTGGCAAGTGGTTGTATTAGGTTATGCACTATTAGGATTAGGTTGTTCTAATATTGTACCAGTGATGTTTTCTCGTGTTGGTCGACAAAACAATATGCCTAAAGCAGCAGCACTTTCTTTAGTATCAACAATTGCCTATACAGGTTCATTAAGTGGACCAGCTTTAATCGGTTTAATTGGGGAATGGACTGGTTTAAGTACGGTTTTAACAGGCGTCGCTGTATTACTATTTATTATTGCTTTACTTAACCGCTTTACATTAGTAAAGACAAATTAATTTATAAATAATAATCACCAAATAGCGAACATCGAGAAATTAAATTTCTCGATGTTCTTTTATTTAGATTTATAAAACCTGATAAATAGATTGATAATTATCTTGTAATAATCGCTGAGGCTTCATTAGTAAAGTTGGTGTCTTTTCTAAATCATCCAAGAAATTATTTCGCCAATGGGTAAGATCAGATGATGTTAATCCCTCTATCAATTGTTGATAACGATTAATACGCTCAGCTTTAGACATTTCTAAAGCCATTTTTAAAGCATCCATCATTGCCGCTCTATCTTGCGGGTCAACAATCAAGGCTTGAGACATTTGCTCAGCAGCACCAGCATATTTAGATAAAATGAGTACGCCCGGATTTTCTGGGTCTTGTGCCGCAATATACTCTTTAGCCACTAGATTCATACCATCACGTAGTGAACTGATCCAGCAAATATCTGAATGACGGTAAATGTGCATAAGATTATGGTGTTGTACCGTGTCATAGCAGTAATCTACAGGTCTCCAGTCCTCATGCGCAAACTCTTCGTTAATTAACTCCAGCTTGGTTTTAAAACGTTGGTATAAGCGTTGATAAGCTGGAATATCGGTACGAGAAGGAATTGCCACTTGAAGATGTCGAACTAGGCCATGATATTCAGGGCTGGTTTCCAAAAAGGTTGCAAATGCATTGAAACGCTCAAGTAGACCTTTTGAATAATCAATACGGTCAACACCGATAATAGTTTTTTGACGTGGAATATCTTCAAAGTTAAATACATTTGCTGTTTGAAATGCCTGTTGGGCTTGGCGCTGAATAAGTTCAGGTTGTACACCAATAGGGTAGGACTTAATCAATACTTGACGCTTTTTATAACTGATTCGGTCGCTTAGTATTTTTTGAGCTTCAAGTAAGCCCATACAGGTTTGCATACATGTGTTTTGGTCAGCTTGGGTTTGTAGACCAACTACATCATATTGGCAAAGGTCTTGTACTAGTTGTAATGCAACTGGAATTTTGCGCCAAATGTTTAAGCTTGCAAAAGGAATATGTAAAAAGAAACCGAATTTATTCTGCATTCCTAATTCGCGGCAATGACGAGCTACACTAAAAAAGTGATAGTCATGTACCCAAATAACATCATCCGGCTGAGCAATTTGTTTTAATTTTTCGGCAAATAAACGATTGACCCGTTGGTAAGTATTATATTCTTCAGCATCATATTCGATCAGATCGTCTCTATGATGCATAGCAGGCCATAAGACCTTGTTAGCAAAACCGCAGTAATACTGTGCATATTGCTGATGTGTAAGAGGGCAGGTAATGTAGTCAATCCCATGAGAATATGCCTGATCGAACTCAGGCGCTTCAGTATCGGTAATTTGCTCACCATTCCAGCCTAACCAAATACCGTTACTGTCATTTAATGCGTCTTGTACAGCTACTGCAAGGCCACCTGCTGAAGCCTTACCTGATGGCATACTTATTCGATTCGATAACACGATTAATTTAGACATATTTGTTCTCCATTCTGATCTTGACTATTTTTGACGTATAACTTTTTTATTTTTTCGAGAAAGAAAAAAAGAAAATTAGAAACGCTGTTAATATCTTTTAATCTATAATTTGCTTGTGTTTCGCCTGAACCTACTTTAATACTAAGGCCAGATTGCTGATTAATATAAGTAAAACCAGATTCATCTGTTAAATCATCGCCTATAAAAATAGGTAATACAGAAGGTAAATTAAGGTGATTTAATATAGTCTCAATTGCTCTACCTTTATCAGCTTGGTTTGGAATTAATTCAATAACAAATTTTCCTCTATTTATTTTTAAGTGGGGATAATTGAGATTAATTTGCTGCATAATATTAATAGCATTATTTTCTAAA
Organism: Acinetobacter sp. WU_MDCI_Abxc222; assembly: GCF_025514755.1. Lineage (NCBI taxonomy): Bacteria > Pseudomonadati > Pseudomonadota > Gammaproteobacteria > Moraxellales > Moraxellaceae > Acinetobacter > Acinetobacter sp. WU_MDCI_Abxc222. Next base: position 88,474 of record NZ_JAHPVG010000010.1, read on the forward strand.
TTAGGATTTTTACGATAATGTAAGGCAATAGAATATCCTTTATCCTCAATTAATAATTCGGGATATTTTTCACAATTTTTGATAATATCTTGTTTTAATTTTTTGAAATTAATACTGCTTAAATCTGGTCGAATATAATTTCCTGAATCAAAATAAATATCTAAACCATGTAAACCAGCAATAGGAACTTCAATAGGATGTAGTAGTTTGCTTGCTGTATCTACATCACGACCTGTTACAGCTATAACAGGTATATTTAATTTAGTAATTTTTTTTATAGTTTCTAATGTAGCGTTTGGAATAAAACTATGCTCAGGATTAATTTGAAAGGGTGCTAGTGTGCCATCAATATCCAAAAATAAGCAGTAATTTTTATCGAAAGATAAGTTGTTTATAATATCATTGGGTGTAACAAAAGATGTATTTTTTTCTCTCCCATCAGATATTGTGTTTTGATTGTTCATATTAGCCTTCCTAATACTTTTTGATCAATAATTAATCTTCTAGCATTAAAATGAATTGATGAGTCATTTCTTTTAATAAAAAAACATAAGTATTAACATTACTTACATTGCATAATGGATTTATAGGCGAAGTGTGGAGTATGTTGTTTTTTGATTGGCTTCAATGTTTAGATAATTAAATTTTTGTATGTCTACTATGAATAATGCAGGTCTTGTTTATCAATATATTTCAGAATATTAAATACTCATAAATAGTTGATTTTACTTTTTGAAATCTAATTTTTATGTTGATTTTAAAAGATATTTTAAATCGATATTATTATATAATCCTTATAAAATCGGCTTTGAGCAGGCATATGAAGTTACAAAATAAAATTTTATTAATTACAGGTTGGGGAGTAGGTGTCGAACCTTTGCAATCCCTTAAATTGCATTTGGAAAAAATGGGTTTTGAGACACAACTTATTAATATTTTTAATGTTTTAGATAATAACTTTCAAGAACAGCTTGATTTAGTGTCTGAGGTTAATGTGGTGATAGGCTGGTCTTTAGGTGGGCAGTTAGCAACTCAATTGGTTAATACTTTTTATGAGCAAACAGGTCAAACTAAAACATTAATTACACTCGCTTCAAATCCTTGTTTTGTTGTACACACTCATTGGCAAACAGCTATGCCTGCTGATGTGTTTAGTCAATTTAAAGCTTCTTTTTTTCAAAACCCGCAAGTCACTTTAAAGCGTTTTTATTATTTAATTACACTCGGTTCATCTCAGGCCAAACAAGATTGGGTAAGCATACAAAACATAGCAAATCCGCCTTCAAGTGAATTGCTATCAGTGGGTTTGAAAATGCTTGAACAACTAAATTTGGTAGATAACTTAAAAAGTTATCCAGGTGCGCAGCTTCATGTGTTTGCCGAGCAAGATAATGTTGTTCCTTGCAAAATTATTGAAAATTTAAAGAATATCACGACAGAAAACATGAATTATAAAGTGCTAGAAGGCGCTACTCATGCTTTTCCATATCTAGAAGTGGACCGAACAATTGAAGAAATCTGCCAATTTTTAACAATTCATCAGCAAAGTTAATAAGCTTTGGTGGATCTCGCAATTTTCTTTCATTCTTAACAGGTTTAACATGTGCTAAATGAAAGATTTAATTGCTGTAAAAGGGTATAGAGGATGACCGATAATTTTGATTTGGAACATATTTGGCATCCATATACCTCAATGACCCAACCTTTACCAACATTTAAAGTTAAACGTGCCTATGGGGCAAAGATTGAACTAGATGATGGTAGAACTTTAATTGATGGTATGTCGTCATGGTGGTGTGCAATTCACGGCTATAACCACCCTGAACTCAATCAGGCAGTGACGGATCAATTACAGAACATGTCGCATATCATGTTTGGTGGTTTAACTCATGATCCTGCCATTGAACTTGGAAAAATTCTTTTAAAAATTACTCCACCGAGTCTCGATAAAATTTTCTATGCAGATTCAGGTTCGGTTGCCGTTGAAGTTGCTTTGAAAATGGCTGTGCAATTCTGGACAGCACAAGGCCAACCACAAAAAACAAATTTTATTACTACGCGTTCTGGTTACCACGGTGATACATGGAATGCGATGTCTGTGTGTGATCCAGTGACAGGTATGCATCAGATTTTTGGTACAAGTTTACCGAACCGTCTTTTTGTAGCAGCACCGCAAACCAAATTTTATCAAGAGTGGAATCAAGAAGATATTGCTGAGCTAGAACAAGGTATTCAGCAAAATCATGAAAACCTTGCTGCACTGATTATTGAGCCGATTGTACAAGGTGCAGGGGGTATGCGTTTTTATCATCCTGAATATTTACGTCAGGCGAAAGCACTTTGTAAACAATATAATCTGTTATTAATTTTTGATGAAATTGCGACTGGTTTTGGTCGCACGGGTAAGCTTTTTGCTTGGGAACATGCACAAGTTGAGCCAGACATTATGTGCATAGGTAAAGGGTTAACAGGCGGCTACATGACGTTATCTGCTACCTTAACGACAAAGCAGGTTGCAGAAACCATTAGTCGCGGTGAGGCTGGAGTATTTATGCACGGCCCAACTTTTATGGCCAATCCACTTGCTTGCGCGGTCGCTTTAAAAAGTACCCAATTATTAATTGAGCAAGATTGGCAAGCTAATATTGAGCGAATTGAACAACAGCTTAGCCAATATTTAAAGCCTTTAAGTCAGCTTGATTATGTTGCCGATGTGCGAGTGCTGGGTGCAATTGGTGTAGTAGAACTCACCTTTAATGTTGATATGAAAACCTTACAGCAACAATTTGTAGACCGCGGAATCTGGATCCGTCCTTTTGGAAAATTGGTTTATGTGATGCCACCGTATGTCATCACGCATCAAGAGTTAAGCGATTTGCTCGAACAATTAGTTGAAGTTGTTCAAACGATGCGGGGAGCGAATTAAGATGTCATTGCTTGAACATTTTTCTGCCGAATTGGATGAGTTAAAGCAACAAGGTAACTTTAGACAATTTACCCAAAATGTGCAGCACGGACGTTTTATTACGATCCAAAATAAAACGATGCTCAACTTAGCTTCAAATGATTATCTTGGGTTGGCTGCTGATATCAATCTTCGTCAAGAGTTTTTAGATAGCTTTCCAATCGAGCGTAGCTATTTTAGTTCATCATCTTCACGTCTATTAACGGGCAATTTTGATGAATATGAACAATTAGAAAATAGCCTAAGCCAAGCATTTGGTGGTCGCGCGGTACTATTATTTAATAGTGGCTACCATATGAATATTGGTATTTTGCCAGCTGTTGCTGATAGTAAAACTTTAATATTGGCGGATAAGTTAGTTCATGCCAGTATGATTGACGGGATCCGTTTATCTGGCGCTCAGTATGTGCGTTATCGACATAATGATTTACAACACTTGGAACAACTCCTCCAAAAATATCATGATGATGACAAGATTGAACGAATCATTGTGGTCACAGAAAGTATTTTTAGTATGGACGGTGATGAGACGGATTTAGCCGCTTTAGTTCAGCTAAAAAAACGTTTTGCTAAAACTATGTTATATGTCGATGAAGCGCATTCAATTGGGGTGCGTGGTCAGCAAGGCTTAGGATGTGCTGAACAATATAATGTGATTCAGGAAATTGATTTTCTGGTCGGTACATTAGGCAAAGCATTAGCGGCGGTCGGTGGTTACATTATTTGCGATCCAATTATTAAAGATTATCTCATTAATAGAATGCGCCCACTTATTTTTAGTACTGCACAGCCACCGATTGTTATGGCATGGGCAAACTTTATTTTTCAAAAAGTATTACTCGCTCAATCTCAGCGTGAACACTTAAAAAATATTAGCGAATATCTTCAACAAGCTGTTGTACAGAAGGGCTACGATAGTCCATCGACCAGCCATATCATTCCAGTCATTGTTGGAGAGAGTCAAGCTGCTATCGATAAAGCAAAACAAGTTCAGGAAAGTGGTTTTTATGCTATGCCTGTGCGTCCACCAACAGTACCGAAAAACAGTTCGCGTTTGCGTATTTCTTTAACATCAATGGTGCAGCAACATGAACTTGAAGAATTGGTGAGTTTTCTGTGAGTTTGAATAAAAACTTAGTTGCCCAGCGTTTTGCCAAAGCAGGGCAAACCTATTCAGAGCATGCAATTGTTCAAAAGCAGATTTGCCAAAATTTAACAGGTTTAGTTCAGCAGTTCTGCCCGCGTATGATGTCGCGTGTTTTTGAAATTGGTTGTGGTTCTGGCAATTTAACTCGTCTTCTTGCTACATCTTTTCAGTTTGAAGAGTTAATTTTGAATGATCTATATGCAGATGTGCAGCAACACTTTAGTCATCAAGAAAATTTAAAATGGTTGATTGGGGATGTTGAAACTTTAGATTTTCCCCAGCAGCTCGATATGATTGTTTCAGGTTCAGCTTTACAGTGGATACAAGATTTACCGCACTTGCTCAAACGTTGTAATGAAGCTTTAACTGAGCGAGGTTGGTTATGCTTTTCAACATTCGGCTCTCAGAATTTAATGGAAATTAAAGAGCTAACAGGACAAGGTTTAAGTTATTGGTCAGTTGAAAATTGGAATAGTGCCTTAATTCAGGCTGATTTTGATATTTTGCATTTGTCAGAATCAGAAACTCAACTCTATTTCGATTCTCCTAAAGCTGTGTTGCAACATTTAAAAGCAACAGGTGTAACGGCAACGGCTCAGCATCGTTGGACTAAGCAAACTTTACAACAGTTTTATCAAGATTATGATCGGTTTAAGTGTGTCGAGGGATATTCCCTAACATATCATCCGATTTATTGTATTGCCCGGAGAATGAAGTAAATGAGTGGCCAGATCTATTTTGTGAGTGGGATTGATACCGAAATTGGTAAAACCTACGCGACAGGTTTCTTAGCAAAATTATGGACTGAGCAGGGTAAAAAAGTGATTACCCAAAAACTCATTCAAACAGGTAACGCTGATGTTTCTGAGGATATTGAAAAGCATCGTGAAATTATGGGACAGGGCTGGTTTCAAGAAGATCATGACAAGCTAACCATGCCTGAAATCTTCAGTTATCCTGCTTCACCTCATCTTGCAACACGTCTTGATAACCGAGAAATTGATTTTCAAAAAATTGAAGATGCGACCCAAACATTGGCAGAGCGTTTTGAAATCGTATTGTTGGAAGGTGCGGGAGGCTTAATGGTGCCATTAACCACCAGTCTGCTTACCATTGATTATGTCGCTCAGCACCAGTTTCCCGTTATTTTAGTAACATCGGGTCGTTTGGGAAGTATTAACCATACTTTACTTAGTCTTGAAGCACTTAAGTCTCGTGAGCTGAAGTTGCATGCCCTGGTTTATAACCTAAAAGATGAATCAAAAGATCCATTAATTTCTCAAGATACTTCAAATTATTTGAAAGATTACTTAGCTATTCATTTCCCCGAAGCTGAATGGATTGAACTGGCAAAAATGAATTAAGTCAAAAGGCTATAAAAAACCGCTCAAATTTGAGCGGTTTTTTTACATCTTATGAATATTTTAGAATTTCTTCGAACCGCGGTTAAAACCAGTCGCTTTACGTTGGTTCCCTGTGTTAACAGGAGCTTCTTTTTCATCATCACGACGTTGTTGACGTAAGTATCCGCCACGACGCGCAGCCATTGGTTTTTCAGTCATACGATCAGTACGGCGTTTTGCCATACCAAATAAACCTGTACCTTGACGTGGTTTTAACTCAACCGATTTGGCTAAGTTGTCGATGTCAGTTTTGTCGAGTTCCATCCAACGACCAGTACGTAATTCGCGCGGTAAAATAACTGTGCCGTAGCGTGTACGTAATAAACGGCTTACTTTAAGATCTTGCGATTCAAAAATACGACGTACTTCGCGGTTACGACCTTCTTTTACTACAACTTGATACCAGCGGTTAATACCTTCACCACCAATTTCAGAGAATGATTCGAATTTGGCAGGGCCATCTTCGAGCTCTACTCCGTTGACCATGTTTTGGCGTAGTTTTGGCGTTACTTCACCCATTACTCGAACAGCGTATTCACGTTCAATTTCATTAGATGGGTGCATTAAGCGGTTAGCAAGTTCACCATCATTTGTGAATAGTAATAAACCAGTACTGTTAATATCCAGACGACCTACCATTACCCAGCGGTCATTGGCAATTTGTGGTAAATGATCAAATACGGTTGGGCGTTTTTCAGGATCATTACGTGAACAGATTTCACCCTCAGGCTTATAATAAATCAGTACGCGACGACGAATTTCGTCTTCAATCTGAAACTGAACTTTACGGCCATCAATGCGTAATTCATCGCCTGGTTCAATGCGCTCACCCACTTGGGCAACACGACCGTTTACACTCACGCGTCCTGCGGCAATAACCTCTTCCATATATCGGCGGGAACCTAATCCGATTCTCGCTAATACTTTTTGCAATTTTTCACTCATGACAGCACAACCTTAGACATAATGATCAACAGTCCACCTCTTTATGATTTCGGTGCATTTGCATCGAGAGCCATAAAGGCTTCCTTGGCGTTCTGTAGGGGAGGCAATTGGCCTAGAGAGGCTAGACCAAAAGCATTCAGAAACTGAGGCGTTGTAATTAGCAACGCAGGTCTTCCGGGTAAATCTCTAAAACCGGCTTCTTTAATCCAGTTCCAGTCAAATAGTGTTCTAAGAATCTGACTATTATTAGATACACCACGAATTTGTTCAATATCAGCTCGGGTAACCGGTTGATGATAAGCAATGACAGCCAGGGTTTCTAGTAATGAAGGCGACAGTTTTGTTGGTCGCTCTGGCCAAATTTGCGCAATAATACTACGATATTTAGATCTTACCTGAAAGCGAAACCCTTGTGCTGTTTCAATCAGCTCAATAGATCGACCATGTTGTAATAGCGCGAGCTGCTGCAAAAGCTGACGAAGCTGCTGTTTATTATATTGATTGTTAAATGCTTCTTTTAAGCGGGCAATTGAAACAGGCGCTTCACTGGCAAAGATAATTGCTTCAAGTTGTAATAAGACTTCATGATGTATGTCAGCTAATGACAAATCACTATTATTCTGTTCAAAACTACTCATATTGAAGATCCTTGAATTGCTAACGGGGCTTCAATACCAGTGGCAATAATTTTAATTTTCTGTTGGCGAGTCAATTCTAAAACTGCCATAAATGTAACAACCATTCCCATACGACCTTGCTGGGGATTGAGTAATTCTTTAAAACTTAACACATCACCAGACTCTAATTTCTCTTCAATATATGCAATACGTTCTTCGAGCAAAACAGGTTCTTGAGCGACAACATGGGTAATAGGTTCAGGGCGATTAAATACACAGAACAACGCATCATGTAGCGCTGAGATATCGTAACCTTCATAAACAGGAGAGATATGTCCTAAGCTTACATTGGCACTAAATGTATCGCGCTCAAGAATTGGCATTTGGCCTAAACGCTCAGCTGCTTGCTTAATGCGTAGATAGGTTTCAAGACGATCAATAAGCTCCTGCTTAGGGTCTTTTTCAATGCTTATAATTGTAGGTTTTGGTAGAAGTAGGCGAGACTTCAAGTCAGCCAATAAAGCAGCCATCACCATATAATCTGCTGTCAACTCGATATTCAAAGATTTCATGCTATCCATATAGGCCAAATATTGAGTCGCTATAGGAGCAATATCGAGTTGAATTAAATCGAAACCGTTTTTCTGAATCAGATAAATTAAAAAATCTAATGGCCCTTCAAACCGCTCGAGCAAAATCTCAAATGCAGCTGGAGGTATATAGAGATCTTCTGGAATTTTGTCATGCCACTCATCTAAAACACGGATGTGTGGAGCGTCTTCCATGGATTGATGAAGTGATTGATTCATTACGATTATAAGCCACGCGAATTTTCAAAAGCATGAGACTTGTTATTCAAGTCCTAGACAGCTGTAAGTAGAAGAACAGCAGATAGTGAAAATCATTCTAAATGAATTGTGTCTTTTAATAAATTACTTAACGACTAAAGTGTAAAAAAAATCCAAAATAAATAAAGAGTATTTTTTTGAGTGATAATACTTTTTTTTAAACTATTGGTAAAAAATGTAAGTGCTTATTCAAAAGCACTTACGTCGCCAACACCACGACGGATAATTTCAGGATGTTCACCCGATAAATCAACAATACTTGTACTTGTTAGAGTTCCGAAACCTCCATCAATAAATACATCAATTCGTTTATCTAACTGATTTTCAATATCGTAAGGGTCATCTAGAGGATCTTCTTGACCCGGTAAAATTAATGTACTGGTAAGTAGAGGTTCACCAAGTTCTTTTAATAAAGCCTGACAAATTGGGTTACTCGGAATACGTAAGCCAATTGTTTTCTTTTTAGGGTGCATCAATCTACGAGGAACTTCACTTGTTGCAGGTAAAATGAACGTAGTAATAGCCGGTGTATTCGCTTTCAATAAACGATATGTCGCATTATCAACTTTTGCATAAGTTGCAATATCAGATAAGTCACAGCACATAATGGCGTATTGATGTTTAGGCCCTAAACCACGAATCTGTGCAATACGTTCCATGGCATTTTTATTACCGATTTGACACCCAATCGCATAGGCAGCATCGGTAGGGTAGACCACAACATCTCCTGCTCGGATACGTTCAACCGCTTGGGCAATGAGGCGTTGCTGTGGATTTTCAGGATGTACATGTAAATGCATCATATTTTAGAGACTCCATCACGCCAGTGTTAAAAATAATTATTAGGCTTTTTAAATGGCCTAGGCAAGTAATTAACGTAGCTTTTTTGTCAATTAATCAAGGAGTTCACGTTTAAATTCATTTAATTGTAAAGGTGTACCCGAACGTGTACATTGGCAAATAAAACCAATAAATGCTGATGCATCACGTGGCAACTTAGCTTCACCCGAAAAGTAACGTTGCACTTGAGCATAAACGTTATCTTTAAATAGTTTGCCATCACCGCTATCACCTGTAAGGTTATCGAGTGAAACTCTAAATTTTCGACCAAAAGATTGTGCAAATAACCATTCAATTGCTTGAGGCTTAATTTCTACTTGTTCAAATAAAATTTGCTGTTCTTGGGTGCGACCATCGGGTGCATACCAATAACCTAAATCTGGTAATAGACGTCTTTTTTCGCCTGCAATAGACCAATGACTAATTTCATGCAAAGCACTATTAAAGAAACCGTGAGCAAATTGGATCTTGGCTGGTTCTTCATTTGTCGCTGGGAAATATTCAGGTTCAAAATCACCACGAACTAATGTCACATTATGGTGGGAAAACCAGTGATTAAAGTGTAAAATAAGCCAATCAACTTGCTCAGACTCCGATTTTGAGCTTGACCATGGTGAGAGTTGCACTAGGTCAGGTACAAGAGTGTTCTGATGAGTTGAATGGGTGCAAACGAGTAATGAAGTGTTAACTTCAGGTTGCGGCTGCAACAGGTGCATTGCTTAATTTACCCCGAGTTCTGTCTAAAGAAGTGCAAAATTGTATCTTAATCTTTGACAGAGTACCGATGAATTTGTAGAATTGCCGCCTTAATTATGTCAGCAAATACCTTTCCGGCACAGATTGAGCCGTTTAAATGGGCTGAACAAGGCTTTACATGGTCAGGTCAACTGCCCTTGTCTCGCTTTGCTCGTATCGCTCGTGAAGCTGTTGGATCAATTGATAACCAATTGATCAATATAGACTGTAAGCTATCAATGGATGCATATCATCGCATTGTGTGGATGGACGGTCACATGGACACGAAAGTTCCAATGGAGTGCCAACGTTGTTTGGAACCTGTTGAAATGCCTCTTGTCTTAGACTTCCATATTGCATTAGTGGATGATGAGTCACTGATAGAGCGCTTGGATGAGGATGCTGATTTCATCGTTTTAGGTGAAAGTGAGTCTTCGACGAAAGGCGATTATGATACGCCTGCCTCGATTAACTTACTCGCATTACTAGAAGATGAACTGTTATTGTTGATGCCTTTATCTCCCAAGCATGATGCTTGTGAACATAAACATCAACCTACCATTCAGAATGTTGTCGAAGAAAAACGGGATAATCCGTTTGATGTTTTGGCAGGTTTGAAGGGTAAACTTAACTCATAATTTGTGTTATAATTGTGAGATAAGACAACTGAATTTGTTCTGATCCATTTTTTCGATCTTTGTAAGGAGCCATCATGGCCGTTCAGCAAAACCGTAAAAGTCGCTCTCGCCGTGACATGCGCCGTTCACATGACGCTTTAACCGAGAATGCATTAACAGTAGACCAAGCAACTGGTGAAACTCATCGTCGTCACCACGTGACTAAAGACGGTTTCTACCGTGGTCGTCAATTATTCGCTAAAGCAGCTGATGCTGAATAATTGCATGATATGCATTAAGCGTGATGCTTAAGTATAGAAAAAATGGGAGCGAAAGCTCCCTTTTTTTGTTGTTTTTCGCAATTATAAATATATAAATAACATGTTAAATTTCCGCTCCAGAAATGAGTGAAAACCCAAAAAAGGATTTCTTATGTCTGCTAAACGTCTTGAACAAGTAGCTTTAGCCACAAAAACTGCGTTTGTGTTTCCTGGTCAAGGTTCACAAAAAGTCGGTATGCTTGCTGAACTAGCAGAACAGTTTAGTGGGGTCGGGCAAACTTTTGCAGAAGCTTCAGATGCTCTTGGATTTGATCTTTGGCATATTGCGCAAAGTGGCGAAGGTCTTGACCAAACAGAAAATACCCAACCTGTGTTATTAACTGCCAGTATCGCTTTGTGGCGTGTATGGCTTGATTTAGGTGGTCTGGCACCTAAATTCCTTGCAGGACATTCACTAGGTGAATACAGTGCATTGGTCGCTGCAGGCTCTATGAGCTTGGCTGATGCAGTTAAATTGGTTAACTTGCGTGGCAAACTCATGCAAAGTGCTGTACCTCAAGGTCAAGGGGCTATGGCTGCAATCCTTGGTTTGGCTGATGAAAAAGTGGTTGAACTTTGTCAAACCGTGAGTGCGTCAGGTGAAGGTTCTGTAGAAGCTGCAAACTATAATTCACAAGGTCAAGTTGTGATTGCAGGAAGTACAGCTTCTGTACAAGAAGTCATGGCTTTGGCAAAAGAGCAGTCAGCTAAAGCAATTGCTTTACCAGTGTCAGTTCCTTCTCATTGTTCGTTAATGAAACCTGCCGCTGAGAAATTTGCAGAAGCTTTGGAACAAACTGCCATTGAGCTACCTACCATTCCTGTAATACAAAATGTCAACGCGGGAATAGCTACCGATGTTGCTCAATTGCGTCAGGCATTAACTGCACAGTTGTACCAATCAGTACAATGGACACGTACCATGCAGTCTCTACAAGACCAAGGTATTCAATATATTGTTGAGTGTGGTCCAGGTACAGTATTGAGTAACCTCGCAAAGCGTTTACCAAATATTGAAAAAGCTTTTTCTATTGATAGTAAGAGCAAAATGGAAGATGCCCTAAATGCTGTTTTAGTGGCAGAAGGAAAAATTGCATGACACAAGAACGCAAAGTTGCATTAGTAACGGGCGCGAGTCGGGGTATTGGCGCGGCCATTGCCCAGCAACTTATTCAAGACGGTTATTTTGTTGTAGGTACTGCGACTTCTGAATCTGGTGCACAAAAGTTAAGTGATAGCTTTGGTGAACAAGGTGCAGGTTTGGCGCTCGACGTGCGTAATCTCGACGAGATTGAAGCAGTCGTTTCTCATATTGAACAGAACTATGGTCCTGTACTTGTTCTAGTTAACAATGCAGGTATTACGAAAGACAATTTGTTGCTTCGTATGTCTGAAGATGATTGGGATGACATTCTCAACATTCACCTTAAAGCAGTTTATCGTTTATCTAAACGTGTGCTTAAGGGTATGACGAAGGCACGTTTTGGTCGAATTATTAATATCAGTTCTGTTGTAGCTCACTTTGCAAACCCAGGCCAAGCGAACTATTCTGCTGCTAAAGCAGGTATTGAAGCATTCAGCCGTAGCCTTGCAAAAGAGATGGGTAGCCGCCAAATTACTGTAAACAGTGTGGCACCAGGCTTTATTGCAACAGAAATGACAGATGCACTTAGTGAAGACATTCGCAAAAAAATGAGTGATCAAGTGGCTTTAAATCGCTTAGGTGAGCCACAAGATATCGCAAATGCGGTGAGTTTCCTTGCAAGTGATAAAGCAGGTTACATTACCGGTACGGTATTACATGTAAATGGTGGTTTATACATGGCCTAACGCCGATGTATAAACTTTTAAAAATTTTTATATTCAATTAAACTAGTGGCAAATTAAACGCCACAAGCAATGAGGAGAATTCCTGTGAGCGATATCGAACAACGCGTTAAACAAGCGGTTGCAGAACAACTTGGTCTTAAAGCTGAAGAGATTAAAAACGAAGCATCTTTTATGGATGACTTAGGTGCTGACTCTTTAGATTTAGTTGAACTTGTTATGTCTTTCGAAAACGACTTCGACATCACTATCCCTGATGAAGATTCTAACGAAATCACTACAGTTCAATCTGCAATTGACTATGTAACTAAAAAACTTGGTTAATTCGCATATTGCTGAATAAAAAGAAGGCCACCGTAAGGTGGCTTTTTTTATTTTAGAAAAAATTTAAGAGATACATATTTTTACAAGATCAACCTCAATTGATAGCAGAGGTATAACTTTTTTGAAGTATAACAATAAAGGTCAGTTTAATGACTTTACTATAAACAATAATATGAGGACTAAAAGATGGGTCTTTTTGATTTTGTAAAAGGTATTGGCAAGAAAAATACCGCACCAGCAGAACCACAACCAGCTCCAGCAACACCAGCAGAACCTTCTGCACAAGAAGTTGCAAATAAATTATTAGGTTTAATTAAAAGTTTGGGCTTAGGGGTAGAAGGCTTATCTGTAACCTATAACGGTACTACTGATACTGCAATTATTAAAGGGCAGGTAAAAAGCCAAGCAGATAAAGAGAAAATTATTCTTATTGTTGGAAACATTGATCATGTGGCACAAGTAGATGACCAGATGACAGTGGCAACTCCTGAACCAGAAAGTAAATTTTATACAGTGAAATCTGGTGACAACCTTTCAAAAATTGCGAAAGAAGTTTACGGTGATGCAAATCAATATCCAAAAATCTTTGAAGCAAATAAACCAATGTTAAAAGATCCTGATGAGATTTTCCCGGGGCAAGTTTTACGTATTCCTCAATAATCGAGGTTAATAAAAAAAGGCGCTTTAAGCGCCTTTTTTGTGCTTTTAAAAACGCTTTGGAATCTTTTGTCCGTTTGGTACAGGGGTATCTGCATTTTTTAAAACACCGAATAACCATGTTTCAGCATGTTGTACAGCAATTTTTAAAGAATCACCTAAAGCTAAACGGCCAGCGATAAAGCTAGCTAAAGAACAACCTGAGCCGTGATATTCACCTTCAAGGCGAGGACAGCTACTACTCGCTACTAGTTCACCATCGATATATAAACTATTTTTAATATGATCTGGTGTATCTTCGTGTCCACCTTTCACTAGAACAGCTTTAGCACCCATTTCAAAAAGCTTTTGAGTGGCTTGATCTAAATCAGTAATACCTGTTAGAGCACGTAATTCAACGGTATTTGGAGTAATAATTGTGGCTAGAGGAATAAGTTCAACGAACGCTTTAACGAGAGTTGCCTGATCACCTAAAGAGCCGCCACTGTTTGCGACTAAAACAGGATCAAGTACATATTGATAGTCAGGATGAGCACGTAAAAATTCAGCTAGTGCCGCAATATTATCTGTCGTTCCAAGCATGCCTGACTTAACACATTTAATGGGTAAGTCACCTACAACTGCATTTGCTTGTGCTAATAAAAGTTCTTTTGAGGTTGCTTCGAAGCCAAATACTTGTTGTGAGTTTTGAATGGTGAGGGCAGTACATGCAATTGCTGCGTGGGCACCACTTTGTCCAATTGCTTCGATATCGGCTTGTAAACCTGCACCACCTGAAGGGTCTAAACCCGAGAAACAAAGTACGGTTGGACGCACGGTTATTTCCTTTTCAATTTAAATTTACGTTAGTATAAGAGAGTTTGATTAAACTCTCGACCAATTGAATTAAATACTTTACTGGGTTAGTGATTGAATGGCTATAAAACATATTTTGATTGATTTAGATGGAACCTTAACAGACCCAAAAGTTGGAATCCATACTTCAATTCGCTATGCAATGGAGAAATTAGGCTATCCATTGGCTGCTGATTTAGATATTGATTGGACAATTGGCCCACCATTAAAGCCATCACTCGCAAAATTATTAGCTACTCAAGATGATGCTTTAGCTGAACAAGCTTTACTTGCTTATCGCGAGCGTTTTTCGGTGGTTGGCCTGTTTGAAAATGAAGTATATCCATCTGTTGCAAAAACACTTAGTGCATTAAAAGAAGAAGGATATCGTTTATTTGTTGCAACTGCTAAACCAACGATTTATGCAAAACGTATCTTGGATCATTTTGAATTAAGCCAATACTTTGTACATATCTATGGGAGTGAGTTAACGGGTGAGCGCACTAATAAAGCTGACCTTATCCATTATATTCTTGAGCATGAGCAATTAAACCCAGAAGAGTGTTTAATGGTCGGTGACCGTCAATATGACGTTTTGGGTGCTCGTCATAACGGTATTGAGGCGGTAGCAGTAACTTATGGTTATGGAACACCTGAAGAGCTCGCTCAAGCACAGCCTAAAGCAATGATTAAGCAATTCTCTGAACTTTTGGACTATGTTGAAGAACTTGCAGCACAAAAGAAAGTTTCTTAAATATTATTAAATTTTAATTTGAAGGTTTGGCTTTGATCTAAAGCCAAACCTTTTTTATTTAAACACTGTGTTGTTGGCGGTATTGAACAAGTTCTTCAATCGTAATCACCGTTAAGTGATGAGTTTGAGCATATGCTAAAACTTGAATGCCCGATGCCATCGTGCCATCCGGATTGGTTAATTCACATAATACGCCAGCGGGTTTAAGCCCAGCTAGTCTTGCTAGGTCAATTGTTCCCTCAGTATGACCTCGACGAGTAAGGACTCCACCATTACGTGCACGTAATGGGAAAACGTGACCCGGACGGTTTAAGTCACTTGCAACAGCACCATCTTTAATAGCAGTTTGAATAGTTGTTACACGGTCTTTAGCAGAAACACCAGTGGTAACGCCTTGAGCAGCTTCAATGGTCACTGTAAAAGCGGTATGAAACTGGCTCGAGTTTTGAGAAACCATTGGTGGTAGTTCTAGATGGTCTGCTAGCTCTTCTGTAAGGCATAAACATACAATCCCTGAACCATCACGAATCATCCGTGCCATTGTTTGTACAGTTAAAGTTTCGGCTGCAACAATTAAATCTGCTTCATTTTCGCGATCAAAGTCGTCCATAACCAAGACAGGCTTGCCTTGACGGATATCTTCTAATGCTTGTTGAATGCGTTGCTCAGCAGGAGAGAGGGCTGAGAAAAAAAGTTCTGGTTGAATTAAGCTAGACATAATGAAACGCTCTCGTAAAAATACGGTTGAACATTTCAGGACTGATGTAAAAACAGGCTGGCACTGAAATAAAACGGATTTATCCCAGTTCGTCGTCTTCTTTCATCCGGACTATACCGTCGGCTTTGGAGTTTCACCAAATCTGCTCAAATTACACAATTTAAGCTCGTGGGCTTGTTAATCTATTTATAAAAATTAACTTTACCACCGGTGGGGAATTGCACCCCGCCCTGAAGCGATGGGTTTTATTATAGCGCGCTTGATAGAATTGGCTAGATGCTTTTATAGAATGCTAAGTTTCTTTATGAATAAGCATTTTCATAAATCGAAATAGGCTTTTTAACAAGAGCTTACTTGTTGATATGAAAATGGAATGCTATGTTTTTTATAGAAAATTATAAATAAAATAGGTGTTTCATGCAGATAAGAGACTATTATCCTCTAACCAATAGTTCATTTATTCAGCATCTCCATATTTTCAGTTATGTATTTATGGCAGTAAGTATCCTTTATTTAATTGCTGCCAACTGGTTTATGCTTCCAAACAGTATTCAACTTGCTATCCCGCCCGTTATATTAGTTGTCACAGCTTGGTTCAGCATAAAAGATACATTAAGTGATGGGGTTAGGCAGACCTTACATAGTGTTAGTGGTTTGATGATAGGTTTAAGCTTGGCTGTAATTGGACAGGTTTATCAAACTGGTGCAGACAGTTATTTGCTTTTTTTAATTTGGACATTACTTTTATTACCGTGGTTATATCGGCCGAATATTGGAATCTTTGCTTTAATTTGTATTACCAGCCAACTTACACTTTTTTTATTTTTTAAACAGACTTTTTGGTCTGAAAAGTTTCCTTATTTATATTTAATCGCTCTAAATCTATTAAGCCTTATTGAGTTTTGGGTATGTATAAAGAAATATCGTGCTTTAAGGTTTGTCTTTATCGCTTGGTTCGCCGTTATTTCGATTATTGGAATAATTCAATATTTATCGAATGAGAATATTCCTTATCTAATTTCTGCCTTCTTTTCCGGAATAGTCGTTTTTTATTATTTCTTCAAAAAAGATGATCAGCTATGTGCTAGTTTGATGGCAGCTGTTCTTGGTGTGACTGCAACGATATGGCTTGTAGATGGGATTAATAACCTATTTAAAGACTCTAATGAGTTCATATTTTTATTGATTGCAGGCATTATTTTTATTTGGTTTGCGCTGATCAGCTATCTTTTAATAAAAATTTTTCGTCAAAGCCGCTTTTATGTCATTCCATTGGCAATTGGTGCTTGGCTTGCTGGCTTGTCACTTGCAGCTTTTACGTTGGTGTTCTGGGAAGCTATTTCTTTAGTTATTGGAGTTGTTTTTGTTGGATTGGCGTTTATTCTTTTAAAGAAATCACAAAGCTATTTCTTTCGGCAATTTGCCTATTGTTTGTTTATCAGTGGGCAGACCGCTTTCTTGTTTCATCTTGGTTCAGAAACAGATCAAATTCTATGGGTTTTAATTGCACAGATTTTTATTCTATGTATTAGTTATTTTCTTAAACCGCATTGGTTCTTCATTTTAATTCAAATGCTTGCTACGTATGGCATAGCTTTTATCTATTTGCTACAACTGGACCATTCATTGTGGTCAATAGATTCTACTCAGACTTATTTAAATTTAACTTTGCTCAGTTACTTGGTTTTTAGTTTGGTGCTCTTACCTAAGAGAGAATCAATAGCTCTATATGAGCGTAGTATTTTTTTATGCGTGCTGGTCGTAATTCTTGTAGCTTCTTTTTTCAATACTTTTATGGGGTTGGTACCAGAAAATTCGATAGATCAGCAGTTATGGGTTTTATATTTGCTACCTGTTGTCTGGTTACTTTGCTTTAGTGTTCTTCATTTATATCGACAACTTAAGGCACTCACTTTTTTCGCCTTTTTAATATTTGGTGTGTTACTTATTGTGTTGGGATATTTTGAAATTTTCATCCTGCTTATTATTTTAACGTGGGCATTAAAAAAGAAAGATTATATTGTGTATGGAGTGAGCTTAACTGTATTCGTTTTTGTGTTCTGGCAGCTCTATTACAACCTACAAATAACTTTTCTAGCTAAGAGTGCATCTATTTTTATTTCGGGTATTGTTTTGTTGGCTCTGTCTTGGTTACTTCAACGTGAAAATAAAAATGATCTTGTTAAAGGAGAGAAAGAATGAAAAAGTATTTTTCTCTTATTCTTGCCTTTATTACGCTATTATTTTTTGCAGGTTTAGTGGCGAAAAACGAATGGCATTTGCACCATAGTAAAAGTATTTTCATTGAGCTTAAGCCAGTTGATCCTCGTTCAATTTTACAAGGTGATTATATGGCATTGGCTTATGAATTAAATTTACAATCTCTTAAAGTTCTTGTTGGAAGTGAAGGTGAGACTCTGGAACAGGTGATTTTTAATCGCTCTTCCGTTCCCGCAAAAGTTATTTTGGATTCACAAAATCGCGTAGTTCGTACCATTTTAGATATCAATAATTCAGTGGCTGGACAGAGGTTAATTTTAAAAAATCCTGAAAATCGTTTGCAGGCTTTATATCCTGCCTCTCGCAGTTTCTTGTTTGCAGAAGGCTTGGCTCAATGTTATGAAAAAGCCAAATATGCTGAATTTAAGGTAAATCCTGAAGGAGAGGCGATATTGTTCGAATTACGAGGAGAGCAGCTTCAACCATTAAATTGTGAAAAACAAAAGAACTGGTGGGAAGGAACTATTAAGGATTTATAAAATAATAAAAGCCCGTCAATGCGGGCTTTTTATTCTTAAAATAAATTAGGCAACTTGAACAGGAATGCAATTCGCTGTGTGGTTGACTGTATTATTTGGATTAGCATATACCAAACGTGGTTTATGAATATTTGCTTCAGCTTCAGTAAAATCACCAAATGTAGCAATAATTACTAAATCGCCAACGTCTGCTTGATGTGCAGCACCGCCGTTTACTGAAATAATTCCAGAGTTATCTTCACCACGAATCGCATAAGTTGTGAAGCGTTTGCCATTGGTTACATTCCAAACATGAATTTCTTCATATTCACGAATACCAGCTAAGTCCATCAATACGCCATCAATTGCACAAGAACCTTCATAGTGAAGTTCAGCATGGGTTACAACTGCACGGTGAATTTTGCATTTTAATAAACGAGATAGCATGGCTAGCGTCTCCTGAGTAGACCTAAGATGTAGATCTTATGGTGAAATCTTTAGCTTTTGCGGTTGGCAAAGTGGCTGATGCGCATTTTGCTCCTAAAAAAGCAAGATAGCAAGCATGATTGTTCAACAATTTAAGTGGGTTTATATGCATTAATTTGATTCATGGCCTGTGGAACTTGTCCTTGAACAAGTAGCTTCACTTTAGAAAGGGCATGATCAATTGCTGCATCCATCAGACTTTGTTCACTACTTGGTGCTTTTCCAAGTACGTGACCTGAAACTTTCTCTTTCGAGCCAGGATGTCCGATACCAATACGTAAACGGTGAAAATTTGGACCAATATGAGGGACAATGTCACGTAAACCGTTATGACCACCGTGTCCACCGCCTGTTTTAAGACGAATTACACCTGGGTTCATATCAAGTTCATCATGAGCAATCAAAATTGCTTCGGGAGCAATTTGATAAAATTTTGCAAATGGAACTACACTTTGTCCAGAACGGTTCATAAATGTAGTGGGTAGAAGTAGACGGACATCGTGTCCTTCTATATTACCACGTCCACTGATTCCGTGAAATTTCGGATCATTTTTTAATGTAATGCCATATTTGTCTGCAAGCTGTTCAATGAACCAAAAACCTGCATTATGGCGGGTTTGGGCATATTCTGAACCAGGATTGCCCAAACCAACAATTAGCGAAATATTTGACACTAATCTACGCCTTTAAACACTTATGCGCGTTTGAAGTCAGCGTGCATAGGAGTGTTTTTAGATGGGTGACGTTGTAACGCTTGGATTTTAACGTTTTCAACTTTGTCGCCCACTTTGATTTCTACAACTTCTTCAAAGAAAGCATTGCTTTCTAAAGCTTTTACAAGCTCACGAAGTTCTAAAGTAACAGTTACAGGCTCAGCGTTGCCACCATAAATGATAGCTGGAATTAAAGCTTCGCGACGAAGGCGGCGGCTCGCACCTTTCCCTTGTTTGTCTTCAGCACGCGCTTGAGCGTTTAATACGAAGTTTGCCATGAGTAAATCCTCATTAAAGTTTAAAAGACTAAACTTGCGACCAGTTTAGTGATAGAAAACCCCAGCCAAGGCTAGGGTTTATAAAAAGCTGCAATATTATAAACTATCGAACATTGCACTGATAGACTCTTCGTTATTAATACGACGAATCGTTTCAGCAACCATGCTAGCAACAGAAACCTGACGGATCTTGCCTAAGGTCAATGCTTCTTCAGAAAGAGGAATGGTATCAGTCACAACCAGTTCATCAATAACTGAATTACGTAAGTTTTCAATAGCCTTACCTGATAGTACAGGGTGAGTTGCGTATGCAACTACACGACGTGCACCAAATTGCTTAAGCGCATCAGCTGCTTTACACAATGTACCAGCAGTATCAACCATATCGTCTACGATAACGCAATCACGATCTTTTACGTCACCAATTAAGTGCATAACTTGCGACTCGTTGGCTTTTTGACGACGTTTATCAATAATTGCTAAATCGATGTCACCCATCTGTTTGGCAACAGCACGAGCACGTACTACACCACCAACGTCAGGAGAAACCACCATAAGGTTGTCATGTTGTTGTTGACGTAAGTCAGCAAGCAAAGCAGGAGTACCGTAGATGTTGTCGACTGGAATATCGAAGAAACCTTGAATTTGGTCAGCATGTAAGTCGATCATCACGACACGGTCAATACCAACAGTGGTAAGCATGTCTGCAACAACTTTAGCTGTAATCGGCACACGTGCAGAACGTGGACGACGGTCTTGGCGAGCATAACCAAAATAAGGGATAACAGCGGTAATACGACCAGCACTTGCACGACGCAAAGCATCTGCCATAACCAAGATTTCCATAAGGTTATCATTGGTAGGGGCACAAGTAGGCTGAACGATAAATACGTCTTTACCACGAACATTTTCAGTAATTTCTACTGAAATTTCTCCATCAGAAAAGTGACCGACTGATGCAGCACCTAGAGGGATATGTAAGTGACTTACGACTTTTTGAGCGAACTGTGGATGAGCATTTCCACTAAAAACGACAAGATTGGGCATGAAGCACCCTTGGCGGTTGGTATGTAATGAAATAGATGGCAGGGGCGGCTGGATTCGAACCAACGGATGCCGAGATCAAAACCCGGTGCCTTACCACTTGGCGACGCCCCTAATGCGGCAGAACTTTAATATTTTTGCAATGCAATGTCAAGATTAATCAACAAAAAGCATAGCAATTAAGTCTGTCTTTAAAATAAGAGAATGGCAGGGGCGGCTGGATTCGAACCAACGGATGCCGAGATCAAAACCCGGTGCCTTACCACTTGGCGACGCCCCTAA
>NZ_JAHPVG010000011.1:0-92191 GCF_025514755.1 Acinetobacter sp. WU_MDCI_Abxc222
GCAGCGGTAGTTCAGTTGGTTAGAATACCGGCCTGTCACGCCGGGGGTCGCGGGTTCGAGCCCCGTCCGCTGCGCCATTCTCTTGATTCCCTTGTCTAGAGAATGTAAAGTATAAAGATACATTCGTTATCTTTTCTTATTAAGGGCGCTTAGCTCAGTTGGTAGAGCGTCTGCCTTACAAGCAGAATGTCGGCGGTTCGATCCCGTCAGCGCCCACCATAATTTCTATCAGAAATTTAAAATCCCCTAAACTCATATTAATCTATAAATATCCTATACTTACATGTAAATTTATTTACTATGTGGTTCAGTGTAGATACAACTTTTCTATTCTAAAATTAAAATCCTGAGATCTTTAATTTATTCTTTTTAGTGATCGCTATTTTTTAGTTTTTAACATTAGTGTTTCTTCATGCTTTTGATAGGATTCCTCATTCTCATTAAATTGCGTTACTTGTGCTAAAAGATAAGAATCTAGCCTGTAATTTACTAGTTTTAGCTAATATCAGCTTTGTATCTGTACCGATCACCAATATTTTTACAAATAAAAAAACTGCTATTTTTTAAATAGCAGTTTTTTTATTAAATTATTTTTAATATTCGTTTAAAAGCCATCCACTTGCATATGCGAAATATTCACGTAACCATGCATTGTAGCGAGTAGCTAATGGTGTCTCGGCCGCTACCCCATAAACTTGGGTATAGCCCTGTTTTTTTGCAATTGCTACTGCTCGAGGAATATGAAAATCACTTGTCACAATAGCGATTGGCTGGTCTAAGGTAAAGTGGTGCTGTTCTAATAAGGGTTTACTATTTTTTAAGTTAAGCTCTGTGCTGGTGCTTTTATCTTCAAGGATCATTTGATCTCTTGCGATATGATACTTTTGTTCAAGATAACGAGACATAACCAATGCTTCGCTTTCTTTTTCTGAAAAATCAAGACCACCTGTTAAAACAATCTGTGCCTGCTGCTGTTTTAGGGCTAAAGGGGCAGCTGTATCTAAACGTTTTGCAAGAATTTCGGATGGCTGACCATTCTCGACACCGCTTCCTAAGACAATAATTGCTTTTACTGGAGGGGTACTATTTGAAGTATCTTTATTTTCTTTAATAAAGCTAAAAAAATAGCCTAAGCTAATTAACCATATCCAGAAGCATAACCATCCAAAACGCCAAAGTGTGTGTAAGCGATAGTGATAGAAGAAAAAGCGTTCTAAATGATAATAA
The DNA here is from genome assembly GCF_025514755.1 of Acinetobacter sp. WU_MDCI_Abxc222. Lineage (NCBI taxonomy): Bacteria > Pseudomonadati > Pseudomonadota > Gammaproteobacteria > Moraxellales > Moraxellaceae > Acinetobacter > Acinetobacter sp. WU_MDCI_Abxc222. The sequence goes on from NZ_JAHPVG010000011.1 coordinate 1,228, forward strand.
AATAAGGAATATAGGCAGAAGAAAGCACCTAAAATTAAAGGAATAACGGTGCCTACATTAATTTTATTGAGACAAATTAGAACTAATCCATCTAGAAATAAAATTGAACCAATGATTGCTAGGAAAATACGGATCCACTTACTGACTTGCATTGTGCTTAGAGTTGCAATTTAAATTGCAGACAGTGTATGCAAAATCATTCTGAATGCAATAAAAAACCGAGTAAAGCATTTAAGCTATTACTCGGTTTTTTGTTTTTATTGATCTTTAATAAACATCACGGCGGTAACGGCCTTGTTGTCTTAAATCATCTACCTGTTCTTCACCTAGAATTTCGATAAGTGCTTGATCAACTCCGCTTGCCATACCATCAATACTACCGCATACATACAGAACAGCACCGCGTTCTATCCAGCGTACTAATTCTGCTGCATTTTGACGGATTACATCCTGAACATACATGCGTTGTTCTTGATCTCTCGAAAATGCTAAATCGAGGCGCTTTAACATTCCTGTGGTTTTCCATGCTTCAATAGTTGATTCATAGAAGAAATCACATGCTCTTTGACGTTCACCAAAGATTAACCAGTTTTCAGTGTAATCATGACGTGTACGGGTGTGTAATAGGCTCATTAAGCCAGCAATGCCAGTTCCGTTACCAATACAAATAATAGGGCGATTATCATCAATAAGATGGAATGATTCATTGGTACGAATACGCAAAGCAATTTCATTATTAACTTGTGTATGTTGAGTCAGCCAACCCGAACCTAAACCTAATTTGCCAGACGCATCATATTGTTGGCGTACAACCAAACGAAGGACTTGCTGAGACGGAATGCTCGCAATCGAATACTCTCGCGTTGGTAGAGTAGGCAGCTGCTCTAATAAATGATCCAGATTGGCAAATGGTTCAATTTCACCAGTTAAATCTTTATTCCAAAGCGCTTTTTCGATTGAAATCTGTAATGAATCAACTTTTGAATTTTTAAGAATATGATGCTTTTGCAAAAAAGCATGGATACGTTCAGCACTATTGCCTGGCTGTATTTCCGCAATATCACCCGCTTGCCATATCGCTTCATGATTTGCTTTAAGTTCAATATTATAAGCAGACTGACCTAAGCTATTTGGATTGAGTAAGTCACGTTGCTGTAATGTCCAACTATCAAATACTTTTTCCAGATTTACAGCATGCAAATCTAATTTAGTTGCCTTCGCGAGAGATTGATTCCAATTTTGAATATCCGAGGGGTTTGCATTATCAACTTCAATTGTATTGAAGAGAGCATGGGCCCCATTTGCTTTAAGCCAAGCATCTACTGCATGGCCAAAACTACAATAAGTGTCTGGATATTCTTTAGAGCCTAGAGCTAGAACAGCATAGTTGATGTGCTTAAGGTCCACATTCAATTTTAAAAGTTTCTTAGCAAAGCTTGTAGCGAGATCAGGAGCATCACCAGTACCATAAGTACTAATTACAAATAAAACCTGTTGATGTTGTTCTAAATCAGTTTGTGTTAGCTGCTGTATAGGTTTTACCTGAACAGGTTGATGAGCCTCTTGTAAACTTGTTGCCGTACTCCAAGCGAGTTGTTCAGCTACGCCGGTTTGAGTTGCATAAGTAATAAGCCAAGGCTTTGCATTTGGATCAATGTATTGTCCTGCTAAAGACTGACGAGCTGCCTGTGTTAATTTTTTCTGTTTACGACGTTTAAGGTAAAGCATCCACCCAGTAACCAAGAACAAAGGCATTGCTAGAGAAGCAAGCATCGCAACGAATTGATAAATTGGTCCAAAGAAGCTACCACGGTGTACTGGTAACATGCTGCTCATAATCTTTTGATTAAGCTTTTTGTCTTCGTAAAGCTCCATCTTTTCGATGTTGCCAGTTTGATAATTATAGATGGCTTGATTGCGTGCACGTTCGTGTTGTGGGATAGCATCGACAAAGGTTAACTCAATTTTCCCATCATCTTTTTTCGGTAAGCTTAATGTTAGTGTCGAATAATCACGTCCGATTTGACTATTGAAGCCGCTCCATGTTTGATTAAGTGCTGTAATGAGCTGTGTATTATCTAATTGAGGCTCTGATTTTTTATCATTATTACGGCCAGATTGTTTGCCTTGCTGCATTCCTCGATTTTGATTTTGAGGAGTGGCACCATGATCTTGTCGTTTAGGCTGTTCAACTCCCATCACTTTGAACATGCCACTACGCCACCAATCATAAGACCAATATAGGCCTGTACATGCGAAAAGAAGGTAAAAAACAATGACCCATGTACCAACAACAGCATGTAGATCCCAAATAAAATTTCGGTCTTTGAGTTTTGGTTTTACGGCAAGCCATTGACGAGCAGAATGCTTCTTAGGCCAGCGTAAATACAAACCGCTAAGTACAAAGTAAATTAACATGAGTGCGCAGGCACCCGTAATTTGTTTACCAACTTCACCGGCTGTTAAATTACGATGAATTTGTTGTATGAGTAACAATAACTTTCGACCTTTAACATCTGGAAGAACCTCAGCGTTATAGGGGTTAACCATCATATTGTAGCCACGACGTTCACCTTCTTTTTCAATGTTTACCACAGAAGAAGAGGTGGGGTCCTTAGCAATCGTAATGCTATTAATTTTGATTTCAGGCTGAGTTGTATTGAAATGCTGATAAAGCTGAGCAGGAGTTAGTTTAGGAGTGTTTTCAGCTTGAACAACATAACTATCAGAATTCACCCATTTTAAAATTTGTTGATCATAAGAATAAATTGCACCTGTAACACCCATAATGGATAAGATGAGGCCAGCAGTAATTCCCAGAAACCAATGAATTTGAAATAAAATCTTTTTAAACATGGTCGAAAATGTAAATATGATGGAGATCTTGTAACGAAGTATAGCCGAAGATTGGGGAGATAATATGGATTTTGGAGATAATATTAATTTTCATTATCATTTATTTTTAGCTTAATAAAAAACCTCCGTGAGGAGGCTTTTTATAAAATCTAGAATTACAAGGTTTTTGGTTCGCCTACAGATTCTTTTAAGTGTGTGCGAATTGTGTTGAACGAGAAGTTTTTCGAATCCATGCGCTTAGGTAGAATATAAGCACCTTGTTGTTCTTGGCCTTTTGGATCTTTTACTTTGAAATTGACCAAAATAAAATCAGGTGTATTGTACCATTCGTAGATATTTTTCCACCCAATAGTACCTACGCCTTCTTGTAAGCCCATTTGTTGACGCATCACAATACCATGAGGTTGCACACCTAAACGAATACCTTTGATTTCCTGTACCGGAAATTCATTCATCTTGCGTTTAACGTACCATTCTAATCCGTATTTACGTCCTACGTAGTAAAGGACTACGCAGACAATAGCAACCCAGCAAAAAATAGTAGAGTAGTTCTTGATAAAAACAAGGCCTAAAATAGCTAGGGCTAAAACCACACCCATAATTACCCAGATTTTTGTGCTGATTTTATTGGTACTGCGCCAGATAAGAAGCTGTGCATGACGTTGTTCAGCTTCTGACACGTCATAGGGAACAGGCTGAAGAGTATAAGCGTATAAAGTTTTCGCGGTCATAGTGCAAATAACAAATTGTAAACTGTTTTAAGTTTAGCATTAATTGGCATAAGTCAGGAAAGGATATTATGCCAATTTCATGCTAATTTCCGACTCAGATTTATAACGATGCAAGCTCACTGGCATCGTTATCAAGATCATGACTTAGGCGTTGTTTTAGCATACTGAAACGGTTTAATACACTAAGCATGAGTGATAGCTGTTGTAAGATAATGAGTGATTTTTGGTCCTCTTCATTATTTTGACTCAAACGTTGACGTATCGTTTGGAGCATATTTTGTGCTGTAAGACCAGGCATCTCATCTCTCAATAACGCACCTTGAATGTCGTCCAGCGCTTGGTCTAAAAGTTTAAGAACAGCTTGGTCTTGAATGCTTTCTCGATGTGCCCCTAGTGCTGCGATATAACTTAAAAAAGTATGGTTTAAACACAGAAATTCAAAAATATCTGATTTACGGGTTGGGTCAAAGTCAGGCTCTGTCGCTAAAGTTGAAATAAGCGAAGCAACCTCGGCATCAGTATTATGTGCAGCTCGTCTTACAATACGGTAATTCAACGCATGATTGCGGCCTTCATGATATTGTTTAACAACTTCAGCTAAATAATTGCATTGAGCTTGTAATGAACGTCTGATGTTGCGAGGTAAGCGTCGGAATTTCCAGTCAGGCCAAATAAATGTCACACCAAACCAAGCTAGAGCACATCCAATTAAAGTATCTACAAATCGCGGAATAGCAGCAGCCATTGCTGAACCGTCTAGATTAAAGTTAATTAATGCAAGAATAGTGATAAATGCGGTTGCTTGAGCATATTGCTTACTGCGTAACTCAAAAAACAGTACTCCGCTCAGGATTAGCATTAATAGTTGTCCTTCGACGGAAGGCACGAGAAATACAATGGTAAGACCAACAATAATTCCGACTAATGTTCCGACAATTCGTAAGCGTAAGCGACGTTTGGTTGCGTTGAAGTTAGGCTGGCTTACAAATAGCGCTGTAAGCATAATCCAATAGCCGTACTCAATATTGGTCATTTGAATCAACACATATCCAATAAAAAGAACAATCGAGACGCGAATTGCATGGCGGAAGAGTACAGATTCGGGAGTTAGATTTTGCTTTATTCGGATGACAATATCATTCCATCCTTGTAAATCATCATCTTTAAGCTGGTTCTCTGCTTGTTTAACTTTATCAGACTGAATGTGTTGTTCCGTTTCTAAGTTAAGTAACTGAGAGTCGATAGATTTTAAATTTTGGTATAAAGCGAAAAGAGCATTTACCCATAAAAGATCATAATGCTGATCACGTCTTAGCTTCTCTAAAGATAGTCTTAAGTTCTCAAAACTCTGCTTGAAACGTTTGTTATGTTTATAGGGTTTACGTTGTAAAATACATTCATTTAACTCTTGGCAAGCTTTACCTTGAACTGCCAAAATTCGTTGAAATCTAAATAAAATATCGCTGTGCTGAAAAATTTTGGCTAACTTTTGATAGTCGATATGGGCTGAGTCAGCACGCTCATGAATGTCTTGAGCGACAAAATAATAATGTAAGCTTCGACGTGTATCTTTTTGTCCACGGTCACCTTTTAAACGAGTCAATAAAGCTGTTTTTAAGTCATTAAAAATCGTAATTAATTTGCCATTTTCTAATGACAACTCAATCATGCTTTGCTGATAGCTAGCAGGAGTCATATCTACATCAAACAAATTTGATTTTGCAAAAAGAAAATCACCTAAAGATGCATAAGACGCAGCCAGTTTGTCTTGTAGTTGTCGAACTGGAAATAATAAAAAGCTAATAGTAGCAATGAGGCCATACCATGCAGCACCTGCAACTAAAAGGGCAGGTTGGATATACCAATGATCAAAAAGGTGAACACCTAGCATGGTATAGACTGAAACGACTAAACAGCCATAAGAGATGGTTGCGTAACGACGTCCTAATGAACCAAGTAAAATCCAGCCAATACATGATGCAATTAACCCTAAAGCAAAAGCCATGGGGTAGGGGAAAAGTAGTTGTACGGAAGCAGCGGTAACGAAGAACCCAATATAAGTATAAATCAGGTTCATGATTCGCACGGAAAAGCGATCATCAATATCACTTAAACCTGCTGCGACTACACCTAAAGTGAGTGGAATGGTTGCTAATTGATAGCCTAAAAAATAAGGCACGAAAGCAGTTCCTGAAAAGGCTATCAGCATTCGTACGTTATACATAAATGTTGTGTTATAAGTCGCTCTTTTTAGGCGTTTAAACCAAGATTTCAAAGGAAGTCCTTGCTGATCAACCTGAGTGATAAAGGATTTGTGTATTTCTACACCAATGTTGCACAAATCATACGATAGACAGTGTAAGCTTGTCTGTATGCAAATGATTGAAAAATGAAATATCGTTATGTCTGAACAAACAGCCCAGCGTCAATACTCTATTGGCTGGATTATGCTGCTCGCTTTGCTTACGGCTTTAGGGCCATTATCCATCGATATGTACTTACCTGCTTTGCCACAAATGGCTCATGATTTTGGGGTAAGTACGCAAATGGTGGCAAATACATTACCAGCGTACTTTTTTGGTTTAGCTGTTGGGCAGTTGGTTTATGGTCCTCTAAGCGACCGTATTGGTAGAAAAAAACCACTTTACTTTGGCCTCGCACTTTACGCAGTCGCAAGCTTATTTTGCGTATTGGCGACAAATGAATGGGGCTTGATTGCTGCTCGTATTTTGCAGGCTTTAGGCGGTTGTGTTGGCGTGGTCATGGCTCGTGCAGCAATACGCGATAAATTAGACGTTCAAGGCTCGGCACAAGCTTTTTCAAGCATGATGATTGTAATGGGACTTGCACCAATTTTGGCACCTATGATTGGAGCATGGATTTTAATCTGGTTTCCTTGGCAAGCTATTTTTATTGCCCTTTCAATTGTTGGCGTTATATGTTGGTTGTGTGTACATTTCTTCTTTAAAGAGACCTTAGCAACTGATAAAAGGCTTAAGCTTTCACCATATCAAGTAGTGACCCTCTATGGGGCTATTTTCAAAGATACGAGCTTCCGTTTACCTATGTTTGCAGGGTGTTTAACAGGAGCAGCGCTATTTTGTTATATCAGCTCGGCACCAGCAGTTTTCATGGATCAGTACGGACTAAATCAACAAGAGTTTGCTTATGTATTTGGACTAAATGCTTTTGGCATTATGTTGATGTCATCTTTAAATAAGCACTTAACAACACGTGTTGAAATCACTAAACGTTTAAGAGCTGGTTCAATGGTACAAGTAACAGGAGCAAGCATTGTACTGATTGCTGGTTTAATCCCAGCAGCGCCTTTATGGCTTGTTATGTTAGGGCTATTTTTAGCGATTTCAGGGATTGGTTTAACAGGACCAAATGCAATGGCGTTGGCAATGTCCAAACAAGGCGCTCGCGCAGGGACAGCGAGTGCAATCATGGGAAGTATGCAGTTCGCTTGTGGCCTGTTAGGTGGCGTGCTTCTTAACTTCCTGATTTGGTCTGCGTCGCTCAATATGGGCGTGATGATGGTGTTATTTACACTAAGCGGTTTTATTGTCGTATTAAAAGCGACGAAACAGGTAGCAATAAAGCCATTCTCATAGTTTTAAGAGAATGGCCACTTATATATTATTTGTCTAGAAAAACTGCGAAATTTTCTACTGGTTCTCTAGGGGTAATAAAGGTATTTACAATGTGGTTGGGATCAGCATGACCTAACGCAATTGCACATACGAGCTCTTCTTCATCTGATGCACCCAAGATATCTAAAACCACAGGGTGAAAATGGTTCCAAGCTGCTTGTGGGCATGTATCTAAACCACGTGCCTTAGCAGCGACCATCACGTTCTGGATCATCATTGCGATATCCATTTTAGACCCGATTCCCATTGTTTTATTTACAGTAAAGAAAAGGCCGACTGGAGCATCGAACAGTTTGAAATTACGTAACTGCTGTTCCGCCATTTTTTCTTTTTCGCCTTTTTTGATTTCGAGTAGACCATAGAGTCCCCAACCATTTTCACGGCGGCGATCAATAAATGGCGATATCCATTTTTCAGGATAATAGGCAAAGGTTTCTTTATATTTTTCTGCAAGCTCTGGGTTTTTTGAAACTTCAATTTGTGCTGCACAAACACGCTCTACCATTTCATCACGCTTATTGCCTGTTACCACATAGACTTTCCATGGTTGAGTATTTGTTCCAGAAGGTGCTCGACTTGCGACTTGTAATATATCTTTAATGACTTCTGGCTCAATTGGGGTATTTAAAAAAGCGCGGACAGAATGTCGAGAAGTGATAGCTTCATCAACGAGACGAACTTGTTCCAGATTCATGCGTACTCCTATATCTTTTCTTAAATACTTAATACCTTTTTTGAAGCTTAATTTCATGTTTTGAAAGTACTTCATTTATAAGCAAAAAATATTAGAAAAGGGATATCCTTAAAGATATGATGATGTGTTTAGTTTGGACATGATGTCTAATTAACTCTAATGTGAATATGCCACTTTAGATCTAAATAGACAAAAAAATATGATGTTTTTGACTATAAAAATAAATCTATAGCATCAGTTGGATTAAAAATTACTCAATTGAAAAAAAGGTATAATATGTTTAAAAACAGTACAAAACAGATGATTTTGGATAAAAAACAATCTGAAATAACATAAAATTTTAATGAAAAACATACACAAAATTTTAAATTTCTGCATAATACCGACTTTTTTACGCAGGTATGATTTCTCCATACTCATGTTAGGAAAGAAATGGCTGCATACAAAATCCCTTTACAAAAAGGATTTGGATGTAGAAATGGAGAAATACACGAGGAATAAGGAGCTTTACATGAGTTTACCGCTCATCAACAAGCAGTTCATGAAACAAGGATTGGCGATTACCATTGCAACCATGAAAATGAACGTAACTCACGCAACTACTGAGCCACAAGAAATACAACAGCTTGGTACAGATCTAAATGCACTCTTCTCCAATCAGAGGGAAAAGAGCGCAGATAGCCGCGTTATGGCGATGGCTCGTTACAGTCTTTGAAATTCATATCCATTTTAGACATTCGCTCTCAAGTATATGTAAATATGCTTATTGGCTTAAATCCAGATTTTTATAACTCGATTAATTGATGGGAATCATTAAGCGAGCTGATTTAGCGGTGGTCATTTGTTAGTTTCCAAGTTTGTAGCCGAGTCGATGCATTCTGTTCACCTAAATGGGAATATGTTCAGTGGTGCGATGAATTCATTTTATCTGAAGGGTGCTTTCTCTCATGCGACCTTCAAAGGCTTAGTGCTGGGCATTATGTTGCTTAAACTTGTGACGTTAATTGCTATTCAAGTGACATTAAAAGTTTTTCCTTAAATGTACTGAAGAAGTCCCTATTTTGAGGGGCTTTTTTGTTTATTGCAGTATTTTGGCTTGTGCTATTAGCACATTAGCAAGAACGTAAGCGGACCGAGTATGAATGAACAACTCAATGCCACACTGATGTCGTGGGTACAATTTTTTAATGATCCTTTATGGGATTTTCTGGTTATTTTCTTGCTGGCTGTCGGTATTTTTTATACGGTCTTAACAGGGGCAGTGCAGATTCGCATGTTCTTGCAAAGTATCCGTGTCATGAAAAGCAGCCGTACAGAAGGCGAAGATGAGCATGGACTTACACCTTTCCAAGCGTTTGTAACGGGTCTTGCGAGCCGTGTTGGGGTGGGTAACATTGCAGGTGTGGCAATTGCGATCGCAATTGGTGGTCCTGGTGCTGTGTTCTGGATGTGGGTAACTGCTGTACTTGGTATGAGTTCTGCTTTTATTGAGTCTACACTTGCTCAGCTTTTTAAAGTTAGAGATAGCAAGTCTAAACAGTTCCGCGGTGGACCAGCTTACTACATTACCCAAGGTTTACGCAGTAAAACCTTTGGTGTGGTTTTCGCACTAGCACTTATCTTTACGTATGGTTTCGTATTCAACTCAGTCCAAATTAATGCAATTGCTAATGCTTCTTCGCATGCTTGGGGTTGGGATAAAGCCAATCTTATTGCTCATTTAGGTGGGGTTGATCTTGAAATTTCATGGGTTGGCCTTGCGCTTGTCGTTATGGTTGCATTGGCAATTTTTGGTGGTATTAAGCGTATCGCTAAATTTGCGGAGATGTTTGTACCTTTAAAAGCGGGTCTTTATCTAGCCGTTGCTCTCTATATTGCAATTAGTAACTATGCAATTTTGCCTGATATTTTAAAGTTGATTGTGACTGAAGCTTTCCAATTCAATGCTGCGGCAGGTGGTTTCTTTGGTGCTGCTGTATCTATGGCAATGATGCAAGGTATTAAGCGTGGTTTGTTCTCAAACGAAGCAGGTATGGGTTCTGCACCAAACGCAGCTGCTGCATCTGATGTAAAACATCCTGTAAACCAAGGTTTAGTACAAATGCTTGGTGTATTCGTAGATACGTTCATTGTATGTACAAGTACCGCAATCATCATCTTAGTTTCTGGCGTTTACCAAGACGCAGGTTTTGTTGGTGTTGAATTAACACAACGTGCCTTAGAAACTCAAGTTGGGCATTGGGGATCTGATTTCCTAGCTGTTCTATTATTCTTATTCTGTTATTCAGCTGTACTAGGTAACTATGCCTATGCAGAAGGTAATGTACAGTTTATTAATAACAACCCGAAAGTCATGTTCATCTTCCGTATTTTCGTATTGGTGATGGTGTACTTCGGTGCAATCGGTAGTGTTCCACTCGTTTGGTCTATGGCTGACTTATTTATGGGTATTATGGCAACCATTAACTTGATTGCGATCTTACTGTTAACGCCAATGGCACGTACTTTGTTAAAAGATTACCGTGAGCAATTGAAACGAGGCATCAAAGAGCCTGAGTTTAAAATTGACAAGTATCCGGAATTGAAGAAAAAAGTTGATTCAGATATCTGGTAAGTTTCAAAAGGCCTCTTATACATAAGGGGCCTTTTTCATGTAGGTGATGAATAAAATACTTGAGTCTAAATTTTAAACATGACAAATTAAATAAATTCACTACAGCTTTTCACGAAAGTAGCAACTAAAATTGCAATCCGAACTTAAACCTCATAGTGCGAAGATGGGCCATGAAACAGCTTAAATTGTGGGTTCTCGGACTCTCTATGGTATTGGCAGGATGCCAGACCACCACACACTTGTCTGCTGCTCTAAAACCGCAAACGACAGAAGCTTATGCTCGTCCTGTCGATCAACCTTTTGCAAGAATTAAAAAAATGCAAAAACGTCCTGTTGTTGCGCTTGTATTGGGTAGCGGTGGGGCACGAGGTTATGCTCATATAGGGGTGATTGAAGTTTTAGAACAACATGGTATTCGCCCAGATTTTATTGTAGGTACGAGTGCGGGTAGTATTGTTGGGGCAATTTATGCGAGTGGTAAAACACCTGCTGAACTGCGTGATACTGCCTTAAAAATGAAAGCTGGCGATGTCCGTGATATTAGTATCGGTTTAAAAGGCTTTTTTGATGGCAAAAAAGTAGAGAATTACGTTAACCAGCAAGTAAATAATATGCCACTCGAAAAAATGAAGATTCCAATGTATGTGGTGGCAACTGAACTGAAGCATGGCACTAAGACCGTATTTAACTACGGCAATACTGGGCAAGCCGTGAGAGCCTCTGCTTCGATTCCGAGTATGTTTGTGCCGACTAAAATTGGTAAATCTGAATATGTTGATGGCGGCTTAGTGAGTCCTGTGCCAGTTGAAGTGGCTCGTGATTTAGGTGCTGATGTCATTATTGCAGTTGACATTCTAGCTCAACCTATTTACACAGAAACTTCGAATGTCTGGGGACTGTTTAATCAGAATATTAATATTATGCAAGGACGTTTGGCAGCAGAAGAATTGCAATATGCAGATGTTGTTATTCAGCCAGATTTAAGAGAAAAAGCACATATTTTTGATGTCAAAGGCCGTGAAGCTACTATGAAATCTGGTATAGATGCAGCTAATGCCAAGCTTTCTGATATTCAGTTTGCTATTGATGAAAAAATAGCTGAACACAATATGTCTACGGAAGGCTTGAGTGCTCAAAGCCAATAAATAAACGTTAATATTCTGAAAATTAAATAAAAAGCCCACAAAGGGCTTTTTTTATGGAAGTCTAAATCTTCAATTTTTGGAATAAAATTTTTTGTATATTAGAGACATGTTGGATATGCTGAAAACTCTAATGGTCAATATGAAATATTGTTGCCGTTTTTTAAAAATAATTGATTTGTAGTGTATTGAGGCTGACTGGATAAATGATACAGCAACAGGTTAAAAATGGCTTTCCAACATTAGATGATGTTCATGCTGCCGCAGAGCGTTTGGAAGGTTTAGTTGTAAAAACTCCCTTTGTTTTCTCAGAAACCATTTCTAAAACCTTAGGGGCTGAGATGTGGTTGAAATTTGAAAACTTACAATTTACAGCTTCATTTAAAGAGCGGGGGGCTCTAAATAAACTGTTGTGTTTATCTGAGCAAGAAAAGCAACATGGTGTTATTGCAGCTTCGGCAGGCAACCACGCCCAAGGTGTAGCCTACCACGCTCAGCGGACAGGTGTGACCGCGACCATTGTGATGCCCAAATCGACACCAAACGTTAAGGTACAACGAGTACGTGAGTATGGTGCACGCGTTATTTTGCATGGGCAGGACTTTTCGGAAGCTGCTGCTGAAATGCACCGTGTTGCACAAGAAGAATCTTTAACGATTATCCACCCATTTGATGATGCTGAAATTATTGCAGGTCAGGGAACCATTGCGCTTGAAATGCTTGCGGCTGTGCCTGATCTGGATATTTTGGTTGTGCCAATTGGTGGTGGTGGTTTAATTTCTGGTATTGCAATTGCTGCTAAAGCGATCAATCCAAAAATTAAAATTATTGGGGTGCAATCGGTTGTATACCCAAGTATGGCAAAACTACTGTGCAATTATCAGCACGCGGTTTCAATGGGCTCTACGGTTGCTGAGGGTATTGCGGTAAAAACTCCAGGTGAGCTTACGACCCAAGTTGCTAAAGAATATGTTGATGACATTGTTGTTGTCACTGAAGACATGATTGAAGAAGCGATTGCACTATTACTTAATATTGAAAAAACAGTATGTGAAGGAGCAGGAGCGACAGGTATTGCTGCAATTATGTCGCGTCCTGATCTGTTTTTAGGTCATAAATTGGGCGTGGTGCTGTCGGGTGGCAATATTGATACACGTGTTATGGTCTCTGTGTTGCAACGTCATTTAACTCGAACAGGCCGTATGGTGCGCATACGTGTTGAATTACCGGACAATCCAGGTGCCTTAGCTCGTTTAACAGCCATTATTGCTGAGCAGGGCGGTAATATTTATGAGCTGCGTCATGAACGCTTTGCGGCAACAAGCCGTGCCAAAGAAAGCGCTGTGAGCGTTGATGTCGAATTAAAAAGTGCCTCGGACCTAGATTTGCTTATTCAAGCAATGCAATTAGAAGGCTATATTGTTCGTAAGGAAGAGATTTAATCTCTGATATCACTGTGTTATAAAAGCCGTCTATGACTCTATCAAGAGTCATAGACAAGGTAATTTAAATGGATTAAATTGCCAAAAAAGGGATTAATTTACAAAAAAACGATCAAATCCTTCAATGGAATAGGAAAAACTGACAATTCTCTAAACTTTACCCTTCACAATTTTAAGGTTTAGGTTTTAGTATTCCTTTCATTGTAAATTTGAAGAAATATAGGGATATCCACGCTCAATGTTCAAATCATTTTTTCCATCACCAAGGTATTTCTTTATATCTGCGGTCATTTGGATCGCGCTCAATATGGTGCTCTGGTACTCAGGTGGAAACACATGGGGAACTTTTATCGGCTTTGCTAAGGGCTACCATGATGTTCAACCACCATTAGGTGTGAGCCGTTTTTGGTCTCCAACTTTCTTATGGTTTTATGTTTGGTTTTTAGTCTCTACTGCGCTTTTTGCTGGTTTCTGGAGGACTATATCGAATAACCCTTGGCAACGTTGGTCTGTGTGGGGCTCGGCGTTTATTTTATTTAATATTTGGTTTGGTGTTCAGGTTAGTGTAGCTGTTAATGCATGGTATGGGCCTTTTTATAATCTCATTCAAAGTATGTTAGATCACGGTGGTGGTGATATTAATAAACTTTATATGGGAACAGTTACATTTCTTTTAATTGCGATGGTCGGTGTTACTTTAGCTGTTATTAATGCCTTTTTTGCTAGTCATTATGTATTCCGCTGGCGTACAGCAATGAATGAATATTACACAGAGCATTGGGAAAAGCTTCGTCATATCGAGGGGGCTTCACAGCGTGTTCAAGAAGATACCATGCGTTTCGCCTCTGTTTTAGAAGATCTAGGAGTGAATTTTGTTAAGGCTATAATGGTTTTAATTGCCTTTTTGCCTATTCTTTTTGAACTTTCTAAACAAGTTAAAGTGCTACCTATTGTAGGTGAAATTGATCATTCATTGGTCTGGGCTGCAATTGTATGGGCTGTTTTTGGTACTGTTCTATTAATGGTTGTTGGTATTAAATTACCTGGTTTACAGTTTAATAATCAAAAAGTAGAAGCAGCCTATCGTAAAGAACTTGTCTATGGTGAGGATCATGAGGAACGTGCACAGCCAAAAACATTAAGAGAATTGTTCTCAAGTGTTAGGCTCAATTATTTCCGTTTATATCTGCATTACTCTTATTTTAATTTAGTTAGTATTTGGTATATCCAATTAGATATTTTATATAGTCTAGTTGTTTTATTCCCTTCTATTGCCGCAGGTAAAATGACATTGGGTTTAATTACGCAAATAGGTAATGTTTTTGATAAAGTCCGTGAATCATTCCAATATTTAATTAGCTCATGGAAAACGATTATTGAACTGCTTTCAATTTATAAGCGTTTAAGAATATTTGAGAAAATTTTAAATTAAAAAGTAATCATCGCTCTGTAAGATGCCTGGGTTCAAGCCAAGGCATCTTTAGAATATTAAGTATTTAGTAGAATAAAAGATTTGGTAAGTTTCTTCGTTTATAATTTTTATTTATATAAAAATATATTTTTGAAAATATTATATTTTCGCGGTATAAAACTTGCTTCTATATTGGTTTTAATTTTGCCATTCGCTTAATTAATAAAAAATAATCACTTTAAACCATTGTTTTAGATCATTAAATATTTAAATATGAGGTTAAGTCTTTGAAATCTATTTTGCTTAAAAGTGCTCTTACGACTGCACTTATGACTTCTGCTAATTTGGTACGTGCGGAATTAGTAACAAATTCTCAAATTAAAAAAATATCAGGTATAGATCAACAATATATTGATTCCTCTATTAATGAAAAGAACGACTTTTATTCACATGTAAATGGTATTTGGTTAAAAAAGACTGAAATCCCAGCTGATAAAGCAAGTTGGGGAGCTTTTAATCAGCTCCGTGAGTTATCAATTAGCCAAGTACATGGAATTGTAGAAGAGCTATCTGGTCAAAAGTGGGTGGATGGTAGTTTAGAGCAGAAAATAGCTACTCTATATGCTAGCTTTATGGATGAAAAAAGTATTGAAAAGCAAGGTGCTAGCCCTATAAAAAATGAGATAAATCAAGTTGATAAATTGAAAAATAAGAATCAAATTGCAATTTTAATGGCACATTTTGCTCGTATTAATGTCAATAGCCCAATCCGTTTAAGCATTGAACAGGATATGAAACAATCTACTGAAATGGTGGCTGGGTTGGAGCAAAGTGGTTTGGGTCTACCTGACCATGATTATTATTTGAAAGATGATAAAAAATTTATTGAAGCTCGTGCACAGTATTTAAAGTATATTGAAAAAACTTTAACACTTGCTGGAGACTCGCAAGCAGCACAACATGCTCAGGAAATTTTAAAACTTGAAACTCAATTAGCAAAAATACAATGGAGTAACGTACAAAACCGTGATCTTGCAAAACGCTACAATAAATACAAACTCGCAGAATTGTATAAATTGACCCCCAATTTTGATTGGCAAGGTTATCTAACTGCAACTGAATTAAAAGGAAAAATTGATACTATTCAGGTAAATCAGCCAGATTACTTTCAGGGCTTAAATACAATTATTCAAGATACACCCTTAGATGTATGGAAAGCTTATTTTAAATTGCATTTAATAAATAATTTTTCTCCATTACTAAATAGCGCTTTTGTAGATAATAAATTTAATTTTTATAACAAGACACTTCGAGATATTACTGAACAAGAAACACGTTGGAAGCGGGGTGTACAGCTTGTTGATAAGGTGTTGGGAGATGGTATCGGCAAACTTTATGTTGAAAAATACTTTCCTGCTGAGAAAAAACAACAGATGGAATTATTGGTTCAAAATCTGATTCGTGCTTATGATCAAAGCATTACAGAATTGGACTGGATGAGTCCTGCGACGAAAATACAAGCTCGTAAAAAGCTTTCTCACATGTCAATAAAGATCGGTTATCCAAAAAAGTGGCGTAATTATTCTGGTCTGCACATCGCTAAAAATGATTTAGTTGGAAATATAATTCGCGCAAGTGAGTTTAGATATCAATATGAACTTAATAAATTAGGTAAGCTGGTTGATCGTGATGAATGGTATATGAAACCACAAACGGTGAATGCCTATTACAATCCTTCATTGAATGAAATTGTATTTCCAGCAGCGATATTACAACCACCTTTTTTTAATATAAATGCAGATGATGCCGTGAACTATGGTGGTATAGGTGCTGTGATTGGCCATGAAATTAGTCATGGCTTTGATGATCAGGGTAGCCAGTTTGATGAATTGGGCAATATGAGAAACTGGTGGAATGCTGAAGATCACCAGCGTTTTAAAGCTAAAACACAAGCGTTGATTGAACAATATAACCGTTATGAACCGATTGCTGGTTATCACGTTAATGGTGAATTGACATTAGGTGAAAATATCGCAGATAACTCTGGGTTAGCAATTGCCTATAAGGCTTACCAAATTGCACTAGGCGGTAAGCCAGCTCCTGTAATTGATGGACAGACTGGGGAGCAACGTTTTTATATGGGGTGGGCTCAGGTTTGGCGTGCGAAAACCCGCGAAGCTCAAGCGATTATCTATTTAAAAACTGATCCTCACTCCCCTGATAAAGTGCGTGGCAATGGAGCTTTAATGAATCAAAAACCATTTTATGAGGCTTTTAAAATAAACGAAGATGATCAGATGTATTTACCACCAGAGAAGCGGATAACTATTTGGTGATTAAAAAACCCGCGAAAGCGGGTTTTTTTATAAGTATTGGATTAGTGCGTTGCATTATAAAAATTAAGGATAGGGCCAACTAAAGATTGTTGGGATTTATCTAAGGTGACTTGAATTTCTTTATAGTTAAAAGTGTCTTCATCATAATATTTGGCAATGCCATGGGTTTTATTGTTCACTTGTGGAATTTGATAACTAAAAAAAGCCACTTTTTTAGATGGGTGAACAATATGGATGAGTTTTTTAGGATCTTTAAATCCGCCAAATTCATTTTCCAGACTTTCTTTTAATAGCTCAGGAAAATAAAGCGTTGCATTGGGTAAGCCACATCCAACGCAAAATGAAGAGTCATAAAGCTTAATCGCTTGCTTTTGATCTGGACTCATTATTAGAGCAAAACCAGCTCCATTTGCCCCTGCATTTGCTTGAACATCTTGCCAGTTACGTGGAACAAGTATTAAACCTATTTCAGGTAATGCAAGAAGTTTTAATTGTTTGGCGTGTTGAGCATCGAGTTGAAAATTAAAACGGCAGCTTTTAGGCGTGCATTTTTCAAAATCTTTAAGTAAACCATCCTCCATTGGGTTCTGTGCAGTAACACCATAAAAAGGGACTACAACGCCGTTTAAAAATTTTGCCTCTCCAAGAGCATAGAATTGATTGTCTGCTTTGCGGGTTGCAGCAGAGCTATAAAATTTGGGGAAATGAGGAGTAAAGCTTTTTACTTCTGCATAAACAGTTGAATTTAGGCTGACTAATGTTGACCATAATAAAAAATTTAGTTTTTTCATTTTTAGAAAGTAATCAATTTAAATCTTATATAAATCTAACATATTCTTTTAAACTAGACGGTAACTCAAAATTTAACGCTGTTGTTAACTTCATAATAAAACAGACGTGTAGAGACATGAAAAAATGAAAAATATACTTTCAATTTGTTGTTTGGCAGTAATAAGTTCTTATAGTTTTGCTCAAGATATAAAAGGTATTTCATTTTCTCACCAAGAGTGGGAAATCTCTTGCAGTAATACGGGTACCTGTAAGGCTGCAGGCTATCAAAACGAAGAAAATGGTGATAATCCCGCTTCAATTTTATTAACACGTAAAGCAGGCCCAAAACAACCTGTACAGATTGAATTTGCTTTGTCCGACTATGAACAAAGCATACCTGCAAACCAGCTTAAAAATATCCATTTTTATATCAATGGCAAAGATTTAGGTGCGGTGGGTGTAGATGGTACTGAGCTGCCAATTATGGGTAAGCTAAACAGCTCGCAAGTCAATGCTCTACTACAGCAGTCCAAACAGAAGACTGAAATTGTATTTAAAAATGCGCAGCATAAATGGAAAATTTCCGATGCTGGGATGACTGCCGTATTATTAAAGATGGATGATTTTCAGAAGCGTATAGGGACTATTGGTGCTTTGGTTAAAAAGGGCAGTGCCAATGAAAATCAAGTGCTTATGCCTGAACCAAAACTAGTTGTGAAGCGTATTAAGACTTCAACCAAACCTTATTTAACTTTACAGCCTAAAAATAAACAGTACCAAGCAATACACCGTAGTTTGATGGCTGCTAAACCGAATCCGAAAGAAGACGGCTTTTGTGAAGGTATTTATGGTGGTAACAGTGATGGAGCCGAACCACAGAAAATTGAGCTATATAAACTAACCAATAAGAAAGTTCTGGCGACTACGTTGTGCTGGAGAGGGGCTTATAACGAAGGGTATGGGGCATGGGTACTCGATGAGTCTTTAAACGGTAAGCCCGCGTTTGTAACTGAGTCCGCCTCAGATTTTGATAGCGGTATTATTAGTAGTGCTCAAAAGGGACGAGGCATTGGAGATTGCTGGGCAAGTGAAGAATGGGTATGGGACGGCAAGAGTTTTGTGCATACTAAGGATATGTGGACGGGTATGTGTAAAGGCTTGGCAGCAGGTGGAGTGTGGGAGCTTGATCGCATTGAATCAGTCGTAAAGTAAGTATTTTGCGGTTACAGAGTCATAACAGGTAACTTTAGTGACTCTGTGATAAAAAGAACAGATTGTTTATTGGAGCTAGACCTATGTCACGTCATCTTTATGCTATTGCTCGCCGTAAGTTTTCACATCTGAGCCGTTCAATATGTGTGGCGGCGACTGTACTGGGTGCAACACAAATTGCGATGGCTGGTCCGACAGTTGATCAGTTAAGTGACTGTCTGGTTAAAGCAACAACAGCTTCAGATAAAACCACGGTGCTCCAATGGACATTTACAGCTTTAGCGGCTCATCCAGATTTAAAAGCATTTAGTAATGTAACGCCTGAGCAAAAAGACCAGTTAGATCAAAAACTGGCTCAGGTTTTACAGCGGATAATTGTAGAGCAATGTTCTGCTCAGACCAAAGCTGTAATTCAGGCTGAAGGTGTGAAGGCAGTTGGGGAGGCTTTCCAGCAGTTAGGCCAAAGTGCGGGTGAAGATATTGTTAAGGACCCAGCCGTTAAACAGCAGTTGCAGGGCACATTACGCTATATTGACTTAAATAAATTGGTGACGACGTTTTTAACACCAGAAATTTGGAATAAATTAGGGATTACAAGATAAAAGTCTAGTTTTCTATTTTAGTAATAAAGCCTGCTATCTAAGAGCAGGCTTTATTGTATTTGGGATAAAGATATCTTTTTAGATCGTAATTGTAGCCCCTAAAACTTTCACAAATTGAGCTAACCAAGCTGGATGTGCAGGCCAAGCTGGAGCAGTCACCAAATGACCATCTGTAACTGCTTCAGTCACAGCAATATCTGCGTATTGTCCACCTGCCAATTTTACTTCGACAGCACATGCTGGATAAGCAGAACAGAGGCGGCCTTGTAATACATCTGCCGCTGCGAGTAACTGAGCGCCATGGCATACGGCTGCTATCGGTTTTTTCACTCTATCGAACTCACGTACAATTTCGACAACACGTTCATTCATGCGTAAATACTCTGGTGCACGGCCACCCGGAATCACTAGACCTACATAGTCTTCAGTATTAATGGCATCAAAATCATAGTTAATCGCGAAGTTGTGACCACGTTTTTCGCTATAAGTTTGCTCGCCTTCAAAATCATGAATAGCAGTCGCAATATGGTCGCCGTTCTTTTTATTTGGGCAAACAGCATGCACGGAATAACCTAAACCAGTTAAGAACTGAAAAGGAACCATAGTTTCATAGTCTTCTGCATAGTCACCGACCAACATTAAAATCTTTTTAGACATGATTTATCCCTCTTTTTAAAATGTAATTTATCTAAATTCTTAATTTAAATTAGCACAGTCACTGAGTAATTTTTTAGGAAAAAAGTGCATTCTTTAGTCGAAGGGTGCTTTAGAAGGATATAAAAAAGCCCCGATAAATCGAGGCTTTTTCTGGAGTTGACTAATGAAATTAACCAATCAATTTTTTCATTAATTCATTTACTTGAGCAGGGTTAGCTTTACCCTTAGAAGCTTTCATAACTTGACCAACAAGACCGTTAAAGGCTTTTTCTTTACCAGACTTGTACTCTTCAACCATTTTTTCATTGGCTGCAAGTACTTCTTTAATGATCGCTTCAATTGCACCTGTGTCAGTTTCTTGCTTTAAGCCTTTTTCCGCAATAATGTCATCGGCAGATTTACCTTCCGATTCCCACATAAAGCCAAAGACTTGTTTAGCAATCTTACCGCTAATGGTGTTGTCAACAATACGGGCAATCATACCGCCAAGCTGTTCAGCAGAAACAGGTGAGTCTGTTAACTCTAGGCCCGCTTTGTTTAAAGCACCAGAGAATTCACCCATTACCCAGTTTGCAGCAATTTTACCTTGCTTCGCACCGCCAGCAGCAGCCACAACAGCTTCATAGAAGTCCGCCATTTCGCGTGAGAGCGTAAGTACATGTGCATCGTACTCAGTTACACCAAAGTCTGCGATAAAGCGCGCACGGCGAGCAGCAGGGAGCTCTGGAAGTGCAGCGCGAGCAGCTTCAATTTGCTCATCAGCAATAATCACAGGTAACAAATCTGGATCGGGGAAGTAGCGGTAGTCATTCGCTTCTTCTTTGGAACGCATAGAGCGCGTTTCCATTTTGTTTGGATCGAACAAACGAGTTTCTTGGTCAATCTCACCGCCCCATTCCAAAATTTCCATTTGGCGTTCAATTTCAACATTGATCGCTTGCTCAATGAAACGGAATGAGTTGAGGTTTTTAAGCTCGCAACGTGTACCAAACGGTTGGCCCGGACGGCGTAAAGACACGTTACAGTCCGCACGGAATGAACCTTCTGCCATGTTACCGTCAGAAATACCTAACCAACGTACCAGCGTGTGAATCGCTTTGATATAAGCAACAGCTTCTTCAACCGAACGCATGTCAGGTTCAGAAACGATTTCAAGCAAAGGTGTACCAGCACGGTTTAAGTCAATGCCAGACATACCTTCAAATTGGTCGTGTACAGATTTACCAGCATCTTCTTCAAGGTGAGCACGAGTTACACCAATACGTTTAGTCGTACCATCTTCAAGTTGGATGTCGATGTGACCCAAGCCCACAATCGGGTTGTCCATTTGGCTAATTTGGTAGCCTTTTGGAGAGTCAGGGTAGAAGTAGTTTTTACGTGCAAACACAGATGCTTGATCGATATAGGCATCAATCCCTAAACCAAAGCGAATAGCAAGATCAACCACTTTTTCATTCAAAACAGGGAGTACACCTGGCATTGCCAAGTCTACAAGGCTTGCTTGCGTGTTTGGGTCTTGACCAAATTCAGTTGATGAACCAGAGAAAATTTTAGAATTGGTTGCGAGCTGAGTGTGAATCTCGATACCAATAACGACTTCCCAACCGTCAATCAGTTTCAACTTTTGAGCTTCAGCCATTATGCATTCTCCTCAGCAATTGCCGCACGTTGAGTATGGAAATCGGTGTTTTGTTGGTATTGATGAACAATCGACAACAATTGTGATTCTGACCAGTAGTTACCAATTAATTGTAAGCCAATAGGCAAGCTATCTTTATCAAAACCAACAGGAGCATTAATCGCTGGTAAGCCTGCTAAGTTCACTGCAAGCGTATAGATATCACCTAAATACATTTCAGTTGGAGTTAAGTTCGCACCAATTTTATAAGCAGTTGTTGGTGCAGAAGGAGCAGCAATCACGTCTACATTTTCAAATGCTTTTAAAAAGTCTTGCTGAATTAAACGACGTACTTTTTGTGCTTTCACATAGTAAGCATCGTAATAACCTGCAGAAAGTGCGTATGTCCCAATTAAGATACGACGTTGAACTTCTGGACCAAAACCTTCTGAGCGAGAACGCTTATAAAGATCCATTAAGTCAGCTGGGTTCTCACAGCGGTAACCGTAGCGAACACCGTCATAACGTGACAAGTTGGAAGATGCTTCTGCTGGCGCGATGAGGTAGTACGTTGGTACGTAAGCTTCAGTCATGTTGAGGTCAATCTCAACAAGCGTTGCACCCATTTCTTCAAGCTTTTTCAAAGATTCTTCAACACGTGCTTTAACGTCTGCATCTAAGCCTGCAACGTTAAAGTACTGTTTAGGAATACCAATGCGTAAACCTTTTGCAGATGTGTTGTTTAAGTTTGCAACGTAGTCATCAACTTCTTTCTTAACCGAAGTCGAGTCTTTTGCATCGTGACCTGCAATTACATTCATGAGGTAAGCACAGTCTTCGGCAGAACGAGCCATCGGACCTGCTTGGTCTAATGATGATGCATAAGCAATGATCCCGAAACGAGATACACGACCATAGGTTGGTTTTAAGCCTGTTAAGCCACAGAATGACGCAGGTTGACGAATTGAGCCGCCTGTATCAGTACCTGTAGCGAAAGGCGCTAAATCAGCCGCTACAGCCGCAGCAGAACCACCTGATGAGCCACCAGGAACATGGTCAAGTGCCCATGGGTTGCTCGTTGCGCCAACATAGGAGCTTTCAGAAGTTGAGCCCATCGCAAACTCATCCATGTTCACTTTACCTAAAGTGACAAGACCAGCTGCTTTAGTTTTTTCAACAACAGTTGCATCGTAAGGAGAGATGAAGTTATCTAGTATTTTTGAACCAGCAGTCGTTTTAATGCCTTTGGTACAAAAAATATCTTTATGAGCAAGAGGAATACCCGTTAAAGCTGTTGCACTACCTGCTTTTAAAGCTGCATCAGCAGCGTCGGCTTCAGCAAGAGCTTGTTCAGGCGTAACCGTCACGTAGCTTTTTACCAGTGGGTCAATTTTAGCAATACGTTTTAAATAGTGTTCAGTCAGTTCGCGAGATGAAAACTTCGCTTGGCTTAAGCCCTCAGCAAGTTCACGAATTGATAAGCGATGTAAATCAGTCATGAGTAAAATATCTTTACATTCAAAATAGGGAAGATGGGTTAATTGAGTAAAAGTTATTCAATCACGCGAGGAACAAGATACAAACCATCTTGAGTTGCAGGTGCAACAGCTTGGTATTCATCTCGATGATTGCTTTCAGTTACCACATCAGCACGTAAAGGTTGAGGATTGTCAAAAGGACTTTTCAAAGGTTCTACGCCTTCCGTATCAATGCCTTTTAAGGTTTCCATCATGCCTAAAATTTTATTTAGACTTTGAGCATATTCAGCAGATTGCGTATCATTGAGCGACAATCGAGCAAGATTGGCGATTGCTGAAACTGTTTGTGCATTTAAATCTGCTGAATGCTGTGCATCCGATGTAGACATAACATCACCTAATCAGTATTAAAAATTTTCAAAATATCGTGCGTTATAATAAGCGATTGACTTGTTCAAATCATCACATTTAGTTTAAAGTTGCCACCTTGCATCCACATGAAAGTTTAACTGAGAACGAACCGTGATTCTAAAACGACTAATTGGCTTGTTTTCGCCGGATCTAGCCATTGATTTAGGTACAGCAAATACACTTATTTATGCACCAGGCCGCGGCATTATATTAAATGAACCAACAGTTGTGGCAATTCGTCACAGTGGTTCACAAAAAATTGTTGCTGCTGTAGGTCTAGATGCTAAGCAAATGCTGGGCCGTACGCCTGCGAATATTTCTGCAATTCGTCCAATGAAAGACGGTGTAATTGCGGATTTTGAAGTGACTGAAACCATGTTAAATCAGTTTATTGGTAAAGTTCACGAAAAACGTTTGTTCCCACCTGCACCTCGTGTAGTTGTATGTGTACCATGTAAATCAACTTTGGTCGAGCGTCGTGCGATTCGCGAAGCAGTATTTAATGCTGGTGCCCGTGATGTTCGTTTGATTGAAGAGCCTATGGCAGCAGCAATTGGCGCAGGTATGCCAGTTGAACAAGCATGTGGTTCTATGGTTGTGGATGTTGGTGGCGGTACAACAGAAATTGCAATTATTTCATTGCAAGGTTGTGTCTATGCTGACTCTTTACGCATCGGCGGCGATGTTTTTGATGAGCAAATCATCAATTATGTCCGTAAAGCTCACGGTTGTGTGATTGGTGAAACCACTGCTGAAATTATTAAAAAAGAAGTAGGTATGGCTGTTTCTGATGGTACAACATTAGAAATCGAAGTACGTGGTCGCAACCTTGCAGAAGGAGTACCTCGTGCAATTACTGTAACTTCTGACGAAATTACTCAAGCTATTTCTGATCCGTTACAAAGTATTGTAAGTGCTGTGAAATCTGCTCTTGAGCAAACTCCTCCTGAACTTTCTTCTGATATTGCTGAGCGCGGTATTGTGTTGACAGGTGGTGGTGCACTACTTCGTAATCTTGACAAGTTATTGGCTCAAGAAACTGGTTTACCAGTTGTTGTTGCTGAAGATCCTCTTACTTGCGTAACCCGTGGTGGTGGTAAAGTATTAGAATTCTTCGACAACCCGAACCATGACATGCTTTTCGTCGGTTAAGTTTAAGGATTAGGCGGTGCAACCGAATATTTTTTCAAGACAGCCGCCATCTTTCCGCTCGTTCATTATTGCGGTCATTACATGTTTGGTTGTGCTGTTCTTCGATTGGCGCATGCCTTATGTAATTCAGCCAGCAAGGGATGTCTTGTACGCTGCATATAACCCAATTTATGCATTGGCTAGTTATCCGGTACTGTCGAGAGAATGGCTGAATCAACAAACAAAATCTGAAGCACAACTGCGTCGTGAAAATACCGCGATGCAGGCTGAGCTTTTACAAGCTCAAGTCCGCTTACAGAAACTTTCTGAACTGTCAGCTGAAAATACCCGTTTACGAGGACTTCTTGATACCCCATTAATTATTGATGGCCGTATGGAAATTGCCGAAGTAATTGGTACAGATGCAGACCCATTACGTCATATCATCATTATTAACCGGGGCTCTATGGACCATCTAAAGGTCGGTCAAACGGTTTTGGATGATAAAGGTATTATGGGGCAGATCATTAATGTATATCCTCATAGCTCACGTGTGATGTTGTTATCAGATAAAGAACATTCACTGTCGGTACGTCTTGAGCGTACTGGAATGCGGGCAATTGTTTCTGGTACAGGTGATTTGGGCCGTTTAAAAATGGAATATGTCCCGACCAGTGCGAATATTCAGGCGGGTGATAAAGTGTTTAGCTCAGGCTTGGGTGAACATTTCCCAGCAGGTTACGCAGTGGGTACAGTTGCCAAAATAAAACGCCATAATTCAGGTGAGTTTGCTGAAATTGATGTAACACCATCAGCACAATTAGCAACAGGCCATCATGTAGTTGTACTTTTCTCTGAATCATTAGCGAAGGAGCAGCCATATGCCGATCGCTAAACTTAAACGAGAAAAGCGTAAAGATCCATTATGGGGAATTATTCTCTCCGTTATTGTGGGTTCTGTACTCATGGTTTATCCGCTATCCTATGATATTTCAGGATGGCGGCCACTGTTCATGTTAATGATCATGCTATTTTGGGTAGTATGCCAGCCAACATGGTGTGGGGTCTGGTTTGCATTTGGGATGGGAATTTTTACAGACTTACTGCTTGATGCACCTTTAGGACTCAATGCCTTAAGTTTTGTAATTGTGACTTTTCTTACCCGTTTTTTAATTCGGGAACGCCGTATTTTAACTTTTGTTAATTTATGGACGATAGCAACGTTGGTCATTATTGCCCATTTAGCATTTATGTGGGTAACACAGACGATGGGTGGAATTCATTTTTCAATTGCTAGACATTGGCAGCCTTTGATGACAAGTATCATCACATGGCCGGTCGTCTATTATTGTTTGGCAAAATGGCGCATATAGTTTTAGCATCTAGCTCTCCTCGTCGGAAGGAGCTGTTGCAACAGCTAGGCTTAGATTTTGAAATCTATAGTCCTAACATTGATGAGTCTGTTCATGAAAATGAGCTGGTTCATCATTATGTTGAACGGTTGGCTAGAGAAAAAGCTCAAACTGTATTGAAGCTTTTTCCAGAAGCTATTGTTATTGCTGCCGATACAAGTCTGGGACTTGATGGTCAAATTATTGGTAAGCCTGAATCGAAAAATCATGCCTTTGAAATCTGGAAACAATTATCTGGACGTTGGCATGATGTGTTTTCGGGACTGTGTGTTGCGACTCAACAACAGATGTTAAGTCAGGTAGTGCAAACACAAGTTGAGTTTCAGCGCCTGACTACACAGGATATGGAAGATTATTGGACCACGGGTGAGCCTGTTGGAAAAGCGGGTGGATATGCAATTCAAGGAATTGCCTCGCAATATATTCCCCAAATTCAAGGAAGTTATAGTAATGTGGTAGGACTTCCTTTATACGAATTTGCACAGTTATTCAAAAGAGTAAAGACATAAGGGGTTGTTATCCTTCTTCATTGAATAGCATTGTCGATGAACACTAGACAACGTTAAAGTTAACAGCTTCTCTGACTCTTTAATAAAAAATTTTATAATGCTTTGAGTTTATGTATGTCAGAAGAACTACTTATTAATGTCACGCCTATGGAGTGTCGGGTGGCATTAATCGAAAATGGAACTGTTAATGAACTGTATGTCGAGCGTACAGTTAAACGCGGTCTAGTCGGCAATATCTACAAGGGTAAAGTTGTACGAGTGCTTCCGGGCATGCAAGCTGCCTTTGTTGATATTGGTTTGTCTCGAACAGCCTTTTTACATATCAATGATATGGTTTGGCCTCGTTCGCAGCCTACCCCAAATGTCTTTGAGCTATTACATCCTGGGCAAACCCTTACTGTCCAAGTAATGAAAGATATGTTGGGCACAAAAGGTGCACGCCTCAGTACAGATCTTTCAATCCCTTCTCGCTATTTGGTTTTAATGCCGTATGGCAACCATATTGGTGTTTCGCAGCGTATTGAGTCTGAAGAAGAGCGAGATCGTCTGCGTAATATTATTGAAGGTATTCAATCTGAGCATAATTTACCTGGTAGTGTGATTGTCCGTACGGCTGCAGAAGGTGTGGATGAGGCAGAAATTGCACAGGACATGTGTTATCTGAGCAAATTGTGGGAGTACATCCAGCGCAAGCAGACGGATGTTGCTGTTCCTTCTTTAATTTTTGAAGAACTTCCATTACCTCAACGTATTATTCGCGACTTAGCAAGCGAAGAAACCGCAAAGATTTATGTAGATTCGCGAGAGATTCATGCAAAACTGCTTGAGTTTGTAGATGAGTTTGTCCCGAATATGAAGAGTCGTCTCATCCATTATCCGGGGGAGCGACCACTATTTGATCTTTATAATGTTGAAGAAGATATTCAAAAAGCCTTACAAACTCGGGTAGCTTTGAAGTCAGGCGGTTATCTGATGATCGACCAGACTGAAGCCATGACAACGATTGACGTTAACACAGGTTCATATGTAGGTGGTCGTAGTCTTGAAGACACTGTTTTTAAAACCAATATGGAGGCGACTCAAGTTATCGCGCGTCAACTTAGACTGCGTAATTTGGGTGGTATTCTCATTATTGATTTCATTGACATGCAAGAAGCAACTCACCGTGAAGAGGTGATGCGTCAGTTTGAGAAAATGCTTGAGCGAGATCACGCGAAGACCAAAATTACTCAAGTGTCAGAACTTGGTCTGGTCGAAATGACGCGTAAACGAACTCGTGAATCATTAGAACACTTGTTATGTGAATCATGTCCAACATGTCAAGGACGTGGTTTTGTCAAAACAGCGGAGACAGTGTGTTACGAAATATTTCGTGAGATATTACGATATACCCGCGCATTTGAGTCAACGAGTGGCTTTACTGTTGTTGCCCATCCTTCTGTGATTGACCGATTATTAACAGCAGAAGCACCAGCAGTAGCCGATTTAGAGCATTTTATTAACCGTGTTATTAAATTTCAGGTCGAAAATTTATATACGCAAGAGCAATACGATATCATTTTAAGTTAAAGTTGTAACAAGATATCGCTTAATCCTTGTTACAACTGAAATTTTACTTTCATTCATGAATTTTAAATACTACTTACATACAGTAGCCCTAGACGTTCTCCCTATTAAACGTCTTAGCAAACAATAAGAGGTATAACCCATGAATGTAAGTGAAAACTTAATTAGCAACGGTCTTAAACATGTTTTAGAAAGCACGCCAGTAAATAGCTGCTATATGTTGAATGACCAAGGTAAAGAAGTACCGATTACAACTGCAATGATTCGTTCAGTATGTCATCAGTTGCTTAACCAGTGCCGCACAATCAAAAAATAAGGGGCCAATTCAAAGCCCCTTAATTTTCTAACTTGCTGAATGATGTTTCAGCTGTTTTTCTGCAATAATTTCTTCAAAACGTTGAATCTCATCTTCTAAATGAGTCAAAAGGTTTTGCATTTTTGGCAAAGCATTTCGACAAGCTGTTAATCCAACTTCAAGCTTATCTAAATAACTGGTCATGGTAATGTTTAGAGCTTGTCCATCCATGACAATCGAAGCCGGGTAGAGTGCATCTAATTTCGCGCCATTCCAATAAAGCGGCTCACGTGGTCCTGGTACATTGGAAATCACTAAATTGAACGCCTGACGCTTAGGAAGCATTCCTGACATGATGTTTAATCCTGCCGGACCATAAACAACTGCACTATAGTTTAAAATTTCATTAGCTGTCATACGGCTAAAGCGTTGCTTTGAATTCTGCATGCTTCGACGAATGATTTCTAGGCGTTCTAGCGGTTGATCTTTATGCGTTCCTAAATTTGCCAGAATCATGGTAATTCGGTTACTCATGTCAGAATCATCTGTACGTAATGAAGCTGGAACCATGGCAATAAGTGGCTTTTTAGGTAAGCTGTTTTGGCTAATCAAATATTCACGTAAAGCGCCTGAACATACAGCTAGGACAACATCATTAATCGTCACGCCTAATGCTTTTGATATTTTTCTAAGGCGGCTTAATTCAAATGATTGGGCCGCAAAACGACGTGAAGCACTGACTCTTTGGTTCAAAATAGAAACTGGTGCCTGAAAAGTAGAAACATAATCAGGATTTTTACCCATTTCCTTGAATATTGTTTGAGATAGCTCGTGCATGACTTTTGGAGCTATGTCGAGTTGAGACTTAATACCGCCTAAAATACTTTTAATTTTACTAGTACTTGGAGTTGGTACTTTTAGACGCTTAGCTCTTTTGCTCTCAACACACCATAAAGGTACAACATGTTTCTCTTCTGGTGTTTTTGATAGAGATTTCTCGATCAAACGCATACCCGCAACACCATCTACCATGGCATGATGGATTTTAAAATACATGGCAAAACGATTGCCTTCGATTCCTTCAATAATGTCACAAGTCCAAAGTGGCTTTGCACGATCAATTAGTGAGCTATGCTGCTGTGAAATATAAACCAGAAGTTCACGAATACGGCCCGGGTGAGGCAAAGCGATGTGGCGAAAGTGATGATCGATATCGAACTCTTCATCCTCATCCCAAAATAGACCACTTAAACGGTTATTGAAGGGAGGGATAGGAATGCTTTTTGAGCGTTTAATATCTTCTACTAAATCATGTACAAAGGTTTCTGGTGCATTTTCAGGAATTTCAAATAAAAATAATCCACCGACATGCATGGGTTGCTGTCTTTTTTCAAGTGACAGAAAAATGAAATCAATTGGGTGTAATGGACGCATAAATCATTGTGCCTCATGCATTTTTCTAAGAAGCCCTTATATGAGCTCTTATTAGAATTATAGAACCGTAAAATTAAGTATATAGCGTTTAGAGTAGAGAAAATATGACTTTGTGTACGGAACATGACATAAAAAAAACCACTGATTTGCCAGTGGTTTTTTGATATCCAATTACTTTTTCATATTACCAGCGTGTAAGCCACACTCTTTTTGAGTGGCTTCTTCCCACCACCAGCGTCCTTCACGCTCATGTTGATTTGGTAATACAGGTCGCGTACATGGTTCACATCCAATAGAAACAAAACCACGCTCATGAAGAGGGTTATATGGAATTTCCATCATACGGATGTAGCTCCATACCTCAGCACTTGTCCAGTTCGCTAGAGGGTTATATTTAATGAGTTGCTTACCTGGGCCAGAGAAACCTGCATCAGCTTGTACTACAGGAATCTCTGTACGCGTACCAGGGCTTTGATCTTTACGTTGACCCGTAATCCAGCCATCTAAAGTCGCAAGTTTTTTACGCAAAGGCTGAACTTTTCGAATACCGCAACATTCTTGATGCCCATCTGTAAAAAAGCTGAATAAACCTTTTTCGTTTACCATGTTTTGAACAGCTTCAGATTCAGGGAAACAAATTTCGATATTGATATTGTAGTGTTTACGGACAGTTTCAATAAATTGATAAGTTTCGGCATGCAGGCGGCCCGTATCGAGACTAAATACACGGAAAGGTTTGCCTAAGCGTGAAGCAATATCAATTAACACAACATCTTCTGCTCCCGAAAATGAAATTGCAATTTCACCTTGTTGGCTTAAGGCAAGTTCTAAAATTTCTCGAGGGCTTTTGGTTGCATATTCAGCAGCAAGAGCATCTACGATATCAATAGTCGGAATAACGGTCATGTGTGTTCCTGGCAAAAGGCTTGGGCGCATTGAGTTATGAAAAATATTCTAAAGGATAGTTGATAAAGTGCTTAGCACTTTAATTTCGATCCTTATGAATAAAATTGATTTGATCAATAACAACGCAAAACTGAAAATCTTAATGGTATGATACAGCAATTTTTAACCAACGTTGGAAGCATTCATGGAAATCGTATGCCTAGATCTTGAAGGGGTTTTAGTTCCTGAAATCTGGATCAATTTCGCTAAAAAAACAGGGATTAAAGAACTCGAAGCAACAACTCGTGATATTCCGGATTATGATGTTTTAATGACTCAGCGCCTTAATATCTTAAAACAACACGGTTTAGGCTTAAACGATATTCAAGAAGTTATTGCTGAGATGGGACCATTACCAGGTGCAAAAGAGTTTGTTGAATGGGTAAGTACTCATTTCCAACTTGTGATCTTGTCAGATACTTTCTATGAATTTGCACATCCTTTAATGAAGCAATTAGGATGGCCAACAATTTTCTGTCATAAGTTAGAGACAGATGAAGAAGGTATGATTACCGCTTATAAACTACGTCAACCAGATCAAAAACGTGAGTCGGTTAAAGCATTACATGGTTTAAATTTCCGAGTAATTGCTGCTGGTGACTCGTATAACGATACAACCATGCTTGGTGAAGCTGACCACGGTTTCTTGTTTGATGCACCAGAAAATGTGATTGCTGAGTTTCCACAATTTCCAGCTATCCACGGTTACGATGCATTAAAAGAAGCAATTCGTTCAGTTTCACAGCGTACAATCCCAGCTTAAGAATAAAGAATAAAAAAGGCGCTTAAAGCGCCTTTTTTATATGAATGAGTTTTGAAACTTAGAATTTATAACCAAGTTTTAAACCATAAGCGATAGCGTTGTTGTCATCAAAGCTACCTGCAGCAGAATGAGCGCCTGTAACAGCATCAGCATCACCCAACCAGAAATATTTTACGCCGCCAGCAATAAAGGTTTGTGGAGTAGGGCTGTATTGAACACCTAAGCCTACGTTCCA
The DNA here is from genome assembly GCF_025514755.1 of Acinetobacter sp. WU_MDCI_Abxc222. Taxonomy (NCBI): domain Bacteria; kingdom Pseudomonadati; phylum Pseudomonadota; class Gammaproteobacteria; order Moraxellales; family Moraxellaceae; genus Acinetobacter; species Acinetobacter sp. WU_MDCI_Abxc222. Next base: position 33,149 of record NZ_JAHPVG010000011.1, read on the forward strand.
GTAACCTTCAGTTGGGCCTAAGGTTGTTACAGGGTTACCCGCACCAGAGTCCCAACCTACAGAGACATTACCAGCCCACTTGTCGGTAAGTTTACGGCCTACACCAGCAGTAACAGACCATTGGTCATCTGAGTAATCTACTAAATTAAATCCATTAGGTTTACCTAATTGAGGAAGTAATTGACCAGCTGCTTTTGAAACAATACCAAATTTATATGGTTGAACTGCAAAGTCTTTCCAATTTACCCAACGTACATTCGCAAATGCGACTGTATTTGCCATGATACCTGTTTGGAAATCAAGGTTTACAGACTGTGGTGTTGTGATAGTAGTTTTTCCATCACTTTGGAGTGATGCTAATTGTTTACCAATAGCTGCTTGAGTTGCAGGATCAGTGATACCTAAAGCACCAAATAGAAGTGCTGGGTTTGCAGCTACCAAGTTCACGATAGGAATATTTTCTTTAATATTTACATCATGATCAATTTCAGAGCGATAAGTTAAAGAAGCTTTAAGCGCAATTTCTGGAATTTGATAAGCTACCCCTGCTAACCAACCTGCTCCACCTGTTTCTTTAATGTCAGCATCATAGCCATTATATAAGCTATATGCTGAACCTCTTAAGTGAACATTTCCTTTAATCGTTTGGTATACACCACCACCATAAATATTCCAGTTTACTGTTGGTTGAAAACCAAAAACTAAAGCAAGGTTCTGTGTATCAACTTCTACAGATGTGCCGCCAGTAATAGTATTACCCAAGCCAGCTTGACCTAATGTTGGGCTTGCTGGTGAAGGTAGTAAACGGTCATTTGGATTTGCTACAAAATTATTTTTGCCGCTATATTCTGAATCAGACCCAAATGGTTGGTCATATAGTAAACCAAAAGAAAATTTATCGGTGAGTTGTAATTTCAATGCTGCGCTAGGGAAATAGTAATCATTTGCCATATCACCTGTTGCATTTCCAGAAGTATCTTTACCCGATACATCAGGATCTAAAGCAGAAATACCAGCTTCAAAGTAATTTCCCGGCTGAAAAAAAGCAGACATTGATTGTCCAGAGCGATCCAATGCTGCTGCAAAAACCCCAGTTGCAGGCAGCGTTGCTAAAATCATTGCAGTGCTCAGATGTTTTAATTTCATTTTAATCTTTCCTTGAACTTCAAGACATTTTTTTAAAAGTAACAGAGTTAAACCGTTTAAACTGTGTTGCCTTCAAAGCTCCTAATTACAAGTAATAGAAGCTTTGATAACTCCATGTAACAAAAATAGCATAATTAAAATAAGAGTAAATCTATTGTATGAACTGGGCAGTACTCATTTTTTATACAAAATCGGTCAATAATGGATGAAATATGAAGGAATATTTGTATTGTTAAATTAATTTAATTAATTGATATTTATATTTTTTATGTATCAGTAATGGTATTTATTTTTATGACATTTTTGTCACAAATCCAAGAAAAATGGTCAAAGATTTTTTTGTAAAAATATGAATTAAGTGATTATGAAATGAGTATTGATAGTCATTTTTAGTTGATAAGTCTAGTTTCTCTACATCTGTATATTATTGATTCAGTTTTATATTCTTAGCCTTATAAAAAAAATTGCCTTAATTTTTTTACCATTTGATCTATTTTTTGAGCGAATTTGGATTCTATATTTGAAAGTTATATGCGATAAAAAAACCGAAAATAACAATCTAGATTCGGTTATTTAACTTTTATAGCTAAAACATAGCATTAGATTGGATATAGTTTTTCATCAAATTGCTCAAGCTTTGGAAATGTTAATGACTCAAGCTGGTCCAAATGAGTAAGGTAGATTACATAGTCTTCAAGAAGGGTTTCTCGTGCTTTTTGGCTAATATAAGGTACATGGTAAGCAATGAATGGAGGCAGGACTTTAAAACCAGCATATGCCAAAGTACCACGTTGAATCGGAGATAAATAATTTTCAATTGGACCATGAATAGAGTTTTCTCCAAACATGTGTGTTCTACCACCGAGTGTTAAACACAACATCGCTTTTTTACCTACCATGCCGCCGTGGTTGTAAAATCGTTTGCCTCCATAAAAAAGCCCTGAGATAAATACGCGATCAATCCAACCTTTTAAAATTGCTGGCACAGATGTCCAATAAAGTGGGAAATTTAAAATGACTAGATCTGCTTTTTTTACCTTTTCAATTTCTGCTTGAATATCTGCAGCTAGAAGTTGATTTTTGCTGGCATTTCTTTGTTCTAGTGCATAGTTAAAATACTCAGGCTGATTAAGCTCTAAGAAATCCTCTTTAGATGCAATAGGGTTAAATTGCATCGCATATAAATCTGAAATTTCTACACTGTGCCCCAATTTTTCTAAGGTTTGCTTAGCTGTATTTTTTAGAGCAGTGGTGAAAGACTGTGGTTCTGGATGAGCATGGACAATCAGAATGTTCATAAGGTAGGACCTGTATTCTTTTCAGAAATTGTGCTGTCTTGCAATTCAGCGGATTTTGTTTTGAATAACTATGCATCAATTTAAAAGCATGGCATAGTTCATGAACTGACAGTTTTTACCATTTCGCGCCATTTTATTTTGCTCATTGGGTTGTTTATGAATCCAGAATTACCCGGAACTTATATTAATTTAATCGTCGAGACTATTAAGCAGTGGGGTGTCTCTGGTGAGCAGCTTTTAGATGGAAGTGGAATAACCTTAGACCAGTTAGAAAAGCCTTACTGGTATGTTGAGTTCAACACCTTAAATCAGCTTATTGAACGGGCGATTGAGTTATGCAAAGAGCCAGCACTGGCAGGATATTTAGCTTTAAATATGACAGCTTCATGTTATGGTTCAGTCGGAATGGCTGCCATGGTTTCTCCAAATTTAGGAGAAGCGCTGAAAATACTTGAACAATTCATTGGTTCACGTTGTAAGGTTTTTAAACCAGAATTAAAACAAGAAAATAATGATGCATATTGGTCCATTCATCAGCCCGTCAATGTATTTCAGCTGAGCCCAAATGCCAACATTTTTTTGTTAGTCGGTTTTGTTCAAATTGCGAAAAAATTAACAGGGCTTTCTCATTTGGGAAAAGTTGAATTACAAATGCCAGAGCCGATAGGTTTTGACCAAATCAGTCATCAACTGGCTGTGACTTGTTTATTTAATCAAAAGTTTAATCGTTGGATATTTCCAAAAGAGTATTTAGCACAGCCTGTATTAACAGCAGACCCAATGCTAGCGCCGTTATTAAATGCGCAATGTAAGCGGGATATAGAGAAATTAAACTTAAAAAGTGGTTGGAAAGGCCAAGTCAAACAAGTTGCCGAAAAATTGCTTTTAAATGGGAATATTGACGCATTAAAAGTTGGGCAAGTGGCTCATATCATGAGTATGTCGGAGCGAACTTTGCAACGCTATTTAGCTCTTGATCATACTAGTTTTACCCTCTTGGTAGACTCACTGAAAAAGGAGCATGCCCTGAAACTTTTAGCTCAAAATAACATGTCGATCGAAAAAGTCGCTTTAATGCTAGGTTATGCCGAGACTTCTCACTTCACTCGTGCGTTTAAGCGCTGGATGGGGATGACGCCTAAATATTTCCAAACCCAGCATAAAATAGCGGATTCAAATTAAAGGACCATAAATTTAACTTCATGGCCTTTCATTTATTATTTGAGTCAATTAAGTAGATTGTTCTGGCTTAGATGAGAGTGATTCAATCACTTTAAAATAGCTAGGTGGTGCCGGAACATGGCCACGCTCTCTCAATAAACGATGCATACGCGGCAATTTGAAGTAGGGCACCGATGCCATTAAATGATGTTCCATATGGTAATTGACATGAATAGGCGCCACAAAACTTCTAGCAATCCAACCTGCACGTGTTGTTCGTGTATTGGTTAAAGCTGTATTACTCGTTTGCATACCTGCATGTTCGGCCATTGAGCGAATTCTTAAAAATAATGGAAAGGGTGTTAAATAAGCTAGGGGCCATAACCAATAAAATCGTTGTTGACCAAAAGCTTTTAAAACACAATAAAGAGCAACATTGGTAGCAATGGCGCCGCTACTGTTTTTTATAAGACTTTTGGCATAGTCAACGAAATCTTTATTGCTTCGATCTAACCAGACTTGATCATTTGCAACGGTCCATTTCATTAGATCTAGATCCATTAATACTCGGCCAAAGCTAAACTTTAATCCCGTCATACCCGTTAAGTCGCGTAAAAATTTACGAGTAAGCGATTTTTTGCTTACAGGAAAACCAGAAACTAACGAAAGATCTGGGTCATCTGGAGTAGAGGTTTTTGCATGATGACGAACATGATGTACGCGATATTTTTGTAGATCATTCCAGATTGGACGGGCGCATAGCCATTCGCCTACAAAGTCATTTATTTTTTTATTTTTGAATAAGCTCTTATGAGATGCATCATGCATCAAAATTGCTAGACATAACTGACGACCTGCCAATATAGCTAAAGCTAGCATACAAGCAAGTAATTTTCCCCAGTTAGGTAAGTAATCCCACATCATGATTAAGCTAGCAAATGTTCCTCCAATAACGGCCCACGTACTAGCAACAGCCCAAGCGCCGTATATATCTGAGGGTTGTGTGAGTTCCTGTATTTCTTCTCTGCTAAATAGATCGGTCACACTCACTTGTGCATTCATTTTTATTCTCCCAAAACAAATTTTTGGTATTTACATCCAATATTACAAATATAATTATAAAATTTTAAAAATTGAAATATTTGTTTGTAAAAAAATAAATCGCCCGTTAGTGGGCTAATTCATTTTCATAAAGTTTCTGCCATAGCTTTTGTCCAATCGAATCGAGCTGTTGTACATTTTGAGCAAACTGATTGCGGGCATACTCGTTAACAAATGGAGAGGGTAGTAGAGGATCATTCATGAGTAAGGTAATTGTTTCGCGTCCTAATAACAAAGCTTGGGTAGCGGCCTCATTTAAGGATAAATTTTTATAATTCAAAAGCCATTCTTGAATATCTTGACTATACATCTCATAGTTTTTTTCAAGTTGTTGGGTATCCCACAAAGAAGGAATTAACAAAACTGTTTTTGAGTCAAATTTTTGAATAATAGAAATTTTAGCTTCATTTTCAAGCCCCGCTAATACGAGCTCTTCACATGTTTTTTCAAAGCTATACGCTAAATTATCTGGACGTATATAAATGCCAGTTTCGAGTTCTCTAAAACCAAATTGACTTAAAGCGTGTTCTCTTTTTTTTAAAGCGGTCCGATCAATACGACCTAAAGTTCCAGTGAAGACTGCCAGATATTGATGTTGCCATTCTTTAGTCTGCTTAATGCCATTTTTACGATTCAAAATGACTTTTGCCCATTCTTTGGTTGATGGTGAAAGTTGATAAATGCCGCGTTCTACGCTTTCTATCATGCCTTCATTTAATAGCCGAGTTGTCGCAACACGAATACCATTGTCACTCATATTAAAAAGTTTAGCGGCAATCAATATTTGTTTAATGGTGAGCTGAGGGTAGGCCGAGGAAAGAAATAAATCGATAATGAGATGGCGTGCATTAATTTTGGTATTTTTCATTCAGATAGAATTTTTGATATGAGCTGCATTTGTTCAGAATAATATCATGTTTTTTTAAGGACTTTTTAAGATCATTTTGTAGAGTAAGTAAAGGTAAAAAGCTTTGTCTATAAAAAGAAAAACCTTGGCAGTTCTTAACCAAGTTTTATCTTTTTACGATAGTTAACCCAAGTTTGTCATCATGATGTGATACATTATCGCACTTTAAATAAACTGCCTTTAACTAGGGGCAATAACCACAAACGTTAGAAATGATCTGATATTGAACATGTGTTAAGTCTAATTTGGGACTTACCAATTTCGATAAAACAAATTTTAGGTCGTTCTAATGATTAACTTTCTTTGAGCAAGTTATGGAAAATTTTGAAGTTATAAAAGCACTGTTTTTAGGCTTTGTCGAAGGCTTAACTGAATTTTTACCCATCTCGAGTACAGGCCATTTAATTTTATTTGGTCATATTATCGATTTCCACTCAGACGGCGGTCGTGTATTTGAGGTCGTAATCCAGTTAGGTGCTATTTTGGCAGTGTGCTGGTTATACCGACAAAAAATTATTAACTTGATTAAGGGATTCTTTAGTGGTGATGTGGAGTCACGTCATTTTGCGATTAGTGTGCTTATTGCATTCTTTCCAGCAGTCATTATTGGTGTTCTAGCTGTCGACTTTATTAAAAGTGTTCTATTTAGCCCAATTGTAGTTGCGATTGCCTTAATTGTCGGGGCGCTTATTATTTTCTGGGTTGAATCTAGACAATTTGAACATAAGACACTCGATGCAACTAAAATTACTTTTAAGCAAGCGCTTTTAGTGGGTCTTGCTCAGTGTGTGGCGATGATTCCAGGAACTTCACGTTCAGGCGCAACAATCGTAGGCGGAATGTTTGCGGGCTTATCACGTAAAGCTGCTACAGAATTCTCTTTCTTCCTTGCTATGCCAACCATGTTGGGCGCTGCGACTTTTGATTTGATTAAAAATGCCGACGTACTCACCTCAGACAATATGGTTAATATTGGCGTAGGTTTCGTTGCTGCTTTTATTGCTGCGCTGTTTGTTGTAAAAGCATTGGTACTGTTTGTAGAACGTCACACTTTACGTGTATTTGCTTGGTACCGAATTGTCCTCGGTGTAATTATTTTAATTGCAGCCATGTTCTTTAATTTATCTGCTTAAATAGCCTGATAAAGTGAAAAAACCTAGAATGCTCTAGGTTTTTTTATGCCTAAAAATTGATTTGAATTGCCTATTTATACAAAGTAAACGTAAGACAGATGTTTTCATTTTGGGTTCATTGTTATATTGATTATTAGATTACCTCTCACAATAAAACTATGCCGCAAAATCATCTTACAGCACATTTGGTCGATGCTTTTTTGCCCTTGGCTCCAGCAGAAGGCCTCTATCCTACTTTTATTTCTAATATCACTTTAATGCGTGTAGATCATTCCACACCACCTATTGCTGTGCTGCAAGAGCCTTCAATTGTTTTAGTGATACAGGGATTAAAGCGAGGGTATATTGGTAAAGAAATCTTCCCATTTAAACAAGGGCAGTGCTTATTTATTTCTATTGCTATACCGTTTGATTGCGATACTGTTGTTGAAAATAATGAACCAATGCTGGCGATAGCCATAAAATTTGAACCACAAATGATGGCTGATCTCATTACTAAAATGGATAAACAACAACAAGTGGTTACTGAAGATGCTCATTCAGAAGATTTAAAATTAAGCTGTGGGCTTAGAGTGATTGACATGAATGTGACTATTTCGGAGGTTGCTCTACGATTACTCAATTTACTTCGTTCTAAACAAGATACTTTTATATTGGGTGAGCAAGTTAAAAGAGAATTGGTTTATCGTGTGGTGCAGGCTTCAGGCGGCAATCTAGTCGAGAGTTTATCGGCTATGGTAAGCCGCAATGGTGTGATTTACACCATTTGTGAAATTATTCAGCGTGATTATTATCATAACTTAACGGTTCAAGATTTGGCGAAACAAGCGGGCATGAGCATATCGCTTTTTCATCAGACTTTTAAAAAGGTGACGAATTATTCTCCCTTACAGTACATCAAAATTACTCGATTACATAAGGCACGTGAGTTAATCATGAACAATAAAATGGGAGTCGCAGAAGCAGCCTATGAAGTTGGTTATGTCAGTGCTTCACAATTTAGCCGAGAATTTAAGCGACTGTTTGGCGTTCCACCCAAGTCCTCAATTATTTAACGTAGATTAGTAATTTTGAAATATAAATCAAACATGGAGCATTTTATGACCCTTCCAACAACCATGAAAATTATTGAAATTACGGCTCCTGGTGGACCTGAGGTTCTAAAAGTTCAAGATGCTAGTCTTCCAGCACCTCAGGCAGATGAAGTCTTGATTGAGGTAAAGGCTGCTGGAGTTAACCGTCCTGACGTTTTGCAGCGTATGGGATTATATCCAATGCCTAAAGGTGTTACTCAAATACCGGGACTTGAAGTCGCTGGTGTTGTGGTCGCTGTAGGTGACCAAGTGGATCAATTCAAGGTTGGTGATAAAGTTTGTGCGCTAACAAATGGCGGCGGTTATGCAGAATATTGTGCGGTAACGGCCACTCAAGTATTACCAATTCCTGAAAAATTATCGTTTACACAAGCTGCCGCGATTCCGGAAACATTTTTTACGGTTTGGGCAAATCTTTTTGATATTGGCCGTTTAAAGAAAGATGAAACCGCACTAATACATGGCGGGGCAAGTGGTATTGGAACCACAGCTTTAGCGATTTGCCAAGCTTTAGGGATTAAAACTTTTGCTACGGTTGGTAGTGAAGATAAAGTTGAAGCACTCTCTAGTTTCACCACTGCAATTAACTATAAAACCCAAGATTTTGAGCAGGAAGTTTTGAAGCATACTCAAGATCAAGGTGTTGATGTCATTTTAGATATTGTAGGTGGTTCTTATTTCACGAAAAACCTAAATCTATTAAAACGTGATGGCCGATTGGTCATTATTGGTTTTATGGGTGGACGAATCGCAAAAGAATTTGATTTACAAAAACTGATTTTAAAACGTGCCACAATTACGGGTTCAACGATGCGAGCACGTAATAGCCAAGAAAAAGCACAAATTGCCCAATCTTTGCATGAGCATGTGTGGCCATTATTGGCACAAGGTAGGTGTTTACCGCAAATCTATAAGACGTATGCTTTTACAGATGTACAAAGTGCTCATGCATGTATGGAGCAAGGTGATCATATTGGAAAGATCGTTTTAGAAATGAATGCGTAACGCTATAATCATTGAAGTTTAGGTGAACGACAGGTTTGCCTAAACTGAATTTTATAATTCTAGATTCTGCCTATTTCTCTATAAAAATTGCCAAATTCTATTGGCAGATTGCACCAGTTCTATAACTTCACCTATAAATTGAGTAAGAAATAACAATTGGTTCTTACCTTATTATTTCTTTCCATACTGATGAAAAAGGATAGTAACAATGAATAACGCAAATATTGATGATAAAAATCCTACTCCAGATTTGGCTGAAGATAATGCCTTTTTCCCATCACCTTATTCCCTAAGCCAATATACTGCTCCTAAAACAGATTACGATGGCACGACTTATTCAACTCCCTATGCAGGCAATAAAAAAGTTTTAATGATTGCAACTGATGAGCGTTATATCCAGATGAAAAACGGTAAGTTCTTTTCAACAGGAAACCATCCTGTAGAAATGCTCTTACCGATGTTTCATTTAGATAATGCTGGTTTTGAAATTGATGTTGCGACACTTTCAGGAAATCCAGCCAAACTTGAAATGTGGGCGATGCCAAAGCAAGAACAAGTGGTGTTAGACACCTTTCAGAAATATGCAGATAAATTAAAAAATCCGCTAAAACTTGCTGACATTTTAGAAAATGCAGTCGGTGAAAACTCACCATATGCGGCTGTATTTATTCCGGGTGGGCACGGCGTTTTAGCTAAAATTCCACATAGCCTTGAAGTGAAAAAAGTTCTTAAATGGGCGGTTGAACAAGATAAATTTATTATTACATTATGCCATGGCCCAGCTTCATTACTTGCTGCGGCTGTAGATGAACAGCCAGAAAACTATATTTTTAAAGGCTATCAAATTTGTGTATTCCCTGATTCATTAGATAAGGGAGCAAATATTGATATCGGTTATATGCCTGGAGCTTTACCTTGGCTAGTGGGTGAAAACCTTGAAAAACTTGGTGTGGAAATTTTAAATAAGGGTATTACAGGTCAATGTCATAGAGACCGTAAATTGCTAACTGGTGATAGTCCGCTTGCTTCTAATAATTTAGGCAAACTTGCAGCTGAAACATTGTTGGCTGAAGTGAAGGATTAACGTATTAAGTATGTGCGCCCTGCGGGACTCGAACCCACGTCGGTCGCTTAGGAGGCAACTGCTCTATCCAGTTAAGCTAAGGGCGCATAATTTTATGATTATAAACAAAAAAGCTATTGCGAAGGCAATGGCTTTTTTACATTTTAAGTATTAAAACCTCTGCCATAGTGGCTAATAAAAATAAAGCTTTACAATTCAACAGTTGCATACTCACTTATGCTTTATAGAAAAATAGAGTTTATAAAGCTAAAAAATCACAAAAACTTCATGTTTGTCTTTCTATGATCTTAAGTAAAACACGAAAAGATTTAAGGCGAGCAATTGGATAGATATAGTTATTTCTAAACCGTTGTTTGTTAAGAATCAGATTTGGCTACCTATAAATCAAAAGGGCATAACATGAAAAAAATTGATGAACAGGACTTATCTAGAATTATTGAAATGGCATGGGAAGATCGCACTCCATTTGAAGCAATTGAGCGAGAGTATGGCTTAAGCGAAAGCGAAGTTATTCGTTTAATGAGATACAACCTAAAAACCAATAGTTTTAAACTTTGGCGTAAACGTATGGCAGGGCGTAAAACTAAGCATCAACAATTACGTTCACCAGACGTTGAACGAGCTTACTGCTCTCGTCAGTATAAATATGCTTAACATCATCAGATATAATCAATTGAAATCTAGCTGATTCAACAATTAAGAGTAGTGTTGAATCAGTTAAAACAATCGAGTGAAATATCTACTTAGTTGATCGGGCTTGTCTTTTACATCTTTCAGAGCAATATTTTACATCTTTCAGAGCAATATTTTACTTCTTCCCAGCAACGTTCCCATTTTTTTCGCCAGTCAAAAGGACGTTGACAATAGGCACATATTTTCTGAGGTAAATGCTGTTTTTTCATGATCTTAAAGCTCATCAAGTTGATGAATTAGTAACTTGGCATGCTGCATGACAGAAGCTTTATCTTTCATACGATCAAGGTTTTTATAGACCATAGCCATTCTGGGATTCTGACGAAATATGGCCTCATGTCGGCTCATAAAATACCAATATAAACTGTTAAATGGACAACTGTCAGACTCAGTTTTTGTTTTGACGTTATATGTACAGTGCTGACAATAATTTGACATTTTATGTACGTAATTACCTGATGCAGCATAGGGTTTACTTGCCATGATGCCGCCATCTGCATACATTGCCATGCCTAAAGTATTCGGTAATTCGACCCATTCATAAGCATCTACATAGACTGCTAAATACCATTTGCAAATTTCTGATGGAATTACACCTGCTAAAAGTGCAAAGTTGCCTGTAATCATTAAACGCTGAATATGGTGAGCATAGCCATGTGCAAAGGTATTTCTGAAACACTCGGCCATACATGCCATTTTTGTATTACCCGTCCAGTAATATTGTGGCAGCGGCGTGCTGGCATGAAGGGTATTTTGATCGCTATAGTCAGGCATAGATAACCAATATATTCCACGCACATATTCCCGCCACCCTAATATCTGCCGAATAAATCCTTCTACTGCATTTAAGGGAGCCTGTCCGCTGTAATAGGCTGTTTGAGCAGCGTCACACACTTCTTTTGGCAACAACAATCCACAATTTAAATAAGGTGAGAGCAGACTATGAAACATAAAATCTGAACCATAAACCATGGCATCTTGATAATCGCCAAAGTGAGGTAAGATGTTAGAAATAAAATGATCTAGAGCAAGTAGGGCATTTTGACGGGTAGTTGCCCATTGAAAGGAGTTGATATTGCCGATATGTTGTGAAAATTCTTTCTTGACCAGTTGAATAACATCTATATCAATTTGATCATGCTCAAAGGCTAATTTTGATGGCAAAGATGGATTGCCTGACCACGCTTTTCGATTGGCTTGATCAAAGTTCCATTGCCCGCCAACGGGTTGTTGGTCATGCATTAAATAGTGAGTTTGCTTGCGCATTTCTCGGTAAAAGTATTCCATTCTTAGCGTTTTATATTTGTTTGCCCATCGCTTGAATTGTTCTACAGTACAAAAGAAGCGATCATCTTCTAGACACATAACAGGTAGTTTTAGCTTGTTAGCCCATGAAGTTTCGATTTCATGTTGTAAGCGATACTCACCACATTGGGTAATGACGAGAGTATTCGCCGAGAAGTGTTGCTGCTGCAAAGCAATAAAGTCGAATAACTTTTTTATATGACTTTCGCGCTTAAATGTGTGGTAACGGATTTTCCAGCCCTGTGCTTTTAATTCTTTTGCAAAGTGACGCATTGCACTAAAAATCAGCGCTATTTTTTGTGGATGATGAGCAACATAAGATGTTTCCTCAAATACTTCAGCCATCAAGATAACGTCTTCATTCCGGTTTAAATACTTGAGCGTTGCGAGTTGGTGATTTAATTGATCACCCAGAATTAAACCAAATCGCATATTTTTGCTTCATGAGATGGAACTAAAACTAGTCTATATTTTCAGAGATCAATTTTATGTGAAGCAGAGCTTCTAAGTTCATCACGAGTCACTTAGCTATAAAAAGATAAAGACAACTTAAAAACATAACGCATGTGAATAAAATGTGATTTTAATCAAAAAGATACAAATTAAATGAATTGAAGGTGTTCGCTAATATGCGTAAGATTTTAAAAAAATATGTTTAAGCTTGATCCTTTTGAAGGAGCAATAGAGTCCATCGAAAGGTTCTTCACTCGAGTATATAAATGGATACCAACAACCATCCTATTGCTTATATTTTTCAGCAGCAACAACTTTTGGTTGATGCGAATTTTAATCTACCTTGCCTTGAACAGCAGGAATATGATTTACCTATACAAGCAGACCCTCTAGTAATAGCGAGAGATTTCCAAGAAAGCGAACTTATACCAAATGGATATCAGTTCATACCCATTCGCCAACTTTTACAGTATTGGACTAAACCGCAGTTTGAGCAGGCAAGTCGTGCTTTTCAGTTGCTAGAGTGGCGCCGTAATCATCAGTTTTGTAGTCGTTGCGGACATAAAACCCAGCAGCATAAGACTGAATATTCGATGACTTGTCCAGCATGTAATTTTAGTCAATATCCTAGAGTCAATCCTTGTGTAATTACCATTATTACGCGTGGTGAGGGCGAGATTTTGCTGGCTAAAAATGCTAGAAATAAGAGCCAGATGTACAGTTTAATTGCTGGCTTTGTCGAGGTAGGGGAAACACTAGAAGATGCTGTTCGACGTGAAACATTAGAAGAAGTGGGATTACACATTAAGAATATTCAGTATTTGGCGAGTCAACCATGGCCATTTCCCAGTAACTTAATGTTGGCCTTTAAAGCTGAATATGAAGCGGGCGAAATTGAAATTCAGGAGAAAGAACTTAGCGATGCTCAGTTTTTCAAATTTAATCAATTACCTGAAATTCCATTTAAGGGCAGTATTGCTCATGCAATGATTATGCACGTTATTCATGGCACACCTGTCGCTGATGATACGAAACAGTGGCTTTAAACTGAGATTCAGATATGGCTTTAATCTTATAGTTTTAAATAAAAAAGCCATTGTCTAGACAATGGCTTTTTAGATTTATTTATTCTTCAGGATTCTCAATGGAATCTAATTTTTTAGGATTTAAATAGTCAAAAAGTATAAGCATTGCCGTAATCCAAATAGGGATCATCATTACTGACTCTTTGAAGCCTTGAGTCCACATAATATAGAGAACCACAGCAATAAAGGCTAAAACTAGATAATTACTAAAAGGTGACCATAACGCTGGAAAAGAAGTCTTAATATTCGCGTGCTTAACAAAGCGTCTATACTTCAAATGTGTAATTGATATCATTGCCCAGTTTAGAACAAGTGCACCAACCACAACATACATAAGATGTCCAAGAGCATCTTCAGGTACAAAGTAATTTAAAAGAACGCAACCAAAGATTAATAAAGCAGAAAGCAGAACAGCGGGAATAGGAACCCCTTGTTTATTGGTTTTTGCAAAAACTTTTGGTGCATTACCTTGTTGAGCGAGACTGTATAGCATACGGCTATTTGCAAACATCCCACTGTTATAAACAGATAGTGCAGCAGTTAAAATAATAAAGTTCAGTAAGTGTGCAGCCCAACCAATTCCCATTTGACTAAAAATCATAACAAATGGACTTTTGTCGAGACCGCCAAGATCTAATTGGTTCCACGGCACTAATGAAAGTAAAATTGCCAATGAACCGATATAGAAAATCAAGATACGGAAAACGACTTGGTTAATTGCTTTTGGAATCGTTTTTTTTGGATCTTTTGCTTCTGCTGCGGCCATACCAATCAGTTCGATACCACCAAAGGCGAACATCAAGAAAGCCAACATATAGAAGAGGCCGCTAAAGCCATTTGGAAAAAATCCACCATGAGACCAAAGGTTACTAAATGAAATGTTTGAACCTACATCTGCTGTAAATAGCAAATAAAGTCCAAAAACAATCATAGAGATGACCGCAGCAACTTTAATAATAGCGAGCCAGAATTCGGACTCACCATAAAATTTGACGTTTGTTAGGTTAATTGCCGTAATCACGACAAAGAAAAATAAGACAGACGTCCACGCTGGAATATGAGGCCACCAATAATTAATATATTTGGCCACTGCGGTGAGTTCGCTCATCGCAACCAGAACGTAGAGTATCCAATAATTCCATCCGGTTAAAAATCCGGGAAATTTCCCCCAGTATTTATACGCAAAATGGCTGAACGATCCTGCAACAGGTTCTTCAACAATCATTTCTCCCAAGTGGCGCATAATTAAAAAAGCAATTAAGCCACCAATGGCATATCCTAAAATAATGGATGGTCCCGCAGATTGAATCACTTGCGCCGAGCCTAAAAATAATCCAGTACCAATTGCTCCACCCATAGCAATTAATTGGATATGTCGATTTTTTAGTCCTCGTTGAAGTGTAGAAGATTCGTTGGTCAAAGGTCTTCACTCACTATGAATAAGTAAATTATTCTAATAGATGGAGTTATTTTAGCCTAGACTACAAATTAATAAGGCGTGACTGAAAAGTAATTGTAAAAAATATTTAAAATCATGATGTTGCTTTTAATATTTCTATTTCGAGTGAAAAGTACTCTAAAAAATATAATTTCAGATAGACTTTTTTTCTTAGATTTTGCTTAGATTAAGTCATTGCAAGCATATTGTTAAATTCACAAAATATACTCGCGTCAATACGATTGATGTATGAAGCAGATCGCTATCTCTTGGCCTTAAAACAATTTAAGATGCAGAGAAGGGTAAACAAGAATGCTTGTTTTGATATAGAAGAACATAATAGTAAGGATAACAGTTGATATGAGCTCAGTACCGCAAATTAAAATTCCAGCAACTTATATGCGTGGTGGAACGAGTAAAGGTGTCTTTTTTAAGCTTGATGATTTGCCCGAAAAAGCCCAAGTTGCAGGTCAAGCAAGAGATCAGCTCTTACTACGTGTAATTGGTAGTCCAGATCCTTATGGAAAACAAATTGATGGGATGGGTGGTGCCACTTCGAGTACCAGCAAAACTGTTATTCTCGCTAAAAGCACTCAGCCAGATCATGACGTTGATTATTTGTTTGGTCAGGTTTCAATTGATCAGGCTTTTGTAGATTGGAGTGGTAACTGCGGTAATTTAACCGCTGCGGTTGGCTCTTTTGCGATTTCAAATGGCTTAGTTGATGCCGATCGTATTCCAGAAAATGGCCTATGCACGGTTCGAATTTGGCAAAAAAATATTCAAAAAACCATTATTGCGCATGTGCCTATTACCAATGGACAGGTTCAAGAAACTGGAGATTTTGAACTGGATGGGGTGACATTCCCTGCCGCTGAGGTCCAAATTGAGTTTTTAGATCCTGCCGATGATGGTGAAGAGGGCGGTGATATGTTCCCGACAGGGAATGTTGTTGACCAATTAGATGTTCCAGATATTGGCCGTTTCCAAGCGACATTCATTAATGCAGGTATTCCAACCATTTTCTTAAATGCAGAAGATTTGGGTTATCAAGGCACCGAATTACAAGATCATATTAATAGTGATACAACTGCATTGGCACGTTTTGAAAAAATCCGTGCCTATGGCGCGGTACAGATGGGTTTGATTAAAGATATTTCAGAAGCAGCAGCGCGTCAGCACACACCAAAAATTGCTTTTGTCTCTAAACCAAAAAACTATACGGCATCAAGCGGTAAGTCAGTTTCAGAGAATGATGTTGATTTACTCGTTCGTGCTTTGTCGATGGGTAAATTACACCATGCCATGATGGGAACAGCGGCGGTAGCAATTGGTACAGCGGCTGCTATTCCAGGCACTTTAGTAAATTTAGCAGCTGGTGGCGGTGAGCGTGAAGCAGTACGTTTCGGGCATCCATCTGGGACACTACGTGTGGGTGCTCAAGCTGAACTTACAAATGGCCAGTGGGTTGTTAAAAAGGCCATTATGAGTCGTAGTGCGCGTGTGTTAATGGAAGGTTGGGTACGCGTTCCGGGTGACAGTTTCTAAAAGTTACTTAAGAATGAAAAAGCCTCTCCATTTTGTAGAGGCTTTTTTACCTAGGCCTTCGAAAACTCATCACGCACTTTTCACAGTGAATCGTGTATGATGTAGCGCATGAATGCTTCATAACATTCAATAAAATTTCTCTACTGATTTTATCGAGGCGACTGTGTCATCACTCTCTCAAGTTAATGCGGATGTTTTAAAACAAGCTCAACAACGTATTCAACAAGATTTATTGACGACACTGGCCGCATTCTCAATTCCAGAGCCTTTAAAAAGTGCAGTTCACCATGCAGTTATGCTTGGTGGAAAGCGTGTGCGTCCGGCTTTATGTTATGCCACTGCCTCTTTACAGCCAAATCCAAATTTTGCTGCGGCTCGTCGTGCGGCGGTTGCTGTAGAGTTAATTCATTGCTACTCACTAGCGCACGATGACTTGCCTTGTATGGACAATGATTTACTGCGTCGTGGTCAGCCGACTTGTCATGTTGCGTTTGGTGAAGATACTGCTTTGCTTGCTGGTGACATTTTACAATCAATGGCTTTTGAGGTTTTAGGTAGCCGTTTGTTTGATGAACAAGGGCAGGGTACTGATGCTGCGATTGTATTAAAACAAATGCAGATTTTAGCAACTGCTAGCTCCAAAATGGTTTCTGGACAGGTTTTAGATTTGCAAGCTGAAGGCAAGCAAATTACTCAAGACGAACTTGAAAATATCCATCGTAATAAAACGGGTGCGCTCATTCAGGCAGCCATTATGATGGGTGCAGTGACAATCTTCTCTGGAATAGATCAAGCAATTCCAAAGTTACGTCAATATGGACAAACAATTGGACTAGCTTTTCAAGTGTTAGATGATATTCTCGATATTACTTCGAGTACCGAAACCTTGGGTAAAACTGCAGGTAAGGATGAACAAGTACAAAAATCGACATATCCAGCCCTAATGGGGCTCGAACAAGCAAAGGTCTATGCTAAAGAATTGCATGATCAAGCTTTTGAAGCCTTAGCGCATTTTGGTGACGATGCGAAAGAATTAGTAGATATTTCACAATTCCTTTTAGCGCGTACCAATTAATAATATTAAATCAATATTCATAACTTCTATTCATGTGAAATGAATAAGGGAGAAAAGAATGAATGGTGCTCAGCTTCATCAAACTGCAATTGAAATCGCGCGTAATCTTCCCTTTAGTCAACAGACCCATCCATTTGGGCCAGACTATGAAGTTTTTAAAATTTTAGAGAAAATGTTCATGTTGACCGCAGAAGTAGCTGGCGTCAAAATGGTTAATGTTAAATGTGATCCCTATAAAAGTCAGGAATATCAGGAGCTCTATTCATTTATTATTCCTGGATATCACATGAATAAAAAACACTGGATTTCGATTACACCGCATAAGAACTTAACAAGAGATTTACTTCAAGATTTAATTCGCGACTCTTATGATTTGGTTGTAAAAAAACTCCCTTTGAAAGATCAGAAAAGATTAAAAAACCAATAATATAAAAGATAAAAAACGGCGACATAGTAGTCGCCGTTTTGTTTTCAAATACTTATTTAAAGTAAACACATTAATTATGTTTTCCCATAATACCGCGAATTGTATTTAAAACATCGGCAGGTAAAACCACAGTTTTAGCATTGCTTGATTTCGCCATATCTTGCATCGCTTTCACATATTGTTCACCTAAAAGGTAAGCAACAGGAATCTCTTTATCACCAACCGCACTGGTTACCATTTCAATTGCTTTTTGAGATGCTTCTGCTAAGACCACTTGAGCTTCAGCATCACGTCGAGATGCTTCTAAACGACCTTCTGCACTTAAAATAGCAGCCTGTTTTTCACCATCGGCTTTAGTAACGGCAGCACGACGTTGACGCTCTGCCGCAGCTTGCTCTTCCATAGCGGCTTGCATGGTATGAGAAGGTTGAATATCTTGAATTTCAACAGTTTTTAAAGTAATACCCCAATCTGAAATATCATCAGAAATCGCAGCTTTGAGCTTGGCTTTAATATGATCTCGTGAAGACAATGCATCATCTAGATCCATTTCACCTACAATAGAACGTAACGAAGTTTGTACAAGGTTTTGAATCGCCCATGTATAGTTTTCAATACCATAGACCGCTTTTTCTGGTGTGGTTAAATTAATGTAGGCCACTGCATTCATTAGTAATACGGCGTTATCACGTGTAATTACTTCTTGAGATGGAATATCAAGCACAATATCTTTCGTGGTAATTTTATATGCCACTTCATCGACATAGGGAATCACAAAATTAAGCCCAGGATTAAGGGTCGAATGGTATTTACCTAAACGTTGAACAATCCACTTATAACCCTGAGGAACAATACGTACCCCTTTAAAAATGGTGACAGCCACAAAAGCCAAAAAAGCTAAAACAATAATAGTACCGACTGGCATGAAAATACCCTCTCTTTATCTTTAATGTTTATGAAGTACCGTGGGACTGGACAATTAAGTCATTACCCGAAATATCAATAACTCTCACTCGATCACCGACTTTGACGGGATTAGTGCTTCGACAGTTCCATTCATCAGCCCCTAAAATAGGCATTGGAAAGCGAACAATAATTTGATCATGATCAAGACCGGTTTGAATCACCATACCAATTTGACCAATAGTCGCTTCACGGGGTAATCCCGCTTTAGTTTTATCAATTGATAATGGTTTAATAAATTTGAACCAAAGAATGGTGCATAGCACTGACAGAACTATCCACAATACAATTTGCGTTGTGAGGCTAATATCTGGAAATAACCAGTAGAGAAAGCACACCATAATGGCGGCAATACCAAACCAAAGCGCGGCAAAGGCGGGTAGAATCAGCTCGGAAAGAATAAGTAATATACCCAATACAAACCAGTGCCAAGGTTGTATAACAAACTCCATAGATCTGCTCTTTTATATATCTTTATGATGGGTAAAAGTGACTTAATATCACTTTTACCACTGTAGCAGATGATGGGGAGTGTGGATAGAAAAAAACCACCTCAATTAGAATTTAGGGCGTGGTGCAGGCTTAAATGCAGCTGGAGATTTTTTGAAGTTTGCAATTGCAGTTTCAACTTGGCGTATTTGCGCTTGAGCAGCTTTTTCACCTTCCAAAATTGCCTGATTACTTGATTTGAGGTCAAGAGTACCTAGATGACCAACTTTAGGTTGAATCACTACATTAGCTTGCTTGAGTTCTTCATTAATACTTTGTTGACCCATGATATTAATGGTTTGATCAAGTAGTCCCCACATATTGGCTGGGCGATTCCCTGCTGGACGTGCAGAAATATCAACCGCAATCACAATATCTGCACCCATATCACGAGCTGTTTTAACTGGAATAGGGCTAACTAATCCACCATCTACATATTTCTGTTTGCCAATAGTTGCAGGAACGAACACGTTGGGAATACTGCACGATGCACGAACTGCTTGCCCTGCATTACCTTTAATAAAGTCAGCTTTTTGACCATTATCAAGGCGTGTTGCAACCGCTGCAAAACGAATGGGGAATTTCTCAATTGGTTTGTTACCCACGTTACGGTTCACGTAGTCCTGTAACTTTTGTCCGAGAATAATACCCTGACGATTCAGGGTTAAATCACGGATATCTGACTCTTGTAATTTCAAAGCCAGACTTTGCAATTGATAAGGCGTTTGTCCACTTGCGTAGATACTTCCAACAAAGCTACCGGCACTGGTACCTGTGACAATTTTAGGTTTAATTCCGTGAGACTCTAAAACCTTGATTACACCAATATGTGAAAATCCTTTTGCTCCACCGCCACCTAAAGCAAGTGCAATCACAGGTTCACGGGCTTTCATTGAGGTTGTCGGTGTTGGTGTTTTGCTAAATTTATCACAGCCAAAGAGTGCTAGAGAGATAAATCCAATACTGGCAAATTGAGCAATTTTCATCTTTAAAAAATAATCTACATCGAGATAAATGAAGAGGGCTCATAAGACCAGATTTGTTCATTTTTTGCTAGGTTTTTTTCACTAGATTTTGTAAAGGTTCAGCAAGCCAATTACGATTTTTTGGTGAAATTTTTCCTTCATAACGCTCAAAAATCTTTTCTAAATCTTCTTCATAGTTGCCGCTTGGGTTTAAGTGCCCTAAACAGTGAATAGTCTTATGATCATAATCAAAAGAAAACATGACAATGGGAATATGAGCTTTTGCAGCAATATGGTAAAAACCACTTTTCATTTTTTTTGCTTTCTTACGTGTACCTTCGGGCGCCATTCCAATCCAGATCTTGTCATAGTTTTGAATGGTTGCAACGACTTGCTCAGTAAGTCCATTGGCTGTGTCACGTTTAACTGGAATGACCCCAGCCCAATCTAAAGCTCGTTTAAATGGTGGTTTAAAAAGAGCATCTTTACCTAGTACTGTAATTTGGATACCTAATCCGAAAATCGCAAGAAAACCATACCATCCATCAATATTGGAAGTATGGGGTGAAATAATTGCGACTGCTTTTGGGAAATTAGGAACTTCGCCTTCAATTGTCCAACCTTGCGCTAAGAAAAGTTTTTTAAATAGCGCTCGGCTTAAAGCAGTACCGCGTTGGGGTACTAAATCAGGTAAATTAGGGAAATGTTGATCCATATTTTTTAAATTTTAACTTGTCCTAGTTTTATCTTAATCTTTTGAAATATATGCTTCATTGGCAAAATGTAAGAACAACATGACATTTGATGTTATTCCTCATTAAACAAATAAAAAGTAGGTTTCTATGTTGCGGCAGCAAAATCTTTATCTTCTGCTATTTTCTCTATATTGGGCACAAGGACTGCCTGTTGGGTTTATGACCCACGCTTTACCCGTGATCTTAAGGGCAGAAGGAGTTTCACTCGCCCATATTGGCGGTTTTGGCTTATTAATGTTGCCTTGGTCAATCAAGATTTTTTGGGCGCCGTGGGTCGACCGACACACACTTTCCCGTTTAGGACATTATCGTAGTTGGATATTACCTACTCAGTTTTTGACGGTAGGTGTACTGTGTATTTTGTCTTTTTTCCCCGTTCAAGCTTTAGATCAACCTATTTATTTATTTGCCTTTTTTATTTCACTACTTTTTATGAACTTAACTGGAGCAACACAAGACATTGCTACCGATGCTTTAGCAGTCAACTTGTTAAAACATGATCAGCAGCATTGGGGCAATACATTTCAGGTCATTGGTTCGCGGTTAGGTTTTATTGTTGGGGGAGGCGCCGTACTTTGGTGCTTAGACTGGTTAACATGGCAACCCACTTTTTTGCTATTAGCAACCATAGTATTTTTAAATACTCTACCAGTTTGGTTATTTAAAGAGCCTCAACATACTTCTCATGCGAGTCGCGAACTCAAGCTTGATCAGCAAAATTTAGTCCTAAAAATTAAAGCTTACCTAAGATATTTCTCTCAAAATAAAGAACTCCGCACTTGGTTAATGGTACTGATCACTTTTAAAGTAGCAGACGGCTTAGCTGGACCATTACTT
The DNA here is from genome assembly GCF_025514755.1 of Acinetobacter sp. WU_MDCI_Abxc222. NCBI lineage: Bacteria > Pseudomonadati > Pseudomonadota > Gammaproteobacteria > Moraxellales > Moraxellaceae > Acinetobacter > Acinetobacter sp. WU_MDCI_Abxc222. The sequence goes on from NZ_JAHPVG010000011.1 coordinate 55,111, forward strand.
AAACCTTTAATGGTTGATATGGGATTAAGTTTTACTCAAATTGGTGTTTACATCACGATGCTCGGTGCAGTAGCAGCACTCGCTGGGGCGGTAATAGCAGGAGGAGTGCTTAAATACTTTTCAAGACCAGCAGCATTAATTGGCTTTTCAATTTTTAAAATTATGAGTCTAGGAGCCTATACTTATTTAGCCTATGCCTATGAACAAAAAATTCAGTTGAATGTCTGGGTTATATATACAGTCAATGCTTTAGAAGATGCATTCTCGGCAATGCTATTGGTAGCTATGTTGACTCTAGTCATGCATTACAGTCGAAAAGAATATGCGGGGACAGATTTTACCTTTCAGGTTTCAGTCATGGCGACTGTTAGCGGTCTTCTTTATAGTTTTAGCGGTGTGATTGGAGATGTACTCGGTTATTTCCATTATTTGATAGCTATTGTCATTATTGCAGTGATCAGTTTACTGCCTATTTTCCTCTGGAAACATGAGAAACTACAGGAAAAATAATGTTAACTAAATGAAATAAAGAACTTTAATATTGCTCAAGCAGTGATCTAAGCTTTATCTAATACCTTTGTCTATGTTTTTAAAAATGTATATTTTTAGCTATTTAAATGCTCAATTAATTGTGCCATCTTGTGTGGGTAGCAAATGGAAGCTAAATGGAGAAAAAATGGATTTGGATAACAAGAAAAATCATGTGAATCAATCAAAATGGGCAGAAAAATGTTCAATTAGATTGGTTATTAGTCTAAAGTCTAAAAAAGAATAATGAAATAACGATTTAATCATTCTATAAGATAAGAGAGTTGTGTAGGATTCGTTACAACATGAAGTTAAGGTAAAAATCTGTAAATCAAAGTACGTTTTTTATGTCTTTGTTTATCGGTTTTAGTCTTGCACAACGTTGAAATTGGTTTTGGTTGCGGTAATAAAATTAATGTAACCAATGTGGAGGAGAGTTGATTTTTTAGCCCCTAATTTAATGGCGTAAATCAACTTGGCATGGATAGGCAACATAAAATATATTTTTAGGAGTTTTTGATGGATCTATTCCTTAATCGTAAATCTTTCGTTATTAAAAGTTTAGCTCTTACAGTTACAGCTTTAATGATGAGTGGGGCACATGCTGCGACTTCCGACAAAGCGGAAATTCAACAGCTTCGTAAAGAAGTTGAAGCGTTAAAAGCTTTAATTCAAGAACAACGTCAAGTTCAGCAACAACAACAGCAAGTACAGCAACAACAGCAAGTACAGTTAGCTGAAGTTAAGGCACAACCTCAAGCTGCTGCACCAGCTTCTCCATTAGCATCATTAAAATCTAAAACTGGTGCTGATGTGAATCTATATGGTTTTGTTCGTGGCGATGCTAACTATATTATCGAAGGTGCGGATGGTGACTTCGCTGATGTAAGTAAGTCTAATGGTGAAGCAAAAGATAAATTGCGTGCTACTGCTAAAACGACTCGTCTAGGTTTAGATTTTACTGCTCCTGTAAGCAATGCCAAAGTTGGTGGTAAAATTGAGTTGGACTTTGCAAGTGGTGACAATAACAAATCTGAAAACGTACGTATTCGTCATGCTTACTTAACTTATAACAACTGGTTGTTTGGTCAAACTACATCTAACTTCTTGGCGAGCCACGCACCAGAAATGATCGACTTTTCGACGAACATTGGTGGTGGTACAACACGTATTCCACAAGTACGTTATAACTATAAATTAGCTCCTGCGACTCAATTATTTGTTTCAGCTGAGGAAGGTAATAGTTCAGCAACAGGTGACTCAGTTAAATATAGATTACCTGTATTAACAGCTAAAATTACTCAAGGTTATGCTGGTGGTAATGGTAATGCTTCTGCTCGAGCTTTTGTTGAAAACTACAAATCAGGAAAGGGCGATGACCAGACTGGGTGGGGCGTTGCTGCAGGTACTGACTTTAAAGTAGCAGATCCTTTAAAACTCTTTGCTGATGCTTCTTATGTTGTAGGTAACAGTAACTACTTATATGGTAGTAATTCTGCTTATACTTTAGTTAATGATAATATTGAGCAAAATGAATTTGTAGCTGTACAAGTGGGTGGAACTTATAAGATTTTACCTAACCTACGTGCTACTTTAGCATACGGTGCTCAATTCGCTGATGATGGCACAGACTATGCTAAAGCATATACTGCGGGTAATGAAAAAGTTCAGCAAGCATGGCTCAACGTCATTTATACACCAGTTAAACCAATTGACTTAGGTATTGAATATGTTAATGGTAAACGCGAAACCTTTGCTGGTGATGATTACAAAGACAACCGTGTTGGTTTAATGGCTAAATACAGTTTCTAAAAACAATATTTAGTTAAAAGCTCAAAAGACGAGATTAAATCTAATCTCGTCTTTTTTTATATAAATTAAAAGAATCAGTATGCTTTAAAGCTTCTGAATTAGATCATTTTTTATTTAAGTCATTTTTAAGTTTCAATTTCTACATTAGAGCATCATAAAAAGATTGTAGTCACCCAAGATGCTGAATTTTTTTTCTACTTTAAAAAATAAACAGATTTCGCTGTTTATGTTTAATTTAATTATAGCCATTTGGTTAGGGGCAATTCTAAATATTGGTTTTTATCACCAAGTACATCTTTTAACTCCATATTTTGGAATAAAGGCTATTCTATTTTTAGCTGCTACAGTAGTTACTGTGGTTGCTGCTTATTATGCGATTTTACAGATTTTAAACTGGAAATGGACCGCTAAAATTTTTGCAATTTTACTGATCGTGATTGGTGGTTTTAGCTCTTATTTCGTCAATACATTAGGTGTAATTATCTCACCTGATCAGATTCAAAATATGATACAAACCGATGTCTCTGAAGTTTCTGATTTAATTTCATTGCGTTTCGGGCTTTGGACAGTTTTCTTTGTTGCTTTGCCGATTATTTTAATTACTCAGGTAAAACTTAAACAAGAAAAAGTATCTTATTTATTGATGAAAAAGCTTGGTTCGATTGTAGCCTCATGTGCAATCGTGGGTATTTTACTATTTGTTTACTATGTTGATTTTGCATCTATTTTCCGTGAGCATCGTGATTTAAAAGGTATGATCTCACCACAAAATAGCATTTCATCTTTAATGTCTTATTATCACAAAATGGCGCCTAAGAAGAACTTGCCACTTATACATTATGGGGAAGATGCTCATCAAGTTCAGCAAGTACAAAGCAACTTGCCTAAATTAATGGTTCTCGTTGTTGGTGAGACAGCTCGTGCGGAAAGTTTTGCATTAAATGGTTATTCGAAAAATACGAATCCGGAACTTTCTAAACAAGATATTTTGAATTTTTCCCAAGTCAGCTCATGTGGTACAGCAACTGCTGTGTCGGTTCCATGTATGTTCTCTGGAATGCCTCGCGTTGACTATGATGAACAATTAGCAAGCCATCGTGAAGGTCTATTGGACATTGCTAAACGTTCGGGTTACCAAGTAACTTGGATTGATAATAACTCTGGCTGTAAGGGCACTTGTGATCGCGTTGAACAGTACAAAATACCTGAAAAGTTAAAGCAAAAATGGTGTAAAGATGGCGAATGCTATGACGATATTTTAATCGATAGCTTAAATGAGTATTTAGCGACTATTCCTAAAGAAGACACTCGTCCGCGACTCATTGTTTTACACCAAGTCGGAAGTCATGGTCCAGCCTATTACAAGCGTGCACCTGCCCAATATCAACCGTTTAAACCGACTTGTGATACTAATGCGATACAGGGTTGTTCTCAAACAGAGTTATTAAATAGTTATGATGACACAATTGTATATACAGACCATGTGTTAAGTCAGATTATTAATAATCTAAAAGAATTATCGAAATATCAAACAGGTTTATGGTATTTATCTGATCATGGTGAATCAACGGGTGAACATGGTTTATATTTACATGGTTCACCGTATGCAATTGCACCGACCCAACAAACGCATGTACCAATGATGATGTGGTTTTCTGATAGCTGGAAACAACACAACCTTGCACAAGTGAGTTGTTTAGGCCAACAAACGAAAGAAAAGTTAAGTCAGGATAATTTATTCCCAAGCTTATTGAGTTTGTTAGGTGTAAAAACTCAGGTCATCAACCCTCAACTGGATATGCTGCACTCTTGTGCCCATGTGAATTAAAGCGAGCCTCGAACATGACAAAAATCTTGATGATTGAAGATGATTTTATGATTGCAGAGTCAACAATAACGTTGCTGCAATATCATCAATTTGAAGTGGAGTGGGTCAATAATGGCTTAGACGGTCTGGCTCAGTTGGCTAAAAATAAATTCGATTTAATTCTTTTGGACTTAGGGCTACCTATGATGGATGGCATGCAGGTCTTAAAGCAAATTCGCCAAAGAGCAGCAACTCCCGTCTTAATTATTTCAGCGCGAGATCAGTTACAAAACCGTGTTGATGGTTTAAACCATGGTGCAGATGATTACTTGATCAAACCATACGAGTTTGATGAATTACTTGCTCGTATTCATGCGCTATTACGCCGTAGTGGCGTAGAGGCTCAGCTTGCGAATCATGAGCAACTATTACAAAGTGGTGATCTGGTTTTAAATGTTGAACAACACATTGCAACTTTTAAAGGACAGCGTATTGATTTGTCTAATCGTGAGTGGGCAATTCTGATTCCTTTAATGAGCCACCCAAATAAAATCTTTTCTAAAGCAAATCTTGAAGATAAGTTATATGATTTCGATAGTGATGTAACCAGTAATACGATTGAAGTATATGTGCATCACCTGAGAGCTAAACTCGGGAAAGACTTTATCCGAACTATTCGAGGATTGGGTTACCGTTTAGGGCAATCGTAACTTAATTTTGGAACTTCATAACAGTGCATTATTCATTAAAAAAACGACTGATTTGGGGCACCTCAATTTTCAGTGTCATCTTAGGTTGTATATTAATTTTTAGTGCGTATAAAGTTGCACTGCAAGAAGTTGATGAAATTTTAGATACCCAAATGCGTTATTTAGCTGAGCGAACAGCTGAATATCCATTGAAAACGGTAAGCAGTGAATTTGATTTTCATAAAACTTATCATGAAGAAGATCTATTTGTAGATATTTGGGCTTATAAAGATCAAGCCCATTTATCACACCATCTCCATTTATTGGTTCCACCTGTTGCACAAGCTGGCTTTTACTCACATAAAACCAGTAACGGCTTAATCCGTACCTATGTTTTACCGTTAAAGGATTACCAGATTCAGATTAGCCAGCAAGAAAAGGTTCGTGAGGCTTTTGCTTGGGAACTTGCAGGTAGCATGTTCATTCCATATTTGATTATTTTACCTTTTGCGATTTTTGCTTTAGCTGCAATTATTCGTCGTGGGCTAAAGCCGATTGATGACTTTAAAAATGAACTGACCCATCGTGACTCAGAAGAGCTGACGCCTATTGAAGTTGTAGATTATCCTCAAGAATTGTTACCCACAATTGATGAAATGAATCGACTTTTCGAGCGCATTTCTAAGGCACAAAACGAGCAGAAACAGTTCATTGCAGATGCAGCCCATGAACTTCGAACCCCTGTGACTGCTTTAAATTTACAAACTAAAATTTTAATTAGTCAATTTCCTGAGCAGGAATCGCTGCAAAATTTGAGTAAAGGATTAGCGCGTATTCAGCACTTGGTGACACAGCTTTTAGCGCTGGCTAAGCAGGATGTATCTTTAAGTGTGATTGAACCGACGAGAGCTTTTCAGCTTAATGATGTCGCTTTAAATTGTGTTGAACAGCTTGTTAATCTGGCTATGCAAAAAGAAATCGACTTGGGCTTTGTTCGTAACGAGCCAATTGAAATGCATAGTGTTGAGCCAACAGTTCATTCAATTATTTTTAACTTAATTGATAACGCAATTAAATATACGCCTCATGAAGGGATGATTAATATTTCTGTTTTCACTGCTACAGATGGTGATGCATGTATACAAATTGAAGATAGCGGCGCGGGGATCGACCCAGAACATTATGATAAAGTTTTAAAACGTTTTTATCGTGTACACCACCACCTTGAAGTGGGGAGTGGTTTAGGTCTATCCATTGTTGACCGAGCAACTCAACGTTTAGGTGGGACACTGACACTAGACCGAAGTTTAGAGCTTGGTGGACTTTCGGTCTTGGTTAAACTTCCAAAGATTTTACATGTTCACGAAACAAGAACTTGATTTATGCAAGTTCTTGTTTGATTTGTTTCTCAAATTCAAAGCGGTGAATACAAACGGCATAAAATAAGATATTTACCGCCCAAATGACCCAACCTGTCCATAAATTATGACTTAGGAAATGTGCTCCACGCATCATTTGTGCCCATCCCATCATAAAGCCTAATAGAATGCCTGCAATGAGATAAAAATAGGCACGTTTCGGTTGCTCAAGACGATAAACAAAATAACCTGTCATTAAAATAAAGCCAGCGCTTGCATGCCCACCCGGAAAGCAATGCCCATGTTTCGCAGTAAAGTCCCAAATATAGCCACCTAAGCTGTTAGGGTGAATCATATTCCAAGGGCAGGCATGAGCCGATTGTGATTTTAAGAGACCAACCAGTGCGCTACCAATCATGCTCACAAAAAACATATAACCATATTGCCAGCGATAAAGCTTTAATTTCTCAACTTTAAATGATGCAAGCCATAGACCAAAAAAGATGACATAAATGCCAATAATGATCTGTTTTACAATTTCATGATTAAGTCTTTCTAGATACCAATTGTCTCGATTAAAAAAAAGACCTGTTGAATCAATCCAAGGCTGGATGAGATACATATCAATTTTCCCACCCACTGGAAAAGCAATTAAAAGCAGGAAAAAACTGAGAAAAAGAAAGATGATATTCATTTGGAAAAATTGTTTTTGTTGATTCATGCCATACAACATCAATTAGATTGTGGGTAAAGGCATTACATAAAATAAAACTTAAATTGCTCTTAAACTATACTGAAGAAAGAAGTTCAATTTTCCTTAAAAAATAAAAAAAGCGACGAGAAGTATCGTCGCCTTGAGCACTTTAGAAAGTATTAAAACATACCCTCTTCAGAGTTTGCCGAAATTTTATGAATAGACAAATCTGCACCACGAAACTCGTCTTCTTGAGATAAGCGAATGCCAATGGTCGCTCTAAGAATTCCATAAACAATAAAGCCGCCAGCAAGCGCAATGACTATTGCGAGTGCTGTTCCGATGAGTTGTGAGGCAAACGATACGCCGCCTAAGCCACCCAGCCATTGTTGACCAAATAAACCTACTGCAATACCACCAAATGCGCCGCATACGCCGTGTAAAGGCCATACACCTAATACATCATCAACTTTAAGTTTGTTTTGAGTATAGGTGAATAGATATACAAACATAGCCCCAGCTGCACCACCAATCACAAGTGCACTGATTGGATGAACAATGTCAGAGCCTGCACAGATTGCCACTAAACCTGCAAGTGGACCGTTGTGTAAGAAGCCTGGGTCATTTTTCCCAATCGCATTGGCTGTAATTGTACCGCCAACCATTGCCATGAGCGAGTTAATAGCAACTAAACCAGAAATAGCATCAACACGCTGCGCACTCATCACATTAAAGCCAAACCAGCCAACAATTAAAATCCATGAGCCAAGCGCTAAAAATGGAATAGAAGAAGGTGGATGAGCACTTACACGACCATCTTTCTTATAACGACCAGAACGCGCACCCAATAAAATGACAGCAGCAAGTGCAATCCATCCACCCATAGCATGTACTACAACTGAACCGGCAAAATCATGAAAAGCTGCGCCAAAAGTTGTTTCTAACCACTTTTGCAGACCATAGTTGCCATTCCAGACCATACCTTCGAAAAATGGATATACCAGCGCAACTAAAGCGAGAGTTGCAATTGCTTGTGAACGCATTTTTGCACGTTCAGCAATACCACCCGAAATAATGGCAGGAATTGCCGCAGCAAAAGTGAGTAAAAAGAAGCAGCGCATAAGGTTGTAGCCATGATCACTTGATAAAACCGTACCATCATGAAAGAAGTGCTGACCATACGAAATGTAGTAGCCAACAAAGAAATATGCGATTGCGGAGAGGGCAAAGTCAGTCAGAATTTTACTAAGCGCGTTCACCTGATTTTTGTGGCGAACTGTACCAAGTTCCAAGAATGCAAAACCTGCGTGCATGGCAAGAACCAAAACTGCACCAAGTAATAAGAAAAATAGATCTACATTTTGCATAGCATGCTCGAAAAAAGTGCTAAATTCCATTTTGGAACAAATCTGGGTCTGTAAATTGCACCAAAATAGATTTAAGGAATCTAAAAAACCTAAGTTTGTCGAAACAAACTCAATTGCATAAAAGTGAATATGCAATAAGCGCACCAATTTGGATTGAAATAGGGGATTTTGGCGATAAATGGTGCGTTGATTTATTCAAGATAGGGCAATAAGGGCGCTTTTTACGTTACAAGTCATCTAATATGTTGATAAATTGATCTGAAAGAGATCATTATTAAATTTTTAAAAATTATCTATATTTAATTAATGATCAGACCAAACCTCTTGAGCAACTTCAATAAATGCTTTCGCAGCGGGGCTCATGTGCTTTTTATTTTTGACTGCGAGGCCAATAGAACGTTTAAGGTTCGGTTTAAAAGGACGTTTAACTACATTTGGATAAAGTGAGAGTAGCTCTTTGGTAATGACCATATCAGACACAATAGACACTCCCAACTGATTGTGAACCATACTCACAATACTCAAAATTTGTGAAACATAAAATTTGATGTCTGGCTTCACATTAAAGTTTTTTAAAATTAATTCGACCTGATATCGACTCCCAGCCATTGTCATGATGAAAGGGCAATTTTCTAGCTGTGTTGGATCAATATAGAGTTGTTGCGCAAGTGGAAATTGATTGGGAATTAAGGCAACAAAACGATCTTCAATTAGAGGGAATGTATCAAAACGCTCATCTGGCATAATCAAAAAACCAACCTCTATGCGCCGTTCTAATAACCACTGAGCAACTTCTTTATCTTCACCTTCATCAATATAAATTTCGATTTTAGGATAGCGTTGCCGAAAGCTTTCTAAAATTTCAGGTAATAGATAAATAGATGATGAAGCCCCAAAAGAGCCAATACGTAATGTACCTTCGTTTAAACCATGGATGGCAGCCACTTCTTTTTCTAATGTATCGGAAATACTCAATAGCTCTTTTACATGGGTCAATAACTGCTGACCTGTCGTGGTGAGCTCAATATCACTTTGAGTTCTTGAAATTAGGTTAATGCCCCATTGTTGTTCTAATGATTTAAGCGCATGGGAAACTGCCGACTGCGAAATTCCCAGCTTTTCTGCAGTAGCAGTGAAGCTTTTTAGTTCAGCAATGAGTGCAAAAATTTCAAGCTGGGTAAATGTCATGTTGTATTTGTTATGAGTAAAAACTCATTTTATCATGAGTTTTCATTATCTTTAATATATGAGTAAGCCAAGCTAATTGCCGAAACAGCAAGCCTCAACAAAACTCGAGTAAAGAAATGAATAGTATTGTTTTATCTCTTTTTCCTTTAGTTGCATTAATTGCATCGGGATACTTATTTAAAAAATATCGTTTTTTTAGCGATGAGTTTTGGGCTGGGGCAGAGAAGCTCAATTATTATATTTTATTTCCTGCTTTGCTTTTTAGTACGCTATCAACCGCGAAAATTGACTTACAAAGCTTGAGTACAGCCATTATTGCGATGTTAATTGTGGTTTTGGCAGTCACTGCCTTTTTATACATACTCCGAATGTTTTGGCACATACCACCTGCACGCTTTGGTGTGCACGTACAAAGTATGGTTCGCTTTAATACCTATATTGGTTTGGCTTTAGTCACTTCGCTTTTTAAAAGTGAAGGAATGGCAATTCTGGCAATTTTATTGGCGCTTTGCATTCCACTTGTGAACGTTATTTCGGTGCTTGCTCTAACCTCTAAAGAACACATGGCAATTAAACCTGTTTTGATTGCACTGCTTAAAAACCCTTTAATTGCATCGTGTGTGGTCGGGGCGGCAGTCAATGCACTGCATATCCCGATTTGGGAAGGATTTACTCAGTTTATTAAGCTTTTTTCAGTGTCGAGTTTGCCGTTAGGTTTGTTATGTGTTGGCGCAGCTTTACAGTTTATGCAAATTAAAAAAGACATTGTGGTATTGGCGGCAGACACGTTTGCACGACTTTTAGCAGTACCTGCTTTGGCTTACGCGGTCTGCATGTGGTTTGGTTTGCCAAGCTTACAAACTCAAATTCTAGTTATTTTCTTTGCGCTACCGACTGCTTCAGCTTCATACATTTTAACCAAAGTTTTGGGTGGCGATAGTCAGCTCATGGCTGCCGTGATTAGCTTTCAAACTTTATGCGCCGCCGTGACTTTGCCAATGGTGATTTGGTGGATTTCTTAAAATATAAACTTTAGATAAGTCGCATTCTATTTTCTAAAAATGAATAGGCTGATTCTGACTTAATAAATGCTTTACTACCTTCCACGTCTGATTATTGCTACACTTTTTTCTTTTTCAGGTGGATGAGTATGTCCTTTGATCTCAAAGTGAGCTTGCAGCAAAGGTCTGAACCGTCTGCACAGCAGAAAAAACTGAATCGCCTGATTGATAAAATAGAACAGCAAAAAGTTAGCCTGAGCACATGGCAAAATGCACAAGCCGAGATTCAACAGCACATACGGCAAAAACTGATGCCTGTGTATGGCGATTTACATGAAGTTTTATTTCAGCAGCTAGAGCAGCTTTGGAATATGTTGCATGGCCATGATTTTTCTAAAGCAGACATGCAACAACTAGACGAAAAAATTGCCCAGCTCGCACAAATGTTGAAGCGTTCCAAAATGTTGTCTGCTGAACAATTAGAGCTAGTGAAGCAGATCGATACCTTTTATCAGCAACATGCAGGGGAGTCGGTAAAAAAGAATAAGAAAGCTCAGCCAATAAAATCTGAATATGATGAAAGTGCTGAGCAAAGTGCAGAGTTAGAAGAAGACTTTGAACAGTATGCTGCTGAGCAACAACAAGCGCGAGAACAAGCTAAACAGGAAAGGCAGCAACAGAAACGTGAACAAGCTGAGCAAATGGCAGCGCAGTCACTCAAAACAGTCTATTTAAAAATTGCCGCGATGATTCACCCAGACCGTGAACAAGATGAAACCAAAAAAGAAGAAAAAACTGAGTTGTTCCAACAGGCAAGTCAGGCTTATGAAAAGCAGGATTTGTTTTATTTACTCAAACTTCAGTTACAGCTTGAACAGAATAAAGGGATAGGCGCTAAAGAATTATCTACCGAGCAATTGCGGTTTTATAAACTTGCTTTGGATGCACAAAGTCAGCAGCTTGAAAGCCAAATAGCTGAGATTTTAGATTCTTTTCAGTTAGTGAAGAGCGTGAAAGCAGAGCACGTACACATCAGTGATGTTTATAAAGCTGTAGATGCTGATTGTGCTGAGTTAAAACAACAGTTGAAGTGGGAGAAAGAACGTTTAAAGTATATGAAAAAGGTGAGTGGGGTAGAGATGCTATTGGGGCATGGGGTACTTTAATTATCTTTGATAAGCCTATTAAAGTATAAACTTAATGGCAGCAGCAATTAGCTTTTAGGCTTATTTGCTGCCTTGACGTTGTTAATGGTCGTTTAGTACGAAAGTAAAATACTATTTGTTAGCCAGATTAGGTTAATTACCTAGTAATCGTATAGGTTCTTTCAGATTTTGATCTAACATAGTCTTCAGCTGTACGAAGCGTGTTCTCTAAAGTAATAAATCCGTTATCAAGTATTTTATCACTTAGAATGGTCTGTTTGATTTTTAAAGTAAGTAAATCATTAATTTTAAAATCAGTTATTTTTTTCTCATCGGTTGTATATATTTCTATAGAGTTGGTATCTTCAGATTTATGTATAATATATATTAAAATATATCTGAGAATGAAACTATTAACATACCCATATTTGTTTTCATAATCGAAATCAAACAATATTACTATTTTATTTTTACTAATTTCACTATCTTCATTATAAGCAATAAAAATACTTTGAAGAAATGGCTGGACACCATTTTCTATATATTTTATATCGTTTAAAAAACCTTGAATAGAAGGAATAACTAGAAATTTATAATAATTTAATTTATCTATTTCACTTAGAAATTTTAATTCAACTTCAAACTTATTGTAATTTTCATAATTGAACATATCGGTATAAAATTTCTGAAGTATTGTTATATCGAAACTTCTCAATAAATTTGCTACAAAAAACTCTTGAATACTTTTATGTATAAAACTATATTCATTTCCCTCTTTAAGTATCAGACAAATATTTTTTGTTAATTCTAAAATAATATTATTACTATCAAATTTTAAATCAAGAATTCTACAAGATTCTTTTAAACCTTCCTGAAAATATTGTTTATCAAATGAAATCCTATTACCATTATTTTTTGAATAAAAACAAAATTCTTGGAAAATATCTTCTAATTGGGATTGGGTTGCATCAACATAACGGGTTCTTTCATAAGGGAGTTTTAAATAATCATGTCTATTCATTAAAACATCAAAAATATCTCTATAGAATTCTGAAATAGAAAGCGCTATTTGTAATTTAGTCTGATAAGTCATTACAAATAAGGTCAACATTAAAGGAGTCTTTAGAATATCTTGTAGACCTATAGCACTCTCTTCAATTTTTTGGACTAATTGTTTAGAAATTTCTATATCATGAGTTAGCTTTTGAATAAAGCCTGCTTGATCATTTTTATCATAAGGGTGTAATGTTAGTGATAAAAAATATGGGCTGTTCTGTAAAGCATTATATGGACGACTTGAACATATAATTTTCATATTGGGAAATTTTATTGACCATTGTTCTAACTTTGAAATAACACTTGGTATTAGTTCTTTATTAAGCTCATCAAAACCATCTAAAAATAATGTAATTTTTCCACTTTCGGCTAATGCATCGAAATTTTTACTACTTAATTCCACCTCTAGAATGTCGCTAAGATAGGTACATAAACAATCCGTTAAATTTTCCGTTTTTTGTATGCTTCTTAATTCAAAAAATATAGGTAGAGAGTTTTTTTTAAGTATTTCATTAAGAGTAAGATGTCTCATAAGCATGGATTTACCATGACCAACTGTACCTTCAATAATAAGATTTTCAGTAATTTCTATTTCTCTTACATCATTAAATGTTTGAATGGAACCATCGGGCAGGTTTACTTTAGTTGGGTAATAAAATTCAGATATATGTTGAGGTCTTTTACTATCATAAATTGTTCTAATCATTAAAATTTTACTAATTTTTGATTGTATCTTATCTGAAGATTTTTCTATGTTCATTTCTGCAAGAAAAGTTCTTCCTGATTTTTTTGTAAAATTATAAATATCTTTGCAAATTTCAGTAATAAGTGGTCTAAGTACTAATGTTCCAAAAGTAATAGTTACTGGTTCGACCATAGTGATTTCCCGATTATATTTATGAATTTTAATACTTTATTATAAAAAATCCCTTCATTGAAGGGATTTTTTACTTTCATTGATTTATTTTAAAGCGCAGCAATTTGCTCCATATTCGCTTTAACTTTCTCTAACTGAGCAGCAAACTCAGCAAGCTTCGCTTTTTCACCTTCAACAACAGCCGCTGGTGCTTTAGAAACAAAGCCTTCATTTGCAAGTTTACCTGCGATTTGGTCGTGTTGCTTTTGGATTTTATCCAAGTCTTTTTGCAAACGAGCAAGCTCAGCTTTAGGGTCAATTAATCCTTTCATTGGTACAAATACCGATGCATGGCTAACAACGCTAGAGCAAGACAAAGGTGGCTCTTGGTCTTTATTCAAGAACTCAATGCTTTCAACTTTAGCCAATGCTTTGAACAATGCTTCAATACGAATAATTTGTTCACGTTCAGCGTCAGATGTGTTTTGAAGTAATACTGGCAACAAGCGCGCATTACCTAAGCCCAACTCACCACGAATGTTACGTACTGCACCAATCAAACCTTGAAGCCATTGCATATCTGCTTCAGCTTGTTCGTTGATTTTTGCCTGCTCTGGAATAGGGTATTGAGCAGTCATAATCGTTGGGCCGCCTTGACCAAGCATTGGTGCAAGAGTCTGCCAGATTTCTTCTGTCAAATATGGCATTAATGGATGAGCCAAACGTAAAGAAGCTTCCATCACTGCAAGCAATACACGGCGTACTTCAGCTTTACGCTCTTCAGAAACTTCTGCATCGTTTAGAACTGGTTTAGTTAACTCAACGTACCAGTCACAGTATTCATTCCAGATAAAGTCATAAATCGCTTGTGCAGCAAGGTCTAAACGATACGTTGCAAACGCTTGATGTACAGCAGCTTCAGCTTTTTGCAGACGGCTGATGATCCATTGTTCTGGAAGTTCCCAAAGATCAGGGCGAGCTTGTTGACCAACAGTTTGACCTTCAACATTCATCAGAACGAAACGAGTCGCGTTCCAGATTTTGTTACAGAAGTTACGGTAGCCTTCAACACGTTTTAAGTCGAACTTGATGTCACGACCAGTGTTTGCAAGTGCACAGAACGTGAAACGAACTGCGTCAGTACCATAAGCATTAATACCTTCAGGGAACTCTTTACGCGTTGATTTTTCAATCTTCGCTGCATCTTTCGGGTTCATTAGGCCAGTTGTACGTTTTGCAACTAAGCTTTCTAAATCAATACCGTCAATCAAGTCTAATGGATCAAGTACGTTACCTTTAGACTTCGACATTTTTTGACCTTCACCATCACGTACCAAGCCGTGAACGTAAACAGTCTTAAATGGAACTTGCGATGAACCATCTTCATTTTTCATGAAGTGCAGGGTCATCATGATCATGCGGGCAACCCAGAAGAAAATGATGTCAAAACCAGTCACCAACACATCTGTTGGGTGGAAAGTTTTTAAGAAATCATTTGCTGCATCTTTTTGTGCGTCGCCAGTCCAACCTAATGTTGAGAATGTCCAAAGTGCAGATGAGAACCATGTATCAAGAACGTCTTCGTCTTGTTTTAGTTCAACGTTAGCAGCGATGTTGTTTTTCGAGCGTACTTCTTCTTCGTTACGACCCACATAGATGTTGCCATTCGCATCGTACCAAGCTGGAATACGGTGACCCCACCAAAGCTGACGTGAAATACACCAGTCTTGAATATCACGCATCCACGCCATGTACATGTTGCTGTACTGCTCTGGAACAAACTTAATACGGCCATCTTGAACTGCTTCAATTGCAGGTTCAGCTAGCGGAGCAATTTTTACGTACCATTGGTCAGTCAGTAATGGCTCAATGATCACGCCTGAACGGTCGCCACGTGGCGCTTTTAAGTCATACGGTTGGATTTGATCTAACCAGCCTTCAGCTTCAGCTTGAGCTACTAATTTTTTACGTGCTTCAAAACGCTCTAAACCAGCATAGTCTGCAGGTGCAGTAATGGTTTTAGAAATTTGTTCGCCAGCTTTTGCAATATATTCAAACTCACCTAAAACTTCGGCGTTTTTGTTGAAGATATTAATGATTGGTAAGCTATTGCGTTTACCTAGGTCATAGTCATTGAAGTCGTGAGCAGGCGTGATTTTTACACAGCCAGTACCGAAGTCTTTTTCAACGTAGTCGTCAGCAACGATTGGAATTAAACGACCCGTAATTGGTAATACAATATTTTTACCAACAAGGTGTGCATAACGCTCATCTTCAGGATGAACAGCAACCGCAGTATCACCCAGTAAAGTTTCAGGACGAGTTGTTGCAACAACTAAATAGTCTTTGCCGTCTTGAGTTTTAACTGATTTATCTTCAAAGAAATATTTAAAGTGCCAAAGTGAACCTTTTTCTTCTTTGCTTTCTACTTCAAGGTCAGAAAGTGCTGTTTGAAGTTTTGGGTCCCAGTTTACCAGGCGCTTACCGCGGTAAATTAAACCGTCTTCGTGCAAACGAACGAATACTTCTTTAACTGCGTTTGATAAACCTTCGTCCATCGTGAAGCGTTCACGTGACCAATCTACCGAAGAACCCAAGCGACGAATTTGTTTAGTAATCGTGCCGCCAGATTGTTCTTTCCATTCCCAAACTTTTTCGATGAACTTTTCACGGCCTAAGTCGTGACGAGTTACGCCTTGTAAGCCAAGTTGACGCTCAACAACCATTTGAGTTGCAATACCAGCATGGTCTGTACCCGGTTGCCACAAAGTGTTTTTACCCATCATGCGGTTATAACGGGTAAGGGCATCCATAATGGCATTGTTAAAACCATGGCCCATGTGCAAACTACCAGTGACGTTTGGTGGCGGAATCATGATACAGAATGATTCACCGTGACCAGAAGGTTTGAAGTAACCTTGTTCTTCCCACGTTTTGTACCACTTCTTTTCGATCTCGGTTGGATCGTATGTGGTTGCAATATTTTGAGCGGTTTGAGCGTCAGTCATAGTAGCTTAGATCGAATATGCATAAAAAATTGCATCTATTGTAGCAAAAAAATGCCTCGAAATTAATGTGCTGAAAACAGATAAACGGTTTTGTATTTTTTTCAAAAAACGGTAGATTTATGAAAGATGGATCACAATTTAATCGTGTGGCGACACGGCACAAAAATTACAAAAGAATTGAAAAAGGATGCTGCTGATGAGTTATGAAGTTTTTTTGAAAATTTCCGATTCAACTTATACCCAATTCGAGGCTATTCGGCAAAAACTGCATGATGGGGTAAGCCAAAGTCAGGCAAAAGTTTTGGGGGATGTATTGTCTGATCTTTCTTGTGAAATTATTGAGCAGGTTTTTTCTGTGCTTTTACAGTCAGGAAATGCAAGCATGTCTCCAAAACAACAGGCTGAGTCTGAAAAAGTTATTCACCAAGTTTTAGAGACTTTTCGAAAATACATGCCGTGGTCGGTTTCATTCTTTGGAAATGAACGTCTTTTACCCTTAGTTGACTACATGACCTCTCTCATGAAAGAGCAAGGGCAGCAAGTTTATATTACCTATCCGGTCACACTTCAACTCGTACAACAAGCCGAAACTCTTACCCAGCAAATTCGTGACGGTAATATGCAAAGCATTACGGCTGCATTTGAAACGCTCATACAAATTGTGGATTTAGGCGTAACAAGCCTAGTACGTGAACCTAAAAAGCGTTTAAAATTTAATTTGGTTGTCGATAAAACTCTTAACGGAGTCATCAACATGACGACGCATTTGGGCTATAAACGTTTGGAAAAGTTAGGGACACAGGTCGATCAGACCACAGCAACTCATTATATCAACCACTTTTTGGCCTTCATGCACCAAGCAGCATAATTTAAAAAGATAATAGGAACATCACATGGCCAAACTTGATACTTTGCAAAATAAAGTGGTATGGATTACGGGCGCGTCTTCTGGTTTGGGTAAGGCCTTAGCAGGGGAATTGGCTTTACAAGGCGCAAAGCTGATTTTAACTTCGCGTCGTTTTGAAGAATTAGAAGAGGTTCGGGTTGGCTTATTAAATCCCGATCATCATTTGTCTGTGGTCGCAGATATTACTGATGAAAAACAGGTTCAAGAGGCTTATAAGCAGATTTTAAAGGCGAAAGGTCGTATTGATTGGCTCATCAATAATGCAGGTTTAAGCCAACGCGCTTTAATTAAAGACACGACAATGGCAACTGAACGGGCCATTATGGAAGTCGATTATTTCTCACAAGTCGCACTCACCAAAACCGTATTACCGACCATGCTAAAACAAAAGTCTGGCCGAGTTGTATTTGTGTCGAGTGTAGCGGGTTTATTAGGCACTCAGTACCGTGCAAGCTACTCGGCTGCTAAAGCGGCAATTCACATGTGGGCAAATAGTTTACGTGCTGAGGTTTCAGATCAAGGTGTTGAAGTTTCAGTTATTTTCCCTGGTTTCGTAAAAACTAATGTTTCTTTTAATGCACTCAATGGCGCAGGGCAACCTCAAGGCCATCAAGATGAAGCAATTGAAAATGGTTTAGAGGCAGATGTTTTTGCAGAGCAAGCTGTAAAAGCTTTAGTACAGGGGCAAGAATATATTGTTGTGGGTGGGGCCAAAGAAAAACTAGGGGTGATGGTTTCTCGGATGTCACCAAAACTTCTTTATAAAATGATTCGGAAAACAAAAGTAAAATAAAAAAGTGATTTCGCCGTGCTAAATTGGTGAAAAACCCGCATAGAAGGTTCACCATGGATCAGGATTATCATCGTATTTTAGAAGTCGTCACGCGTTTTCAATTGGTCTTTGACCAGAAAAATTGGGATGCTTTTGATGAGTTGTTGGCAGATCAACTTGAGGTGGACTATTTCCAATTTAGAGGAGAACCTTTATGTGTGGTGTCTTGTCATGAATATAAAGGTTCTCGGCAGCAAGCCTTATCCCATTTACGACTACAGCACAATTTGAGCAATCCTCTGGTTCGAATTGAACAAGATCAAGCATGGCTAGAATGTAATTATCAAATTTATCGTTTTTCAGAAAATGATTATTTTCATTCTTTTGGTCGTTATTATTTTACTTTGGCGAAACAACAAGACCGTTGGAAAATTACCCGAATTTGCCAACATTTAACTAAAAATATTGGCAATCCACGTATTCATTTTTCTGAGGTTGGGCAGTATTAATCTTTAACTGCTGTTCCATAAGCAAAAACTTCGACCATTCCGCCTTGCATTCCGAGTTCGGTTGTACTCAGCCGAACTCCCATAATATGAGTAGCTCCTGCGGTATGGGCTTGTTGTTTTAAACGTACAATTGCCTCTCGGCGAGCACGTTCAACAATACTTTCATAACTGGTCAGTCTTCCGCCCAAAACATTTTTTATAGATGCCAATACATATTTAAAGTAATCATGAGAAATCACAACATTACTGCTAATAAAGTGGCCTAGCTGATCGCTTGTTGCAAAGCGATTGGTATCAATTCTGATATGGGCAAATTTTTGCTCTTTTTCTAGAAGTTCATTCAAATGTTTTCGTTCAATATGGCGGCCAAAAGCCCAACCAATACTGAAAAGAATGAGAAAAATAACAAGTTGAAAAATAAGATTGTCCATTTTCTACCTATGCATTAAATGGATCGGGTAGATGAGGTGCTTGAGGCTGGACAACCACAGCTGTGCCATATACGAATAATTCAGAAGCTCCTTGGGCAATATTTGAAGTTGAAAAACGAATACCCACAATTGCATTCGCACCAAGTTGCTGAGCTTTTACAATCATACGCTGCATGGCTTCTTGGCGAGATTCTTCTAATAATTCGGTATAACCTGTAAGTTCACCACCCACGATATTTTTTAAACTTGCCATCAAGTCACGGCCAACATGTTTACTACGAACGGTACTTCCGTAAACAACATCCAGCTGCTTTAAAATTTGGTGGCCTGGAACACTTTCTAAATTACTCAATAACATTGTTTTTTATCAATCTAAATTCTTAAGGTTTCAAGATAAAAAATATTCAGATGAGTTGCAATAAAAAAGCCCACCGAAGTGAGCTTTTGTGAATAAGTTATTTAAAACTTATTGCTTTTTAAGTTCAGCACTAGATGGTTGATTAACCACTGTATCTGAAGTATTTGCTTTTAAACCACCACCTAGAGTTTTGTATAACTCGATTTGGTTGTTTAAGTTTGCTTGTTGAAGCAATAACAAACCTTGTTCTGCTGAATAAGATGAGCGCTGTGCATCAAGAACCGTCAAGTAACTATCAATACCGGCACGGAAGCGGGCATTTGAAAGTGTGTAGTTGCGGTTAGTTGCTTCTACTAGACGTTGTTGAGCTGTTAAACGCTCACCAATGTTGGCACGAGTTGCAAGCGCGTCATTAACTTCGCGGAACGCAGACTGAACTGATTTTTCATAATCAGACAATGCAATTTTCTGATCAGTTTCAGAAATTTTTACATTGGCACGACGAGTGCCCCAGTCAAAGATTGGTAAGTCTAAGCTTGGTCCAATTGACCATACAAAACCACCTGACTTAAATAGATCACTTAAGTCAGTTGATGCATAACCTGCAGAACCCGTTAAGCTAATGGTTGGGAATAAACGTGCTTTTGCAGCACCGATATTCGCACCGGCAGCGCTTAAGTTATATTCAGCAGCTTTTACATCTGGACGGTTGTTAAGTAAGTCGCTTGGTAAACCCGCTGTAAATACATTTTGTTGCGTAATGCGTTTTACAGGTTGGGTTGGCAACAAGTTTTGTGGAACTGATTGACCAACTAACAAGTTCAACAAGTTTTGTGCTTGAGCAATCTGTGTTTTGTAGTTTGCTACATCATTACGCGCAGTTTCTACAGAAATCTGTGCCTGACGTAGTGGAACTTCACTGTCGATGCCCACATCAAAACGTTTTTTGTTGAGATTGTAAGAATCTTGCTGTGCTTTAAGTGTTTGCTCTGCAAGTCTTAAGTTGGCAGTTGCGAAAGAATAGTTCAACCATGCTTGAGCCACTTGACTGATTAGACTGATTTGAGTCGAATCACGTGCGCTTTGCGTTGAAAGATAACTATCTAACGCAGCATCTTTTAAGCTACGTACGCGGCCCCAAAAATCAAGCTCATAGGCAGTTACACCCAGACCTACTTGATAAGTAGAGTAGGGGTTATTCGGATCACGGCTTTGAGAAACCTGACGAATTGCACTACCACTTGCTCCGATTGTTGGAAGCTGGTTGTTCTGTGTAATTCGATATTGCTGTTGAGCACGTTCGATATTGAGCGTTGCTGTACGTAAGTCGCGGTTGTTGGCAAGTGCCAAATCAATCACTCCGAGCAAACGAGGGTCAGCAAAGAACTGTTTGTAACCCTGTTCAGCAATAGACGTACCAGAAGCGCTATATGCATAGCTTTGTGGAATATCGGTTTTCACGACTGGTTCTGGGCCGCGCATGCTTTGACAAGCTGCCAAAGCAAGCGCAAGTGCAGATACCGCAATGCTACGACCTGAAATAGACCATACGTTTTGCATCACGATTTATGCTCCTGAGTGTTTATGGTTTTTGGTTTATACTTAAAGATACTACGAATCCACACATAGAATACAGGGATAAAGAAGATACCTAAGAACGTTGCACTGAGTACGCCACCGAGTACACCGTAACCAACAGAGTGCTGACTTCCAGCACCTGCACCTGTTGAAAGGGCAAGCGGAAGTACACCGAAACCGAAGGCAAGGGTAGTCATGATAATTGGGCGTAAACGCATTTTTGCAGCATGTAAAGTTGCATCAATGAGGTCTTCACCTTTTTCCTGCAGCTCTTTTGCGAACTCAACAATCAAGATCGCATTTTTTGCAGAAAGACCGATTACCGCGATCATCGCTACCTGGAAGTAAATGTTATTTGAGAGATTTGGATCTCCTTTAATAATCATACCCAAGTAAGTTAATACGATTGCACCAATAATACCAAGTGGTACTACAAGTAAAACCGAGAACGGAATAGACCAGCTTTCATACAATGCAGCCAAGCAAAGGAAAACGATTAACAATGAAAGCGCATATAAGAATGGGGCTTGAGCACCAGACTCACGTTCTTCAAGTGATAAACCTGTCCATTCATAGTCGAAACCTTGTAAGCCCATAGATGGTAACTTAGCAATAATTTCTTCCATTGCTTTCATCGAGTCACCAGAGCTCACGCCAGGTGCAGGTGTACCTTGAATGTTAACCGATGACACGCCGTTATAACGTTCAAGACGTGGAGAACCATATGTCCATTCGCCAGTAGCAAATGCAGAGAACGGTACCATTTCGCCTTTGTTATTACGTACATACCACTTGTTTAAGTCTTCAGGCATCATACGGCTATTCGAATCACCTTGAACATAAACTTTTTTTACACGACCACGGTCAACGAAATCGTTAATGTATGAGCCACCCCATGCAATACGCATCGTATTGTTAATGTCGGCAATGCTAACGCCCATGGCACCAGCTTGAGCCTGATCTACATTAATTTGATACTGAGGTGTATCTTCTTGTCCATTAGGACGTACCCCTACAAGACGTTTATCTTGTGAAGCCAAACCTAAAATTGCATTACGTGCGGCAATAAGTTTCTCATGACCTTGACCACTTGAATCTTTAAGCTGCAAGTTAAAACCGGCTGTTACACCAAGTTCAGGCATTGCAGGAAGCTGTAATGGCATGATGTATGATGCATCTTTAACGATCATATTCAATGCCATACCACGCTGAATCAAGGCGCCAATTTGAGATTCTGGTGAAGTACGTTCACTCCAGTCTTTCAATTTAACGAAGCCAATACCAGCATTTTGACCAACACCTGTGAATGAGAAACCTGAAACCGTGAAAATAGATTGCACAGTATCTTTTTCATTCATGAAGAAGTTTGTCATGGTGTCAATCACTTTACCTGTACGGTCAAGCGTTGCATTTGGTGGTAATTGAACAAGGGTCATTACCACACCCTGATCTTCTTCTGGTAAGAATGAAGATGGGAGTTTCTGGAACAAGAACACTAGTAAAGCAATAACTACAGCGTAAAGTACGCCAGAGAAGATTTTGCCCTTAAGCATGCGGCTAACACCATTTTGGTAGCTATGCGACATACGGTCAAAACCATTGTTAAAGCCTCTAAAGAAACGAGCAAAAATATTATTGCTTGGTGCTTTGTTAGGATCATGCTGTTTTAAAATGGTCGCACAAAGTGCTGGTGTAAATGTTAATGCAACAATTAACGATAGAACCATTGCTGTTACAAGGGTAATCGAGAATTGACGGTAAATTACACCAGTGGTACCACCAAAGAATGCCATTGGTACGAATACAGCTGTTAATACGCTCGTGATACCAATTAACGCGCCAGAAATCTGTTGCATTGATCGTGACGTCGCCGTGACCGGATCGGTATGCTCCTCACTCATAACACGTTCGACGTTTTCGACTACAACGATGGCGTCATCGACCAAAAGACCAATTGCCAATACCATGGCGAACATGGTTAAGGTGTTAATTGAAAAGCCAAAGATATTAATAACAGCGAATGTACCCAATACAACAACAGGTACAGCAAGTGTTGGAATAATCGTTGCACGCCAGTTCTGCAAGAACAAGAACATGACAATGAATACCAAAATTACTGCTTCAATTAATGTGTGTACGACACTTTCAATTGAAAGACGAATAAATGGGGTCGTGTCATAAGCCAGTTTGTCTTCAAGACCCGCTGGATAGTTCTTGCGTAGTTCAGATAAACGTTGCTCAACTGCTTCTGCTGTATCAAGTGCGTTGGCACCAGTTGCAATTTTAATTGCAAGACCACCAGCAGGTTTACCATTAAACTTCGAATCGAACTGGTAGTTATCAGAACCTAACTCTACACGTGCAACATCTTTTAAACGAACCTCAGCACCAGATGCTGTGTTCTTTAAGAAGATATTTTTAAACTGTTCAGGTGTTTGCAACAAACTTTGAGCATTCACTGTTGCGTTAAGCACTTGACCTTGTACCGCTGGTGCACCACCTAACTGACCTACAGCAACTTGTGAGTTTTGCGCTTGTAAAGCTGTCGCAATATCACTAGGAGTAAGCTGATAACTGGTTAACTTAGCTGGATCAAGCCAAATACGCATCGCGTATGAACCACCAAAGACTGTTACCTCACCCACACCAGCAACACGGCTCAGTGGTTCTTTAATTGATGAGTTTACATAGTCTTTAATGTCTGAGTCAGAAAGGCTGTTATCTGGCGAGTAAAATGCAATAACTTGCAAGAAGCTTGCACCAGATTTAGTTACTGTTACACCTTGACGTTGTACATCTTCAGGTAAAAGTGCAGTTGCAGATTGCAGTTTGTTTTGAACCTGAACCTGTGCAATATCTGGATCAATACCTTGTTGAAAGTTTAATTCAATAGAGGCCTGACCGTTACCAGCACTGTTAGAAGAGATATAACGTAAACCATCTAGACCATTCATTTGTTGTTCAATGATCTGGGTTACAGTGTTTTCAACAGTCTCAGCCGATGCACCAGGGTAAGTTGCAGCAATTGTAACTGTCGGTGGTGCAATCGTTGGATACTGTGCAATAGGCATTTTTGTTAGCGTGAGAATACCCGCCAACATAATGACTAATGCAATCACCCACGCAAAAATGGGGCGATGAATAAAAAATTGTGCCATTCAATCTACCCCTTATGCATTAGATGCTTTCTGTTCTGCTTGAGGTTTACCTGATTGAGCCGGTTTTGTCGCATTTGGAGCTGCACCTTGTGGATTCGCTGGTTGAGCTTGGTAAGGTTTTGCTGAAACTTCTTGCCCTTCTTTCACTTTGGCAACACCATCAACAATCACTTTATCACCAGCTTTAAGACCGTTAGTCACAATCCAGTTTTGTCCTTGAACACCAGAGGTTTCAACAGGACGACTCTCAACAGCACCTTTGGCATTAACAAGCATTGCTACAGCTTGACCTGTAGGTAAACGTGTAATTGCAGCTTGAGGAATCAGGTAAGCATTAGGAACTACACCTTGAACAATCTGTGCAGTGGTATACATGCCTGGAAGTAACAGATGATTCGGATTCGAGAATACGGCACGTAGAGTAATCGTTCCTGTATCCTGATTCACGGAAGCATCAGAGAAAGCAAGTTGTCCTTCGATTGGGTAAGTTGAACCGTCTTCGAGCTTCAGTTTTACTTTCGTGTTGTTACTATTGTTTAAACTACCTTTGCTAAGTTGTTGACGTAAACGTAATAACTCGGCACTAGACTGGTTAATGTCAACATAGATTGGATCTAACTGTTGAATCGTCACTAAAGGATCAGTTTGGTTTGCAGTGACTAAAGCACCAGCTGTTACAGAAGAACGTCCAGACTGACCAGAAATTGGTGAGCGAATTGTAGAGTAGCCAAGATCAACATTTGCATTCGTTACTTGAGCTTTTGCTGCAGAAACTTGTGCTTCGGCAACATTAACCTGACCAAGTAAGTCGTCATATTCTTGTTTAGATACAGCATTACTCGAAACAAGCTGTTTATAACGGTTTAACTTAGTACGTAGTGAAGCTAGATTTGCCTGTTGTTGTAAAAGGGTAGCCTTTGCATTTTCAAGCGTTGCACGGTTAGTTCGAGAATCGAGCTCATAAAGAGCTTGTCCTTCACGAACGTAACTTCCTTCAGCAAACAAGCGCTTTAAAATCACACCACTTGTTTGAGGACGAACTTCAGAAATTTGATATGCTGAAGTACGGCCGGAAAGTTCAACGCTTTGTTCAACACTTTGTGGTTGAGCAACAATAACACCTACTTCTGCAGGCGGCATTTTCTGAGCAGCAGCAGCTTGCTGTTTCTCATCGGAGCCTTTGCTACAACCAACAAGTGCGATACTTGTTGCTAATGCGCAAGCAGTAAGGGCAGGAGCCCAAAGCTTAGCCGACATCATTGTTCCACCTCGTTTAGATAAAATCTAAAAATATATTTGTTTTCTACTTAACCTACTTTGTGTTTGTAATAACCAGAGCCAAAGCAGTGCAATCCAAATAAAACCTATGCCCCAACCGGCGAGTACATCTGTTGGAAAATGAACTCCAGCATATATTCTTGAAAGCCCCATACAGATAAACCAAAGACAGGAAATCAAAATGATATAAGGAGAGTTAGTGTTGGGCTTATGGCATAACATTATCATTGCCATACAAGCCAGTGTTGATGCATAAACACTATGTGCACTTGGGAACGATGCACCATAACTTTCGACAATATGATACGCCAGTGGAGGTCTTGGACGGTCAACACACCACTTGAGCAGCCAACCCGTGATGATACTGCCAAGAACACCCACGCTAATGAAAATAACAGTAATATATTTTTTATACCATGCTTGATATAGACATACCAGAAAGGATAAAAAACATACAAAAGGCATACCGCCTATACGTGCTAAAAAGATTGCAATAGAGTTAAGATAATCTGAACGATTTTCACTCAATATTTGAACGGTGAGAAGATCCAAAGATTGAAGTCTTGGCACAAAAAGACCAAGAATACCTAATCCTAAAAAAATACAACCAATAAAAAGCAATATATAGGGCATGTATATACCTTTGCTTATTCAAGCAGTGTCCACTACTGAAAGCCGTTAAAAGTGTACTTGCCAGTACACTTTTTTTCAAGCCTGATAGATCATCGTAAATTCATTTTGAAAATTTTTTAACATTTGGAAAAACAATCACAACAAAATTGACGAAACTCACATTCTGTGTACAAAGCAAATTATTGGTGATCCGATTTTTTCCCGTGATTTGTCGGTGTATTTTCTTCAAGTTCTAATGGTTGTTTAGGTGGCCAGAAAAAATCGCTTGGGCGAGTTAGAAAATGAGTCATGACCAATTTGGCTAAAGGTTTCCATTGTTCAAAGCGAACTCGACGGGCCCGTAGTGCTACAATAATCGTTAATGTAAAACTCACAAATAAGTTGGTGAGACCAATACATAGCACACCGAGAAACGACACAATAATCAGACCGATATCTGGGCTGCCGTTAATAGTCATTAAACCTTGAATAAAGTTAGCTGATGCAAAGGCAATATGACGAATATCTAAAGGTAGACCTAGGATGAAGCCTATGGTTCCCATACTTCCTAACATAATACCGAATAAGAAGTTACCGGCTAACGCACCTAAATTACGTTCAATATATTCAGCAAAACGGTTAAGGCGATCTTGTCCAAACCAGCTAGCTAACCGGCGATGTGCTCTTAGACGCGGGCCGACTTTTCGGTAAACAGCCATGTTGTCAAAGTATCCTGCAATGAGACCTGACAAAAACAGACATACTCCAGCAATTGCCGCATGTGGAACTGCTAGTGAAGTAAAGGGATTTAGGCTGTGTAGGAGGTAAGTTGCTTTAGTATGGGTTAATAATGGTTCATCAAGGTAAAACTGCCAAGCAAAAGTAATTAGTGCAGCAGTAGGAATCGCAATTGAAATATTACCCAAAATAGCAATAAATTGCGTTCGGATAATATTAATAATAAGCGCCGCTAACTCCGCAATTTGAGCCGTTTTAGAGCCTTTACGTTGCTGTACTGTTGCAGCAAGAGCCGCCGCCGTCATAGCGGGCTGCTTAGTCGCAACTGTAAAATGCAGAACATGAATCAGAATGAAACCTAGAGAATAATTCATACTGAAAGTAAAAGCTTGCATGAGTGGGGCCATTGTCATTCTTGCAGCAAGAATTTTTAAAGATGCCATAAAGGCAATAATAACACCTGCACCAGCGGCAGCTTTATACATTCCCCAGAAGCCTTTGGTATCTGTACTTACGTAATGTTCACCTGTTCGGCTAGCATTTTCTGTTACCTGAAAAGCAATGAGTTCACTGGTCGTACTGAGTAATGAGCGAACACTTTTTTCGCTGTAATGTGCTTTGGTTAAATCGGAAATAAGATGTCCTAAAGAAACATATTTTCCTTTAGTGTTATCTACGACCAGATAAAGTAATAACTCAATTCGATCAAGACATTGCTCAAGTAATGATAGTAAGTAAGTCAAACTTAAGCTGACACCAATTCTTTTGGTCGCACGGCGAATCTTTAAAACCACATCTCGGCATTGTTCCAACATAACAAATGCTTGTGATGCATCGGGCGGGGAAATAACTGCAATTTCATGTTCAGAAATTTCTTGTTTTTTATACTTTTCAATAAACTCAATAATTTCACGGTTCTGAACTAAAAATGGCGACTCATATTCTGTTAATTCTGGTTGTGCGTTAATAAATTCGGGATAAAGACCAATTCCACTAATTCGATAAGATAGGACTGTAATGGCTTTAATCATTTCACTTTGAATGACTAACTTCTCATCGACATTACTTTGGCTTTGCCCAATAAGACTAAATAAATTTGCCCAATCTTCATCATCAATATTATTGAGCCAAATTTTGTCACTTTCTAAATAGAAAATTTTACCAATTAATATTTTGAGTTGGCTTGAGTCTTCAATTAGCGGTAAAAAATGTGCTCCGAGTCTTTGCCCAAGCTGGTTCCAGAAACCATCTAAAGACAAAATTCCACTATCAGCATATAAACTAACTTGCTTATAGCGATTAATTAAACGTAATAAAAAAGTTTGTAGTAAGAAGGGAGCTGTAGGTGTGCGCAAAAGACTTTCAATAAAAGCCTGTATTTTTTTCTTAATTTCATCCGTATCTTGTGGGTTGGATGGTCGGATGACATTGACGAGTTCAATCAGTAGATTTTCATCAATGACAGCTTGAGGATCCTCAAGCTGCTTCTCTATTTTTAAAAAAAGATCTGAAAAATTTATATGCATAGGCAAAATAATATCTATTGTATTCGATGTAACGCAAGCTGAGTTAAGTTAATCAAAGCCTGACGATACGGTGTATCGGGTAGGTTTGATAAAGCTTGCAGTGCTGCTTCTGTTTCTTCTTGGGCACGTTGGTTGCAATAATCTAAAGCACCAGACTTCTGTACAATTTCGATGACCTGAGATAGTTGGTCTACTCCACCGGTTGCGATACTGCGACGAATAATCGCATGCTCTTCACCTGTTGAGCGTGCTAATGCAGAAATTAACGGTAAAGTTGGCTTACCTTCCATTAAATCATCACCAATATTTTTACCTAATGTTTCAGCATCAGAGGTGTAGTCTAAAATATCATCAATAATTTGGAATGCATTACCAAAATGACCGGCAAACAATCTTAATGGCTCACGATACGCTTCTTGCCCCGCCAAAATAGCAGCACCTTCTGTAGCCAGCTCAAACAGGCGAGACGTTTTACCATGAATAATTTTTAAATAAGTTTCTTCAGTTGTATCTGGTTGATGCTGTGATTGAAGTTGTAATACTTCACCTTCAGCAATTTCACATGTACCTGTTGAAAAGTCTTTCAATAAAGTCATGTTGTTTAAATCGACCAATAAATCGAAAGCACGAGCAATCAAGAAGTCTCCGACTAAAACAGCCGTCTGATTGTTCCATGTCGCATTTGCTGTAGGGCGACCACGACGAAGCCCAGATTCATCTACCACATCATCATGGACCAGTGTCGCGGTATGTAACATTTCAATGATTGCAGCTAAACGCTGTGCATTTGCCATGTTATCTAAACCACAAGCACGTGCTGCAAGCAAACACATGATTGGACGCATACGCTTTCCGCCAGCTTCAACGACGTGTTTGCTGACAGACATGACTAAACCGACTTTTGAGCTAATTCCTTCATTAATCAAGTGATCCATCGCAGCGAAGTCTGAAGCAACAGGCGCAAGAATGTCTTGCTTGAAATCGATGACCATATGAAGAAAAACCCCGTATTGGTAGATAAGTGGCGTTAGTGTATCAATTAAAGATGTGTTGCACAGGTTAACAAGTGGCTGATATTAATCATTTCTATTGTTTTTAAGCGTTTTTTGTTCTTTATTTAAGCAAAATACGATGTTTTCGGCAAAACAATAAATTTAATGACATCAGCATTAATACAACTTGTTCTTGACGCAATTTGTGTTTGGAACTGTATTTTAATTTTCATTCAGAATCAATGAAAACTGCTAAATTCCAGTCCAAGCTGTTTGATTTTGTAAGAATAGGGGATCATGCTTTACTGATAGATAGAAAATACTTGTCGTTTGATCAAATTTCACTTAAAATCTGTCGCCTTGTATAACCCCAGTGGCGATCGTTTTAAGATCGATATATCCCTTTATCGACACGACGACACGGGCTGATTGGAGTACATTATGTACGCAGTAATCCAAAGCGGTGGTAAACAGCACCGTGTAGTTGAGGGTGAAACCCTTAAAGTTGAATTATTGAAAGCTGAATCTGGTGCGACTATTACATTTGATGATGTATTAATGGTTGTAAACGGTGACAACATTCAAATCGGTGCTCCAGTTGTAGCTGGCGCTAAAGTAACTGCAGAAGTGATTGGTCATGGTCGTCACGACAAAATCCGCATCATCAAAATGCGTCGTCGTAAACACTACCGTAAACAACAAGGTCACCGTCAATGGTTCACTGAGTTGAAAATTACTGGTATTTCAGGCTAATCACGAGGAGTAAGAGACATGGCAACTAAAAAAGCCGGTGGATCGACGAAGAACGGTCGTGATTCAAACCCAAAAATGTTAGGTGTTAAAGTTTACGGCGGTCAAGCTGTAACTGCTGGTAACATCATCGTTCGTCAACGTGGTACAGAGTTCCACGCTGGTGCAAATGTTGGTATGGGCCGTGACCATACTTTATTTGCTACTGCTGACGGCGTAGTAAAATTCGAAGTGAAAGGTCAATTTGGCCGTCGCTACGTAAAAGTTGAAACTGTATAAGTTTTAGCTCGAAAAAAGCCCACATTTTGTGGGCTTTTTTTATGGCCTTTATTTTTATTCATCTTCATCATGATGAATGAAATTCTACAAACAACATGAATAACATAACAAAATATCTTATTTTCTCAATGATTAGCACAGAGTTTGTCGGTTAATATGAGTCTTGAATTAAGAGCTTACTCAGTTTCATAACTTTGAAAGAGAGTAAGTTGTCTTACAGCAACTAAAAAGGTGATGACATGAATATGCTTCGTAAAACTATGTGTGCTATTACACTTAGCGCGTCAGTGCTTGCTCCTGTAATGAGTACTACAGTGTTTGCTGCGCCTGTAGCAGCACCGGAGCAACAGGCAATTGGGAACCTGGTTAATCAGTTATCAGGTTTACAGCGTTTGACTGCCGACTTTGAACAAACAACTAAAGCCAATACAAAAACTGTGGCACAGAAAAAGAGTTTAAGTGCACAGCATATGAACCAGACATTTAAAGGCTCAATGAAAGTTGAGCGTCCGGGGAAATTTTATTGGGAAACAGTAAGTCCTGCTAAACAAACTATCGTAACGAGCGGAAAAACAGTTTGGATCTATGATCCGGATTTACAACAAGCTGTCCGCCAAAGCTTAGATGATCAGGTTGCAGATACACCAGCATTATTACTCTCTGGTAATACCAATCAAATCATGAAGTCTTATCGTGTAACACAACCCGATAAATCTAAACTCTATTTCACATTATTCCCTAAAAAAGAAGATGGGGCGTTCCAAAGCTTAACGATTAGCTTCGGAGCAAATAAAGCGCCTACACTTATGGTATTACAAGACTCATTAGGTCAAACCACCTATGTACGCTTTAAGAACGTTAAAGTAAATGCTTCAATTCCGGCATCAGTCTTTAACTTTACACCGCCAAAAGGTACAGATGTTATTGACCAATAATTAAAG
Source organism: Acinetobacter sp. WU_MDCI_Abxc222 (assembly GCF_025514755.1). Lineage (NCBI taxonomy): Bacteria > Pseudomonadati > Pseudomonadota > Gammaproteobacteria > Moraxellales > Moraxellaceae > Acinetobacter > Acinetobacter sp. WU_MDCI_Abxc222. The sequence goes on from NZ_JAHPVG010000011.1 coordinate 86,449, forward strand.
CCTCTTCAAAAAAGCTACCGTAAAAGGTAGCTTTTTTTTATATAAGAGAGGCAGATACATTTTTTAACCCCGTCTTATTCTTACGCTTTGTATAGTGTTAGAGGTAAATTCATGGGGATTATTATGCGACTTTACGATAAGAAAATTATTTTTATTCTTCCATTAATGGCTGCAATGGCAATGGTAACTGGTTGTCAACCAAAGTCGGCAGCCAAAGAAGAGCAGGCTGCTTCGACTGCAAAAGTTAAAGAAACGAAAGAGGCTGGTGTTCCTGTAATTCAAGCAAAAGTAATCCCAGTAAAATTGCCAAAATCAAAAGTTTGCTTAGAAGATGGTTGTACTGAGTATGATTTTCAAACAGTACAGACCAATCAAAAATGGATTAATGATTACTTCACCAATCGTATAAAGAAAGCAGATCCGAATGCTTTTGCAAATTTAGCCGATCAACCAGTTGAAGTACCTGAAGGTGAACCAAATTCAAGTCAAAGTGCAATTTATGTTCGCTATTTAGGGCAAAACTATAATCTTGCCACCTTTGCATTACAGACTTATTCATACTCAGCTGGTGCTGCACACGGCATGTCTCATCAAGAATTTGTAAATTTTGATTTGTTAAATAAAAAGCACATTACTGTTGAAGAGCTTATAAAGCCAGATGTTGAAAAACAGTTGGTTGATGCACTTTTTGAAGCAAATACAAATTGGCTTCAAGCACATAATATTAGCCGTGAAAAACTTCAGCTAAGCGATAATTTTTACTATGGTGCTAATGGCATTGTATTTGTCTATCCAATTTATGAGCTAGCTTCATATGCAGAGGGAATGTCTGAATTAACGCTGCCGTATTTTGAGGCGAATAAGTTCATTAAACCTGAGTACTTACCAAGTGTGCCAAACTATAACTTGTAAAACTGGTGATCTATTCTAACAATTGTGTGAAAGCTATTCGTTATGAAGATGATCACTATATTTTTTAGTGTTAAGGCCTTACACTATAGCCAGTTTTTTACCCATATTATGATTGATTATGATCGACCCTAAGTTACTCAGAAATAATATTGAAGCCGTTAATGCGGCTTTGGCAAAACGCGGTGTTCAATTAGATGTTCAAGAATGGGCTTCTTTAGAAACTCGCCGTAAAGATTTGCAATCAAAAACTGAAAAATTGCAGGCAGAACGTAATGCCGGTGCAAAACAAGTGGGTCAGATTAAAAAATCCGGTGGTGATGCTTCTGAAATCATGGCGCGTATGCAAGCCATTGGCGACGAAATCAAAGCTGCTGAAGTTGCTTTGTCAGAGTTACAAAACGAGATTGAACAAAAAGCGCTGAGTATTCCTAACTTACCAGATGAGTCTGTTCCTGCTGGTAAAGATGAAGATGATAACGTTGAAATCTCAAAATGGGGTACGCCTCGTCAGTTTGATTTTGAAATCAAAGATCATACTGATTTAGGTGAGTGGATGGGTGGTTTAGAGTTTGAAACCGCTACTAAATTGACTGGTTCACGTTTTAGCGTATTGAAAGGTTCTTTAGCACGCCTACAACGTGCATTAACACAGTTCATGCTTGATACCCATACTTTAAAGAATGGCTATACAGAAGCTTACGTGCCTTATTTGGTCAATGCTGATTCACTTCGTGGTACTGGTCAGTTGCCAAAATTTGAAGAAGATTTATTCAAACTTCAAGGTGAAAAAGAATATTACCTCATCCCTACAGCAGAAGTTCCAGTTACTAACTTCGTTCGCGATGAGATTATTGATACCGAACGTTTGCCTTTAAAATATGCAGCGCATACGCCATGTTTCCGTAGTGAAGCTGGTTCTTATGGTCGTGATACCCGTGGTTTAATTCGTCAGCATCAATTTGATAAAGTTGAGATGGTGCAAATCGTTAAACCTGAAACATCTATGCAAGCACTTGAAGAGCTTACTGCACATGCTGAGGGCATTTTGCAGGCACTAGGTTTGCCATACCGCAAGATTTTGCTTTGTGGTGGTGACATGGGCTTTGGTGCAACTAAGACTTACGACTTAGAAGTTTGGGTTCCAAGCCAAAATACTTATCGTGAAATCTCTAGTTGCTCTAATATGGGTGATTTTCAGGCACGCCGCATGAAAGCACGCTACAGAATGGATCAAAAGAAGACCGAATTGGTGCACACACTAAATGGTTCTGGTCTGGCAGTTGGACGTACTTTGCTTGCTGTAATGGAAAATTACCAACGTGAAGACGGTTCTATCGAGATTCCAGAAGTATTACGCCCATATATGGGTGGTGCAACGTTTATTGACTAAGCTTTGCATCTAAATTGTGCACGGTTTTTGCTTAACCCAAATCAGATGATTAATGCAGAGGTTTAAGGTGGATATTTTTCCAATCTCTTTAAAGTTGCAACAGCAACATTGTCTGATTGTAGGTGGTGGGCATATTGCATTGCGCAAAGCAAACCTTTTAGCCAAAGCGGGAGCAGTAATCGATATTATTGCTCCTGCAATTGAAGAGCAGCTTTTACAGTTAGTCAAAACGACAGGCGGAGAGTATTTTGCCGAGTCCTTTGCTGAAAAAATATTAAATACACCATATCGATTAGTGATTGCTGCAACTAATGATGCACAAGTGAATAAAGCTGTTTTTGAACAATGTGAAGCGCGTAATTTATTGGTCAATAGTGTTGATGATATTCCACATTGCCGCTTTATGGTTCCAGCTATTATTGATCGTTCTCCGTTAATTATTTCTGTCGCTTCAAATGGTGCATCACCAGTTTTATCAAGACAACTTCGTACTCAAATAGAAACAATTGTGCCGCATGGCATGGGTAAGTTGGCTGAGTTTTCTGGTCAGTGGCGTAAGCAGGTAAAAGAAAAAATTCCCAATCCAGATGAGCGTCGGATTTTTTGGGAAAACCTCTATGCTAGCCCATTGAAAGAACAAGTTTTCAATGACAATTTAGAAGTTGCAAATGGTTTGATTCAGCAAGCCTTAACAGAATGGACTGCACCTAAAGGTGAAGTTTATTTGGTAGGCGCTGGACCGGGTGATCCAGAGTTACTGACACTAAAAGCATTACGTCTTATGCAGCAAGCTGATGTTGTGATTTATGATCGTCTTGTTTCTGCACCCATTTTAGAGCTTTGCCGTCGTGATGCGACTAAAATTTATGTCGGTAAAGCCCGTTCAAATCACTCCGTTCCCCAAGATGGTATTAATGCTTTACTAGTTGAATATGCTCAAAAAGGAAAGCGTGTTTGTCGTTTAAAGGGTGGTGATCCATTTATCTTTGGACGTGGTGGTGAAGAGATTCAAGAGCTCGTTGAGGCGAATGTCACTTTCCAAGTTGTACCAGGTATAACAGCAGCATCAGGCTGTTCAGCTTATGCGGGTATCCCATTAACACATCGTGATTATGCACAAAGTGTTCGTTTCTTGACTGGGCATTTAAAGGAAGGTTCACCTGAACTTCCTTGGAATGAGTTGGTTTATGAAAATCAAACTTTGGTTTTATATATGGGGCTAGTTGGTTTAGAACGCATTTGTGAGCAACTTATTGCTCATGGTCAACGTGCTGATATGCCGGTAGCTTTAATCTCTAAGGGAACCACACCAGACCAGAAAGTTGTAGTTGGAACATTAGCTGATATCGCAACAAAAGTGTCTGAACATCATATCGTAGCACCGACTTTAACCATTATTGGTGAAGTGGTGAATTTACGTGAACAGTTAAAATGGCAATAAGTTCATTTGAGTTTATTGCTGGTTATTAAAGTCGAGAAAATTTGTGATTCATGTTGTCCTATACGAGCCTGAAATTCCTGCCAATACAGGCAATATCATTCGTTTATGTGCTAATACTGGTGCACAGTTACATTTAGTCAAACCTTTAGGTTTTGAATTGGATGATAAAAAGCTCAAACGAGCAGGTCTTGATTATCATGAATGGGCACGTATGCAAATTTGGGACAACATAGAACTTTGCCTTGCCGACTTGAAAGCTAAAGGGGTTGAGCATGTTTTTCCACTCACCACTAAAGGTTCTGCAACTCCGCATACAGTTGATTTGAATCGACCTGTAGCTTTACTGATGGGGCCGGAAACACGCGGTTTGCCTGAGCATGTTCGCTTGATGTTTCCACAAGAACAGTGGATTCGTTTGCCAATGACTGAAAACTCAAGAAGTTTAAATTTATCTAATGCAACGGCTGTGATTGTTTATGAAGCATGGCGTCAGCAGGGTTTTAAAGACTTAGGATAAGTTAATAGTTTTTAAATAAAAATAAGGCCACAGTTGTGGCCTTATTTGTTTTTAGATGTCTTATTTAGGGAAAACAACACCACTTGCTAAATCATAATTTGTTGGTGAGTTGGTATAGACCGATCCAAGTCGAACTGCAAAGAACCAGCCTAATGTACCTTGGTCTTGAATCCGATTTTCAAAGATATAAGGCTCATCTGTTTCGGATGCAGCATCTTCAATAAATACTTTATATTCAATAGGTCCTGTATTTTCACTGTCGCGCTCAAATAGATAACCATCAATATTAAAGAAGCCTAGGTTATTGTTCGCGTCGACTAACCTATAACCTTCAGCCGCTTGTTCTTTAAGAAGTTTTTCAAGTTTAATTGCATCATCCTTGTTGAAAGGAATATGTTGTGGAACTTCAAAATAACGATATGCATAGGTTCCGTTATGGGTACTGCTATTTACGCAAGTAGGTACATAGAAGGTTCCATTCGTTGTGCCATTATTAGTGAATTCTGAGTTTGCGTAAATTAGCTTACAACCTTGTGCACCAAGTTCATTGAAGGCATTTAGAATACTTGTGCGAGAAGTGTTGGTTAAGAAGCGATTAGAATACGAATAGGTTGCAGGTTTCTTATCATTTTTCACAAATAAATATTTATCTGTATCAGATGTAACCTCACCAAATGAAAGCTTATATATATAGCCTAAGCTACCTTGTTTATTTAACTCATTCACCCATAGTAAATAACGGTTTGCTACTGAATTAGTTTTAACATCAACTGTTTTATAGGTGTATGTATCAGTAGATTTATTGTTTTTAACATATAAATTTTTATACAGCGCAAAGCTTCCATCCGGATTATCTAATCTTACAGATGGGGTGAGAAGAGCGTAGCCTTGACGTCCTTGGTCATTAAGTTGACTTAATACGTCTGCCCAAGATTCCTTATTATCTCCTAGTCTAAAACTTGCTGTTGCCAATACTTGACTTGGCTTTTGCATGCTTGCTGGTGGAGTTGTTTTTGTGAAGCAGGTATTTGTGAGATCAAAGTTTGCTTGCTGCAAATAATTATGTATCGCATTTGGTTCATCTGTAGGAACTAGACAGAATTGGTTTGCATTTTTAAACCCTAGAATAGCTGGCTGTTTCTGCGTTAGCTTTCCTGCTACTACAAGCTGCCAATCTACTTTGTTATAGCTTGAGGTTTGTACTGTCTGAGGTGCTCCAATATTTGAAACCAGACTAAAATCTTCAGCTTGGCGGTAACTTGCAACAATGTTACCTGTACAGTTCGATTCATTCTCATAACGTACTGTTTCACTGGCAAATCGAACGCTGTTATCAGAAACCTTAATGACGTTCATTTTTAGAGCAGAGCCGTTAATACAACCTCCTTTGCCTGCTAACCAACTTCCAACAAAGCGATCCGCTACACTTGTTGGTGTTGGTGTTGGTGTTGGTGTTGGTGTTGGTGTTGGTGTTGGTGTTGGT
>NZ_JAHPVG010000012.1:0-89149 GCF_025514755.1 Acinetobacter sp. WU_MDCI_Abxc222
GCAGTTAAAGTTGTTTTACCATGGTCAACGTGACCGATTGTGCCCACGTTTACGTGTGGCTTATTACGTTCAAACTTAGCCTTAGCCATGTTTATAGTCCTCGTTTACGTCGAACACAATTCTGAGCAAAAACTCAGCATCGACATATCGCCTAAAAAATCAAACACCCAATACTTGAAAAGCAGACTAATAAGCCTGCTTTTTAAATCTTTGTAGAAAATCTACTAAACTGTATCTGGAGCTCTTATCGAGATTTGAACTCGAGACCTCTCCCTTACCAAGGGAGTGCTCTACCACTGAGCTATAAGAGCGATTATCCTTCGATGGAGCGGGAGACGAGGATCGAACTCGCGACATGCAGCTTGGAAGGCTGCCGCTCTACCAACTGAGCTACTCCCGCACTGTGTTGGTATATATACCACTTCAATCGAAGTTAATGGTGGTGAGAGAAGGATTCGAACCTTCGAAACTTTCGTAGCGGAGTTACAGTCCGCCCCCTTTGACCGCTCGGGAATCTCACCATATCACACTTATTTCAGTGTTGTTCTTTACTTCACAACTACACACCTTTAAGATGGTGCCGGCACACGGATTCGAACTGTGGACCTACTGATTACAAGTCAGTTGCTCTACCAACTGAGCTATGCCGGCTCTTCTTAGTGTTTCGTACGTTTCGTATCGGAACGGTGTGCAGTTTAGCAAAACTTCCAAACGATGCAAGCGGTTTTTTAAAAAAAACCGCTAAAAACTCATAAAATCAATCCGTTTGATGATAATTCAACCGCTTTGATCACTGCGCGAGCTTTTATTTGCGTTTCATTCCATTCAGATTCAGGATTTGAGTCTGCAACTAGCCCTGCTCCAGCCTGTACATAGACCTTTTTATCTCGAATAACACAAGTACGGATTGCAATCGACATATCCATTTCGCCGTGCCATCCCAAATATCCTACTGCCCCGCCAAACACACCTCTTTTCACAGGCTCGACTTCATCAATAATTTCCATTGCACGAATTTTTGGTGCACCCGATAAAGTACCGGCTGGGAAAGTTGCTTTAAATACATCTAGCGCATCGATATCATCACGAACTTCGCCTTGTACATTTGAGACAATGTGCATGACATGTGAATAGCGCTCAATCACCATTTGATCTGTCACTTGCACCTTGCCAATTTTAGAAACTCGCCCAACGTCATTTCGACCAAGGTCAATCAGCATTAAATGCTCAGCGATTTCTTTTTCATCAGAAAGCAAATCTTTTTCTAAAGCAAGATCTTCTTCTTTAGTTTTTCCACGTGGTCTGGTACCTGCAAGAGGACGCACTGTCGCAATACCATTTTCTAAACGAGAAAGAATTTCTGGCGATGACCCTACAATATGGAATGGCTTTTTATCTGTAATCGTTTGCCCTTGTACCAGAAATAAATAAGGTGATGGGTTCAAATGACGTAAAGCACGATAAACTTGTAAAGCCTCTCCATCGAAATCAGAAACCATACGCTGCCCCGGAACAACCTGCATCACATCACCAGCACGTATATATTCTTTAACTTTTTCGACTGTTTCTAAGAATTTTGCTTTACCAGTAATTGATTCAAAATGTGGAGGTGTATGTGGCTTAGCTTGCAGACTTACTGGTGTAGCTAACAATTGCTCTAATTGATCTAATTTTTGCTGAGCGTCTTCATAAGCATTACTCTGCTCTGTATCCGCATGAACAATTAAAAATAAAGTATCTTTAAGGTTATCAAATACAATGACTGTCTTTGAGAGCATCAACCACAAATCCGGCAATGTAATTGGGTCAGCTGTAGGAACATTCTTTAAACGTGGTTCTATGTAACGAACAGCATCATAGCCCAAATAACCCACTAATCCGCCCGTAAAACTCGGTAAGTTTGGCAAAAGCTCAGCAGATGGCACTTTAAATTGCTTCTGAAATTCCCGAATATATTGAAATGGATCTTGGCAATCTTGTTGTGTAATTGAGCCATCAGCATGTTGTATAGACAGAACACCTGCATTACATGAGAAAACCGTCGACTCTCCTAAACCAATCATAGAGTAGCGTGCCCAATTTTCGCCACCTTCGACTGACTCAAATAAATAAGCTTGCGTGTGGTCTTTAAAACGAGCGAAAACAGATAAAGGTGTTTCTGTGTCTGCTAAGCGTTGGCGATAGACTGGAATTGTGTTGTAACCAGCAGCCTTAAGTTGCTCGAATTGCGCTAATGTTGTCATGAATTTTCTCTAATATGGTTTCGATTTAAAAGTGTGTTTTTCTAGATTCGGTTTAGACACGCCATCGAAAAACCATACGCTTATTCATTCTGATCTCCATTTCATTCATTAGATAATTAACTCAGCAAGACTATCAACAACTTGCTGAGGTTGGCAATCATAGATATTTTCTCCATGATTATAGCCATAGCTAACCACAATACAATCAATTCCAGCACGACGCGCAGCCTCAATATCATTACTTGAATCGCCAATCATTAATGATTGTGAAGCAGATATTTTTAGGCTTTGCATGCAATGCAATAATGGCAATGGATGAGGCTTTCTCTCAGGTAAGCTATCCCCACCAAGTACGACTTGAAAATATGAAGAAAGCTGTAAAGCATCAAGCAAACCTTGGGCAAGTTGTACAGGCTTATTGGTAACGCATGCCATTTGTATGTTCAAAGTTTTACAATGTTTTAAAAACTCGGTTACACCAGGATAAATTTGAGTATTTACACAGAGTTCTACACTATATATATCAATAAATTTTTCTAATAAGACTTTATGTTGTTCAGGATCTAATTTTCCAAAAATATGGAGTAGAACACTTTCACAGAGTTTTGAAGCTCCCTTACCCACCCATTCTCGTATTTGGACTTCTGTTACCAATGGCCAACTTAGCGCCTCTAAACTTAAATTCATAGACCGATACAAATCAGCAGCAGAATCAACCAACGTTCCATCTAGATCAAATAAAATTAAATCGCGCTTACTTAGTTGTGCAACAGACATCTTTTTTCTACTCAAAATTAAAAAGGCATGCGTTTAGCATGCCTTGATTGTAAAAGCAGCAAAGGATTATTTAAAGAATAACCATGCCAATACCGCTAAAATTACTAAAATAATAATAGTGATTAAACCAACTGAGGCATTCTTCTGTTGCTCTCTTTCTTCAGCAACACGAGAAACCGGTTCATCAAAAGCGATAGGTGTTTGCTGTTGTGCATTAATATCCACACCCTCTGGAATAGGTGCAGGTTTTGGAATAGAAATATTCTGCGGCATACCATCGCGACGAACTTCTACTTCTGCGGCACGCTCCGCAAGACTCGGCATTCCTTGATCGCTTAAATCTGGAGAGGATGTTGTATTTACAGGTTCGGCTTCAATTTTAGGTAATTCCGTGATTTTCTGCGCAGGAGCCAATACAGAAAATTTAAAACTAGCAAACTGAACAATATCACCATCATGTAGCTGCTTGTCTTGCTCAATACGAATATCGTTTACAAATGTGCCATTAGAAGAATTAAGGTCTTGCACCCATAGCGCTTGATCTTTTAGAAGCAATGCAGCATGGCGACGTGAAATTTCAGCAGCTTGTAACAACACATCAGCATCTTGATGACGCCCTACTAACATATCACGATCAACATTAATTTCTTGGCCAGTAATTTCACCAGTAATTGCTTGTAGTTTCCAAGTCATGCGTATGTCCTATTCATTTTTTATCAATCATAACATGCTACTACTGTGCTGTGCTTGGGCGCAGTGTCGTTGTTGTTACTGTATTTTTAGTACGATTAACTTCAGGATCAGGTAACTGTAAGGTTTGCTTTTGCACTGCCGGCTCCACCGCTACAGGTGTAGTTACCGTCGAGGTTTTTCCACCTGATGGAACCTGTTGATAGTTTTTTGGCTGAGAGGCAATACTCGGTGGTGTCATCTTTTGATTGTAGACATCATCAACTTGCTCAGGCAGTTTTGCAAAGTTGCCATTTTTATCCATAGCCAATTGCAAGCTATAAAGCTGGCTATAGCGCTGCTGAGACAAACGGCGCACATCATTTGCATCACCCACAATTGTTGGGTGGATAAAAACAAGAAGGTTACGTTTTACATTGCTTCTATTATCTGAGCGGAACAAACGCCCAACATAGGGAATACTACTTAACCCAGGTATACCTTGTCTTGAAAGTGACGTGTCATCCGACACCAAACCACCAAGCACTACTGTCTGCCCATGTTCAGCCAAAACAGCAGTTTTAATGGCACGTTTACTTGTTACTAAGTCAGCTGCTTGTCCACGACTGTCTTGAACAGCAGAGACTTCTTGCTCTACTTCCAGACGAACTGTACCACCCTCACCGATATGTGGAACGACTTTTAATGTCACACCGACATCTTTACGCTCAACCGTGGTGTATGGGTTGATACCCGTACTGTTTGTAGTGACCGATCCTGTTACAAAGGGAACGTTCTGACCGACAACAATATAAGCCTCTTCATTATCCATCGTCACAATGGATGGTGTCGAAAGCAAATTTGATTTGGTATTAGTTTTAAGCGCTTGAATTAATGCACCATAAGCCTTACGGGAATTCTCAAAATTACCCAGAGCCAAAGTTGCCCCATTACCTTTATTAGCACCTCCAGCGATAGCGGCTGCAGCCCCAGCGGAACCACCCGATAAATAACCAGCAGCAATAGAAGATAAACTAGCACCTACATTACTAAAGCTAAGTAAACCAATCCCACTAGATAAATCACCAAGCGCCCATTGAATGCCAAGTTGATCCGCATCATCTCCTGACACTTCGATAATTGCAGCTTCAATCAGAACTTGCTGACGACGAACATCAAGCTGCTGAATAGCAGATTCAATTTCGCGCATTAATTGAGGATCTGCCTTAACCACTAAAGAGTTTTGGGCATTATCCGCAATAATACTCACCCCATTTTGGCTAAAGCTAGAGATATTGTTCTGATTATTATTGTTCGAATTACCGTTTAAATTAATAGATGGTGTAGAAATTGAGCTACCATTTGAACCAGAGGTATTTGAACTAGAATTCTGGTTATTACCCATCAAATTATTGATCGGATTCGATGAATTAGAAGAACTGTTATTACTATTTGACGAAGAAACAGCTTGTCCTGTTACAAGGCCTTGCAAAATCTCTGATAAATTTTTTGCACTTGCATATTTCAATCGAAAAACTTTTAAACCACCTAAACGGTCGGCCGAAGGCACATCCAGCATTTCAATCATATGGCGAATACGCTTACGCGTTTCAGGATCGCCCTTAACTAAAATACGATTGGTTCGGTTGTCTGCAATAATACGGATACGTGCACCGTTAAAATCTTTAGATGCTCCCGTAGCACTCATCGCCTCAAGTTGAGTAATGATTTCTTCCGCTTGGCTCGATTGGAGGCCTATTGCCTCAATATCATTCTGGCCAGTACCATCTAGATTACGAATAATATTTTCAAGTTGGTAAATATTTGCTGCACGGTCCGAAACAATCAGCGCATTAGTCCCTGCAATCGCAGCCATATGCGCAAATTGTGGCATTAAAGGACGAAGTGCTGGAATTAAATCATTAGGATTGGTATTTTCAAGCCAAATGACGCGGGTAACAATCTGATCACCACGCAATTTATTTCGCGAGTCGTAAGGAATTCCCGAATTTTTAACATTGCTATCTGGAACCAGCTTAATGGTGTTACCCGAAGGAATTGCCACCACTCCATTTACGTTTAAGACCCCAAGAAACAGGTCGTAAACTTCATTCTTATTCAGAGGCTTATTCGATATAACTGTGACGTTACCACGTACTCGTGGATCTACTGCAAAGTTTTTACCCGTAATATCTGCCACTTCATTAATAAATGCAGTTAAGTCAGCATCACGTAAATTGATCTTCCATGTTTGGGCATAGACACTGCTGCTCACTGTCGCAATCAATGGGGCTGCTGCAAGTAATGCCCAAAGTGGACGTTGATGATTCAATAAAGCCATAACTTGCGATAATTCCTAACTCTTATGGTGACGTGTTATCACTAAAAATTTTGTTGTATGGTCATCACTTGATCACCACGTTTTATTTCTATTTTCACTTGCCCAGCTCGTCGAGCCTGTTCAAGTAACTGCACATCCGTTTGTCCCTGCCCAACCGTTTGACCGTTTAATGAAACAATCCGATCGCCCGGCCTTAAACCTAACTTATTTCGAAGCGCAGTGGGTGTACGTTCTGTAACTTCAAAACCCTCACTGGAGTTCCCACTAACACCCATGTCACGCAGATATTGTTCACGGTTGCCTTGCATTTGCTGAATAGCTTGCCCTAACGCCTCTTGAGCAGTATTAACAGGTGCTGACGACTGAGGTGCAGTAGCAGTTGGTTGTGATGCATCTGGCGTCATAGGTTGATATAAACCGTTTGGCAAACCTTTAAATTGGAGTTCACGAGTACTTCCATTACCTTGACGTAATATCACGTGATCCCAATAAACTTCTGCCAACTGATAAGAGGTAGAACCTATTGTTTCTCCTACCCGATATCGGTCGGCAGTATTATCTAGCTTAATCACAGCCGAGGAAAAACGATTCGGATAACCCAGCATTACACCTTGTAATTCTAGGTTGACATTTTCCTGTGCTGCATTGGCTGAAGGTTCATTAAAAAGTGAAAAAGTACTAATGTTAGGAATTTGTGGCTGCTGTGATCCTAACTCGACCCGATCAAATTGCATCATTTGAGGAGGCGCAATTACCCACCAAAATAATGAAGCTAATTTCCAACACAACCATAAAATTAAAAAGGCAAATACAACTACACTTAACCGATCTAATTTTTGCCACTGTAATTGCTGTAATTTCTCAATCCATACTTTCATTAGTTACCCCCTTGTATTAAGGGTTGACGAGAACTAATGACAAACGTATCTAAACCAGCTTTTCCATCATAAGATGGAATATTAAGTAATAATCTTTGGGTGAGCTGCACATCAAGCATCATGTTGGCATCTAATAAGAGATTCGCCATTTTTTGACTGCGTTGATCACGTATATCAACTTGTAATTGACCATTTTGATCCGTTAATTGGCCATTTAAAGAAGGCATATTCATACGGTCTTGACGATCACCAATATTATAAATTAAAGCACCGCCACCCCAATGTAATTGACCATCAACTGCGGCGAAACCCTGCTCTTTCTTATAATTAAACTCAATATCTTTCAGTTGAATGCTGTTCGTAGGCCATTGCCAATTCACAATTTGTTTTAATGTTTCAGGCGCAATTTGACCATTCATAGCCTTTACAATTACTTTTTTCCCCACACCATAGCCCATTACCCCAGCTAATTGGGTATTACCACTATGGATATCTACATCAGCAGCGAACCTTAATAAAAACAGGTCAAGAGGTCTAGTTTTCCAATGAATCGAACCTCTCAAAGTACCACGCCGCCAATCTGCTTGGCCTTGCCAGATATTTCCACTTACATTGTGTAGAGTTTGATTATTCTTTGAAAATTTAGAAATAAGCCAAGTCGCCGGGATCTGTAAAATAATAAAAATTAAAAATGCAATGAGGGCAAAAAACCACCACTTCCATTGCTTAGACTTTTTCTTCATTCAGCCTTACCAACATGCAAATTATCGTCCTTATTTTGAGAGTAGCTCCCTAGTCTGACATTATGCATACTTTTTCAACATCGCCAATTCACTTCATATAAAAAAACCAAGCAATCGGGCTTGGCTTCGGTATTGAGACTATAAGTTGAACGTATGACAAAATCATGAAAACTTGGCGCTCAATGAAGTAAATGCACATTTGATCTCAACAATTCATGTAAAGAGCAATTTAAACACTCAATTTTTTAAATAATATTTATAGCAAAATTTTGAGATATTTTTATCAATAAAAAAGCCAAGCAAATTTGCTTGGCTTTTAAAAACGGCAATTTGATTAGATTAAGAAATCTTCAAGTTTTGCGCCTTTTTCAATTTCAGCAACTAACCAGCGTGGTTGTTTACCACGACCAGTCCAAGTCTCTTCAGCATTGTTTTTGTTGCGGTAACGAGGCTCAACAGATTTACGAGTTGTTTTCTTACGTTTTTGAGCACCGAACTCAAGAAGTTGTTCAACACTAAAACCTACATTTTCAGCAATCTCGATAATTTGATTATAAGCATCTTCGATTGCTTGATCTTTTTTACTTGCAATTAAAGCTTCTGCTTCTTCTTGTAAGCGTTTTAACTCTTCAACAGATAATTCACTGATATCCGGTTTCATTAATAAATACTCCAGTCTTACAGACAATTCAAAATAATACAGACAAAATTTAAAAACATAAAATCAAGACCAATATTATTTATAATCTATTCAATAAGCAATAGTTTGAAAGCCGTGTTCATCAGAATAACCAAAAAAATTACCTTTTAATTACATTACCAATTATAAATGAAATATATTTTATTAATATTTATTTAAGATAAATGTATTAAGTCATGCCCAACTGATTTTTCTAGCTCAATAATTTTTTGTTTTATTTCCTGCGGTATTTCGCATTTTCGTTCTGTTAATTTATCAACGCATACCATAACAGCTTCACCAGTAGCGACTATTTGTTGTTGGGTTTCACTCCACAATATATAAGCCATACGGAATGCGCTATTACGGAGCTCTTCCACGCGAACACCAATTTTCAATAAATCGGGATAAAAAACAGGCTTTAAATATTTACACTGACTTGAAGCTACCACGGTATATAAATGTGGGGTTAATATATTGATTGCTTCCATATATAAAATACGTGAGCTTTCAATATATCGATAATATTGTACATTATTGACATGACCAAAAGCGTCCATATCTCCCCACGCTACTTTCTGTTCATATATTATCGGGTAGACAGACAGTTCTTTCATTTTTACCTCATATTTTAAACTTTAAAAAATTTGCATCATTTTCAAAGATTAGATTTAACTGTTTGATTAACACATCATCTTCTTTAAGCGTTGACTTAATACGCAAATAGCTCATTAAAATATTATCTGGATATAATGATAATAATGTTTCAGCTTCTGCTTGACGCCCAGTTGCCATATAGACATGCCATTTTGCAAAGGTTAAAACTGGTAAACTCATATATTGATTTTCGAACTCAATAATTTTTTCTTCAACATCGGCATAGTCTGGAACTTGTTTAAGCAATTGTTGCTGAAACCATAGATAAAATACTTCTGGGTCAAATTGCTCTTTTAATAAGTGGAGTGTTAGCGCCGCATGTTGCATGCTCATATCTGGCATGCGTGCTAACAGTTTTAGCCATAACAACTTACTGCTATAAGGTCGAGTTTGAATCTCAGACTCTAAATCCAAATAACGTTGCTGCAAGGCATGTAAGTCATCAATAGAGGCTTGGTCAAATTGCTGAAGAAGTTGTTGCAACCACAAATCACGGTGCTCAGCATCTAGCAAACCATATTTCATGGAACATAAATACACCCATGGATGTTGCAGCGCTAATTGCCCCCATAACGCAGTTAATTTTTGCTGGTAAGCAGTTTCTATTTCTTGTAACCAAGGCGATAACTGATGCTGGTATAAAAATTCAAGATGAGTTAATGCACGGTCGGCTTCATTTTCGGCCAAAAATATTTCAATTCGCTGTAACTCTGCCAATTCAAATGCCATAGGTGGTGATTGATCGAGAGCAGCCAATGCTTTTGGATAATCCCCACTTAAAACCAGAAACCTGGCATCAATAATATTTTTTAAAAGCCCTGATTGAGTAAAAACACGTTCAATAAATACACGTTGATCTTCGGCGGCTTCTAATAACCAAACAATACCTAATTGTTCATAAGGATGAAGGTTTTTAAACTGGAAGATGTTTTCACTTTTTCTTTGTTCACGAGAGGAATAACGTTTAATCCACAGCCATACGAGTTGAGCAATAAAACTCATCACTACAAAAGTAAGAGTTAATCCCCAGACATTTGTTTGCAGCTGCAATTGTCGCCAGTAAATATAGACATATCCCATTCCATAGCCATAGCTAAATAAAGCTAAGGCTGCAAAGAGTATTAAGCTGATGACGACATAAACCCACAGGAGGTGCTTCATATATCCTCCTTATGAGCCAATTAGCCCAAGTGTAGAGAGTTTAGGAACTGGCACGACTGATAAATGTGCCACTTTAGCAATACGTTTTTTTAACTGCTGACTTGTTGTATCAGGCATTTCATCTAACTTTTGCATCACAGATTGCAACTCATTTTGATACTCAGTCATTTTCCCTTGATTGAGTGCTTGTTCGGCAATTAACAATCTTAATTGCACTTCTTTAAGCACGACACTTCGACTCATTAAATTAATAGACGGCGTTTCTACTTTTTCTATTCGGAACCACTTTTTCCACCAAGACACAGTCTCGGATTGATCCATTTCAAGTTTAGGCTGGGCTAAGGCTTGTTGAATATTCTTATCAATGTTCTGTAATAAATCATCGATTAGTTGATGGCGTTGATTTTGAGCCAAAGTAAACTGTTGAACTGCCTGTTTATCCTGCTCGAGCGATTGATTCAAGCTATGTTGCAATGCTGGAGCAATTTCATAGTGCACAAGCGATTGCTGTAACTGGTTTAATTGATCAACTGCATAAATCAACTGCTGCTGATCAATTGCAAATTGAATTAAATCTAACTTTTGTTTAATTAGAACTGTAGGAGCAATACCTGTCGGCGGTGCATCTGGTTGAGTGACTGAACTGGTTTTACTCCCTGTATTCACAGGTTGATTCTGCAACTGTCGCTGTAAAGCAACCAATTGATCATTTAAATTGGCATAGTGCTGTTCGGATTGCAGCAGGCTTTGTTTAAGCTCGGGAACAGTACGAGAAATTTGCCACATATCGTAGCTGAGCTTAGCCAACCAAGCTATGCCCAGCAAAATGATGATAGAAACAAGTTTTCTCATATGAATCCTTATAATGCCTGAATGTGATGAATCATCCCCGAAGGCGATAAATTTTCAAGTTGAATAATGTGAAAATGAGCCTGTTGCTGATCGCGATACTCTTTAACAATTTGAAAAAGACGAGGTCCCAAAACCAGATATACACCATCAGGTTGTACATTATTTTTTAAGCAAAGCTCTAACCAATACTTCCAGCTCGCTTCACTGGTAATTAAGACGAGCCATTTATTTAAATTATAATTTGAATTCTGTGTCAGATGTTTGAATGTAGAATATGAAGCTTCTGGGCACTGCCGATGATATAGAACAAAATTTAAAATTTGAATTCCTTGTTGTTGCAAGGTCTCCATCATAAATTGGCGTCCACCTTCTCCCCGCCAAAAAGCCACGCTACCCGTCTGTTGCATATTATGCAGAATAGGTAGGTTCAACATCCCCTCAGAAGTTTCAACATCGGGGATATGTGCTTGTATTCCATATTCGTTTAGACAATTGGCTGTTGCTTGCCCTACCGCAATCCACTGAATATGTTTTAAATCGCTAATTTTTAAACCGCTTTTTACTAAATATTCCACACCCACTTCAACAGCGGTTGGGCTGACGACCACAATAGCTTGCGCCCTAATTAATTGTTGATAAAGCTGGAGTAAGTGTTCGGAAAAGGGCTTAGCAACGAGCTCTAAAAGGGGTAAAGACTCAACCTGATAACCTTCATTTTGCAAAGCTTCTGTTAATTCAGCTGCACGCGAATCAGGTCGAGTATTAATAAACAACATGGTTTAGTAGAGGGCCTTTAATAGCTCGCCAGCACCTTGATCAAGTAAGTTTCGAGCAAGGTTCTCACCCAATTGCTGAGCATTATTGGCTTCGTCTGTCAGTTCAGCACGTAATAATGTTTGGCCATCTGGGCTTCCAACACGACCTTCGATATGGATTTGACCATTTTGTAGTGTGGCATAACCTGCAATTGGGACCTGGCAACCACCTTCAAGGTAGGCATTAAATGCACGTTCAGCACGCACACAAACATCTGTTTCTGTGTGTAATAAAGGTTGAATTAAAGCCAATACATCTTGGTCAGCTGCACGGCACTCTAAACCCAATGCACCTTGTCCCACAGCAGGCAAACTAAGATCTGGTGTTAAACAATGACGGATACGTTCTGACAAACCTAAACGCTTCAAACCGGCACTGGCCAGAATAATTGCATCGTATTGACCTTCATCTAGCTTCGCCAAACGTGTGCCAACATTTCCACGCAAGTCAATAATTTGCAAATCAGGACGTTGTTTTAAAATCTGAGATTTTCGACGCAAGCTTGATGTACCGACTTTTGCACCTTGTGGTAAATCAGCGAATTTTTCAAACTGATTAGAAACAAAAGCATCTAACGGATCTTCACGCTCACAAATCACTGCTAAAGTTAAACCCTCTGGCAAAGCCATTGGGACATCTTTCATTGAATGTACAGCTAAGTCTGCACGCCCATCTAAAAGTGCTGCTTCTAATTCTTTAACAAACAGCCCTTTGCCCCCAATTTTTGCTAAAGGCGTATCTAAAATTTTATCGCCCTGCGTGACAAATTTAACCAGTTCCACCGTTAAATCAGGGTGAAGCTCCTCTAAACGGGCACGAATATGTTCTGCCTGCCAAAGAGCAAGTGGGCTTTGTCGTGTAGCAATTTTCAAGGTTTTCATAAATTCAAGCATGGGCTGGTCAAACAATACACCCTAAACTTAACTTGATCCCTTAAAATTGCAAGTAAAATCTCGCAAGTCCCAGATAACTCTTTTAAATTTAAAGCTGATGAATTCGCTCTCTAAGCGTAGATAAATGCCGACGGCTCACTGAAAGTCTTTCATCAAGACCACGTAATCTAACCTGATATTGCCCCGAACTGACTAGCTCCAATCCATCTAGATATGCAACCGAAACCAACGCATTTCGATGAATACGAATAAACTGATCTGCGAATTCGGTTTCAAGCTCTTTTAATGTTTCATCTATTAATACACTGCCATTTTTATGTCTCACAGTGACATATTTCTGATCTGCTAAAAAGTAATAGATATTTTCAACAGGAATCAGTTCAACACCACGATAGGTTTTTGCGGCAATTTGATGACGCTGTGTCTTTAAATCTTGTAAAAGCTCAGAATTCGGTAATGCATTGAGCTGTGCTTGAGTAAGTTGAGTTAGCTGACTTAAAGCTTGCTCAAGTTCAACTGCATCAATCGGTTTAAGAAGATATGCTTGAGCCTGAGCTTTAAAAGCTTCCAATGCATGCTGATCGTAGGCGGTACAAAATACAATCGCAGGTCGAGGATTGAGCTGACTTAACTGTTCTGCACAGACAAGCCCATTCATACCTGGCATTTGAATATCAAGTAAGATTACATCCGGTTGATGAAGCCGTGCCTGTTCCAAGGCCTCCTGTCCATGATGAGCCGTTGATACAACCTCATGTCCCATCTTTGAAACTAAACGTGATAAACGCTCCACTGCAAGTGGTTCATCATCACAAATTAGCACCTTCATTCATCCTCCTTGTCACCGTTAACTTGGTCCATTTTTTTATGGTTAACTCTGACTGACTTATTATTTTGTTTGATATTGATAGCTCATAATAGTGGTATATAAAGCTTCACCTTTATAAACCTGAAATCTAACGGTGTTCCCATAATACGCTTTCAGGCGTTGCTTAACATTTTCAAGAGCGATTCCATGCCCTTTCCGTGAATTTATTGTATCGTCTGTATATGGGTTGGTAATGACTATACTGACCTGATTTTGCAATATTTCAACCAATACCCCTATGGTTGCTTTGCCCATCATTGGTTCTACCCCATGAAAAATACTATTCTCTAACAAAGGTTGTAATGTCAATAAAGGAATAGTGATCTGTTTTAGTTGCACAGGTGAAAGCTCGATCTTCCAATCAACTTTTAAACGCTCACCTAAACGAACCTGCTCAATCATTAAATATTGTTTACTCAGCTCGATTTCTTCATGCAGACTCACCAATTTTAATTCTTGGAAGCTCGCTCGAAATAAACGCGACAAACTAATTAGCATGCTTTCTGCTTTATCTGGATCTATCGCAATTAAACTCACCACATTATTTAAACTATTAAATAAGAAGTGAGGGTGAATTCGTGCTTGCATGGCCTGAATACGTGCATTTAATTCGGCATATTGCTGATGCAACCATTGTTCCCTGACATATAAATAACGTAAGCAGAAGGCCCCGAGTAATATTCCATAGCTTAGATATAAAGGTACATTGGTAAAATAAACACCCCAGCCCTGCGTTAATGACGCATGTTTATGTAAAAGACCAAACTGAAAAAAATTACTCATTAAAGTGGTCAAAACAACAATACTTTGCAGCATGACAAAACCAATGACCAAAGCAAATTCTTGACGTAAGCTGCTAAAAAAACCCTGAAAGCGTTCAACCAATGCAAAAAAGGACAATATTACCCAGTTAATAAAAACGATGTATTGAAAAAGCCTTCCCCCGCTTAAGGCTTGCCAAGACTGCGCTTCAGCCAATGCCAGAACCAATGCCAAAACATTACTTGCGATAATTAATTCGAATAAGTGTTGCCAACGCCCACTTTTCGTAAAAAAATAGGAGGAATTTTGATTTCGGTATGCTGTAGAAAACAACTTTGTTTGTTGAGCTTCGGCAAGTGATATACTCTTTTTTATTTTACTGAGCCACCATGACCACATCTTCAAATCCCCCTAATTCAGTAACCCCAGACCAAACCTCAGGTATGTGGGGTGGTCGTTTTTCTGAAGCGACGGACGCTTTTGTAGCCGAATTTACCGCCTCTGTTCAGTTTGACCAACGTTTTTATAAGCAAGACATCGCTGGTTCGATTGCGCATGCTACCATGCTTGCGAAAGTTGGCGTACTCACAGAAGCAGAACGCGATGACATTATTGAAGGTTTAAGCACCATTCGCTCAGAAATTGAGGCTGGAAACTTTGAGTGGCGCATCGATCTTGAAGATGTTCACATGAACATTGAATCACGTTTGACTCAACGTATTGGCATTACAGGCAAAAAATTACATACAGGTCGTAGCCGTAACGATCAGGTTGCAACTGATATTCGTCTTTACCTACGCGACGAAATTGATGATATTTTAAAATTATTAGAACGTTTACAAAAAGGCTTGTTAGGCTTGGCTGCCAAAAATGTAAATACGATTATGCCAGGCTTTACACACCTACAAACCGCTCAACCAGTAACTTTTGGTCATCACTTGTTAGCGTGGTTTGAAATGTTGGTACGTGACACTGAACGTCTCCAAGACTGCCGTAAACGTGTTAACCGTATGCCGCTTGGATCTGCTGCTCTTGCGGGTACAACTTATCCAATTGACCGCGCATATACAGCAGAGCTTTTAGGGTTTGAAGCTGTATCTGAAAACTCTCTTGATGCTGTATCTGACCGTGACTTTGCCATCGAATTTAATGCAGCTGCTGCACTTATCATGATGCATTTATCACGTATGTCAGAAGAGCTCATTCTTTGGACTTCTGCACAATTCAAATTTGTGAATATTCCTGATCGCTTCTGTACCGGTTCTTCAATCATGCCACAGAAGAAAAATCCGGATGTTCCAGAACTTATTCGCGGTAAATCTGGCCGTGTATTTGGTGACTTAATTAGCTTACTTACGCTCATGAAAGGTCAACCATTGGCATACAATAAAGATAACCAAGAAGATAAAGAACCTTTATTTGATGCAATCGATACGGTTCGTGGTTCACTCATGGCATTTGCAGACATGATTCCTGCATTGGTTCCAAATATTGAAATCATGCGTGAAGCTGCTCTTCGTGGATTCTCAACTGCAACTGACCTTGCTGACTACTTAGTAAAAAAAGGCGTTGCGTTCCGTGATGCGCATGAAATTGTAGGTAAAGCAGTAGCATTAGGTGTTGCGGAAGAAAAAGATTTATCTGAGCTCACACTTGAGCAGTTACAGCAATTCTCTGACTTAATTACAGCAGATGTATTTGATAAAGCCTTAACTCTAGAAGCTTCTGTAAATGCACGTGATCATATTGGCGGAACTTCACCAAAACAGGTTGAAGCTGCAATTGCGCGTGCCCATACACGTTTAGAACAGTTATACGCTTAAGGATAAACCATGAGTCGACAAGTTTTTTGCCGTAAATATCAAAAGGAAATGGAAGGTTTAGACTTCGCTCCTTTCCCGGGTGCTAAAGGCCAAGATTTTTTTGAAAATGTTTCTAAGCAAGCATGGCAAGAATGGTTACAACACCAAACTACGCTAATTAATGAAAAGCGTTTAAACGTGTTTGAACCAGAAGCTAAAAAGTTTCTGGAAGAACAACGTGAGAAGTTCTTTAACAATGATGAAAGTGTAGAAAAAGCTGAAGGCTGGAAACCAGAATAATCGGTTTGTTTTAGCTTATTCATCATTAAAAAGGCGGGTCTATATACATAGATCCGCCTTTTTTTACGTGAAACTTACACAAACATAAAAAGCCTTACATAGAGCGCACAGGACTCTACATGACATCAAAAAGCGAAGAACTTAATATCACTCTATAGCAAGAAGAACACGATCCCTGTCGTGTTTATGCACTTGATTTTCTGTCCTGAACTTCCCCCCAAAGTTCGGGACATTTTTTTATCTATTAATTTTAAAAATAAAAAGGCCTTGTTTCAAACAAGGCCTTTAAATATTTCAGCTCAAGATTACTTTTCGTGGACTTTGGCTTCAATTTCTTCAATTTTGGTATGACGAGCATCAAAGCCTTTGGCCATATAAATCACTTGCTCAGCAATGTTACGAGCATGATCGCCAATACGCTCTAATGAACGTAAAACCCACATGACATTAATTACACGAGCAATATGACGCGGGTCTTCAATCATATAAGTCATTAATGTACGTGTTGCTGATTGATATTCACGGTCAATGTCAGCATCAGCTAAAAGTACACGTAAAGCTTGATCTGCATCTAAACGTGCAAAAGCATCAAGTGCATCATGAATCATGACACGAACTTGATTACCAATATGACGTGTTTCCATGTAGCCACGTGGTGATCCACCTTCTTCACACAGATTTTGTGCAATACGGGCAATTTTCGCTGCTTCATCACCAATGCGTTCAAGGTCAGTATTGGCTTTGCTCATGGCAATCACCATACGTAAGTCAATCGCTGCCGGATGACGACGCGCCAAAATCAACGTCAAGCCTTCATCAATATCACGTTCATATTGATTGACTGCATTATCTTTAAATTGAACATCAATCGCTAAATTTGCGTCGGTATCAAGTAAAGAATGAATTGCATTTGCAACCTGCTGTTCGACCAAGCCACCCATGGTCATAAACTTTGTGTTTACATCTTGCAAATCTTCATTAAATTGAGAAGAAATATGATGGCTTAACACCGGATTACTCGGACTCAAGGGAAGCCTCCAACATGATGGCGCGGGAATAAAATGATTGAGCATTAAAACACAGCAATCATTAAGTTTTTATGACAAAATTAAATTTCAGATAAAAGCATTTAATTACTGATAAGTTAACCAGCTATTAAGCTCGACTAGATCTTTTTCGCCTAACTGGCCTACCGCAGCTTTTAAACGAAGCACATTCAATAAATAGTCATACTGAGCATTAAGATAATCCTGTTTTGCAGAAAAAGCATTACGCTGCGCCAATAAAACATCAACCATACTTTTCAAGCCTTCGTTATAACTCGCTTTTGAAGCTTGAGAAACCAAAGAAGATGAATCCATTGCAGCCTTTCTTGCTTCAAGTTTGGCTTGATCTGTGTCTACCTGCATAAACGCACTTTTCACATCGACATTGGCACGGCGAATGGCTGCATCAAGTTGAGCCTGCGCTTTACTGGCTTCTACAGTGGCTTTTTTAATTGATGTTCGGGTCCGTCCACCATTAAATAAATTCCAGTTCATTTCTACACCGACCTGATCAAATTTTCCGTCAGTCGAAATGAGTGTCTCTGGTGTTTGTTTAGTATAGCCATAGCTCGCCACAGCATCTATTTGAGGATAAAGTGCTGCCTTTTCGACACGGCGCTGGTCTTCACTATATTTTTGCTGTAAACGGGCTTGCTGGATCTTTAAGTTTTTTTGCTGTGCCAAAGAAAGCCAGTCATTAAGCTCTGCTGGATAAGGCTTTTGAAAATTAAAATCACTTCGCAGTACAGCGAGTTTATCTTGATAAGAACCGATATATTCAGAAAGCTGCTCTTGGGCTAAAAGTAATTGAACATTGGTTGAAATACGATTGGCTCTAGCATTTTGATATTGAGCATTTGCTTCACTCACATCACTACGTGCCACTAAACCTTCTTTGAGTTTGGCATTCATCATATTGAGTTGTTCAAGCAAAGCTTTTTCTTCTTGTAGGTATGCAACACTCAATGCCTGCTGACGCAGTACATTAAAATAGGCTTCTGCTACATTTAAAACATGATCTTGTTTTTGTAATCTTAAAGTGATTTCACTTAAGGCAACCGAAGTTTTAACTTGTTTATAACCTTCCCAAGCATCCATTCGAAATAATGGCTGACGTGCAGTGAGAGTCGCTTGTCGAGTCGTTGACGTACTACTTACCAAAGCATCTGACAGGCCTTCTTGATCAACACCCGGAAAGTTTGAACGTTTTACAGTTTGTCGATTACGGGTAATGTTTCCAGACAATGTGACAGTAGGTAATAACGCCCCCGTTGCTAAGCCTAAGTTCAGTTGATCTGCTTCATATTGTTGTTGATTGGCTTGCCACGTTGGGTCATTTTGTTTTGCACGCTCATAAGCTTCAACTAAATCTAGAGCAAAACTCGAAGATGCAAAACTCCAAAGGCCAACAGCGACCATTAATTTTATTTTCATTGTTCAAATCAACGATAAAACTTGCCTTTAAGACTAAGAAAAATTCAAATCAAACTCAAGCCATTAAAAGTTTTAGTTTTTTAAGCGTTCTTAGTTTTTGACAAGATTAAAATACAAATAAAAATCAGCAACATGCCTATCCAACCCAGCCATGAAACATGCTCACCCACCAAAACGATGGCAAAAATCGCAGCCACTAAAGGTTCAAATAAAGTTAAGGTCGTCGCTTTGCTAGCATTTACTGTTTTTAATCCAAAACCGAAAAGTAAATAACCCAAAAACATAGGAATCAGCATCATATAACCAGCCACAAGTAAATTGGTTGAGCTATGCAATAACCCTCCACCTGTAACCAACAAAGTAGGAAGCAAAATAACTGCCCCACCCCCCATAATCATGCCCATTGCAGCTTTAGAGGCAACACCCCGATCTATTAATCTTTTTGCGGCCCATGAATAAAGTGAATAAGTTGTAGCTGCGACAAGCCCAAGAAAAATACCGAAGAATTTATTCCATTGATTTGTACTCTCTTGGATCGCATGACTTTCCCCCATCGATAACATACTTACACCAAGCACACCGCACACAAAACTTAGAAACCAGATAGCCGATAAAGCTTTGCGGTCAAAAAATCGCTCTAAAATTGCTGCTATTAATGGAGCGGTACCAATTGAAACAACGGTGCCAATCGTAATGCCCGCATAATGCATTGATGAATAAAAAGCCAAAGGATAAATACCAACCGCCGCTACCCCTAAAAGCAGTATTAAAAGATTTTCTCTTATAAATTGTCGGTTTTCACGTATCGCTCGTGATGCAACCAAAGCTTGTAAAAGACCACCTCCGCCCATCGCTACGGCACCAATAGCGAGTGGGCCAAGTGTTGGTGCAAATGCTGCCGCCGTACCTGTTGTTCCCCACAAAACAGAGGCAACTAAAATCGCGATTGTGCCTCCATAACTACTATTTTTAATGAGGCTAATCATGTGGGCATTCTCTATTTAAAATATCTTCTGCCATTTGTTTTGCTAATAGAAGTTGACGACTGTTCCCTTCTAAACCTGCTCGTGCCATAGAACCTTCTAAAAGAAAAGAAAGTTGCGTAGCCACATAGCTAATCCGCTGTGAGTCTGATATCAATTTTTTTAAATGTTCAGCAACAATACCTTCCACTTCTTCTTTATGCTGCCTTACAGAACTACGCCCTGCACTATTCGCTGGAAACTCTGCGGCAGCATTCAATAACCCACAGCCTCGAAACCCTTTTTCGTAGGCAAATTCTGCATGGTCCTGATAGGCATCAAACACAGCCAAAATGGCTTCTTTAGCTGTGTTTGTTTTTGCTAAACGCTTTTGATAGAGATCGAGCCACTCTTGATGGCGTGCAGCAATATAGGCATCAACAAGATCGCCTTTTGAAGAAAAATTATTATAAAGCGACATCTTAGCGACATCGGCTTTAGCCGTAACTGAATTGATTCCTGTTGCAGTAATGCCATCGTTATAAAACAAGGTTGCTGCTGCATCGAGAATTTTCTGTCTTGCTGTTTTATCATTCATAACTTTTACTTAAGTAGACCGACCTACCTAATAATAAAGTTTTCTAACAATGATGCAATCGTTTTAAGCGTTATAATTTGAGCAATATTAATTTCTATAAAAGTAAAATGATGAAAAAAGTTCTAATGATGAGTATGTGCAGTGCACTACTTTTAGCTGGATGTAGTAAAACACCAGAGCAAGATCAGGCTGTATCTAAAAAGCAAAAATCAACTGAGCAAAAAGCCATTCAAAAACAAGAAAGTAATTGCTTACAAATTATGGTAGCCATGCACACGATTAATCAGAACAGTAAAATAGAAGACTTAAATCAAATTAATGAAAAGCTTAAAACCTGTGTTCCTTCGTTAAAAAATGAGGAACAACTTAAGCTAATTGATGCATCAACAACCATGTATCAACGTTTTCTTAAACAAGACTACACTGAAAAAACAGGGAGAGCTTTTGAAGCATTTGGCTATGCCGTTTTAGAACAGAAACAAGACCTTAAAAAGGTCATCAAAACCCAGAAAAAACTCTTCGACCAACTTAGCCCGCGTGATCAATATTTACTTCAATATGAAGGCCAAGCCTACATTGAACTTCTCTATCAAGGTGAGGGTATGTTTACCTATCGACGTCAGCCAAACTATTTAGTTGAGGTTTTTTCTACGTCCTTACCAGCAGACCAAAAAGAGTTCTTAACTCGTATGGCCAAAGATAATCAGGATATTTTCTATAACGATGGTGCGTTGGCCGTTTCATGGAAAGAACTTACTGAACGAGCACTTTTTTGGGAAAAATTTATTCAGAAATATCCAAAAAGCCACTTTATTAGTGATGCAAAACGACTATTTAATGAATATCGCTATTTTATTTTCTTTGGTTTAGATAACACGCCAGTGTCAGATGAATATGCACCGAATACGTGGTTTGATAAAGATGCTCTTCAACAAATTCGGTTTTTGTCTACACAAAATCAGTCGAGTTTAGCGAAATCCGCTCAACTGTTTCTTAAGTTTATTGCCACTCCTGTAGAGGAGCGTAATAAGCAATTTAAAATAGATTTAACTGATAAAAATGGTGATAAAAAATCAAATTATCAGATTACTCATGAACAGCTTGAGCAGCTATTAAAATTTGATTCGCCATGGAACACGGAAGTCTATCGTGACTGCCATATGGATGCAGTTTGTATAGATACAAATTGACAATGCCAGCCAACCTAAAACATGTTAGTCTGTAAATCGCTTGACGGAGCGCGAGTAATAGCTCGCTGAGATTGTGTAAATTCTGTGTTATCGCAACACAAGTTTGATCACAAGTACCGTTGAACCTGATCAGGTTAAGACCTGCGTAGGAATCAAGCCATCTGAAAACTTAAAGCCTTAAATTTATCTAATAAAGATAAATCCGCCATCGTTTTTGGTCGTGCTTGATTCGTTGATGTTATTCATAAGGATCATGTGATGAACCAGTTAACGAATCTCTCTTCTGCTGAAATTTCAGCACAACATGAACAAGATGCAAAAGATTTAACCCGCATCTTACCCGCTTCTAAAAAAGTTTATATTGAGGGTTCTCGCCCTGACATTCAGGTTCCAATGCGAGAAATTTCTTTAACCGACACCCCTACTGGTCTTGGCGGTGAACATAACCCTCCTGTTATGGTATATGACACTTCAGGTGTTTATACCGACCCAAATGTTCAAATTGATTTAGACAAAGGTTTACCTTCAGTTCGCCAAAACTGGATTGAAGAGCGTAACGATACTGACGTACTTTCTGGTTTAACTTCAAAGTTTGGTCAAGAACGTTTAAAAGACATTCGTACCGCTGATATTCGTTTTGCGCACATTCAAAATCCACGCCGTGCCAAAGCAGGCAAAAATGTCACTCAAATGCACTATGCCAAGCAAGGTATTATCACACCTGAAATGGAATATATTGCAATTCGTGAAAATCAACGCCAGCGTGAAGGTGTTGATATGCGTCAACATGCTGGACAAAATTTCGGTGCAAAAAACTTAAAAGAAATTACACCTGAATTTGTTCGCCAAGAAGTTGCTGAAGGTCGTGCGATCATTCCTGCAAACATTAATCACCCAGAACTTGAACCAATGATTATTGGTCGTAACTTCTTGGTTAAAATTAATGCCAATATTGGTAACTCAGCACTTGGCTCTTCAATTGACGAAGAAGTTGCAAAAATGACTTGGGCAACCCGTTGGGGTGCCGACACCATTATGGACTTGTCGACAGGTAAAAATATCCATGAAACACGTGAATGGATTATTCGTAACTCACCTGTTCCAATCGGTACTGTACCTATTTATCAAGCGCTTGAAAAAGTTGATGGTGTTGCAGAAGATCTGACTTGGGAAATCTTCAAAGACACACTAATTGAACAAGCCGAGCAAGGTGTTGACTACTTCACAATTCACGCAGGTGTATTACTTCGCTATGTACCACTTACAGCAAACCGTTTAACAGGTATTGTATCTCGTGGTGGTTCAATCATGGCGCAGTGGTGTCTAGCACATCATGAAGAAAACTTCTTATACACACATTTCGATGAAATCTGTGAAATCATGAAGGCTTATGACGTTTCATTTAGCTTAGGTGATGGCTTACGTCCGGGCTGTATTCAAGATGCAAATGACGAAGCACAGTTCAGCGAACTTAAAACCCTAGGTGAGCTGACTCACCGTGCATGGGAACACGATGTTCAAGTTATGATTGAAGGCCCTGGTCACGTACCAATGCACATGATTAAAGAAAATATGGACCTTCAGCTAGAAGTGTGTAAAGAAGCGCCATTCTATACGCTTGGACCATTAACAACAGATATCGCTCCGGGGTATGACCACATTACCTCTGCAATTGGTGCAGCCATGATTGGTTGGTACGGCACAGCGATGCTTTGCTATGTCACACCGAAAGAGCATTTGGGTCTACCAAACAAAAAAGATGTTAAAGACGGAATTATTACCTACAAGCTTGCAGCACATGCTGCCGATCTTGCGAAAGGGCATCCGGGTGCTCAAGTTCGCGATAATGCCTTATCAAAAGCTCGTTTTGAATTCCGTTGGGATGATCAGTTCAACCTAAGTCTAGACCCTGATACAGCACGTAGTATGCACGATGAAACCTTACCAAAAGAGGCTCATAAATCTGCACACTTCTGCTCAATGTGTGGTCCAAAATTCTGTTCAATGAAAATCACTCAGAATGTACGCGACTATGCCAACAACCTCACCAATAACGATTCAGAGGTTGAAGAAGGCCTCAAAGCGATGAAAGAGGTTTATCAGGAGCAAGGTCAAAAACTGTATCATAAAGTGTAAATATTCAAAAAAAACACTTGCCTAGCCCTGATTCTCGGTTAGGATGAAATAAATAGATTTCGTCCTGACCGAATCATGAGTATTGTTGAACGTCCAAGTTATACATCTAAAGATGTCGAAGTAACATCACGTGAATCTCTATTCCGTGGTTTTATTCAAGTTGAAAAAGTCAGCCTTCGACATCGTCTATTTAATCAATCTGAATATACTCATGTATTGCAGCGTGAACTCGTTCATCGGCCTGAAGCAGCTGGCGTACTACTCTACAACGATCAAAAACAACAGTTTGCTCTGATTGAACAGTTCCGTGTTGGGGCTTTAGATGATGCTCAATCACCGTGGCAGTTAGAAATAATTGCAGGCGTGCTAGATGGTGATGAATCACCAGAAAGTTGTATTCGACGAGAGAGCCTTGAAGAATCAGGTTGCGAAGTTCAAGATTTAGAGCATCTATTTAGCTTTTACCCGTCAGCTGGTGCTTGCTCAGAGTTATTTCATCTCTATGTTGCCGAAACTGAATTACCCGCTGAAGGGGGTGTTTTTGGCGTAGATGATGAGGGGGAAAATATTCAACTGCACTTATTTAATTATAGTGAAATCCAGACTCTACTCGACAGCGGACGTTTAAGAAATGCTCCTGTCATTATAGCATTACAATGGCTGACCCAACACAGCAAAACGATAATAAACCCGAAGAGGTAGGACGGTGACTTTTCAAGTCTCAACACTTTCACAAAAAGACCATGTCATTATACAAATTACCGATACCCACCTATTGGAGTATCCGCATTTAGAATTTGTGGGTATGAATCCTGAAGAAAGCTTTCATGCAATTATTCAACAGATACTTAATAAACATCCTGAAACTGATGCAATTATCCATACCGGGGACCTAGCTCAGGCACCAACGCCTATTACCTACAAACGTTATATTCAATATATGCAAACGCTTGGTCTGCCCTTTTTTCAGACCTTAGGTAATCATGACAATGTTGACCATTTTCCATTGCATAAAGAGAATCATCAGGAACCTGTGGTCATTTGCTTAGGGAACTGGCGGATTATTCTATTAAATAGTGCGGTAAAAGGTCATATTGATGGACATCTATCAGCAGAACAGCTAGAGAACTTAACGGCTTTACTTGAAGAGTATGCAGATAACCCGATTTTGCTAGCTTGTCATCACCACCCTTTTGCCATGAAGTCAAAATGGATTGATCATCACAAGTTACAAAATTCTAATGCTTTGCTTACAGCATTAACGCCGTTTAAAAATGTAAAAGCTTTGGTCTGCGGGCATGTTCATCAAGACTCAATCAACATTTGGCAAGGGGTCGAATTTTTCTCTACACCTTCGACAAGTGTTCAGTTTAAACCCTTTAGTAATGATTTTGCACTCGATCAAAATGCTCCCGGCTACCGTTACATTCGTCTAAAAAACGATGGTAGTTTTGAAACAGAAGTCTTCCGTCTTGAAAATTTTCAAGGCCATATAAATACTGATATTTCAGGCTATTAGCCCTATTTCTTATATGCTTATATATAATTATGACTGGGGTAAACACGTTTTGAAAATATTTACGGGTCGGAATGACTATCATCTTGCAGGAAAAATCTATATGATGACGACCCGATGGGAAAATCCCATCGATGGTTTTCTATAAAAACACTTGCATATCACCATATTTTTTGCGTATAGATAATACGTGTATGATGAGGAATGCCCTATTATGGCGAATGACAACCACAACCAAGTTTTGGATGAACATACAGAAGTTGTAGTGGAAGGTGACAAAGCTTCTGCAAAACGTGCACGTAAAGTGAAACCTAAAACTTCTGACATAGGCACAACTGCAAGTTTATTTGGTATTGCACCTTATCAACCTAAGAAAAATGAAGAGTACATGTCTGAAGGACAGCTCGAGCATTTCCGACAAATTCTGCAAGCATGGAAAGCTGAATTAATGTCTGAAGTTGATCGTACTTTAAATACGATGCAAGACGAATCAACTGCACTGCCAGATGTAAACGACCGTGCGACCCAAGAAGAAGAATTTGCAATTGAATTACGTACACGTGACCGTGAACGTAAGTTAATTCGTAAAATCGAACAATCTATGGAAGCTATTAAGAATGAAGACTACGGTTTCTGTGAAACGTGTGGTATTGAAATCGGCTTACGTCGTTTAGAAGCGCGTCCAACTGCAACGTTATGTATTGACTGCAAAACTTTGGCAGAAATTAAAGAGAAGCAAAATAACGGTTAATATGACCGCTGTAGCTACTCAAGAAAAGCCTAGCTTTTCATACTCAGGTCGGTTTGCGCCATCGCCAACCGGCCCTTTGCATTTTGGATCACTCATTACTGCTGTTGCCAGCTATTGCGATGCAAAAGCCCATCAAGGCAAATGGCTCGTTCGTGTCGAAGATACAGATATTCCTCGTATTTATCCCGGCAGCGAAGAGCATATTCTCACATCACTTGAAGCCTTCCAGTTCGAACCCGATACAGACATCATCTTTCAAAAAAATCGTTTAGACATTTATGAAAGCGTATTAGACCAACTCAAAAAAGAAGGTCTTATCTATGCATGTCAATGTACCCGCAAAATGCTTGGTTCAAATGCAATCTATGCAGGTACTTGCCGCGATCTCAATCTTGATTTTCAAGGTCAAGCGATTCGGGTAAAAGTTCAAGATCAGCAGATCTATTTTGATGATCGATTGCAAGGACGTCATTGCTCTAATCTACAACACGATCTTGGAGATTTTGTTCTTAAGCGCCGTGATGGAATTATTAACTATCAACTTGCGGTCGTTGTGGATGATTATCTACAAGGTATTACCCATGTCGTTCGAGGCGCGGACTTATTAGATAACACCGAACGTCAGATTTGGTTAGGTCAGCTTCTAGGTTATCCTCAACTAAGCTATATGCACCTTCCCCTTGCAATGAATGACCAAGGGCAAAAGCTCTCTAAACAAAATCTAGCCCAAGCACTCGATTTATCAAAAGCGCCTGAATTACTTCAAAAAGCAATACTGGCCTTGGGACAACCCAACGTTGATTTAGATCAGCCTAGAGCGATGCTAAGGCAGGCTGTAGCGCAGTGGAATGTTGATTTGATTCCCCATGGGCAAGAGCTCAGCGGCACATATCTATAAATAATAAAAAAGCCCGATTTGATATCGGGCTTTTTTATTATGTCTAATAATTTAGAAGTTTGACTCTTCTCGTTCTGGGTTGACTTCTTGTGTTGATGCATCAATCTTTAAGATTAAGCTAATCATCGCCGCACACATCATTAAAGACGTACCACCATAACTAATGAATGGCAAAGTCAAACCTTTCGTCGGCATTAAACCCATATTCATGCCCGCATTTACCAAAATCTGGAGCAAGAAAATAATACTAATACCGTAAGCTAAATAGCCTGCACGAAGGTAATGATGTTTCAAAGCACGGTGACCAATTTTGATACAACATGCCAGCATCAAGAAAGACAAGCCAATAACAATAGAAATACCCACGAAACCAAATTCTTCACCTAGCACTGCCAACATAAAGTCAGTATGCGCTTCAGGTAAATAAGATAGTTTTTGTACACTGTGGCCTAAACCTGTACCAAACCATTCACCACGACCAAAAGCCATTAGTGCATTTGATAACTGATAACCTACACCTAATGGATCTGCCCATGGGTCAGTAAACGAGATCAAACGCTGGAAACGGTATGGTTCAAATAAGATCAAAAACACGATACCCGTGACAATCGCGCCAAGCATGATTAAGAACTGAGTTGGCGGCGCGCCCGCTAAAAAGAACACACCAACCATCATCATGACAATAACGACCGTTGCCCCTAAGTCAGGTTCAGCAATAATTAAACCGACCGTGATTGCCATTACCCCACTTAAACGCAATAAGCCTTTCCAATGAGTACGAACCTCTTTGGCTCGGCGCACAACGTAGTCTGCAGTAAAGATTGCCATCATGACTTTGGCAACCTCGGTTGGCTGCAAGGTAAAACCACCGATCTTAATCCAACGTGTAGAACCGTTGACTTCCGAACCCACCACCAAAGCAGCAAGCAACAGAACCATAGTTAATAACCACAGCGGGAAGGTATTTTTAAACCACGTATTTAGTGATATTCGATAGGTCAAATAAGCCACCACACCCGCAGCGACAATCGAAATACCATGACGAATCACATAGTGAAACGGGTTTTCATGCATATATTCAGCATAGGGCATCGAAGCAGATGCAACCATCACGGAACCGATACACAATAATGCAACGACACAGAAAATCAGGACATTACGTGGCGTCACTTCCGCTGGCCATTTAGGCAATATCCGTTCATACCAATGATTGATTTTCTGGATTGTGGTCTGAGCTAAGCCTGCCATACTACATTCCTAATCATGTTTTCTTTAAACCAACGAATTGACGCAGGCAACAAACTGCTGACCACGGTCATTATAACTTTTAAACATATCAAAACTTGCACATGCTGGTGATAACAACACCACATCTTCGGCCTGAGTTTCACGTTGAGACAGCTCTACAGCTTCTTTAAGCGTTGCTGCATGTAAAATTTTGGTTGCACCTTGAATTGCTTGTTCAATAACCGGAGCATCCTCACCAATCAATACCACAACTTTGGCATATTTTTCGATAGAAGAACGTAATGGACCAAAATCCTGACCTTTACCTTGGCCACCTAAAATCAAGGCAACCTTACCTTTTTTCACTTCAATGGCAGCGCCTAAACCATCAATCGCTGCAAGCGTAGCGCCAACGTTAGTGCCTTTAGAGTCATTGTAATAACGTACATCATGCACAGTCTTTACATATTCACAGCGATGCTCTAAGCCTTTAAATTGTTTTAAGGTTTCAAGCATAGATTCCATAGGCAGGCCTATTGCCTCACCTAATGCGAGACAAGCTAAAGCATTTGCTACATTATGCATGCCTTGAATATATAAATCTGAGCTTTTAATTAAACGCTGTAAACCACGCGCAAGCCAAAGCGTGCCATCACCATCTCTTAAAACACCATATTGATTTAAATCTGGTGCATTTAAACCAAAGCTTTGCATTGGTGTGGTATCTGGAACGAGAGGACGACTTAAAGCATCATCACGGTTAAATACTACTTTTTTAACGCCTTGGAAAATACGGTGTTTTGCTTGATGGTAACCCAACATATTGCCGTGACGATCTAAGTGGTCTTCACTCATATTGAGAACCACAGCAACTTCAGCATTTAAGTGAGACGTGGTTTCTAGCTGAAAACTTGATAGCTCAAGTACAATTAACTCAGGTTGATCTTTTAATAAATCTAGAGCTGGGCGTCCAAGATTGCCACCTACAGCAACTTTCTTACCCGCATCTTTAGCCATTAAGCCAATTAAAGTCGTTACTGTACTTTTCGCATTAGAGCCAGTAATAGCCACAATAGGCACATCGGTTGCACGGCGTAATAATTGAATATCCCCTACCACAGAAATACCCTTAGCAATAGCTGCCTGAATTTCCGGTAATTGTGGTGCAAGGCCTGGACTTAAAATAATTTCTTCTGCTTGTAATAATAATTCTTGGTCAAGTTGACCGAAACTAGTTTTAACGCCAGCTGGAATCTGATCATGCCCTGGTGGCGTGGGGCGAGAGTCTGTTACTGCAACTTGGTAGCCTTGTTCATGCAAGAAATTTACAGCAGAAACGCCTGATATTCCCAAGCCTGCTACAACTTTTAATCCACCACGTTGTATTAACATTTTTGCCCCACAATTTATCAATCGACAGAATGGCAAAAATGTTAGCACTTTGCTGTTTTGAATGCTTTTTCAGTTTGAACTTTATTCATCTTTTTTTGTGTCAGTGCGTAAAAAAGCCATCAATATGATGGCTTTTTAAACGAAACAAGAAATACTGAATCTACTGCCATTTAATCGGCTTAATTTCTTGAACTGTATTCGTAGGTTTATCTTCGCTTGAACAACCACAACCGCCAGCACAACCAAAGACCATTTTGGGTTTAAGCCATTTTGCTAAAGTTACCCAACCCTGCTTTTCGCAAAATGCAGAGAGTGAAGAAAAGACTGAATTTGCTGTTTTTGGAAATACTTTCTTAAAAACAACTACAGCACTCCAAATCACTAAAACCGCAATAATCAGATATTGAACCATATACAACCTCCTTTATTGCCTTAGCCCCAATAGTGGGAAGCAATTTGATAGGTAACAAACGATGCAAAATAAGCTAAACCAAACAGATATGCAGTCATAGCTGCAACATGTTTCCATGAACCTGTTTCACGGCGTACCGTTGCCAATGTTGCCAAACAATGTGGAGCATAAATGAACCACACTAAAAGCGATAAACCTGTTGCCAAAGACCAACCTGTTCCATCTGCACTAATCAGATGTGATAACCCTTGTGCCACAGCATCATCATCTGTTGCAGACAAGGCATAAACTGTACCTAATGCCGCAACTACCACTTCACGAGCTGCCATAGCTGGAATTAAAGCAATACAGATTTGCCAGTTAAAACCAATTGGAGCAAATAAAGGTTGTATAAGATGCCCGAGCATACCTGCAAAACTATAATCTATGGCAGGTAATGTCGCCCCTTCTGGTGGCTGCGGAAAAGTACACAAGAACCAAAGCAAAATAGAGAGCGCAAAAATGATTCCACCGACACGTTTCAAGAAGATCTTTGCACGATCCAATAAACCGATTCCCACACTTTTTAAATCAGGGAAACGATAACTTGGTAGCTCTAGCAGTAAAGCATGTTGCGACTTATCTTTTTGCAAAAACTTCATTAAAAATGAAACACAAAGCGCACTCACAATACCAGCCATATACAGACCGAAAAGCACTAAACCTTGCAGGTTAAAAATACCCCAGACCATTTTCTCTGGAATGAAGGCAGCAATCAGCAAGGCATAGACCGGTAAACGTGCCGAACAGGTCATTAAAGGCGCAACCATTATGGTCGTAAAACGATCACGAGGGTCACTAATACTACGCGTTGCCATAATTCCTGGCACTGCACAAGCAAAGCTCGAAAGTAAAGGAATGAAAGCACGACCACTTAAGCCAGCTTGGAACATTAATTTATCAAGTAAGAATGCTGCACGCGGTAAATAGCCCGATTCTTCTAATACCAAAATGAAGAAGAACAAGATCAAAATTTGTGGCAAGAACACAACTACGCCACCTGCACCCGCAATAATTCCGTCGACAACCAGACTATGCAGTAGTGGCTGCGTAATCACACTTCCTATTACTTCACCCAGCCAGCCGAAGAAGCCCTCAATACCGTCCATAAAAGGAGCTGCCCATGCAAAAACTGCTTGGAACACAATAAACATCATGATGGCAAGGCTAAGTAAGCCTAAAACTGGATGTAAGAAAATCCGATCTAGAAAATCAGTCCGCTTATCACCCTGATCAACATAATGAACAACATCTTTAAAAATCATATCGATTTTCTGATGATGAGTCCCAGTTAAACCACTCAGTTCGGTTTGTGGCACACTGTATTTTTCTTGATCAAGAGCGTGTAATAAATTTTCAATACCCGCATTACGGACAGCAACTGTTTCAACAACGGGTACGCCCAAACGCTGGGACAGCTTTTGAGTATTAATTTGGATACCACGACGACGCGCTTCATCCATCATATTCAGTACAAGTAAAATCGGACGACCTAGCTCGATCATTTCGAGCACTAGCCCTAGATGCAATTTTAAGTTAGTTGCATCAACCACACATAAAAAGGCATCTTGCTGCCCCTCTTCTGCAATTTTACCCAAGCAAACATCACGGGTAATCACTTCATCAGGACTGGTTGCATTAAGACTATATGTCCCCGGTAAATCGAGTACACGCACAGCTCGACCTGAAGGCAACTGAAAATGACCAACCTTACGCTCGACCGTTACGCCTGCATAGTTTGCAACTTTTTGTCGAGTTCCAGTTAAATGGTTAAAAAGAGAGGTTTTACCACAGTTAGGGTTTCCCACAAGGGCAATACGTAACGCATCACTCATGCGGGTACTCCTTCTTCTA
The DNA here is from genome assembly GCF_025514755.1 of Acinetobacter sp. WU_MDCI_Abxc222. NCBI lineage: Bacteria > Pseudomonadati > Pseudomonadota > Gammaproteobacteria > Moraxellales > Moraxellaceae > Acinetobacter > Acinetobacter sp. WU_MDCI_Abxc222. The sequence continues at coordinate 31,897 of NZ_JAHPVG010000012.1, forward strand.
CTTGAATTTCAATTTTTTCCGCTTCTGCTTTACGTAAAGCGAAACGAGTAAAGCCTATTTGGATCAAGATCGGATCACCACCAAAAACACCTTTGGTAATCACTTCCACTCGTGTGCCCGGTACAAAGCCCAGACTTTCCAAACGAATTGCGACCAAATCTTGCTGCTCGGACTCTAGTTCTATCCGATTCACTTTGGTGATGGTCGCCGCTTGCTTCACTTTTAAAGCTGATAAACGCACCGCATCCGATCCTAAACCTTTTTTAATAGTATACATATAAATGAGAATAATTACCAAATAAGGTTAAATTTCACTTCTTATTCAGTTTAATCGACAAACCTTAAAGTTTCTTTTAAAGTACAGAGGTTTAGAGGATGTAGTGTATGTTGAATAAAAAACCGCGTATTCCAAGCCCTGTTCAAATTCCTGAACATTTGAGCTTTTTACAAGGTTTTCGTGACTATCTCGTTGCTCAGACGGTAAGTCCACATACACGTAATGCTTATTTATCCGACCTTATTCAATGCAGCGAACTTCATAAAAAATCACTTCTTCCAGAGTGGACAAGTGATGATATCGCTGATGTTTTGATTGAGTTGACTAAAGTTGGAAAAAGCCCGCGCTCGATTGCCCGCTGCTTATCTGCCCTACGCCAGTTTTACAAATTTTTACGTGAACAGAAATTACGAAGCGATAATCCTGTAGCAACCCATCATTCTCCAAAAATTGGCAGAGCCTTACCCAAAGATTTATCAGAGGAAGATGTCGAAGCACTGATTCAGGCTCCCGACATTAATACAGCACTTGGTTTACGTGATCGGGCCATGTTTGAAGTCCTTTACGCATGTGGTTTACGTGTTTCAGAACTGCTGAACTTACGCCTAGAACTTATTAACTTAAAACAAGGCTATTTAAGAATTACTGGTAAAGGTAATAAAGAGCGTTTGGTCCCGCTAGGCCAATTTGCTTGTGAATGGGTAGAACGCTACTTACAGAATGCTCGACCTCAACTTTATAAAAGTTCAACCGACTACCTCTTTTTAACTCAGCATGGCGGGATTATGAGCCGTCAGAACTTCTGGTATGCCATTAAGCGTTACGCACTTCAAGCCAATATTCAAGCTGAACTCTCACCTCACACCTTACGTCACGCCTTTGCAACACACCTGCTTAATCACGGCGCCGATTTACGCGTAGTACAAATGTTACTGGGCCATAGTGACCTATCAACTACTCAAATTTATACACATGTAGCACAAGTAAGAATGCAACAATTGCATGAAAAACATCATCCTAGAGGTTAAAAAATTTAAAACTTATTATTTGAAATACACCCAACAATCAATTGATCTCGTTCATAAAGGTTAAGAAAGTTTTAACAATACAAACTAGATTTTTTGTTATGCTTAGCAGCTTCTGACTATAAATACTGATGAAATAAGGGTTATCTATGTCTTTTACCCGATCTCAACTTTTTCTTGCCTGTGCGTTGGCTTCTAGCCTGTTATTCAGTGCTTGTTCTAAAGAAAACAAACCACAAAAAGAAGATGCGCTCACTGCGACCGCACCTGCTACTGGGGAAGCTTCAACAATCATTGAACGCAATGCTAAACAACGTTTAATTGAAACTTTGCAAAAACAATTTAAGAATGCAAACATCAACGCCAAAATTTTAGATATCAAGCCTACTGAAGTGCCTAACTTATATTGGGTAAATCTCGAAGGGATGACGTCGATTTATACAACCAGCGATGGTAAATACCTGATTCAAGGTGATGTCATTCGTTTAGGTGGTAAAGAACTGCATAATATTGGCGATAATCTTCAAGCTTCAGAAAACAAGAAGCATCTTGCTGCTTTAAAAAATGAAGATTTGATTGTCTACCCAGCTAAAGGTGGTAAGGCTAAACATGTGATTTATGTGTTTACCGATGCAAGCTGTCCTTATTGCCATAAATTACATGAGCATTTACCTGAAATTAATGAAAAAGGTATTGAGGTACGTTATATCGCTTGGCCACGCGGTGAACAGTTTATGCCGACTATGGAGGCTGTATGGTGTAGTGCAGACCGTAAAGCTGCATTTAATCAAGCAGTACAAGGTATTAATATCCCATCTGCTCAATGCAAAAGCCCTGTTCGTGAACAATATCAACTTGGCTTAAACATGGGTGTAAATGGAACACCCGCTATTTACAATGTTGATGGCGAATACTTAGGTGGATACCTAACACCGGATGAATTAATTAAACGTCTGGATAAATAACATCCTTTAAACTGGTGAATGATTAATCATCTATCTCTTTTAAAAAGCGCTGCTCTGATTGCAGCGCTTTGTTTTTTCAATAATTAATATTTAAACAACCTCTGTTTAAAGACTGATCTACTCTTCTTTTCCAAACATCGCACTCTAATTCATTGAACAAGCACTAAAAGCGCTAGAGTCTGGCGTTTTTTTTAGCTATGATCTAGCTTCAACTAAATGATTAAATGATGAATGGAGTGTGACGTGAAACCAGTTCGCCTGGCAATACTCGGTCTAGGAACCGTAGGTGGAGGAGCCCTTAAACTACTACAAGAAAATGCCGCTGAAATTAAACGTCGCACCGGTCGAGAAATTCAAATTACCCACGTTGGAACACGCCGCCCTCGTCCAGATCTTGAATTGGAAGGGATTAAACAAAGCGCCGATTTACTTGACATCGTTCGTCAACCAGACGTTGATGTAGTTGTAGAAGTTATGGGTGGGATCCACCCTGCTTACGAAGTTATCATGGAAGCGATCAAACACGGCAAACAAGTCGTGACTGCAAACAAAGCGTTACTCGCTGAACACGGCAATGAATTATTTAAAGCAGCAGAAGACAATGCTGTGCAAATTGCTTATGAAGCAGCAGTTGCTGGCGGTATTCCAATTATTAAAGTGATCCGTGAAGGTCTTGCTGCAAACCATATCGAATGGTTGGCAGGTATTATTAATGGTACAGGTAACTTTATTCTGACTGAAATGCGTGAGAAAGGTCGTGCATTTGATGATGTATTAAAAGAAGCTCAAGAACTCGGTTATGCAGAAGCAGACCCAACTTTTGACGTTGAAGGTATTGATGCTGCGCATAAACTTACCATTTTAGCGTCTTGTGCGTTTGGTATTCCTCTTCAATTTGATAAGGTTTATACCGAAGGTATCAGCAAAATCACTGCACAAGATGTCAAATATGCAGAAGATCTTGGTTTCCGCATTAAACATCTCGGTATTGCACGTCGTGCTGAAAAAGGTATTGAGTTACGTGTTCACCCAACACTCATTCCAGATGAACAGCTGATTGCGAATGTAAATGGCGTTAAAAACGCTGTATTAGTTCAGGCAAATGCCGTAGGTCCAACACTCTATTACGGCGCGGGTGCAGGCGCAGGTCCTACAGCTTCTGCGGTTGTTGCTGATGTTATTGATATTGTCCGTGACATCTCTTATACCGAAGACGGCGCAGGCACAATTCCTCAGTTGGCTTTTGAAGCATTAACCAATGTGCCAATTTTAAGCCGTGAAGAAATGACCACAGGTTATTACATTCGCTTAAATGCAGAAGACCAAACTGGCGTACTTGCAGATGTAACTACCATCTTAAGTCGCGCTGGAATTAGTATTGATGCGATCATGCAACAATCTCGTTTAAAAGACCTTATTCCAATCGTGATTCTGACCGATCCAATCGTTGAATCAAAAATGGATGATGCTCTTGCACAAATTCAAGCATTACCTGCAATTCGTGGCGAAATCGTAAGAATTCGTTTAGAATCGCTCGATAGTTAATCAGGTTGAGGGAAAGATTCCCTCTCCCGCTTCATCTCTAATTGGAACACCATCATGTCTAATGCCAATCGTTATACTGGTCTTGTAGATCGTTATCGTGACCGTTTGCCAGTTTCGGCAACTACTCGTGCTATCTCTTTGGGTGAAGGCAACACCCCACTCATTAAACTTGAGAATATTCCACGTATTATTGGCAAAGATGTTGAAATTTATGTGAAATACGAGGGTTTAAACCCAACTGGTTCATTTAAAGACCGTGGTATGACCATGGCTGTAACCAAAGCGGTTGAAGAAGGCTCTAAAGCGATTATCTGTGCATCTACTGGTAACACTTCTGCTGCTGCTGCTGCCTATGCTGCACGTGCAGGTATCAAAGCATTTGTTTTGATTCCAGAAGGCAAAATTGCGATGGGTAAAATGGCACAAGCGATGATGTATGGTGCGATCACTATGCAAATTCGTGGTAACTTTGATGATGGTATGCGTCTTGTAAAAGAAGTCGCTGATCAAGCGCCTGTAACGATTGTAAACTCAATCAACCCTTACCGTTTGCAAGGTCAAAAGACTATTGCTTATGAAATCGTTGAAGCTTTAGGCCGCGCACCTGATTACCACTGCTTACCTGTAGGTAACGCAGGTAACATCACTGCTCACTGGATGGGTTATACCGAAGCTGTAGCAAACCAACCTGCTGATCAGTTTGAACAAGTGATTTATGATGCTGCTACTGATCAATTCACTGGTCCAAAACCAGAAGGCTTACCAACAATGGTGGGTTACCAAGCTTCTGGCGCAGCTCCATTCTTACGTGGTGCTCCAGTTGAAAGCCCTGAAACTGTTGCAACTGCAATCCGTATTGGTAATCCACAAAGCTGGAACCATGCAAAAGCTGTAGTACGCGACTCTAAAGGCTGGTTTGATGAACTTCAAGATAGCGAAATTTTAGAAGCTCAACGCTTACTTTCTATGTATGAAGGTGTATTTGTTGAGCCAGCGTCTGCTGCTTCTATCGGTGGTGCGATCCGTGATATTAAAGCGGGTAAAATTGCTGAAGGTTCTGTAATTGTATGTACAGTAACTGGTAATGGCTTGAAAGATCCTGACACTGCAATCAAACAATGTGCTGATGCAGTTATGTTGTCAATTGATGCAACAATGGATCAAGTAAAAGATTCGATTTTATCTAATATGTAAGATCTGATTTTTCAAAAACGGCTGTCTTAAACAGCCGTTTTTTTATGTCTTTTTTATAGCCATAAAAAAACGCTTCTTGATAGAAGCGTTTTTAGGATATTGAACTTAAATACGTTTTGGTAAATTACTTAACCAACCCAATAAGTTAGTTGCATCATTATTACGTGCCTGTGTACTTGGTTCACCAAGTAATACAATGACTGCTGGACGTGAGTTTACAGTCGTGTGCATCACAACACAGCGACCTGCTTCATTAATATATCCAGTTTTAGACAAGTTAATATTCCAACCACCATTGCGCACTAAAGCATTGGTATTGTTAGATTTCAACACGCGATAACCCAAATTAAAGTCATAAGTCGGTGTAGTCGAGAATTGACGAATCAAACCATATTGAGATGCGGTACTTACTAAAATACCTAAATCACGTGCCGAAGATACATTACGTGGATCTAGACCTGTTGATTCATAGTAATGAGTCGAATTCATACCCAAAGCACGAGCTTTAGCATTCATTGCAGCTACGAATGCAGGGCGACCACCTGGATAAGTACGTGCTAAGGCAGCCGCTGCAGGGTTCTCAGATTTCATTAAAGCAAACAAAAGAACTTCTGCACGGTTCATCTTGTCGCCAACACGTAAGGTAGAGCTAGAATTTTTCCCACCAGCACCAGCAAAGTCAATTTGCTCAAGTGTAATTTCTTCAGACATGTTTAAACGGGCATCCGCCGTTACAACCGCTGTCATCACTTTTGTAATAGATGCAATTGGTACAGAAGCGTTGGTATTTTTACTGTAGAGCACTTCACCAGTTTGCGCGTCCATCACAAGTGCAGCTCGAGCACTTACACTCGGCTGGGCATTGTAACCAGACGTATCACGGATTGGAGCAACTCTAGGTGTAGAGCTAATAACTTTTGGCGCATTACTGCCACGCAAAGTTGTAGTTACAGATGTTGAACCTTGCGGAGTTGGTTCATCATCTTCATCATTTAAAAGTTGACTAGCATCCGCTGCTGACCAATTTAAGCTTGCAGTACCACTATTCCCTGAGGACGGGTTATTGACGAGTTCTGCAAAGCTTGTTGAACTCAAACTAAGCAAAATAGACATGCTTAGCACATGCATTAAAGACTTTTTAGAATTTTTCACGGCACAATACTCGACTCAGGGTGATACACATTTGCGCTTACTATAATTATGCCTTACATTTGAGGGATAAGGTATAACGCTTTTACCGACACAATTGTGCACAACTATTCGCTCACTATATAAGAATAGGATTGCTAATTTTGTCATTCCATTGCAAGCTAATTTTGCTTTATGTAACAAAAAACTTGTTTTTTGAAAGAAAGGAGGTCTTCTTGATTACAGTTTTAGTTGTGGATGACCATGAACTTGTACGTACAGGTATCTGCCGTATGTTAGAAGATCATGCCGATGTAGAGGTCATTGGACAAGCCGAATCGGGTGAAGAAGCAATTGCTATTGTTCGTCAGAAACATCCTCAAGTTGTGCTACTTGATGTCAACATGCCAGGCATCGGTGGCGTAGAAACAACCCGCCGTTTACTACAAACCGCACCAGATACAAAAGTGATTGCAGTCAGTGGCTTAGCAGAAGAACCTTACCCATCTCTGTTGCTTAAAGCAGGAGCTAAAGGTTACATTACCAAAGGTGCTCCAATTACAGAAATGGTTCGCGCAATTAATAAAGTGATGCAAGGTGGCAAATACTTCAGCGCCGATATTGCCGAGCAATTAGCGAGTTCATATTTATCCGATACACAGCAATCGCCTTTTGACTCTCTATCTGAACGAGAAATGCAAGTTGCAATGATGGTTGTAAATTGTATTAGCGCTCAAGAAATTGCAGACAAACTTTTTGTAAGTGTCAAAACAGTGAATACTTACCGCTACCGTATTTTTGAAAAGCTAGCCATTGATAGTGACGTTAAACTGACTCATCTCGCGATTCGTTACGGTCTGATCAAGCCTTAATCAGACTTACATGCAATTTCCCGTAAACTCATCCTTGTCCCATACGATATTTCGTTTGGGCACGTGGTATGGTTTATATCGCCTTATCATTGCGGTTAGCCTGAATATTATTTTGGTTTTAACCGATGCTCAAATCGACAATAGTCTACAACAACCTGCTTTATATTCTTACACACTACTCGGCTATTCGCTCTTAAGCCTTCTTCAACTTTTATGCTTTAAGTTTATTGCCACTCAGGCAACAAGGCAGCTCATTTTATTTTTTGTAGTTGATATTATCTGTCTGAGTTTACTTACATTTTCTGTAGGTGAACCAAATCTTCAACTCAGCTTGCTATATGTTATTGCCATATTTACTTCGGCCATTTTACTTAGCGCAAGAATGTCGTTGCTCATTACATTACTTGCAGTCATTGCGGTTATTTACCAACGCTTCGTTGGCAGTTTATTTGACTACAATAATTTAAATACGATTGGTAATAGCGCCTTATTGGCCTTCTTATTTTTTGTAGTACACGGAATCGGACAAATTGCGGTCCAGCGTTTTAAACTACTTGAAGCACTAACTTTCCACCAATCAATAGAACTCTATCAACTACAAAATATTAACCGCTATATCTTGGAACAAATTGAAGAGGGCTATTTAGTCCTAGATGAAAACTACGACATTGTTTTAAGTAATCCAGCCGCCTGCTCTCTTTTAGGAATTCCACCTCAATTTGCCAGTGAAAAATATCCCTTAGCAAAATGGCATGCTGACTTATTTGAAATTCTTAAATTTGATAACCTAAAAGAAGGTGATCGATTTATTTTTGAATCTCGACTGTCGGCTTATTCTATTAATATTAAAGTGCAACACCTTTTGGTGCCACAGCAAGCATTGACGCTACTCATTTTACAAGATGCACAGCAGATTAATCAGCAAGCTCAACAACTCAAACTTGCCGCTTTAGGCCAACTCTCAGCAAGTATTGCACATGAGATCCGTAATCCTCTTGCAGCTATTGTTCAAGCAAATGAATTACTCAAAGATAGTGACGCGGAACAGCAAAACACTTTGCGCAATATGATTAGCAAGCAAACGAAACGCATTGATAGTATTGTTCAAGACACGTTAGGACTTGCCCGCAGTGAAAGAACGTATCCAATCCAGATTGAATTAAACGGCTTCATAAAAACGTTATTAGATGAGGATTTATCTGATGTTAAATATGCGATCCAGCTTAAAAGTTCTGATTTATCCTTAAAGCTATTGTTTGATGAAAAGCAGCTCAGACAAGTCCTCATTAACCTTGTTAGAAATGCTCTACGCCACAATGCACCCGATTCACCCTATGTTCTGATCAATATCCATTCACAAACAAATAAAATTTATATTGATGTGATCGATTACGGCGAAGGTGTTTCAAAACGTGATATATCTCAATTATTTAAACCATTTTTTAGTACCGAAATTAATGGAACTGGTTTAGGATTATATTTGTCTCATAGTTTTTGTGAGGCAAACCATGCAAAGCTCACTTATGTAGAGCAAAAACAAGGGGCATGCTTCAGAATAGAATGCTCAATAATATATTGATTTTTTATTAGGTTTTTGGGGAAATGGCAGAACAGCAACCACTCGTTTTGCTTGTAGACGATGAAGAAGATTTGTGCCTTTTAATGCAAATGACTCTTGCACGAATGGGGATTAAGACACATCTTGCTTATCGGGTTGAACAGGCCAAACAACTCTTTACTCAATTTCATTACGATGCGTGCTTGACCGATTTAAACTTACCCGACGGTAGTGGTTTAGAATTGGTTAAACATGTTTCTCAAACTTACCCACACACACCCATTGCAGTCTTAACTGCATACGGCAATATGGATATTGCAATTGCAGCATTAAAAGCTGGAGCTTTTGATTTTGTCAGCAAACCGATTAACCAAATTCATTTAGATCAGCTGTTAAAAAAAGCGCTTAACCAGCCAAAACCAGAGCATGAATTTGGTGAAACAACTCTAGAGAATGACTTATTAATTGGGCGTTCGCCACCTATACAAAACTTACGGACAGCTATTAAAAAAATAGCCCGCTCCCAAGCACCTGTGTTTGTTACAGGTGAGTCTGGTACCGGTAAAGAAGTTGTTGCTAATCTTATGCACCGCTTAAGTAACCGCAGTGAAGGACCATTTATTGCAATTAACTGCGGAGCAATCCCAACTGAGCTCATGGAAAGTGAACTTTTCGGACATAAAAAAGGGAGCTTTACTGGAGCAACCCAAGACAAACAAGGCCTGATTTTATCAGCTCATGGCGGCAGTTTATTTTTAGATGAAATTGCCGAATTGCCTTTAAGTATGCAGGTTAAATTGCTTCGGGCAGTACAAGAGAAAAAGATTCGTCCTGTAGGTTCAGATCAGGAAATTGATGTAGATTTTCGGGTGATTAGCGCCAGCCACCAAGATTTAGATTTGTTAGTCCAACAAGGTAAATTCCGTCAGGACTTATTCTTCCGTATCCATGTTATGGATATCATGTTGCCACCACTGCGTGAACGTGGTGGAGATATTTTGCTCTTAGCCAATCATTTTATTCAAAAGGTTTGTACGGAATGGGGAATTTCAAGCAAACAATTAACGGCGAGCGCTGAAACTTACTTATTACAGCAAGATTTTCCGGGTAATGTTCGTGAATTAAGAAATATGATTGAACGAGCTATTACTTTAAGTGATGATGAATGTATTGATTTGAAACACTTGGCACCTCCTGTTAGATGCAATAGTGTTAGTCCGCAAATCGCAACTAAACAGGTAAATCAAACGCTAACTGCTCAAACTCATCCAAAATTTCCAATAGAAGGTTTAGAACGCTACTTAGAAAATATCGAAAAAGACATTTTACTAAATGCACTAAACATGACGCATTGGAATCGAACTTTGGCAGCTAAAAAGCTAGGAATGACATTTCGTTCTTTGCGCTATCGACTTAAAAAATTTGGTTTAGATACCGAAATGGGAGAGGAAGTATAAAAGTTACTTCCTCTTTAGGAGTAAATCTGCAACGCGGTCTAAATATACGTCTTCTTTCATTTCTGCTGGCAATGGATAAGCCTGATTAGGTTGAATACCCTGCCCTTCAATCATATTGCCATTTGGCGTGTAGTAATGTGAGACCGTCATCTGTAGAGCCGCACCACTTGGCAAAGGAAATAGCTTTTGCACTACGCCTTTCCCATAGCTTTTTTCACCCATCACCCAAGCACGCTGGTGTTCTTTCATGGCCGCAGTAAAAACTTCTGCCGCAGAAGCAGAACGGTGATTAATTAATATACCTAATTTTATATTCTGAAATTCATTACCAGGCAGTGCCTGAAACTGCTGGTTACCTTCCGAACGGCTTTTGGTTGAAACAATAATTCCGTTATTTAAAAACAAATCTGCTGACTCTACCGCTGCCGATAACAATCCACCCGGATTATTTCGCAAATCGATTAAAACAGCCTTTAAACGTGGGGAACTATTTTCTTCAATTAATCTTTTAATTTCATTAGCAGTGTCTTGTTGGAACACTCTAATTTTGAGTACAAGCACCTGATTATGCAGCATTACAGGTTCTATATCGGTTTCTATTTTTTTATTACGGACTAAGTTAATGTTTCCGTTTAGCTCTTCCGCTTGTACTTGAAGTGTACTTCCGATAGAACCGTAAAGTAGCCCGAGTACCTGATCTTGGTTTAAATTTTTTAAATCTTGATTATCAATCTTTAGAATCGTCTGACCATTTCTCAAACCTAATTTATAGGAGTCTGAACCCGTTTTAAGATCACGAATCATCCACTTATGGGTATGTGCTTCAGTGCTTAATCCGAAATCAACTGACGCAAGGTCACCTTCAGTATATTGAATCAGTTGGCGATATTCTTCTGCCGATAAATAACGTGAATAACGATCTAGCCCACTCACCAAACCTTTTATAGCTTGTTGAAACAAAGCATCGTCCGACTTCACATCTACATAGTTATCTCGAACAATTCCATAGATTTGCACAAACTGTTGAATAGACTCAATCGGCACCTCTGCATAACTATGCTCTGGTTCTTCAGAATCAGAGTGCAAAGGTGACAATTTTTCTTTTACAACTGGCGCTGCAAAAGCAAATTGGCTGCAACACAGCAACATACTTACAATAAGTTTTTTATATTTAATGTGTTGCAGCATCCAATCACCTTTAACTTATGCAGATAGTGTAATCAGATTACGCCCTTGCATTTCGGCAGGAACAGGAATCTGCATTAAATTGAGAATTGTCGGTGCTACATCTGCAAGCACACCACCTTCTGCAATTGTTGCTTGTGTTGGGCCAACATAGATAAACGGCACAAGCTCGGTTGTATGTTGAGTATGCACTTGCCCACTTTCGTAGTCTTGCATTTGTTCAACGTTACCATGGTCAGCAGTAATGAGCATATGGCCTTTTTTCGCCATAACTGCTTCATAGACACGACCTAAACAAGTATCAACCGCTTCAACTGCTTTAACCGCAGCATCAAACACACCCGTATGACCGACCATATCACCATTTGCGTAGTTCACAACCAATAAGTCGTATTCACCTGAATTAATTGCTTTAACCAACTCATCAGTGACTTCATAAGCACTCATTTCTGGCTTGAGGTCATATGTCGCAACGTTTGGAGATGGAATTAAAATACGTTTTTCACCCGGATATTCATCTTCACGGCCACCACTAAAGAAGAATGTTACATGCGCATACTTTTCAGTTTCGGCAATACGTAACTGGGTTTTACCTAAAGAAGATAAATACTCACCCAATGAGTTTTTGAGGGCTTCTGGCATATATGCAACTGGTGCATCAATGCTTGCCTGATAACGCGTTAACATCACAAACTTAGAAAGATTCGGTACAACTTTACGTTCAAAACCAGCAAAGTCTTTCTCTACAAATGCGCGAGTAATTTCACGAGCTCGGTCAGCACGGAAATTCATAAATACAACGCTATCACCATCTTGAACTTTAGCGATATCACCAATACGAGTCGCTTTTACAAACTCATCATTTTCATTGGCTGCATAAGCTAACTCCAACCCTTCAATTGCTGTTTGCGCAGTACGAAGTGCCTCGCCTTCAGTTAACAAGCGATAAGCTTGCTCAACGCGATCCCAACGGTTGTCTCGGTCCATTGCAAAGTAGCGACCAATCATGGTTGCGATACGGCCTTGACCCGGATATTGAGCAAATAATGCATCTAATTTTTCTAAAGATGGTTGAGCACTGCGTGGAGGTGTATCACGACCATCAAGGAAAGCGTGTAAATAAACTTTTGCACCGCGTTTTAATGCAAGCTCACACATCGCCACAATATGATCTTCATGTGAATGAACGCCACCTTCTGAAAGTAGCCCCATAATATGGACAGCACCGCCAGCAGCTTTGGCTTTTTCAACAGCGTCGATCAACACTTCGTGTTTGAAAAAGTCACCAGTACGGATATCTTTAGTAATACGGGTAAAGTCTTGATATAACACACGGCCAGCGCCAAGATTCATATGGCCAACTTCAGAGTTCCCCATTTGCCCATCAGGCAATCCAACATCTTCACCTGAACCAGAAATTAGACTATTTGGATGCTTGGCTTTCATTGCCGCCAAATTTGGTGTTTTTGCTGCAAGAAAAGCATTATCTTCAATCGCTTCACGGTGTCCAACACCATCCATAATGACCAGAACGTGAGGGATCTTGCCAGCAGTTGCATCCGTCATAATCAATTTCTCTTTTGTCTACAATTTCGTCACAATATCTTACCGAATTTTCGGTCAAGACTCTATTTATTCCTATGGCTTTCACCAATATCCGCGATTGATGAAAACCATAAATATCACTTATTTCTAGCGAGCGCGGTAAAGCAAATAACTTCCGGCACCAAACATTAGCAAGATAGGCACAAGTACGAACCATGCTGGAGATGGAGAATAAACCAAGCTCGCATAGCCCAAGAAATCCTGCAAATAATAGAAACTCAAACCAATAAACAATGCGATCACCAAACGGAAGCCCATCGATTGTTGGCGTAACGGTCCAAAAATAAAAGAACATGCCACGAGAACTAATGCAATGAGTGAAAATGGCGAAGCAACTTTTTGCCAGAAAGCCAATTGATACGTCTTTGGTACCTGACTATATTCATCCATATAACGCATAAAGCTAATCAGTTGGCTTGGTGATAAATCTTCAGGATCTAAAGTCACCATGTGCACATATTTAGGCTGTAATGCTAAAGCAAGCGATTGTTCTTCATGGTCAGTTTTGATGGCATTTCCTGCCGCCAAAATGTCCATTTGTTCAGCCTTTTTCAAAGCCCATTGACCATTTTTAATAAACTGTCCTTGCTGAGCATTAATTAATGATTGCAAGTAATAGTTCTGGTCAAAGTCAACCACTTGAATGTCTCTTAAATTGCCTTGAGAGTTAGCGTAGTCGATATAGATAAATCGCTGCCCTTCACGTGACCAATAGCCTTTAACTTCACCTAAAGCAGCTACTGAACGATGGCTTTTAACACTTTGTGCTTTTTCATTGGTATAAGGAATAACCCATTCACTTAAAGCAAACGACAAAATAATAAGCAGTAAAGCTGAGCGCATAACCCAACCAACAATACGCCATAAGCTAACACCGACTGAACGCATAACAATGAGTTCACTACTCGTTGCCAATGAGCCCAGTCCAATCACAGCACCAATCAAGGCAGAGATAGGTAAAATTTCATAGAGATAGCGAGGAGCTCCCCACAAGACATAGACGAGAGCTTGCCATGCGTTATAGTCTGGCTTGAGCTCACCCAACTCGCCAAGATATGTAAATAAGACCTGAAGAATGGACAAAACAACTGTGGTGCCAAACATCGCAAGCGCAGTGGTTTTCGTCACATATTTGGCGACTATTCGACGTGCTAACATTATAATTTCACTCGCTTGATCTGTTTCTTGATTTTTGGCCCCAACTTCTGCTTACGTGAGAATAAGGCTGCAGCAACACCATACACAACTAACACGGCAGGATAAGCCCAAATATCGAGTTCTTCTTTACTAATACGAGTCTTGATTGCAATCATTAATACGATCAGACTGGAAAAAATAAAAATCGCCGGAATAAGACGGTAATAACGGCCTTGTCGTGGGCTCACCTCAGACAATGCCACTGATAGCATTAACGCAATAACAATGGTGAATGGCCCAAATAAACGCCATCCCAACTCACTTCTAATAACTGGATCATTCGTTTTTGAAAAGAGTTTTGTTGTTGATAGCGCTTCTACATCGCCACTCTCAAATTTAACATCTTTGTCATTTTCTAAACGTAGACGATAAGACTGGAACTCTGCTTGTGTATATTTTGGTTGTCCCGGGAATATTTCATAACGACGACCTTGTACCAGATCAACGACATTGGCAGTGTCATTTGCAACTTCTACACGAGTCGCTTCTTTTGCCAAAATCATAACATCTGGCTTATCTTCTTTAGCAGCGCGCTGATAAAAGAAAATATCCTTCAAATTCTTTCGGTCTTCTGACAATGATCCCGCATAGATCGTATATGGCCCAGAAGAAATAAACTCTCTTGGTCGAACCAAATCGAAACCTGTCCTTACGGCTTGTGTGGTTGTCAGTTTTTCAAACTCACGTAGTCCCCACGGCGTCATCCACAGCATAAGTACCGACTGAAACACAATATAAACCAGCGTCATTGGAATGAGTAATCGTGCTAATTGATGACGGCTTACACCACTACCATTCAATACAGCCATTTCATGGTCAACATATAAACGACCAAACACCAACATTAAACCAATGAAAAAACCCAATGGTAAAATGAGTGTTAGAAATTCAGGTAAACGATATCCAATGATGCTAAACAAGATACTGGCATCTAAACGCCCCTGCGCCGCCACACCAAAGTATTTGATCAGACGACCACCCATCATGATGAGGGTCAGTAAAGAAATGACCACCAATGAGGTAGAGACAACTTGCTTGACGAGATAACGCCGAATAATCAAAGTAATACTTCCAAAAGGCTAATCGGGACGTGTGCTAGTTTACCCGAATGTTAAAAATATAAAACCGCACATTGCAACGCTATGCTTGAAAGTGTTTCAATGTTTTAATCCATCATAACTTTCTATAGGCAATCACGGCAGCCATGAAATTTACAACTTATACAACTTTTCCCGAAGAGACATCTAATGAATCTTTGTGGGTTTTAGTTGATTCAGAACAGCTACAAAGCAACATCAACACATATCAAATCAATAACCTAGAAAGCGTTCTTACTGCCACCCAATTCAAAGGCAACTTCAATGAAACTCTGCCTTTATTCGGTCAGGTTTCAAATCAACCTCATAGCCAATTACTTGGCTTAGGAAAAACAGCCGAACTTCAGGCGGTTAAGCTCGCTAAACTTGCCCAAACCATTATCAAATCGACACAAAATAAATTTAAGCATATCGCAATTGATATTGCTGCGTTACCTGTCGAATACCATTATTTATTCGCTTTAAGCTTAACTCAAGCAGCTTATGGTTATGATGAGTTTAAATCGAAAAAAAATGAATTTGTGTTACAACAGGTTGATTTAATTAGTTCAACGACGAGCCTTGATGAAAAACAACTGGCTTTAGTGCATGCCGTACAGTCTGGTCAGTCGTATGCACGTGACCTTGGAAATCGTCCGGGTAACATTTGCTTCCCTGAATATTTAGCAGAACAAGCATTAGCTTTAGCCGCAGAATTCCCTGATTTACTCAAAGTGACTGTCTTAAATGAACAGCAAATGGCTGATTTAGGCATGTATGCTTTTCTTGCAGTCAGCAAAGGATCTGAGCGCCCGGGTCGTATCGTAACACTCGAATACCAAGCTGGAATTGACCAAGCACCTGTTGTACTTGTCGGGAAAGGCGTTACTTTTGATACAGGCGGTATTTCTTTAAAACCAGGCCTAGGCATGGATGAAATGAAGTTCGATATGTGCGGTGCAGCCTCTGTACTAGGTACTATTCGTGCGCTATGTGAAGCGAAACTCCCTATTCATGTCGTTGGAGCAATTGCAGCTGCAGAAAACATGCCTTCAGGTAAAGCAACTCGCCCAGGTGATATTGTGACAACCATGAGCGGACAAACTGTTGAAATTTTAAATACCGATGCGGAAGGTCGTTTGGTACTGTGTGACACATTGACCTATATCAAACGCTTCAATCCAGCAGTCGTGGTTGATATCGCAACATTAACAGGTGCATGTGTAGTCGCTTTAGGTAAAGTACTGAGTGGTTTGTTCTCACCAGATGATGCTTTAGCAGCTGAACTTCAACAAGCGGGTGAGCAATCATTTGACCGTGTATGGCGTATGCCAGTCATTGAGGATTATCAAGAATTACTTGATTCACCATTTGCGGATATTGCGAACATCGGAGGTCCATACGGCGGTGCAATTACGGCAGCTTGTTTCCTTGAGCGCTTTACACGTGAGTACCGTTGGGCTCATTTAGATGTAGCAGGAACAGCGTGGTTATCTGGTCCAGCCAAAGGTGCAACAGGTCGTCCAGTGCCATTACTCATGCAATTTTTAGCGAATCGTGTAAATACGAATGGCTAAAGTTAGTTTTTATCTGTTTGAAACTAGTGAAGAACGGCAAGTCGATAGTGCTTGCCGTTTATGCCGAAAGATTTTACAGAAGCATCCTAAAATCTGGTGGTATTGCCCAGATGTGCAGCTACAACAAACTCTTGATGAAAGATTATGGGATTTCGACCCTGTCAGTTTCATTGCACATGGAGTTGATCAAGCTGAGGCTGCTGTATGTATTTCGGCTAAACAACCGCTTGAACAAGGCCTGTTAGTATTTAATTTTAACAATCATGCACTTGAACAAGTTGATCATTTTAGCCACATTATAGAAATTGTTGAAAATAATGAAACAGCCAAGCAAATTGGTCGAGAAAAATTTAAAATGTATCGCCGTTTGGGTATAGAGCCGCGAACCTTTAAATTATAACGCGCTAAAATGTAAATACTGTTGAACAAAGGAGAAGCATGGTGGCATTAAATGTCGGGCAAGATTTTAAAAAAAGATGGTTAAATGCGCCTGAAGCTGTCCGTCATGCCTATCAACAGGATCTGGCACGTATTTGTGACTTATTAGAACCCCAAACCCCTATTCAGCTTTGGGTTTTAAATGACGAAAAAGCGCAGTTAGAATCGCAGCAAAAAATTGAACAAGCTTACGCGGACCTTAAAGCAGAGCTTATTGAGCAAGCACGTATCCGTCGTCAGCTCGCTTTAGAAAAAGCACTTGCTGATAAACGTGCATCAGAAGCCGCTTATGCTGCGGCATTGCAAGCAGACGAAATTCGCAAGTTTAATGAACAGACTGAAACATTACAGACATTACGTAGCCATTTAGAACAAGAAGTTGCAGAACAAACTGCACGTTATCAGAAAAATCCAGAAACACCAGCAGTCAATTATTCTGCTGACGTAAAACTTAGTATTACCGATGATCAAATCTTATCTGAGCTTGAAAGTTTACGCATTCGTTTAGAACTTGAAGCTGAGAACTTAATTGAAGAGTCTGTAACGGCTTTCCGAGCAAAACTACATGCGGCAGCTCAAGAAGAAATTGAATACATTTTAAAGAATTCTAAGTTTTCTGATGAAAAAATAGAAAAGTAAAGTTTTAAAAACTTCTTCTGTCATAAAACTGACACCTATATGTCACAAAATAGACATAAATATTATTCTTGTAGATCAATTGATTATGAGAATAGAAAGTAGTGATTTAAGATAATTAATGAGGGTAAGAAATGGACATTCCGCATCAGATTTCAATGCAACTTGAGCAGCTTAATCAGGGTGAACAATGGACATTTTCAGCACAAGAACTTTATATGAGTCATAACGACTTCAATTCACTTTCAATCTTGCTGACACGGGCATCGGAAAAAGGTAAATTTTCAATTACACGCACTCAGCATACTAAACCATGGGTCGGCACACATTCGGTTACTCTCACCAAGCATTAATTTTTAAAAATAAAAAACCGGAACATATGTCCGGTTTTTTATTTTTGATGATCTGGCTTTTATTTTAAAAAACCATTCTCAGCTAAAAAAGCCATACTAATATTTGACTCAGTTTTTTGCTCAGCTGCTTTATCACCTAGCAATAAACGCTCGATATAACGCGCCAACACGTCGACTTCAAGGTTGACCTTACTGCCTACTTGCCATGTTCCAATATTGGTACGTTCTGCGGTATGCGGAATCAAATTTAAACTTAAAATATTTCCACGTAAGTGGTTAATCGTTAAGCTAATTCCGTCAACGGTTACAGAACCTTTTTCCGCCAAATATTTAGCAAGTTCTGCCGGTGCTGTAACTTCATAATAGATTGAACGAGCATCTTCACGCACTACGGTAATTTCACCTACCCCATCAACGTGACCACTTACAATATGCCCACCAAAGCGCGTTGTCGGTAACATTGCCTTTTCAACATTGACACGTTGTCCAACTTTCCAGTTACCCAAAGTCGTTCGATTTAAACTTTCACGAGAAACATCTGCTGCGTACCAGTTATCACCCCATTCAATCACTGTGAGACAAATACCATTGGTTGCAATTGAGTCACCCAAATGTACGTCTGACATATCCAGATCAGTCTGAATACGTAGACGCACATCACCACCTACACTTTGCAGGCTTTCTACTTTACCTAAACTTTCAATAATGCCTGTAAACATGGCTCAATCTCCAAATCTTTTTACACTGCTTAAATTGCAGCGCTTACCAAAGTGCGAGCTGTGTACTATTACCTGAGGTATCTACACCACCTAGCTCGGCGAAGTGGTAAAGCTGGCCTAATAACTGACGTAATGGTGGTCCTGACTTAGCATGAGTATCAGTAATCACAATAAACTCAAGCACGCGTGCACGTTCAGACTGTCGTTGTTTACTCACTCGATAACGCGGAACATCTTGTGTTAACAAGGTCACTTTGCCTCGTTCCAGATTAGCCATAAGCAAATCTTTCGGCTCGATATTACCATCAGTTGAATAGCTGGTCAGAATATAGCGTGCATTGATCGTTGAAAGTAATTTCTCATACGCATCTTTTGCATGTTTAGAAGAGTTATATGGACTTGGACGTTCTTTACGCCATGCTCTATCAATACCACTCTTATAACCTTTGGTATCCGGTGAAGGTAAATCCACCTGATCCCATAAAGTTAATGCATTTAAAACATGGTAATTACTACTATATGCGTGTTGGTTATATGGTGGATCGAGATAGGCAACATCAACTTCAAAACCACTCATTTGATTTGCTAGATGTTGTGAATCTACACACCACATTTCAGCAGCCGGACGTTTGCGATCACCAATCTCACAAAAACGGCTCGGTGTTAACCAAAGTAATGACTCAATTCGTTCTAATGCAGTTTGAGTACGTCCGCCCCACCCTTGGTGGAAACTTTTAAATACGCCACTCGTATTACTGACAAAACTGGCTGAATAGAGCAATGGTGCAAGCAAAGCACTCATCTCTACATCATTAATTGCACCTTGTGCCTGCCATGTTGCAATCTGCTGACGAATTGCATCGATACGCATACCGTTACGGCGTTTAAAGAATAAACGGTCACGAGTTGGATCGTATACATCATCGTTACGTGGACAAAGGTTATGTGTTACCCAACCTTTAACTTCAGGTAAGCGATTTAAATAATCGATCGCCTTTTGATAGCCACCTAGTTCTTTAAAAGCAGGTGCATCTACACAGGCTAAAATCGCATGATTTAAAGCATGACTATAAGGTTCCCAGTCATTCGCAATCACACGGTAACCATTTTGACGCGCCAAACGAGATACTACGCCACTGCCGGCAAAGAAATCGGCAAAAATCGGTGGATTCTTTTTCTTGCTATTCAGTGTCCCTGTAATTTCAAGGGCTTCTAAAATTAGATGGAGCAATCGGCGCTTGTTACCCAAGTACGGCACAAGCTGATGGAAAAGATATTCGTCTGTCGTACGGGCTGCATGACGACGTTTGTGATAAACCGAAGGCTCTGAATTCATACTTTCTCTTGCGTAGGGATTAACCTTAAGCGTATATCTTGATCAATTTGTGTCACATCAAGAAGTGTAAAACGAAGTTGTTGTGCCATATATTCAAACTCAGCATTGAACATGGCCCTTGCACTTTTCCCCAATAAAGTCGGGGCAATATAACTGATCAATTCATCCACCAAACCTTCTTGCAAAAAGGCTGTAGACAATGTTGCGCCAGCTTCAACCAATACATCATAAATTTGATGTTGCTTAGATAGGGTCTGTAACAGCATTTTTAAAGGCTGAATTTCTAATTGTATCACGCCTAAATCAGCAAGTTCTTGGCGATACGGCCCCATAACCATCACGGTTTCAGGATTTTCTAAAATTTTAGCTGTAAGTGGCAAACGCCCTTGACGATCTAGAACAACACGTTTTGGCTGAGCAACTGTCTCGATATCAAAATTATTGAGTGAACGCACATTCAGTTGACAGTCATCTGCAATCACAGTTTCAATACCTGTAATCACTGCTCCTGAAATCGCACGCCAATGTTGTACATCTTGACGAGCAGCAGAGCCTGTAATCCACTTTGACTCACCTGATGCCATTGCAGTACGTCCATCTAAACTTGAGGCTACCTTTAAACGTACATAAGGTATGCCTGTAGACATTGCCTTTAAAAAACCTTGATTAAGTTTTGATGCTAAATCTTCGCAAATGCCAACTTCTACTTCAATTCCGGCATTTTCCAGAATCTGAACACCTTTGCCCGCAACCAATGGATTTGGATCAGGACAAGCAACCACTACTTTTTTAACTTGGGCTTTCACCAATGCTTCGGCACAAGGAGGAGTCCGGCCATAATGCGCACATGGTTCAAGCGTGACATAAGCCGTTGCACCTTGTGCATGTTCACCTGCCTCGCGTAAGGCAAAGACCTCTGCGTGTGGCTGACCTGCTTTAGGATGAAAACCTTGGCCAATTAACTGATCATCTTTGACAATCACACAACCAACATTTGGATTAGGCTTGGTCGAATATAGTCCTCGTTTGGCAAGTTCAATAGCTTGCTGCATCCAATACTGATCTTGTTTCAACTCAGACATAAATATCTCAAATGATTAGTGTTCACGTTGTTGCATTTGCTCAATTTGACGGCGAAACGCTTCAACATCCTGAAAATCTTGATAGACAGAAGCAAATCGGACGTAAGCAACATGGTCAAGGGCAAATAAAGATTGCATGACGATTTCGCCAATTGTTCTAGATTTCACGTCACGCTCACCTAAACGGCGAATCTGCAGTTGAATATCACTTAAAACTGTTTCGATCTGCTCTTGTGTAACTGGACGTTTTTGCAAAGCATGCATTAACGAACGGCGTAATTTGGCCTCATCGAAAGGTTCATTTTTTCCATTCGATTTGATCACACGGGGCATTACCACTTCATAGCTTTCAAAAGTGGTAAAACGTTCACCGCAAATTACACACTCACGACGTCGACGAATCTGACAGCCTTCGGCGGCTAAACGTGAATCGATGACTTTACTATCTGCGGCGTTGCAAAATGGACAATGCATAGCGGATTTATAGGGTCGATTACTTTGACCTAGTGTAGCAAAATTTCCACACTTACAGAACCAGCATTCTGTGAGACAAAAAAACAGTCCTGAGCAAGATCAAAGCATCGCTTTGATCACAGCGCAAGACTGTTTTTTTAAGACAGATATATTAATGATTATTCAATACGTTCGCCATGTTGGCTTAAATCCAGACCCATGCGCTCATCATCAGAGTTAACACGGATACCAATCACAAGATCAATCACTTTAAGAATAATGAAAGTCGCGATACCACTGTAAACCATGGTTGCCAATACGCCTTCAACTTGTACCCATAATTGGCCAGCGAATGTTGGCGCTAATGCAACGTTGGCTGCTTTAATAATTTCGTCACTGTAGAATACGCCTGTTAAAATCGCACCGACAATACCACCTACCGCATGCAAACCAAACGCATCCAAAGCATCATCGGCTTTAAGTAAGCGTTTAAGTGCTGTAATACCCCAGAAGCACACGACGCCACCAATAAGGCCCATCACTAAAGCACCGCCTACCCCAACAAAACCTGCTGCTGGTGTAATCACAACTAAACCAGCTACCGCACCAGAAGCACCGCCTAATACAGATGCTTTGCCACGAATCATACGTTCAACAACTAACCAAGAGAATGCAGCAGCGGCAGCAGCAACTTGAGTCACTAAAATTGCCATACTTGCACGAGCACCAGCGCCTAGAGCACTACCACCGTTAAAGCCAAACCAACCCACCCAAAGTAAGCTTGCGCCAACTACAGTTAAAGTCAGGTTATGCGGAGCCATAGATTCGCGGCCAAGGCCAATACGTTTTCCAAGCATGTAAGCAGCAACTAGACCTGCAACACCTGAGTTGATATGTACAACTGTACCACCAGCAAAATCTAATGCGCCTGCTTTAAATAACCAGCCATCTGCGGCCCACACCCAGTGGGTAATTGGTGCGTAAACAACGAGCACCCAAACTGCAATAAACACCATGAAAGCTGAATACTTCATACGGTCTGCAATAGAACCGCTAAGGATCGCAACTGTAATAATGGCAAAAGTCATTTGGAAAATAACAAAGAGACTTTCAGGAATTGTCCCACTTAATGCATCAAACGCTACCCCGTTTAGCATTGCTTTAGACAAATCACCAAAAAATGCACCTGTGCCAGAGAACGCGATTGAGTAACCAGCAATCACCCACAGCAAACTTACCAAGATTGCAGCTGAAAGGCTGAACATCATCGTACTGAGTACATTTTTTTTACGTACCATACCGCCGTAGAATAATGCCAATCCCGGAATGGTCATTAATAGAACCAATGCGGTTGAAACTAAAATCCAAGAGGTATCACCCGTATCAAGAGTAGGTGTCGGTGCTGGAGCTGCTGGAGTTTCAGCAACTGGTGCTTCTGCAGTAGTTGCAGTAGCTGAAGATGTTGATACAGCCGCAACTTCCGATGTTGGCGTTGTTACAGCTTCTTCTGCCCAAACGGCAGTACCACCCAAAAGAGCGCCTGATAGACTCAGCGCCATAAGCATTTTTTTCATTCGTGTCCCCCAACCTCATTTGCGAGTTATTTTCTACTCAGCAAGCTTTGTGCCAATTAGACAGCATCTGGTCCAGTTTCACCCGTACGGATACGGATAACTTGTTCCAGGTTAGTCACAAAAATCTTACCATCGCCGATTTTTCCAGTGCTTGCTACACGCGTAATTGATTCAATTACTGCGTCGACCATTTCATCACTAATCGCAATCTCGATTTTTACTTTAGGTAAGAAATCAACCACATACTCTGCACCACGGTAGAGTTCTGTATGCCCTTTTTGACGACCAAAACCTTTAACTTCAGTTACGGTAATCCCTTGTACACCAATGTCAGAGAGTGCTTCACGCACGTCATCCAATTTAAACGGTTTTACAATTGCAGTTACAAGCTTCATGTTTGTTTCCTTCGGCTTCTTTTCACCAGTAAGGTTTTATGTTCAATTTTCATGCCAATATTTCAAAGGTTGAGGGAAATGAATCTTTTGCATGAACTTTCTTTATAACCTATTTAGTGAGCAAGATGTAGATGAGCTATCAAAAATAAAATGAATTTTCAGTAGTGTTATATGCTGATTTAATGATCTATTTGCACTAAAAGAATTGAAACCTATATCCAGCGCTTAAGCAGTGTTAAACTGTAAACCATAAGGTAATACAACACTTTGGATATTTCATGCTAGAAACTTTGCTACAGGCCATTCTGGAACAAATTGATGAGCCTAAAAAAGATTTGGAAAAAAATTTACGTGCATTATTAAATGAAGCAGTCGAAAAGTTGGATCTTGTTTCCAAACAAGAGATCGACCGTCAAAAGACTGCACTTCAATCAGCCAATCAACGTTTAGAAGAGCTACAAAGACAAGTAAGTTTGTTAGAAGAAACTTTAAAGAATAAAAAATAAGCACCAACGTAGCGCATTTATACTTTACAACGATTAAAAATGAAGCACCATAATGGAACAATAAGATGTCTTTTTCTAAAATTTATACACGGGGACTTTTAGGTTTACATGCGCCTCTGATTGAAGTTGAGGTACATGTGAGTCAAGGCTTACCTTCTCTTACTATTGTCGGCCTAGCAGAGGCGGCGGTAAGAGAAAGTAAAGACCGGGTTCGCTCAGCCATTATTAATAGTGGATTTCAATTTCCAACAAAACGGCTGACCATTAATCTTGCACCAGCAGATTTGCCCAAAGATGGATCACGTCTAGATTTACCTATTGCTATAGGTATTTTAATTGCATCTGGCCAGCTCCCAGAAAACTGTGCCGAAGATTTTGAATTAATTGGTGAATTAGCTTTAGATGGCCATGTAAGACCAGTGTCAGGCACGTTAACTTTGGCAATGGCGTGTCAACAGGCCAAGCATAAAATGCTTTTACCTCTCGATAATAGTCAGGATATTAGCCATTTACCGAATCTTGAATGTTATCCAGTGAGCCATTTAAAAGAAGTTTGTGATCATTTCTTGGGCATAAAATCACTATCTTCGATTGAACCTTCAACTACATTGAATCAACTGCCTTATAAATTTGATCTGGCAGATGTAAAGGGTCAGCTACGCCCACGTCGCGCACTAGAAATAGCCGCTGCAGGCGGGCACTCGCTGCTCTTTAAAGGGCCACCAGGTACAGGTAAGACTTTACTCGCGTCACGTCTTCCTTCAATTTTGCCACCGCTTTCTAATCAGGAAACGCTTGAAGTCGCGAGTATTTATTCTATTTCAAATACACCGCATACCTTTGGTCAGCGTCCATTTCGCGCGCCCCACCATACAGCATCAGCCATTGCACTAGTTGGGGGCGGTTCACATCCTAAACCTGGTGAAATTACCTTATCTCATTTAGGGGTTTTGTTTTTAGATGAACTCCCCGAGTTTGACAGAAAAGTGCTAGAAGTCTTACGTCAGCCACTTGAATCAAAAGAAATCATTATTTCACGTGCAGCTCGGCAAATTACCTATCCTGCAAACTTTCAGCTCATTGCAGCAATGAACCCTTGCCCATGTGGTTATGCGTTTAATCAAGATAGCCGTTGCCAATGTTCACCAGAGAGTATTAAGCGCTATCAAAACCGTATATCAGGGCCATTACTTGACCGTATCGATTTACATATTGATGTACCTCCTTTAAAAGCTCAGGAACTGCAAGATCCAACGCCTGCTGAAGACTCTACAACTGTACGGCAACGTGTGATTTATGCTTATGAGCAACAAATGCAAAGACAAGATTGTTTAAATCAAGCACTTTCACCGAAACAACTTGAGCAATATGCTGTACTTGATAGTACTTCTCAACGAATGATTGAAATGGCTCAGCAACGTTTGAATCTGTCGGCTCGTGCTTATCATCGTGTTTTAAGAGTTGCTCGTACCATTGCCGATTTGGCTCAAAGTGAGGTGATCCAAAGTCCTCATCTTACAGAAGCACTCTCTTATCGAGGTAATCACTCTTAAAAATAAAACAGCGGATTATGAGTCCGCTGTTCTTTTATTAAGAGCTTCATTTAAGGTCTCAATTAAGGAAGTAATTTCTTTCTCTGATAGAGCAGCGAAACCAAAACGAATACAACAATTAGAAGACTCGATTTGTTTAAACTTATGCTCTGTATCAATGTTGAGTTCTTTTAATTTTATAAGCTGATCTTGAGAAAATGGTTTCTGGAACTTCACCCACAAAGCCATTCCACCTGCAGGCGGCTGTATTTGCACACTCTCTGCAAAAACTCGACGAAACTCATTTAATGCATGGTCACGGCGTAGCTGATATATCTTTTTCATTTTGCGGATGTGCCGTTTTATTTCACCTCGCTGCATTAAATCTGCTAACGCAAGTTCCGTAATGTTATTGCCTTGTCGATCAATCACTAAAATATCTTCAGTAATCGATTGAATGATTATTGGAGACGCTACCATATATCCCAATCGGACGCCGGGTGCAAAGACCTTAGACAATGAGCCAATATGAATGACCAATTCAGAATGAGGCAAACTTACTAAGGGTGGCATAGGCCGACTGTCATAGTGGAATTCATGGTCATAGTCGTCTTCAATAATATAAAACCCCCATTTTTTTGAAAGCTCTAAGAGTTGAAGACGGCGATTCATTGGCATCGTGACAGTTGTAGGATATTGATGATGCGGAGTTGTATAAATGGCAGCTACGGGATGTTCTTGTAAAATCCGTTCTAAATCTTCAATGACAATACCTTGTTCATCTAATTTAACAGAAACCACTTGAAAGCCATTTGACTGAAATGCTTTAAAAGCAGATGGATAATATAATTCCTCAACAACGATCACGCCCTGCCGATTAGGTAATGCTCGAGAGGCAAGAAAAATTCCCATCTGGCTACCACGTACAATACAAATCTCATCTTCGGTAACATTCATAAAACGTTCCATCGATAGCATTTGTTGTAAAGCCTGTCTTAGCTCAACCATACCTCGTGGGTCGCCATAGCCCATGTACTGATTTTGCGTAATTTTAATCAGTGCATGTCGATAGGCCCGTGAAAATAATTCGTAGGGAATAAGCCGTGGATCTGGCACACCATCGTTATGTGGACGTTGAATCACTTCTTGAATGATTGGTTTATCATTAACTTTTCGTTCAGATATTAGCTCTATTTGAAGCTGTTTTTCCGGCAAAACATCCGCTACAAATGTACCTTTTCGGGGACGAGTCACAAGCCAACCTTGTGCTTCTAATTCTTCGTAAACTGCTTGTACGGTTTTTCGATTAATTCCTAGTTCTTTTGACAAGCTACGGGACCCTGGCAGCATAGTCCCCTGCACTAAACGGCCACTTAAAATTTCCTGACTAATTAGGTTAGTAAGCTTTAGAAAAACCGTTTTTTCTTCTCTTTCATCGATACGAAAATGTACTTGCCAAGGTCTTAGCATATTCGCCCCATCTGGACCATATAACTTATGAAAACTGGATGTATTGATTCATCCAGTTGTTTTCTATTCTGCCTTCACCTACTTAATTTGGTCAACTGGACTGGAGAAGAGATGAAGACTGCTTCTGTAAACAAACAAGACCTCATGCAACACGCACAGCAAGACATGCAAAAGTGGATTAGCGACTCAGATTTAAGTGATCGTCAAAAGCTTGCACTCACTTGTCGTATTTTATTTGATCATGGTCATGATGCTGGTTTGGCAGGTCAAATTACATGCCGTAGTGAAAATAAAGAAACCTTTATTACCCAACGTTTCGGTTTAGGTTTTGATGAAATTACTGCTTCAAACTTACTTGAAGTGAACCAAGATTTAGAACCCATCAATCAAGAAGGAATGGCAAACCCAGCCAACCGTTTTCACACATGGATTTATAAAGAGCACCCAGAAGTAAACTGCATTATCCATACGCATCCTACCCATGTTGCTGCTCTCTCCATGCTTCAGATTCCACTCATGATTTCCCAAATGGATGTTTGCGCACTTTACGAAGACTGCTCCTTTGTAGGCCACTGGCCGGGTGTTCCTGTGGGCAATGAAGAAGGTATTTTGATTTCTTCTGCTTTGGGTAAAAACCGTGCTGTTTTGTTGTCTCACCATGGACAACTGGTTACAGGAAAAACCATTGAAGAAGCCTGCAACTTGGCGCTTTTAATTGAACGTGCAGCTCAACTGCAACTGCTAGCCATGTCTGCCGGACAAATCCAGCCCATCCCTCATGCTTTAGCAACAGAAGCTCATGACTGGGTGTCTACCGATAAACGTAACAAAGTGAACTTTGCTTACTACGCACGTAAAACTTTGAAAAAACATTCTGACTGTATTTAACAAGAGACCTCAATCATGAAACTAAACGGCATTATTGGCTACCCAGTTACCCCATTTTCTGATGACAACACCATTAATCTTCCTGTTTTAAAACAAATGCTGGATTTGCTTATTGAAAATGGCTGTGATGCGATTGCACCTTTGGGTAGTACTGGTGAAAGTGCTTATCTTGAATGGGATGAGTGGTGCTTAGTCGCTAAAACTTCGATTGAAAGCATTAATAAACGTGTACCTGTCATTATTGGGATTTCAGAACTCACCACTGATCAAGCCATCAAAAAAGCGCAGATCGCGCAAAGCTATGGTGCAGATGCACTTATGGTGATTCCCGTATCTTATTGGAAGCTAACAAATCAAGAGATTTTTGAATATTATCAATCGATTGCACAAGCGACGACTTTACCGATTATGATTTATAACAACCCCGCGACCAGTGGTGTTGATATGTCTCCAGAGTTAATTGTGCGTATGTTTAACAATATTGCAAATATTACGATGGTGAAAGAAAGCAGCGGTGATATCCAACGTATGCATAAAATTCAAGAACTCTCAAAAGGTGAACTTCCATTTTATAACGGCTGCAACCCTCTAGCTTTAGAAGCTTTATGTGCTGGAGCAAGTGGTTGGTGTACAGCAGCACCAAATCTGTTAGGTCAACAACCTCAACAACTTATCGAACATGTAAAAAATGGTGAATTAGAACAAGCCCAGAAGTCATTTTATCAGCAGCTTCCTCTACTACGCTTTATTGTCAACGGTGGTTTACCTAAAACGATTAAAGCTGGTTTACAACTAAAAGGTGTTGCTGCGGGTTCACCACGTAAACCACTGTCTAAAGCTGCGGATATTGAGCTTAAGCAGTTAAAACAGCTACTTTCTGAAATAGAAAACTAATAAAAAAGCGGGTTTATTTACCCGCTTTTTTTACAATTCAAACTTAGAATGTTTTAGTTAAACTAAACACTAAGCCTGTGTCATAAGGTTTCTTACCAGCATCAGTCATACCAGAAGTACTAATGTCTGTACCAACAACATCTAGCTCAGCGACAATACCCAAGATGTTATAATTCACACCAACTTTATAATCGATATAGCTATCATCTTCACCTGGTCCACCTGCAACTACAAGTAAAGAGTCTTTATTTTTTAGCTTGTTATAACCAACTGAAGCAATTCCTGTAAATCCTGTGTCAGCTATTGGTGCTGAATAACCTACGTTAAAATACCAGAACTCATCAGAGTGGCCCCAATAATCATCTGAATAGCTTACGCCCACACTAAGTGCATCACCTTTAAATAAAGAATCAGCAAACGTTAATTTTCCATAAAACTCGGTAAAGTCAAAACCTGTATCACCATTGTATGGGTTAGTAAATTTTGAGTCAGAACCAATATAGCCATAATGAATTACACCCACATCATAAGTTGGTGCAAGCGTATCAGACAATTTTAATGTATTTGTATAACCTAAAGAGATATCGGTTTCAGTTGAAACCCCTGGCGTATTAAAGTCAACGCTTGACCCCCAAAGCGCAACATAGACACCTGACTTATGTGAAAAAGTAAATCCACCTTGAATAGCTGGGTTATTTGACGATTGGGTAACACCACGGAAACGATAGTCTGTGGTCGCTGCCACACTACCTGTTGCCGTGATTCCATAAAAAGATGGAGCATCTTCAGCCATAGCCATAGTTGACCCTGCTGCAAAGATACCAAGAGTTACTGCCTTAAGTGCAAATTTCATCATTTTGATCTCCCCCACAATGAACGCACGATTTATACGAATTAAACAAATTGTGTTACTTGAGCTTTAGCAATTGCTGTGCCAAGTACAAATTTGTCATAAGTGCTCTTCATTAATTTCCGAGATCAAAACCACTTTATTATGAAATCCTTGTTTATTTTTCATAGAAATATATCTATAAAAAACATGATGATAAAATAGATTTTTTATGAAAGAAAAAATACCAAACATACAAAAAACACCTTATCGGAAATTACTAAACGAAGTAAGGAGTATTCATTTGTTGCACATAAATTTTCTATTTAATCTTAGACTCGAGATATAAAAAGTATGTAAATTTATTGAAGGCAATGCTTGTAATGGTCTCTGAATGAGCATTTTTACTAACTCAATTACTTTATTTATTTTTGAGTTCAAGCCAATGAACTATTTTGGGTCTTTTTTAAGCAGGAATATAAATAAAAAGAAGAGTGCACAAAATTCAAGCAACATCTTGCACTAAGTTTGATCAGCGCAGACATATACTGTTGACCTATTATTCGTGATCTATTTTTGTACATTATACTTTTAAAACAATGTTATATAGTAACATTTTAGATAGATTTTAAAATAAAGAGGTGAAAAAAGTAACGTGAGATAAGATTAAAAAGTAAACATATCCAACAAAAAAGAGTAAAAAATGAACACAAGAATCAACTATTTTTTGAAGTTTAAATATAAAATAAATGGTAAAAATCAACTAAAAAATAAATTACTTTTTTTATTTTAAACAATATATTAAGTATAAAAGACTAATGGCAAATTCATTAAACAACCAGTAGCACATTAATCAATTTCTGCATAGCATATATAAAATAAAATCAACAAAAATATATCTTTTTTATAGATTACTTATACAATTGATGGAAATCCTAGGCCCTGAATAATAACAAGGCACAGGATTTATCGTTTTTATGAGGTTCTTTAAATATGCTAAAAGCACAAAAACTTACATTAGCAGTTCTCATTTCTGCGGCAATAATTTCCTCAGCTCAGGCAAGCGAGCAAAGTGAGGCAAAAGGATTTGTTGAAGATGCGAACGGTTCTATTCTCTTCCGTACAGGTTATATTCAACGTGACAAGAAAAATAACGTTGAAGATGACAGTTCATTTGCTCAATCAGCAATCGTTACACTAGATTCTGGCTTTACCAAAGGTATTGTTGGTTTTGGTGTTGGCGCTGTGGGTGATTTTTCATTCAAAATTGGTGCAAATAACAATAACGGCAACCAAATGATTCCTCGTTACAATGGCGTACGTGAAAATCCGTATGATCAATGGACACGTGGTGGCGGTAGCGTAAAGGCTCGTTTCTCGAACACCACTGTACGTTAT
Source organism: Acinetobacter sp. WU_MDCI_Abxc222 (assembly GCF_025514755.1). Lineage (NCBI taxonomy): Bacteria > Pseudomonadati > Pseudomonadota > Gammaproteobacteria > Moraxellales > Moraxellaceae > Acinetobacter > Acinetobacter sp. WU_MDCI_Abxc222. The sequence continues at coordinate 63,061 of NZ_JAHPVG010000012.1, forward strand.
GGTACTCAAGTACTTGATTTACCTGTTCTTGCAAGTAACACTGCACGTATGGTTCCTGAATATTTCACAGGTACATTGTTAACCAGCCATGAAATTAAAGATTTAGAAGTAATTGCTGGTAAATTCACTAAAAACCAATATTCTGACCAAATTGCGACTGACCAGAATGGTTTAGATCGTGCCGTGGTTTGGGGCGCAAAATATAAGTTTGATGATCAACTCAACGGTTCTTACTATGGCGTTGATGTAAAAGACAAACTTGATCGTCATTATGTCAATGTGAACTACAAGCAATCCCTTGCTAATGACAGCTCACTTACTTATGACTTCAGTGGTTATCATACTAAGTTTGACAAAAATGCTTCATTGTCATACGCAACTGGTCCAGCTGGTGAAGACAAAACCAATAATATTTGGGCAGTTTCAGGAACTTATGCGACTGGTCCACATAGTGTGATGTTAGCGTACCAACAAAACAGCGGTAACATTGGTTATAACTATGGTGCAAACCAAGACGGCGGTCAAAGTGTCTATTTGCCAAACTCTTATTTGTCTGACTTCATTGGTAATGATGAAAAATCTGCACAAATCCAATATAACCTCGACTTTGGCAAGTTAGGTGTATTACCAGGTCTAAACTGGACTACGGCTTATGTTTATGGTTGGGATATCAAAACGTCTAACGGTGCAGATGACTCAAGCGAAAGCGAATTCTTCAACCAAGTAAAATACACAGTTCAAAGTGGTTTTGCCAAAGGTTCAAGCTTACGCTTACGTAATTCAATTTACCGTGCTGACGACGCCTATACTGCAGACTATATGCCAGACACTAATGAATGGCGTATCTTCCTTGATATTCCTGTGAAATTATTCTAATTCACAAATCTATCAAGCATAAAAAAACCTACGTCTGGTAACAGATGTAGGTTTTTTATTAAGCTCAAAATATCAATTGAGACATTCTGAGCTTATAAATTAAAGCTTATTTAGCAGCTTCAATTGCTTTTAATACTTCGGCTTTAGCAACATCAGCACCTTCCCAACCACTGATTTTTACCCACTTACCTGGTTCTAAATCTTTATAGTGACTGAAGAAATGCTCAACTTGGCTAATCAATAACGGAGGAAGATCTGTATATTCCTTCACGTCTTTGTAAAGTGGAGATAATTTTTCGTGTGGAACAGCGATTAATTTCGCATCAATACCACCGTCATCTTCCATGTTTAATTTGCCCACTGGACGGCAACGAATGACTGAACCAGCAGCAACAGGATGTGGAGTTACAACAAGTACGTCTAATGGGTCGCCATCTTCAGACAAAGTATTTGGAACATAGCCATAGTTCGCTGGATAGAACATTGCTGTACCCATGAAACGGTCTACAAACAATGCATCAGAATCTTTATCGATTTCATATTTAATTGGTGCTGCATTTGCAGGAATTTCAATGATGACATAGATGTCATTTGGCGCATCTTTACCTGCTGGGATATTGCTGTAACTCATATCAATACTCTTTCGTTATGAAGTCAGATGTAAAATCCACTCGATTATAGCGTGGATATCATCAAAATGATGCCGATTATACAATGGGCACACGCGAAAGTTGATATGAATGGTGACAGAATGACACTCAAGTCAGTTTAATCGTGACCACAAGTAAGAAGATTGGACACAATATAGATAAGAACCAAACAATCGAGCGCAAAGTTGCCCAATTACTTAAATAGCAAATACCATAAATAACTCTTAAAATAATATATGCCCAACCTAATCTCAGAATAAAATATTCCGGAACAACCATATATTCAGCCATTAAAATAGCAGTTAAGAATAAAGGTAGGCTTTCAAAGCTATTTTGTTGTACGGCATTAGCGCGAGCAGCAAGGCCTGTTGTTTTAGCCAAAAAAGCTCTCGGGTTTTGATTATCGACGGGCTGAAAACCACCTGTAAATTTTGCAATTACGGTAAATGCGTATGGCAGCAAACATGCCACTAAAATAATATAGATAATGCCGCTGATGCCCTGCATAGTGCCATCCATCACTGAAAATACTGTTGATCATGCTATCATAACATTGCGTTTTTACCTGAAATTTTATGCAATCACTTGTCATCACTGATTAATAGGGCCATGTATGCAACAACCTGATCAAAAAGAATTGTTTGAAGTCTTAGAGAAGCAAAAACAAAATCAACTTCAGGTAGACCGTATATTAAAAATCGTACTTCCTATTGTCGCTTTCTTATTGAGTGTGATTTGTGCAAATCTAAATTGGCAATCGACACTGGGCACCTTTATTATTTTAACAATTACTTTTATTGCAGTCGGTATTAAACGACTTCCTTTATGGCATTGGTTAATTGTGATTACCCTATATTGCCTAGCAGATAATTATTTAAGTTATAGTCAGCTCGATTTAACTCACCTGCGTTTGCAATTGGGCACAATGCTTGTTTTTGTTGGAATGGTTGGGGTAGGTCGTCCTTATATAGACCGCTGGTTTATGAAAAGTCATAAAAAATAAAAAAGCGCCCTAAGGCGCTTTTTTATTAACTTTTTAGGCTGGCTTACGTAAGTCTTTACGTAAAATTTTGCCTACGTTTGATTTAGGTAGTTCGTCCATAAACTCAACATAACGAGGACGCTTATAACCTGTTAAGTTCTCTTTAGCAAAGCTCAAAATTTCTTCAGTCGTTAAACTTTGATCTTTTTTCACAATAAAGAGTTTAGGCACTTCACCTGATTTTTCATCTGGAACACCAATTGCAGCAACTTCCAATACTTTTGGATGTTTAGCAATAATTTCTTCGATTTCACTTGGGTACACGTTAAAACCAGAAACCAAAATCATATCTTTTTTACGATCTACAATTTTGACATATCCACGGCTATCCATAACGCCAATATCGCCTGTACGGAAGAAACCATCTGCTGTCATGACCTTAGCTGTCTCGTCAGGGCGGTTCCAATAACCTTTCATTACTTGAGGACCGCGAATCGAGATTTCACCTTGCTCACCTAAAGCAACTTCATTACCGTCATCATCTAAAATAGCAACTTCTGTCAAAGGCAATGGAATACCAATGGTGCCGCTAAATTCAGTAGAAGCTGGAGGATTTGCAGTTGCGACTGGAGAAGTTTCAGACAAGCCATAACCTTCAATAATGGTTGTACCAGTAATTTTCTTCCAAGCCTCTGCTGTAGAAGGTAAAACTGCCATACCACCGCCCATCGCCATTTTTAAATTGCTATGGTCCAGTTGTTTAAACTCTTCATTATTCACTAAAGCATTAAATAATGTATTTACTGCAGGAAAGAATGATGGCTGATATTTACGTAATTCGTTAATCACGGCAGGTAAATCACGTGGGTTAGGAATCAAGATATTTGCCTGACCTTTATACATACCGTACATCGCGCAAACCATGAACGCAAAAATATGATAAAGCGGTAATGCGCAAACAATGCGGTCACCTTTGGCACCATCATTAGCACCAAATTTACTTTGGAAAATACCATCACATTGTAAAAGGTTTGCGACCAAATTGCGGTGTGTCAGTTCTGCACCTTTTGAAACCCCTGTAGTACCGCCAGTATATTGAAGTACGGCAGTATCGCTTAAAGTTAAATTTGGGCGCTTATAATTACTTGGGCTTTCTTTATTTAATGCTGCATTAAATTTAACGTACCCAGGAATATTCCAAGCAGGAATTTGCTTACGTACTTTACGTAATACAAAATTTACCAACGTACCTTTAAGCGTACCCAGCATATCCCCTACTGTAGCAACCACAACGTGCTTGACAGGGGTTTTACCTAAAATGCTCTGGTAAACACTAGCAAAGTTTTCGATAATCACGAGCACTTCTGCACCCGAGTCATTTAATTGATGCTCAAGCTCACGTGCCGTATAAAGTGGGTTTACATTCACTAGAACTAAGCCCGCACGCAAAACAGCTAATGCCACTACAGGATATTGCAATACGTTTGGCATCATTACTGCAACACGAGTCCCTTTTGCTAACCCCAAATTTTGCAAATAGGTCGCGAACTTACGACTTGCAAGTTCTAACTCGTTAAATGACATTGCCTTATCCATGAAGATAAAAGCATCACGAGAACCAAACTTTTGGAAATTATTCTCAAAAATATCAACTAGTGAGGTATTTTCCGCAGGCAATGCTACTGTTTCTGGAATCCCTGTCTTTTGGTATTCTGCAAACCAAATTTTTTCCATAATGCCATTATCTCCGATTCGTAATCCTTAGTAATAACTGTTATTCAATGCCCCAGCTATTCTTTAGCTTCTTGGTGCCAGAACATATTTAAAACTTATTGGCACATTCATGACACTTTCGAACAAGATTATGAGACAGAAGTTTTGACAATTTGACCCTGTCAAATTTTTTTATATGGAGTACAAATTACGTACTCCAAATTGCTGTCCTTTTAATCGTTATTCAATACCAACAAGTTCAGTTCATTGCTTGAACATGTTGCCATATATAGCGTATTTATGTTGCCCGACGCTAGCTTTATCTCTGAATCAACAGTTTATTTGCTTTTTGATATCCACGTGGTAAGAGGTGACCTTTTGAAGCACGTTTACCCATGTATTTTTGTAGATCATCACCTTTTAGTTTTAGATGTTGTTGACCTGCAACCACCTGAATTATTTCATCTAAGTTCAGAGTTGTCATGGATAAAATCTGCTCTTTTGCTTCAAGTTGTATCAACTTATTACCTTTACCCTTATTTAAATTTGGCAGTTCTGCCAAATCAATAATTAAGAGTCGACCTGCTGAGCTGAGCACAGCTAAATGTGTCATGTTTTGGGCAGATACTAACGGCAAAGCTTTTGATTTTTCAGGAACCGACAAGAATGTCTTTCCTGCTTTGGCGTTCGTATCTAGCTGTTTGGTTTGAGTTTTGAATCCATAACCTGATGAGCTAGCAGCAATCAGTTCTGACTCTTCATCATCTAAATAGACCTGAATAAACGCGACTCCACTTGCAGGAGCAAGTTTCGAACTTAATGGCTCGCCTAAACCTCTTGCTGATGGCAGACTGCTAATAGGCAAGGCGTAACTACGCCCCGTCTCATCAAGGAAATAAATTCGTTGATTGGTTTTACCCACCGCATGGCTTAAATATTGGTCGCCAGCACGATAGTTTAAATTCTCTGCATCAACATCTGCACCTTTTGCAGCACGAATCCATCCAGCTTCAGATAAAACTACCGTTACTGCTTCAGCTGGCATTAAATCTTGTTCTTTAATCTGAACAGCTTCAGCACGCGCTACGATTGGAGAACGGCGCTCGTCACCAAACTTTTTCGCATCTTCCTTTAACTCACCAATGATCAGATTTTTTAAAGATTCTGGATTTTCGAGTTGTTCACGAATAATCGCTGCTTTTGCTGAGAGTTCATCCTGCTCTTGGCGGATTTCCATCTCTTCAAGTTTTGCTAAATGACGTAACTTGAGTTCTAAAATTGCTTCTGCCTGTATCTCATCAATTTTGAAATGTTCCATCAGTACAGGTTTTGGCTGATCTTCTTCACGAATAATACGAATAACTGTATCAATATCGAGATAAGCAATTAAAAGACCTGCCAAAATATGTAGGCGTTTTTCAATTCGGTTTAAATGATATTCCAAACGGCGAGTAACCGTTTTTTTACGGATTTCAATCCACTCAAGTAAGATACGTCGAATCGACTTAACCTGAGGACGACCATCTTCACCAATCATGTTTAAATTAACACGATAACTCGATTCTAAATCCGTAGTTGCAAATAGGTGGCTCATCACTGCTTCAGCATCAATACGATTAGAACGAAGTACAATCACTAATCGTGTTGGGTTGGCATGATCTGACTCATCACGCACATCCACCACTAGAGGCAGCTTTTTAGCCTGCATTTGATCGGCAATTTGAGTAATTACCTTCGAGCCCGATACTTGATACGGTAATTCCGTAATCACGATTTCATTTTTTTCAATAGTGTAAACCGCTCGCATGCGGTAACTACCACGCCCCGTAGTCTGGATTTTGAGTAATTCTTCTGGCGGAGTAATAATTTCAGCTTTTGTTGGTAAATCCGGCGCTGGAATATATTCAGCTAATTTCTCGTCTGATGTTTGCGGATTACGAATTAAGGCAATTGTTCCTTTAATCACTTCACGCAAATTATGTGGCGGAATATCGGTCGCCATACCAACCGCAATACCAGTTGTACCATTTAGTAGAATGTTGGGAACTCGTGCCGGCAAGGTAATTGGTTCTTTTAAAGAACCATCAAAGTTATCTTGCCATTCACTCGTACCTTGCCCTAACTCACTTAGCAATAATTCACTGTAGGCAGAAAGTTTTGCCTCGGTATAACGCATCGCTGCAAACGATTTAGGGTCATCTGGTGAACCCCAGTTCCCTTGACCTTCAATTAGAGGATAGCGATAACTAAATGGCTGAGCCATCAATACCATGGCTTCATAACATGCCGAATCACCATGCGGATGGTATTTACCAAGTACGTCACCCACAGTACGAGCCGATTTTTTTGGCTTACCACTACTTTTTAAGCCCAACTCGCTCATGGCGTAGACAATACGGCGCTGTACAGGTTTTAAGCCATCACTGATATGTGGCAATGCACGATCCATAATGACGTACATGGCATAATTCAGGTAAGCCTGTTCAGTAAATTCGGCTACAGAGCGGTTTTCTGTCGCTTGATGCGCAAGGCTGGTCATAGTCAGCTTATCTTCCAAATCAGTCGTTATTTTAAGTGAGTCTTATGCTAAGTGGGCTATGTTACAGACACAAGAGGGACTCTGTCACCTGAGCGTCAAATTATGTCTCATCTCTCTATATTTTTAGTTACTTGCTATAAAGTTAGGCAAACTAGAGGCCTATCGATTCTAGTCTTTTACCTTGGGTTTCTTCACCTAATATTAAAATTACAGCTGCAACCAAAAGTAAAACAATAGTAAACATCATAAAAACATGGCTAAACCCATTCTTGGAAACCATCATATGAGTGACGACTATCGGTGCCAAAATTCCACCTAAACGCCCCATTGCCGATGCCCAGCCTGAACCAAAAGCCCGAATGTTGGCTGGATATTGCTCTGGTGTATAGGTATATAACACGCCCCACGCACCCAAATTAAAGAATGACATGAGACAGCCCCAAAACATAATGCTATTTACACTATCGGCTTGTCCAAAGAAATATGCAGACAAGGCACAAAAACCGATAAATGCAGCGAGCGTAATTTTTCTACCTAAACGCTCTACAAACCATGCTGCTGCTAAGTAACCCGGTAGCTGAGCCAAAATCATAAGCAATACATATTCAAATGATTTGACAATATCATAGCCCTGTTTCACTAATAAACTCGGTAGCCATGTAAAGATGCCATAGTAGGAATACACAATTCCAAACCAGATCAGCCAAAGCATTAAGCTTCTACGAGCAAATTGACCACTCCAAAGTTGTTTAAAAGAGACTTTTTGTCGCATGGCTACAGGCACGACTTCAATGTGGTGAACAATTTGAACGCCTGCTTGAGCTTCTAATTTTTGAACTAAGACGTGTGCTTCTTCAACACGTCCACGGTTAATCAAGTAAGGTATCGATTCAGGGAGTTTTTTCCAAATTACCAAAATATAAACCAGTGGGAGGCCACCCATAAGAAAGGCAATATGCCAACCAAATTTAGGAATAATAAAATAAGAAATGAGTGCAGCAACTAACCAACCCAAACCCCAAAAACTTTCGAGCAGTACGATAAAACGACCACGTACATGCGCAGGGATATATTCACTCACCAATGTCACTGCAACGGGTAACTGTCCACCAAGTCCAAGACCAACAATAAAACGGAAAATTAATAACCACGTTAAGTCTGGAGCAAAAGCACATAAGGCAGTCGCAATGCTATAGATCGCCATGGTAACAGCAAATATTGTCTTACGGCCAAAGCGGTCTGCTAATGCCCCTGAGCAAACAGCCCCAATAGCCATTCCTACAAAACCAATACTCACAATCCAACCGCTTTCGGCTGGTGTTAATGCCCAGTCTTTAACAAGCGTTGTCATGATAAAAGCAATGATACCGGTATCCATCGCATCAAACATCCAACCTAAACCAACCACCCACAGTAGTGTGTAGTGAAATTTGCCAATTGGAAGATTTTGTATACGTGAAACCAGATCCATAGGAAAAACTCTACTGGAAAAAATAAGTGAGCAAGACAATATATTTAATTGTTATATCATGCCCACATCGAATTCTGCATGATTAATGTTCGTCTGTTGAAGAAGCCGATTCTGCATCATCATCTTTATAAATAAATTTAGGCATTTCTAAGCCAAAATAGATTGCAATCAGACGCAATGTAAAACCAAAAACCAAGGTTGAAATGACAGTTAGCTCTAAACTTAATCCTAAATCCTGACAAACCCAGTAACAGATGACTGCCACAAAAGAGATACTCGCATAGAGTTCACGGCGGAAAACGAACGGGACATCGTTACATAAAATATCACGTAAAATACCGCCAGATACTCCAGTCAACACCCCAGCTACTGCTGATACGACAAAACCATGTCCCATTTGTAGGGCGATCTGGCAACCAATAATTGTAAAACCAATCAAGCCTAAAGCATCAAGTACTAAAAAGATGTTATGTAAATGACGCATCCATTTGGCAATAATAATCGTGACAAATGCAGCACAGCAGGTCAGAACCAAATATTCTGGATGTTTTACCCAAGTTAAAGGATAGTGACCAAGCAATACATCACGCACAGAACCACCACCTAAAGCAGTTACACAGGCAATCAGTACGACACCGAACCAGTCCATACTCCGTCGACCAGCAGATAATGCACCTGTCATGGCTTCCGCAGTAATCGCAATAATATAAATAACGGTGAGTAACATCGCCCTTTCCCTCAGGCCAAACGGTGGGCGTATTTTAAGATAAACTTAGAGAAATTGTGCACAGCATTGCTTAAATTTTTTTCCTGAACCACATATACAAGGTTGTTTCATCGTGACCTTCATATCAACCGTTGGGTCGAGGAAAAACCATTTTTGCTGGTGATACACAAAATGTGAAACCTCATGATGAATTTGGGCTTTTTGTCCGTCATGATAATGAGCGTTGAACTCAACCTGTGCATGGGTTTTATCTAATTTTTCGTTGACGTTAACCACCTCTAAACCCAACCATTGATTTTCTTTGCTCCACTCTGCAATAGCATCTTTATCAAGTGCTGTTTGCTGACCTAAAGCAGTCGTTTGCACAATATAACCAATTTGTTGTAATGCAAAAGCGCTATAACGTGAACGCATAAGCTGCTCTGCCGTTAGTGCTTTGGCTGTGCCTAAATGCAAAGGCTCACAACACTGTGTATAGCTGCCTTTTCCACATGGACAATTTTGTTCGGTCATTTAGTGCTTCTCAAATAAAAAAATAGCTCAGAGTTGAGCTATTTTATGATGTTTCTAGACTTAAAAGATCATTTAATCTTTTGATTCATCTTGTTCGATAGAAACAATATGAACTTTCTCAATTTTATGACCTTCCATGGTAATCACTTCAAAGCGATAACCATCCGCCTCAACAGCTTCACCATTTTCCGGTAAACGGCCTAAATGGAACAACAAATAGCCAGACAAAGTTGAATACTGTTCACTTTCGTCAACGAGATCACGACCTAATAAAAGTGATACGTGGCGAATGTCAGTCGAACCTTCAAGCATTAATGAACCATCTGCCAAGCTTTCAGCAGCAGCGTCTAATTCATCTTCATCCGGGAATTCACCAGCAATTGCTTCTAAAATATCAATTGGTGTTGCGATACCTTCGATGGAACCATATTCATTTAATACGATCGCCATTTGCAAAGGTGCTTGACGCAATTGCTCCATCACCATAAGCACTTGAGCATTTTCATGCACAATCACAGGTTCACGTAGATGCTTTTGGAAATCAATTACCCCTGTTTCAATAAAGTTGTTTAAAACTTTATGCGTAAGCGCAATACCCTCAATATTATCAAGTTCACCGCGTGCAACGATCAAACGAGAATGTGTCATCGACATTAAACGTTCTTTTAAAACTTCAGGCTCATCGTCTAAGTCAATCCACTCAAGTTCAGGGCGTGGAGTCATAACAGACTTTACAGGGCGCTCTGATAAACCAAGCACACCTTGTACAAGCACACTGTGATAAGCGCCATTTTCTTCGTCAAAAACCTCATCTGCAAAAGCTTGCGTCGCCAATACATCTTCTTTATCAGAAGATTGAGTATCTGAAGAACCACTATTTTTGCTGCCTAACATACGTAAAACCGCAGAGGCAGTGCGATAACGCAAGTCTGTGGTTGTAACTAGCTTTTCCTGATTGCGACGCATGCTCTGATTGATAACTTCCACCAAAACTGAGAAGCCAATTGCAGCATATAAGTAACCCTTCGGAATATGGAAACCAAAGCCTTCCACCACCAAAGAGAAACCGATCATCATCAAGAAGCCAAGACATAGAATGACAACTGTTGGATGTTTATTGACAAAGTCCATGAGGGGTTTGGATGCCCACAACATGATACCGACCGCGATAACAACCGCAACCATCATCACTGACAGCTCTTTCACCATACCAACAGCTGTAATCACACTGTCTAATGAGAATACGGCATCCAGTACAACAATCTGGACAATAACCATCCAGAACGCTGCATGAACAGGATTATCTTCTTTATGGAGTTGTTTTCCTTCCATTCGTTCATGCAATTCCATGGTGCCTTTAAATAACAAGAACACACCACCGAACAACAAGATCAAATCACGACCAGAAAATGGATGATCAAAAATATGGAAGAGTGGCTCAGTCAGTGTCACGACCCAAGCAATCGAGGCTAAGAGTACAAGACGCATTCCTAACGCGAGCACCAAACCGATTATACGGGCTTTAGCTCGTTGCTCTGGCGGTAATTTCTCAGCCAAAATCGCGATAAAAACGAGGTTATCGATCCCCAATACAATTTCAAGAACGATTAAAGTTGCTAAACCCACCCACGCAGACGGATCAGACATCCATTCAAAGATCATCGATCCTGCTCCTGTGTTGTTTGAATTTTATCTTTATTTGGCAACACAACAGGCGCGCCTTCACAAAGTGAGGAAAATGTTTTTTTAAGACAAGAAATTAAAACGGAGCGACTACAACCACTACCCATATTTGTTCATATGTTGTTAAACGAATTTTTAGTATAGGCAAGATTTAACATAAATTCATCATTTTTATTTATTCATGATTAGCATTCACCAAACCCATACAAAACATGACTCTTTCTTATAAATCTGCTTATAAAGTTGTCATATCTTTTGCTTAGTGTAGACAAGAAATATGAACGTGATAAGGTGAAAATAAAGCAATGAATAGCGTATTAACAATGGCAGTAAATGATTCACCAATAACAGCTGTAAAAACAAAACAACCTCTTATTGCATTATATTGTGGTTCACGTGCAGGAAATAATCCAATTTACCGAGAAAAAGCAATTGAACTTGCTCATGGAATTGCTGACCAAGGTTTTGGTTTAGTCTACGGCGGTGCCAGTATCGGCTTAATGGGACAAGTCGCAGATAGCGTTCTCGCAAACGGCGGAGAGGCTGTCGGTGTAATCCCTGAATTTATGCTTGATTATGAAGTCGCACATGCAGGTCTAACTGAATTACATGTGGTCGAAACTATGCACGAACGTAAAGCCATGATGGCAGAACGCGCGAGTGCATTCATTGCATTACCAGGTGGTTTAGGGACATTTGAAGAAATATTGGAAATTGCTACTTGGGGCCAACTCAACCAACACCAAAAGCCCATGATTTTATATAACGTAAATGGTTTTTATAATGCATTAATTGCCCAATTGGACCATGCAGTTCAAGAAGGTTTCCTTCCCCTTCAGCACCGAGCTAAATTAATTGTCTGTGATGATGTTGACCAAATTTATAACGTCATTAAAAACTTAAAAATGCCAAAAAGATTTGTTGTCTAGTTGTCCACCTACTCTCCATAAAAAAGCGGTTCTGCCGCTTTTTTTGTTTTAACTATTTTCACCTCTACCTTCAAAAGAACTTAGATTTAGTAAAGGGGTATTCAACATTGGCTTACTTCTTTTAAATTCAATTTGTTTTACACTAGACCAAAACGTTAATTTTCAAATGTTATGAATGCCACGCCGACTCACCAAGCCTTGCAACCCGAATATCGCTTACTCGTTCTTTTGGTTTCCATTGGCTTTTTTATGCAGGCCTTGGACACAACCATTGTAAATACCGCGATTCCTGCAATGGCTCATCATCTCAATGAAGATCCTTTACGCATGCACAGTGTAGTGGTCGCCTATGTATTATCGGTTGCTGCCTGTATTCCTCTAAGTGGATGGTTAGCAGACCGCTTTGGTGTTAGAAATATTTTCTTGTCGGCAATCGTAATTTTTACTCTGGCTTCTTTAGGTTGTGGTCTTTCTCAGAGTCTCAATCAGCTGTTATTTTTCCGGGTCATCCAAGGCATAGGCGGCGCCTTATTACTCCCTGTTGGCCGATTATCACTTTTAAAAATTATTCCTCGAACTCAGTTCTTAGCTGCGATGAGCTTAATGAGCCTTGCGGGTTTACTGGGGCCTTTGGCTGGTCCAACTTTGGGTGGATGGTTGGTTGAAGTTGCAACTTGGCACTGGATTTTTCTCATCAATATTCCTATGGGTATACTTGGCATATTAATGACACTAAAAGTCATGCCAAATGTAAAAGAACCTTCAGTCAAAACATTCGATTTGGGTGGCTTCATCTTATTAGTCGTGGCCATGATTGGATGGTCTTTAGGGATCGAACACCTAGCCTCACCTGAATATTCAAAATGGTTTAGCATTTCATTATTAGTCGTCGGAATAATAGCAACACTATGGTATGCCTATCATTCACATACTCATCAAAATGCGTTATTTCGTAGCCGACTCTTTAGAAACAAAATTTATGCGATTGGTATTTTAGGTAACTTCTTTGCCCGCTTTGGAGGTAATGCTTTACCTTTTGTTTTACCGCTCATGCTACAGGTGGCTTTTGGCTTTGAACCTTTCATAGCAGGTTTAATGATGATTCCTTTGGTCTTAGGCTCATTATTTTCAAAGCCAATTGTTAGGCCGATTATTCAAAAGATTGGCTATCGACGTTTTTTACTCATCAACACAACGCTGGTCGGGCTATGTATCGCCTCTTTCGCCATCATGACAGTTGACACTCCAACTTGGTTTAGAGCCTTGCACTTTTTCTTGTTTGGCACATTAAATTCACTGCAATTTGTTGGCATGAATACATTAACCTTGAAAGACTTGCCTCAACAAGATGCGAGTAGCGGTAATAGTTTCTTGTCGATGATCATGATGCTATCAATGAGTATTGGCGTGGCACTGGCAGGTACACTCATTAACGTATTTACCAATTATTATGGCCCAGCTCATGTAACCACTGCATTCCATGTCACTTTAATTTGCCTCGGTTGTATCAATGTCATTACTGCTTTTATTTTCTGGCAAATTCCAAAGGATACGTCTGTATAAGCGGTTGCATTTTTAGCATGGTTTCTCGCTCGCGAATCACGCTATGATGTCGACTTCAAATTTTAATGAGTTTTGAATGAGCAAACTGGCTAAAACTTTTTTCACATCACGGCACAATACCCTAATCGGAATTGGCTTAGCTTGTGTTATGGGAGTCTTAGCTTATTTTGGTTTGTTCTATCAACAAAAAGCTGTTGCGCAGGATTATCCGGTGCAAGGGTTCGATGTTTCTCATCATCAAGGTGATATTAACTGGAAAAAAATATCACCGGAGAAATTCCAATTCGTCTATTTAAAAGCGACCGAAGGCGGCGATTACAAAGATCCAAAATTTCAGGAAAATTGGCTCAAGGCACGTGAACATGGGTTTAATGTGGGCGCTTATCACTTTTATCGTCTATGCCGTGATGGTAAGACGCAAGCAGATAACTTTATTGCGACTGTACCCAACAAAGCCGATGCCCTTCCTCCTGTTATCGATCTAGAATATGACGGTAACTGTATTAATGCGCACACCAAAGAACAATTACTTAAAGAAATAGGCATCATGCATGACCGCTTAAAACAGCACTATGGCAAACAGCCCATCTTTTATATTTCCAAAACTTTTTACCACATTGTATTAATAGGAAGTTTTCCTAATACACCGCTTTGGGTTAGAGATTACGAAGGAAAACCTGAGCTGAAAGACAAAAGAAAATGGCTCTTTTGGCAACATAGTAATCAAGGTAAAATTGAAGGCATGACAAAACCAGTAGACTTAAATGTTTATGAGGGTTCAGTCAAAGAATGGCATCAATTTTTACAGCAGCAAGGCATCGTGAAAGCACAATAATATGCGCAAAATCATTCATATCGATATGGATGCCTTCTATGCATCGGTCGAATTGCGAGAGCGTCCTGATCTAAAACATCTTCCCGTCGTTATTTCTTCGCATCATCCGCGAGCTGTGATTGCTGCTGCCTCCTATCCTGCCCGTGAATTTGGTTTGCGTTCTGCCATGTCGATGAGTCAGGCAAGAAAACTATGTCCTCAAGTTGTCATCATTGAACCAAATTTTGAAAAATACCGTACGGTTTCTGCTCAAATTCACTCAATCTTTCAGCAATATACGCTACTTATTGAACCTTTATCTTTAGATGAAGCTTATTTAGATGTCACTGAAAACCTAAAACAGATTGCGAGTGCAACTGAAGTTGCCATGCATATTCGGGAAGATATTTTTAGATTAACCGGATTGACCGCATCAGCTGGTGTGGCACCAAATAAGTTTTTGGCAAAAATTGCTTCGGATTGGAACAAACCTAATGGCTTATGTGTAATCAAACCTTCACAAGTTGCTACTTTTATTCAAGACCTTCCGCTTAAAAAGATTCCAGGCGTGGGTAAAGTCACTCAGGAAAAATTACAACAGCTTCAGCTACATACCTTAGGTGATTTACAGAAAATTGAAGAAGCTATTTTGGTTCACCACTTCGGTAAATATGGACAACAACTCTATCTATATGCTCAGGGCATTGACCATAGACCTGTTCAAGCTGAAAGAGCTCGCCAACAAATTTCGAAAGAGACCACTTTTGACAGTGATTTTACTTTGGCTCAATGCCAGCCCTATTGGCATGGATTAGCTGAAAAAGTCTGGCAAACACTAGAGAAAAAAAAACTCAATGCACGTGGTGTGAATATCAAACTTAAACTCAAGAATTTTCAGACTCTACAACATAGTAAAAGCTTTAAAAGACCGATCCAGTCGCTACAGGACTTAATCCAAGTTTTATTTTTATTGTTAAATGAAATGCAGATACCCGAACATTTCCAGTTTCGCTTGATTGGTATAGGCGTTTATCAATTACAAACGCAAGCTGATGACTTCCAGCTTAACCTCTGGTAATTGACTACTTTTCACTCAAAAGAGCAACTTTTAAACAAAATAGTCTCCCTTTTACTGAAACTTTAGAGTAACCTAATCCACGCATATTCATTACCCATGTATTTGCAACATGCCAAAGCAACCTTTACTTTCGGCATATCGTCCTGTGATTGGCGTGACGACCAAATCCGAATATTGCAGGGCTCTTCTGATACATGGCTTAGATATCCTTTCCTCACAATAATCTACTGAAATTCTTTTCTACTTGCTTGCACCGACCTAGCAACTCTTCATAAAATCAAAACTATTAAATAAAGCCACTTTAGAGCATTTTTATGACGGTAAAGCGTTTACACGTTACTTCACGCTACTGCGAAGTTGCGATTTCAGGTAATTTGGTACACCTAGCTGGGCAACTCGCAGATGATACAAGCGCAGATGTCACAGGGCAGACTCAACAAACTTTAGATAATATTGACCGTCTATTGGCAGAAGCTGGCACAGATAAAACCCATATCCTTTCTGTCATGATTTTTTTAAAAGATATTGAAAAAGATTATGCAGCAATGAATGCGGTTTGGGATGCATGGATTAGCGAAGGGCACCCACCAGCACGTACATGTGTAGAATCAAAACTCTATGCGCCAGACGTGCTTGTAGAAATGACGGTTGTTGCGGTCCTTCCATAATTTTCATTGATTTTAATCAATAAAAAACTGAGCAATATTGATTAGGATAGTGCTCAGTTTTTTATGTTTTTTAGAAGTTTTAATTTCAGCATTTTATTCAAATCTTCTTTAATGAGTCCTAAAATTAAATTGCTATGACATCTAGGTATAGCGTCTAAGACTTCACAAAAGCGTTTGACATTCTTTCTAGCTGCGGTGTCGCATGTAAAGTTGCCAGCTCTGATTCAGGACTCAATAAATCTCTTCTTAAGTCATGATAATCAGGCACACCGCTATAATGCAACACACGATAGCCAGCCAGTTGTAATAAACGACGTTCATATTGTTGATGCGCTCGGCGTAAACCGTTTTCCCCCAGAACAACGACTACAACCACCTGATAATTTTGATCAAGTACAACAAAATCAGCTGCCATATTTTGATATTTTCGACGTGTATGCGCATATTTTGTAGTTAATAATGCATCAAAGGATACATGTGCCAACACGGTAAATTTAGGTAAAACTGTTTGTAGTCTGGTTAATGTCATTTGCTCATGACTAGTTAACACTGCACGGCGCTTCAAGGCACTATCATGTTGATGCCTTCGTGACAGACTTTTCACTGCCATAACAACAACCAGAAATAGTAATAAGATCGTGATTAAATAATACATGGGCCTAATCCTTTAAGTTTTTTATAATGATTTTGCTAGATCACACTTTGTTTTAATTGATAACGACACAGCCGTTTTTTTAAAAGGTTCACTTAGTAATTTCACTTGTAGTTATCAAGCTTGGCTTAAATTTAGCCACCCTCACATTATTTATAATCATAGAGTCAACAACAATCAAGTGCAGCTCGTCAGATTTTGGCTATTTCTCATTATTCGTTACGTTTTTTGTACTTTAAATCCTCAAAAATCTCACTATACGATTTAAATAGAATCATGAAAAACAAAACAGGCTCTATTTAAGAGCCTGTTTTATCATTATCCACGAACTTTAGATTTAGGTTTAGGTTTACTTTTCCCACCAAACGGTCTTTTTTCTCCTGTTTCACGAGGAGGCAAACCATTATGTTGCGTTAGAACCTGTCCTTTTTGTGGACGCTTCTGATTCGAATGATTATTCGTTTGCTGGTTATTTCGTTTAACCGAATCACCTGCTGTAGACGAATTTTTCTTACGAGCAGACTTATATTCCCCTTCTGTGCCTTTTGGCTGATAAGTCGGAATTAAATGCTGCTTCGAATTACCAATTAAATCTGCACGCCCCATCTCTTTTAAGGCCTCACGAAGTAATGGCCAGTTGTTTGGATCATGATAACGCAAGAAAGCTTTATGCAGACGACGGCGTTTTTCACCTTTTACAATATCAACTTTTTCAGTATAGCGAGCTACTTTAGCAAGCGGGTTTTTACCCGAATAATACATGGTTGTTGCAGTTGCCATTGGCGATGGATAGAAAGTCTGTACCTGATCGGCACGGAAACCATTCTTTTTCAACCAAATTGCAAGGTGCATCATGTCATAATCTGAAGTACCCGGATGTGCAGCAATGAAGTAAGGAATTAAATATTGCTCTTTTCCTGCTTCTTTACTGAAACGGTCAAACATTTGTTTGAAACGATCATACGTACCAATACCCGGTTTCATCATCTTAGATAACGGGCCTTGTTCGGTATGTTCAGGAGCAATTTTTAAATAACCACCTACGTGGTGCTGTACCAGCTCTTTGACATATTCAGGGTTGAGTACAGCAAGGTCATAGCGCAGACCTGACCCAATCAGAATCTTCTTCACACCTTTAATAGCGCGCGCTTTACGATAAAGCTGCACTAAAGGCGCGTGATCGGTATGTAAGTTTTGACAGACACCCGGATAAACACAAGAAGGTTTACGACAGTTCTTCTCAATTTCTGGGTCTTTACAGTGCAAACGGTACATGTTTGCCGTTGGGCCACCTAAGTCAGAAATAATACCTGTGAAGTTTGGTGCTGTATCACG
The DNA here is from genome assembly GCF_025514755.1 of Acinetobacter sp. WU_MDCI_Abxc222. NCBI lineage: Bacteria > Pseudomonadati > Pseudomonadota > Gammaproteobacteria > Moraxellales > Moraxellaceae > Acinetobacter > Acinetobacter sp. WU_MDCI_Abxc222. The sequence continues at coordinate 81,254 of NZ_JAHPVG010000012.1, forward strand.
GATTTTTTCAATCTCACGTAAGATCGAATCTTCCGAACGATTTTGAATAATACGACCTTCATGTTCTGTAATCGAACAGAATGTACAGCCGCCAAAACAGCCACGCATAATATTGACCGAGAATTTGATCATATCAAATGCAGGGAAACGCGCATCACCATAAGTAGGATGTGGCAAACGTGCATATGGTAAATCAAACACATAATCCATTTCCTCAGTGGTTAGAGGAATTGGAGGTGGGTTAATCCACACATCACGCTCACCATGGCGTTGCACCAACGCACGGGCATTACCCGGGTTGGTTTCAAGGTGCAAAATACGGTTTGCATGCGCGTAAAGCACTTGATCATTTGCCACTTCTTCAAAAGAAGGTAAGCGAATAACCGCCAACTCTCGTGGTGGTAATTTGTGTTTAATTGCTTTTGACGGTGCTGGCTTTAATTGAACGATTTGAGTGTCGTCATCGAGTTTGTCGCCTTCACGCACAATCGGATTCGCAACAATCTCTTTTTGGAAATTTTGATACTGAGCTAAAGAGTTACCCTTTTCTTTTTCAACCTCACAGCCATCAATATCTTCTGTCATGACATATGGGTTAATAATTGGATCAACACGCCCAACCGTATCTACATCATTACTCGCAACTTCAACAAACTTTGCTTTTGATGCTTTGTTATGTTTATTAATAATAAATGCCGTACCACGAACATCAGTAATCTCGTGGATTTTTTCACCTTTAGCCAAACGATGCATTACATCAATAATGGCACGCTCACCATTACCATACATCAGCAAATCGGCTTTTGAGTCCATCAAAATCGAACGACGGACTTTATCTGACCAATAATCGTAGTGGGCAATACGGCGTAAACTGCCTTCAATACCACCCAATAACACAGGTACATCAGGGAAAGCTTCTCGACAACGTTGGCAATAAACTGTTGCTGCACGGTCTGGACGTTTATTTGGTTCATTATTTGGAGAATAAGCATCATCCGAACGAATTTTACGATCTGCCGTATAACGGTTAATCATCGAATCCATATTACCTGCGGTTACACCCCAAGCAATTGTTGGCTTACCTAAAACGCGGAAGCTTTCAACATTGGTCCAGTCTGGCTGTGCAATAATACCGACACGGAAACCTTGTGCTTCAAGCACACGTCCAATCACACCCGATACAAATGATGGATGGTCAATATAAGCATCACCACAGACTAAAATAAAGTCACAAGCATCCCAGCCGAGTTGGTCCATTTCTTCTCGTGACATCGGCAAAAATGGCGCTGGTTCAAAACACGACGCCCAATATTTGTCGTAATCAAACAACGCTTTTGGCGCAGTTTGCATGGTGTAGGCAGTAGACATGGCTTGCGAATCTCGGCTAGCAGATGAAGGAGAGACATCTAAAGATGAAAGCCGATCATTTTAACATGAATTTCATTCATTTTCCCTGTTTATAAAACATGCGAAAACAACAATATAGAAATTAATTTGATTAAAGTTTATTCAATATTTTATTCTTAGAATAAATACGGCGGATCAAAATCCGCCGCAGTTTTAATTTTTATTTATAGAGCTTAGAACAAAGCTTTTGGCAAACGAATTTGAATAATCTCGTTATCGTCAGCCAGTTTTGCGTTACGTCCTGTCGAACCAGGGAAGTTATTATCATTGAAAACGGTAAGCGTTGTGCCATTTTCGATAATCACATCTTCAATGGTTTCAAATGGAAAAGCAAAAACCTGTCCCGTACCAATATCCCCTGCTCTAGCTGTGCCATACAGCATATTCGGGTTAGCAATTTTAATTAAATCGACTAAATCTTCACGGCTTACTAGCTGGCCTGACTCATTCAATTTAATACGGATTAATTTTTTATATCCGCCTAAATTATTCTGAGTCGCATCACGCTCAATAATAATGCCTTCTTTATCATTAAAGAGTTGGAAGTCACCAATATTGGTTGCCTTGCTGTCTAATTGGAACCAATAATATTTCCCTGTATACGCTTTTTTCTTAATGTCGAATTGAGAAATCAGCAACTGTCTTTCCGTTTCCCGAATTGATTTAATTGGCTTTTCTATAAGCGGGTAAAGATACTGCCCATCTGGCGAAATTGCCATTCCTTCAAAACCACCACTTTGCTGAACCAGAGGTTCCACAAAATTAATTTGTGCTTTATTAAACTGATTTTGTGGTGAACGTAATTCTTGGGTCGGATTTAATGGATTTGGTAAAGCGATTGGTGCATCTAGTAACACACCATCGGCTGAAAAATGAAGTAAATAAGGACCAAATTCATCCCCAATCCAATAAGTGCCATCGCTAGTACGTTGCATTGACTCTGGGTCAAAATCAGCACCCGTTAATAAACGCTCAGGCGTGTTACCATTCACGATATTAAAAGGAATTAACTTGTTCGGATCACGCAGTTGGATAAAGCTTTGTACAGTAACTTGGCTCGTGCCTTTAGCTTTAGTTTTGAAATCAGGTTTTAATTTATAAATACGAAGTAAAAAGTCTGCTGAGTTATCTTGGGTACCAAAGCCATTATCGGCCATTGCCATATAGCTGCCATCTTCATTTTTTAATGCAGCAGAAAAACCTTGTACAGGCTGGCCTTTAAATGGAGGATAAATTCCGTTTGCACCTTTTACATATGCACCAGAGTCTGGGCCAGCAGCATAGGTTTCTACAGGTAACTTAGCAAAAGAAATTAAGGTTGGTTCGGTAACGTTTTCAGTAGGTGAATTTTGTTCTTGGTCGTTATCATCATTACATGCCGTCAATCCTAAACTGGCACAACATAATAATGCCACTAATGTTTTTTTGCTCATGGTTTTATACAGTTGGTAAAAAATTAAGCAAATTTAATCAAGCTTATATGAAGTTTTTACTTCAAAAAGATGAAATCTTTATGGCGAAAATATGACAAGACAAACTATTTAATACAACCTCAAAAATTAGACCTCTTCGCTAAAAACTGCTTAAAGTTTTGTTGGCTGATATTCTCCAGCAATTGCTGCTTTTAAAAATTTTTGGAAAGTTGGACATTTCATATGATTTTCGGCAGGACATACAGCAGCGTGTTCTAATCCTTGGCTGATAAAATGCAATCGTTTTGCCATTTGCTCTAATTGTTCAGCTTTATCTTTTAGTTTTTGCCGATCAAGATCAGGCTTACCATCTTGCCCAAACATTGTAGCAATCTCATTTAAAGAAAAACCTGCGGCACGACCTAAAGCAATAAGTGCCAATTGATCAAGCACTTGTTTCCCATATTGCCGACGTAAACCTTGTCGCCCTATTGATTTAATTAATCCTTTCTCTTCATAAAAACGTAGTGTTGCAGTTGTGACTTTTGCCTTTTTAGCGACTTCACCAATATCCATAACAACCTCTTGACTTCAAGTGAACTTTAACTTGCACAATAAATTTATCACGTTTCAGACGTATAAAAGCAAGGTTTAAAAATGAATCTCTCCACAACGTTCTTTCAGGCTTTATGTCTCGGCATTGGCGCAACAATTATTATGGATATCTGGCTGTTAATATTAAAGATATTCAAAATTCCGACCTTAAACTTCGCCTTACTCGGACGCTGGGTTGGTTGGATATTTAAAGGGAAACTCATCCATCAATCTATAGCTCAAAGCCCTCAAATTAAGAATGAATATTTATTAGGTTGGGTTGCTCACTATAGTGTCGGGCTAATCTTTTCATTTAGCTTTCTTTTAATTGTTGGCTCAACTTGGCTTAGCCATCCTCAGTTTTATTCAGCACTTCTGCTTGGTGTAGTCACCGTTCTCATTCCTTTTTTTATTATGCAACCCGCGATGGGTAGTGGCTTTGCTTCTTCAAAAACACCTCATCCTTTTTTGAACTGCCTAAAAAGTTTAATGAACCATAGTGTTTTTGGTTGTGGCCTATATCTCACTGCAAAACTATTTCAAATTTAAATAAAGAGAAACTGCTCATGAAAACCGTTGCCATTATTTACTATAGTCGCCAAGGCCACACCCAATTTATTGCTCAGCAAATTCAAACTGGTATTTTGAGCCATAAAAATATGAAAATAGATTTACTCAATGCTGAACATCTTGTCGAAAACCCAGAAATCCTAATTCAATATGACGGCTTAATTTGGGGATCCCCCACTTATTTAGGGGGTGTATCTTCCAAGTTAAAACAACTCATGGATGCAACTGGTCCATTATGGAAAAAACAAAGTTTTAAAGGAAAATTAGCGGCTGGATTTACCGTTTCATCTCTTCCTGCTGGTGATAAACAATCCACGCTAATTTCCATTTTTACCTTTTGTATGCAACACGGTATGCTCTGGATTGGCAATCCAATTCTGCCAGAACAACATCAAGGTGTTGCCTATGCAAAAGCAGCTAACCGTCTCGGTTCATGGTCAGGCTTAATGGCTCAAGCTGAACATGGCAGTAATGCAGCTGGTTTTGATGAAGGAGATATTAAAACCGCTCAACAATTTGGAGAAAATTTTGCATTGACCTTAAGTGCTTATCAAGGAATATAAGGCCGTGAAAGCACAGAAACTTTTATTCCTCTTAATTTTATCGGGAATGATGTCTTTTATAGTTTCAGGTATTTCAACTTTCAAGGTTGTAGGGCTAAATCATCACTTCGTTTCATTATGGGTATCAGCTTGGATTATTGCATGGATATTAGCTTTCCCAAGTGTATTGATTTGTGCTCCTATAGCCCAGAAACTAGTCGACATCATATTTAAGAAAGTTGAAAAAGCACGTCTGTAAGTTAAAGCGTACAAAACTTGCGGTGATTTTCGGATATTCAGCTTTAGTATTTTTTAATAGTATATAAATCATAGAGAGACAGGATGTCTCATTGAAGAAGAATAAGAACGCAGGAAGCGGTAGTTGACAGGAGTTAGCTACATAAAGCTGAATACGAAGAAACCTCGACAGGATGTCGGGGTTTTTTCATTTCAATTATACAAAACTCTTACTTTCTAGATGTGCTGAGCAACAGAACTTATATTGATCTGGTAAGTACGGCTGAATACCATCATTTCATTTAAAATTTGATTATTGGTTTTGTATTTTGCTTACCTCATCTTTAGCTCAAGATCATTTTGAACCATCACAATTACACCGTCTTAGCCTCAAATTTTTTATTATTGCTTTAATGATAATAATGACAGGGTGTACAAGCTTAGGGCCTAACAGTGGCTCATTTTCTTGGCGCTCAAATAAACTCTCGTCTGGCTTACAAAAAGCTTATTCTGTTCCAGCGAGCACAGCCAATCGGCTATCTCCAATGATTATTCAAAGTGCTGACCAATATAATGTCCCCCCTCTTTTACTCGCAGCAGTCATCAGGCAAGAGTCTAGTTACAATAGTAACGCTCGCTCTCCTACTGGCGCCGTAGGTTTAACTCAAATTATTCCGAGTTATTGGCAACAAACTTGTGCGGGGAATTTATATGATGAAACCACTAATATTCAATGTGGTGCTTATATTTTGAATCACTATTATCAGTCAGCTGATAGTTGGTTCAAGGCAACAGCTTATTATAATGTGGGACCGACTGGATATGAGCGAAGCTTCTGGACACGACACAAAGCAAAAAAATATGCTCGATCTGTGAAACGTCATCAGAGAACTTTAAAAAGTGCTTTATAAATTAAAATCAAATAAAAAAGCCCATCTATTAATGGGCTTTTTTACATAGTTAATTTTATTCGTCAAATAAGCCTTCAAATAAAACAGAAGATAAATAACGTTCCCCACTGTCTGGCAGAATAACAACTATTGTTTTACCAGCATTTTCAGGACGCTCTGCAATTTTAGCTGTAGCAGCCAAGGCGGCTCCACTTGAGATACCTACCAAAATACCTTCTTGAGTTGCACAGTTTCTCGCCCATTGAATTGCTTCTTCACTACTCACTGGCAAGACTTCATCAACCAAATCTAAATCAAGATTTTTTGGAATAAAGTTTGCACCAATCCCCTGAATTTTATGGGGTGCAGGCATAATACTTTCACCATTTTTGGTTTGAGTAATAATTGGAGATTCAGCAGGTTCAACTGCTACTGAGTACAATGGCTTATTTTGGACCTGTTCAAAATAACGAGAAATACCCGTTATCGTACCTCCAGTACCTACGCCAGCAACTAAAATATCAACCTGCCCACCTGTTGCTTGCCAAATTTCTGGGCCAGTTGTATCTACATGAATTTGTGGATTGGCTGGGTTTTCGAATTGTTGAGGTAAGAAATAAACATCTGGTTGCTCAGTTGCTAATCGTACCGCTTCATCAACCGCACCTTTCATCCCTTTCGACGGTTCAGTTAGAACTAAATTAGCACCTAAAGCTTTTAATACTTTTCTACGTTCAAGACTCATGCTGGCTGGCATAGTCAAAGTAATTGGATAACCCTTCGCCGCCGCAACAAAAGCCAATGCAATCCCTGTATTACCACTAGTTGGTTCAACTATGTGCATGCCTTCTTTTAATACGCCACGCTTTTCTGCATCTGCAATAAGTGCAGCTCCAATACGGCATTTCACAGAAAAGGCAGGATTACGACTTTCTACTTTCGCTAATACAGTTGCACCAGTTTTAATTAAACGATTGATACGAACTAAAGGAGTATTACCAATAGCTTCTGCATTATTTGAATAAACTGCGATACCCAAATTATTGGGTATTGGGAATTGCTGATCGGTAGACATGTTATATCCTTATTAGATTTGGAATGATTCTGAATCATTATAGGCTTGTGGAATTAGGAGAAAAGTAGTAAAGATAAAAAATTATAAAAATAAATATTTTTCAATACCTTAAACATAAATAATAAAAGTAAATGACCCTTTTAACTCAATGCATCATGACCAAAAAATAACGAGTAAACAAGCATTAATCTTCTACTCCTTATTGCTCATCCAGAATTTGCGCTAATCTCTTTTGGTAATTATTCAAAAAATCCTTTGTTACTCGGAAATGTTCTGTTTCTTCATAGCTCACCTGTTCAATTCCCGATTCCGAAAACTGGTAAATTTTTGCATTTGGGTACGCCAAAAGGATAGGGGAATGTGTTGCAATAATAAATTGGGATTGTGCCCGACATAAACGATCTAAGACTGATAGCGTTGTCATCAGCATGGTTGGCGATAAAGCGGCTTCCGGTTCATCCAAAAGATATAAACCTTGTCCTTTTAACTTCATGGTTAATAGCTTTAAAAACCCCTCCCCATGAGAACGGGTATGTATATCTCCACCGTAACCCGCCAGATAATCTATTTCTTTCATATAAGTTGCCACGTTATAAAAACTTTCGGCCCTTAAAAAATAATAGTCCTGAGGCTTTTTATAGCTTTTTATTGTGCGTAGAGATTGATACAAAACAGAACTGGTGGTAGCCGTATTCAGTTGAACATTGCGTGTTCCGCCTTCTTCCGAAAAGCCTAATGCCAGTGCCAACGCTTCGAGAATAGTGGACTTGCCTGAACCATTTTCCCCAACAAAAAATGTAACATCAGGATGAAATTCAATATTTTCCAAATCATTTACTGCTGGAATAACATAGGGATAACTGGCCCAGTCCAAGCCCTCTAGAGCTTTCAGCTTTATGGCTCTGATATAAGGTTTTTCTTCCATAATACTATTAGAAATCTATTTTCATTCTATAGCATAGTGAATTTTGAGTAGCAATAACATGCTTATGCAGTTCTCAACGCCTTAATTTGACGCTTTTCTTATCCATAAAAATTCCACTTTGAAACAGTTGAGCCAAGAATAAACTCTTAAAACATTTTTCTCACACAATAAAAAACACCCCCATTCATTGGAATGGGGGTGTTTAGAATAATGAGCTGGCGATGACTTACTCTCACATGGGTAA
>NZ_JAHPVG010000013.1:0-56368 GCF_025514755.1 Acinetobacter sp. WU_MDCI_Abxc222
GAATAAGGGAAGAAGTTATAAAATTCTTAGTTAACATTTTATAGACAGAATTGTACGTATAATCACACTATTTTACATAAAAAAACATATTATTCAATTTTTCTTTATCTTTTGATAAAATTAAATTTATCAAGATTAAGTAACTACCGACCACCATCTTATTAATTTTAATAAAAAGATATTATTTTAAAAACCTTTATGGAGATGCTTGAGAAGCGGATTGTTGCGGGTTAAAAATCTTTGTTTTTTAATTTATTGAGCTCAAACATTGCATTTTTATATTCAAGATATGCCTTTTCACTGATTAGAACCACAGCATCTTTCTCTTTTCGTGTAATTTTTACGGGGTAACCTAACAGCACTCTTTCCATGACTTTTGAAAATTGTGATCTTGCATTCGCATAATTAATTTGTTCCACAATATTAGACCTTCTCAAATAAAAGAAAGCCACTTCTGATATTAAAGTGGCTGTGATTACATTAAAAATTGTATCGACCTAATAAGTTGATTCGAGATAATTTCCCTTCTAAATCTGAAAATGTTTCTCTCTTTCCATAGGTGTATTCAACACCAAGATCGACTTTCTCAACAGGCGTCCAAAATAAATTGACGCTTGCATTGATTAGCCTTTTATTTTGATCACGGTTATTTTCTGAAAAATTTGAATCTTTATAGATAAGGCTACCAGCAGATAAAGAAGAGCGTAAATTTTCATTCCATTTACGCAGATACCCTAACTCAATAGAATCAAATTCACTTAAATACATTCGATTTTGATCAAAGTAGAAGGCATCATTATCTTTTGAATAAAGCATGTAACGGTTATCGCCAGCAATGTGATAGTAATTAAACACAACTGAGTCATTTTCAGAAAGCTTATACTTTGTGCCTAATCCAACACCCCAAGCAAGTTTAGTTTGCTCTTCATTCGTGTCAGACACTGCTCGATTTTCATGAAGCATGCCGTGTAATTGAACCAAAAAATCTGGATTCTTAAATTCATATCGCATGGTTAATGCAGGAAAACGGCTTCCACCTTCTATGTTTTTATTTTCAACATCACCGCCCTCTAAAGCGACTAATAATTTTTGTTTGGCATCAACGATGTGCTGATAACGGATTTGTATATTACGCTGAGTTCCTGTGCCCATCGCTCCTGTAAAATCAACCAAACTTGGAGCCGTATCACTATTCACAAAAGGTGAAGTCGTCTGGCCAATCAACCAATTTCCTAGTGAAATATAAGCGTGTCTAACCCGAACCGAACCATTACCGTTATCTCCACCACTTCCCATAAAATCGGCTTCTAGCTTTCCAACCAAATCTCCTTTCGAGGTCGGCTTAACAATATCCACCCCTACACGTGAAGTCGCGGCAGAAACATTTAATGATTTGCTTGTTGAGTTTGAATTGTCTAATGGTATTGACCCTGTCTTATTCGCAATGGAACGCGTTGAACCTTCAAAATCATATGCCGCATCAACACGTATATTTCCATAAAATTTAATTTTAGTCTGTTCAGCCGAAACAGGCTTGTCAGTGTTTGATGTTTTGTTTTGAATTAACTCAGGCGCTTTACTCACTCCGTTATTTTGATTTAAATTCTGCCTCTCCATGAGATAGTCTATTTGCTGTTGTAATTTAATTATTTTCTCATTTAACGCCGAGTTATCTTCGCTTTCAGCTTTGGCTTGCTGCAAAGTAATACTCATTAGTAATGATAAAGAAATTATCCCTTTATATTTCATGTCCTTTTCCTTTAGACGAAATCACATAGACCGAATTGAAATTTCCTATTTTTCAATCAGTAAAATAATGATTATTGAATTAACTTTAGATAGGCTAACGAAGCTCAATCATTGACTTCGCTAGTTCCCTTTGTGTTTGAATGGTTTTGAATAACCTTATTCCGGTAATTCACATCCTTTTTGTTTTAAGCTGTTAATCACCCAGCTACGGTCATTTTCACCTACGGCGATTTGCTCTAATTGCTTTTGTTCAGCGGCATGTTTGGCGCTTGCTTTCAGATAAACTTCTTCAACTTCTGCATAAGGCACGCTTAAAAGCCCATCTTCATCACCTAAAATCAAGTCTCCCGGTTCAATTACCATTCCATTGATTGCGATAGGGACATTAATTTCCCCCGGTCCGTCTTTATAAGGTCCTCGATGTGAAACTCCTGCCGCAAAAAGTGGAAAATCTCCCTCTCCAATTACTGCTGCATCACGAATAGCACCATTAATAACAATGCCAGCAACACCTTTCTTAATGGCATACGCGACCATCATTTCCCCAATTAATGCATTGGTTAGATCGCCACCAGCATCAACCACAATGACATCTCCTGGTTGGGCGATATCAATAGCATAGTGCAACATCAGGTTGTCACCCGGACGAGCCTTAACTGTAATTGCTGGCCCACAAAGATATCCCTCTTTATGCATTGGTCTTAATTGAGCCCCACCTGAAGTCATTCGATTCATTGAGTCACTGACATTAGCGACTGGTAGATCTCGATATTGCTCAATCCATTTTTGCTCAACTTTTCTGTCGTTTTTTAGCACTCTAAAACCAATTGCCATAACTTTTCCCTTAGATCAGTTTTCTTGTGCAAATTAATATGACAGCATTTTTTTGAAATGTCATTTCATTTTTAATTAAATTTAAACTAAAATTTGCTCAATTTTTAAATTTATTTTTTGCTATTGACTATTTTTTTGAAATGACGTTTTAATAATATGGATTATTAAGGACGTATTTTGCTCGAAATACTTAAATGGAGTGTAAGTCAAAATGAAACGTAAAGTTCTTATCACGGGGCCAACATTAACTTCAGATGCGTTACTGTATGCTCAGTCCCATGATATTCAGTTGATTCCAACTGAACCCTACATGGCAAAAGATGAAATGGAAAAACTCATCCATGATGAACAACCTGATGCAATCATTGTTCGAACAGGCAAACTTTCTAGAGATATGATTTTTGCTTCTGATAATTTAAAAGTGATTGCAAAACATGGTGTTGGGTTTGACACAATCGACACTCAAGCTGCTGCTGAACGAAAAATTCCTGTCACTATTGCAGTAGGCGCAAATGCACAATCTGTTGCCGAACACGCTTTTGCACTCATGTTCAATGTTGCTCGACAAGTCACATGGTTAGACCAACGTATTCGAGAAGGTCATTGGGACAAAGCAAGTGCAAATGGTGTGGAGCTTTATGGTAAAACACTGGGCTTAATTGGTTTAGGGGCAATCGGTAGCATACTCATGAAGTTAGTGGCTCCCTTAAACATGAAAGTAAAAGTATATGATCCGTTTTTACAAAATTTGCCAGAGCTCGATTATGTAGAACAGGAGCACGACTTTGAAAAACTTTTAGAAACCAGTGACATTATTAGCCTACATTGCCCACTTACAGCAGAGAATAGACACTTATTTTCTCATGCCCAATTTGAAAAGATGAAACGCTCAAGCATCTTAATCAATACAGCACGTGGTGAATTAATTGATCAAGCTGCATTAGTTGATGCACTAAAAAATAATAAAATTGCTGGTGCAGGTTTAGATACCTTTTCTTCAGAACCACCAGAAAAAGATAATCCACTATGGGAATTACCTAACTTGGTTGTGACTCCCCACATAGGAGCAAACACAACAGATTCGCGTAATCGCGTCGGTCTTTTAGCACTTGAACAGATTGTGAGTATTTGGGATGGCCAATTACTAAACCCACGAGCTATCGCTAACTGGAAGTTACTCAATAGCTAATCATGGAACTCAATTGTTTCTAAGCTTTTAGATGCGAGAACAATTAAAATACTGAATATAAAAAAGGATTTTTTTATGTCTACAGAATATTCTCAAGTAAGTGCGATTGAACGCGAAACGATGCGCAAGGTGGCGTGGCGATTACTGCCTTTTTTAACACTTTGTTATGTCATCGCTATTATTGATCGTGGCAATATTGGTATGGCTTCATTACAAATGAATGAAGACCTTGGATTAACAGCTACTGCTTTTGGTTTTGCCAGTAGCTTATTTTTCTTTGCATATTTTCTATTTGAAGTACCCAGCAACCTCGCCATGCAAAAATTTGGAGCAAAAGTATGGATTGCTCGAATTATGGTGACGTGGGGAGTGATTACAGCCGCAACAGCATTCGTTGAAAGCTCCACATCATTATATATTATGCGATTCTTACTCGGCGCTGCCGAAGCAGGCTTTTTCCCTGGTGTAATTTTATATTTAACCTATTGGTTGCCTGCAAACTATAGAGCCAGAATGGTTGCAATATTTATGGTGGCAATTCCGGGTGCAAACTTTATCGGTTCACCACTATCGGGTCTTTTATTATCGCTAGATGGCTGGATGGGCATGCGTGGGTGGCATTGGCTATTTATTTTAGAAGGTATCCCTGCCATTTTATTAGGTATTGCCTGCCTATTTGCACTCACAGATCGACCAGAACAAGCAAAATGGCTCAATAGCGAACAAAAAGCTTGGTTAGTTGAAAGATTACAGTTTGAACGCCAACAAAAAACCCCAATTGGCCATATTTCACTATGGCAACTTTTAAAGAATAAATATATTTGGTCTATGATCATTATTTATTCTGGTGCTTCTGCTGCTGGAAGTACAATGAGTGTTTGGGCACCACAATTAATTAAATCATTTGGTTTGAGTAATTTAGAAATCGGTTTAGTAAATGCGATTCCTTATGGCTTAGCTTCTATTGCAATGATTTTTTGGGGTCGTAGTTCTGATCGTAAAAATGAACGCCGTTGGCATACAGCAATCACACTATTGATGATCTCATTTGGTTTATTAATTGCTTTGTTCACGTCTTCACTTATTGGCACAATCTTTTTACTCAGTATCGTATTAATTGGTGCTTATTCTATGAAAGGTCCTTTCTGGGCTTTAGCATCCTCATGGATGTCACCGACTACAACGGCGGCAGGTCTAGCAGCCATTGGTGCATGTGCTAATTTAATTGGTGGCGGCATGATGGTGAATATCTATGGCGCAATTCATGATGCAACAGGAAGCCACGCTATTGCCTTACTTCCACTTGCAGCCTTAAATCTCGTGTCGGCTATCATGGTTTTCGTTATGTCTAGAAAGAAAGCAGTTTTGTTTAGCCAACCACAAAGTACTTCATAAACAATATATATAAAAAGGGGCTAACGATTTAGCCCCTTTTTATATCTACAATATTAGAATTAATTACGAATACTCTTACCACCTAAACTTTTCGTTAAATCATCTGCAATTTTGAAGAAAAAATCCCCCACAGATTTTGCAATTTCCGCAGTAAAACGACTTGATGGTCCCGAAACGACTAATGCTCCAACTACATCATTTTGAGCGTCAAATACTGGCAATGCCATTGAAGCAGCATGTGGTTCCGTTACACCCGTTGAATAAAAAGGTTCAGTTCTTGCTAAAACTTGTTCGTGTGTTGATCGCAATGCTTGAGCGCCTGCTGCTCCATCCATTGGTCGAACTTCGCCCGGCTGAATATGAACACGCAGTCGATGGGTAGAGTTCACTCTATATTGGCAAAGACGATATGCCCCATGTTTAACGTAAAATGAAGCAGTTTCACCAGTTTCATCAACAAGTTGCTGTAAACACGGCACCACATGTCTTTCTAGATCTAAAGCATCTTGATAAATTGTATTTAAACGCATAACTTCGCTGGCAAGCGTATATCTGCCATCCGAAAGACGGTTAACAAAACCAAAATCTTCTAGCGAAACGATTAAGCGCATGATGGTTGCTTTATTTAATTCTGTTCGTTCTGCGAGTTCTGCTAAGGTTAAAGATTTATCACCTATTCTAAAAGCAGTTAACAAAGTTAAAAGGCGATCAGCCGATGCATTTCCGCTTGTTGCTGGGTGAGGTTTAATTTTAACCATGTTTTTCCTACAATAGCTTGATATCAATTTTAATGTATTGAATTAGGTTTTTAACTTTACCATATTTCTTATATTTTAATTCTATCTCTCGACAGCAACTTCTTTCATTTATCAAAGTACTTAAAATATGAAGTATAGCCTCATTATTAGTATGCTTTACGACTAACAATGAGACCTATATTAATTTCAATTTTAAGCTTGTATTACGCTTCTATCTTTTTGTCTTTACTACTTGAATAGATAAAATATAAAGCAATCCCTAAGCAAATTAGCGCTCCTAATCGATACGGTGAAAAAGAGAGCATTTCATTACCAAACCAGCCAAAGTTATCAATCAAGATACTCATCAAAAGTTGTCCAAAAATTACAGCTACCGTAGCTACGGCAGCTCCAATTCTTTGCACGGCCATTACCATAATGACAATATACGGCACTCCACACATAGCACCCAACAACTGCCATTTGGGAACATCTAACAAGGTTAAGGTTTGTTTTGGTTCAAAGTAAAAAATAAGGAGTGCAGTAATTAGAGCACCGACTGAGAAAGTCAAAAAAGCACTACGAAATACACCAACTTTTGCTCCAAGTTGACCATTAATTGCGGCCTGTACACTCAATAAAGCACCACCAATGACGGCGAGAAGGATCATTAAAATTGTCATGCGGGTCTCCTATGCTTTTGCGACAAGTACAAGTGCAGCAACAATAAAGATGAGTGCCAAAATTCGTTTACGGTCTACCTTTCGGTGTGGAGTCCCCAACAAACCATAGTGGTCGATGATCAGGCTTTTAGACACCTGACCCGCTAAAATGCCTATCATCGTCATGGCAATACCGATAATTGGAGTGGTAATGGTCAAAATAATGACGTAAGCAGGCCCTAAAACACCACCCAGTAATTGCCAAGAAGGAAGCGTAAAAAATGAAGGACTATTACGTGGACTAAAAAACAGCATGAGTAAAAAGGTAAGTGCTGCACCTACACCAAAAATACTAAACGTGGCCCATAACTCACCCACTTCCTTTCCTAACGGCCCTAAAAGCCCCGCTTCGACCGATAGCCCCATACCCCCTAAAATGGTTAGGAGTAGTAATAGAATTTGCATCTACATTGCCTCTTCTGTATCTAGGCAACGAATACTAAGGTAGCCAATTCATCAGAAAAACAGCATAATTCATGAATCACTTTTGCAGAAATTGCACAAATGGATTTAACAAATTCGATTGATATCCGCACGCTTCGCTTCTTTATTAGTGTTTATAACGCACAAAACTTCTCAAATGTAGCACGTAAAGAAGACGTATCAGCATCTATGATTTCTCGAACCATCCAACAGCTTGAAGATGCGTTGGGACAGCAACTTTTCTACCGAAATACGCGAGCAATTACGCCGACCGAATCGGGCAAATTATTTTTTGAATATGCAAAAAGAATTACCGAACAATTTGATGAAGCACAAAAGGCATTACAAGATAAAACCATAGAACCATCCGGACTCGTCCGCATCAATGCCCCTGTATTTTTTGGTCAACGGCATATTGCGCCGTGGTTGGCGGGTTTATCAGAACGTTATCCAAGACTCTTAATAGAACTAATACAAACCGATGAATTTATAGATCCGTTACGCGAAAGCACCGATTTAATATTTCGGATTGGAACGCTAACTGATTCTTCATTTCATGCCCGTATTTTTGCTACACAAAAGTATCATTTAGCAGCATCTCCTCAGTATGTTGCCAAATATGGTGTTCTTGATCACCCAACAGAACTTAATCAACACAAATGCCTAGTCTATAAAGGTTTTGAAGGGCCTAACCGCTGGTTAGTGAAAAAGCCTGATGAAGAATGGATACATTACCCCCTTACTCCTTTACTTTCGTCAAATAATGCCGAGAGCTTAATGACAGCTGCGCTTCATGGTATGGGGATTGTTTTATTTCCTGATTGGCTGATTGGCGAAGCTTTAAAACAAGGTGACTTAATAAAGCTTTTACCTGAATATGAAGTCGCGATTAAATCACAACCCCAGCATATCGCAGCCATTTATCCAAATGTCCGCCATCCTCCCTTAAATATTCGAGTGGTAATAGATTATTTTGCTGAAATCTATGGAGACACACCGTATTGGCAGAATTAATTTTTTATTTATAACAAATCTATAAAGACTAAGATGAATCAATGTTTTCCTATCCTTATACGAAAACTATGCGGACTTACATCCGTAATTTTAATCGTATATAGATATTTAAGCTGTTCTTGATCTTTTCTCATATCAATCTTAACTACCCCATCAGCTTTCTCACCTGTTATATCAACCCGATAAGAGTAAGCTGGTCGCTTAGGGCTAGAATAATGGTCCGATCCAAAACTACGAATACTATAACTTTTAATTTCTCCAAATTTCTCAGTTATCGTTTTATCTGTGTATATCACTGATTCTATTCTTTGAACATTTCCCTTATTATTAATAATTAAATACGATCCACCAAAAATAAGAAAAATTACAGTTAATAAAGCGATGTTCCTTTTTTTCTTTAAATCTCTAAATTCTATAAATATTTTGTTTTATCGATATTCAGCAGAATTAATCATACAAACGATAATGGTTTAATAGACCAACTAACAAATTTAATTTCTATTGGTAGATCTGGATTATTCCAAAGAGATTGTATTTCATCAACCTTTTTTAAATTTTCAACTGTACTTTTCCCTTTAACTTCAACAACAATATTCCCATTCTTTTCATTGTAGCTAACAGTTTGAATGGTATTAAAATAATTTTTTACTAGTTTTTGGGCTTTATTTATCTGATCTTTAGCAACCTCTCTTGTTTCTTTTGCCCCATATTGAATATCAATAGGCAAATTATTTTTAGAAAATTCATTTCCTACTGCTATATTTCTTTTCTCATTCTGGCCATACCCTTTGACTCTGACCACAATTTTATATGTAGGTAAGTTTTCCACATAAATACCAGCTATACGTCCCTTAAACTCCTTTTCAATAGCATCTAATGCAGAGTCTCGATGAGCCTCTAAAAATAATGCTTTATTTGCTTCTGCTGTGCTAACGCCATGCAATAAAGAATAACTATGGATATCCTGCTCAAATCCCTCATTTGATGCAGCAAATGTATAAGATGATGAAATTAAAATTGTTAGCAATAATATTTTTTCCACTTTTACCTTCGAATCAGAAATAAGGTTAATATATAACAATATATTGTTTATTTAAAAACCAACCAAATTTTAAAAATGAGCTGCATAACCTGAAGTGTTCTTTGACACTTCAGCATTAAATATAATATTTATAAGGAAAAATTAGAAAATTAAAACTCATAAAACAAAATATTATAACCCGTTATTTTTTGTTTATTTTCTAAGTTAGCCGCACATACTAGCAACTATTCTTTTAGTTTTTGGGTTGATTACTATAGTGACTCTGTCGGGGCGAAATTCTTCTGTAACTGGTTCCCCAATGTAAGCACTTCGATAGACTCTTGCATTAGTCATCGATAGGATCTGCTTTTCTGTTAAATCAGTTTTACCTATGAGATTCTTAGCTTTAACTGGATCACAATCAAAAGACGGATCCCATTCTTTACTTTTGCTAGGTACTAGAGGCTTAGATTCTATCTTTTGTTGCTGTTCTTGAGCTTGTTTAGCAGCTTCAGCATTTAATACATTATTTGAGCAAGCTGAAAGTAGGCTTATCACAAGCCCCCAAAGAATATACTTTTTCATATTTCTAAATACTAATTATCTATTTAGAACCAATATATCATAAATTAGAAAGGTAACCCCCGCCCACAGCCCATATAGCATAGAGCTTACTGTATTGTGATAATCTATTAATTTTTAATATAAAATCAGTTAATTGCTTTTTAGCGTAAAGAATTGAAAGACAAATATCATACATCACAAAACTTGCTTAAGCGTGAACACTTCATCCATATTTCTTGAATATTTCTCCACTTTTTCCCACTCTATGTTGAAAATATTTTTCCAAAATCCCCTCTACTCACCACAATTTAGTAATTTTTCCGGAGCCTTAATAAGAATATCAGTTGGGCTATTCTTTTTAACAACTGGTTATAACAAGCTATTTGTAGAAAAGAATCAGCAAATTATGTTGGATACCATAATTCATGCAGGAATACCATTTCCTGAATTCATGGCTGTCTTTGTGTCTCTTTGTGAGTTTGTACTAGGACTAATGCTTATCATCGGGCTTTTTACTCAACTTTCTTGTTTGATCTTAATCTTTATTTGTTTTATTGCATTCATCACAGTAGGCATCTATACAATTCCATCAGGACTAGATTTAATAACTTGGACAAGTTGGTTTTTCTATATTCATGATCTGCTTTATATATTTATTCTAACTTTTATTCTTTCCAAAAAGCCTGATCCTTTAACTCTTGATCATTTGTTATTTAAAAAGTATATGTAAATAAAAGTTCTGCTAATAATAAATCTTTAGCAGGACTTCCTATAGCTAAACATGTTCGACTAATAGAGACCAATTAACTGGTCTTTATATATAGATCACTCATAAAAAACCCACCGAAGTAGGTCATTTATATTCTATATAATAGCTGTTGCCATCAGAACTGTTGAAAACCATATTTAAAGTAGGGTAAATAAATTCACCTCTTAATAAAATATATTCAACTTTAGTTCTCTGAACTCTAGATGAATGATTGATTCTATTAGTATTTTCCTCTGTATAGTTTGCCTGTGCCCTTGTTTCTTTTCCTTGGTAATCAATAATTGTAATGTCTTTTAGCATTAATATGCTCCAATTTAATTAGACATATTATGCTTAACAAATTTTTTATACTATCAATATTTTGTAGGCAACTAATTTAAATTAATTTTTAAAACTTAATCATCTGTACCTTGAGAAAATTTATATATGTGTGCTTTATGTACCCCTACTTGAAATTGAAATAGGATATTTTCAAGTTTTAAAGGATAAGACTCAACAGGTTACATATAATTGATTTTATTTACGAAATATACAGTCGAAATAAAGTCGATTTCTATGACATATCAACACATATCAGTCTTAAAACAACCGTAATGTAAAGTGATTTAAAGCGTAGTATGAACTTTCCTCTAGTGAAGATAAGAAGATAAAAATGTCAGGTTTTAAAAGTTTTTCTCAAAATACAACTAACAACGCTAATGTCGTTAAAGCTCAAATGAATAAGCATTCTGCAACACAACCACCTACCGAAACTCAACCATCAGAAGTTCCTGGCACCGTAAAAGATCTGCCTGAGAATAATGATCAACCTGATCCAAATAACAAATAATTTCTTATTAACAGTGCCTTGGAAGTTATTTTGAGGTCCTGCTACTATTAAAAATAAATTAGTGCACTGATTTATTATACTATTAACTACTTTTATCAATTTGATTTGTTTAGTTATTTAAGAAATTGCAGCCATTCATTCCAGAAAATTGATATGACTAGTCTCTCAGATATGAGGGGCTTTTTTAATTGTATTTCTACTTAACCAGTACTTACCCACTCATTAAAAAGAGCACCTAAGTGCTCTCTCATCCTTATTGATTTTTATATAAGGCAAAATTTATTGCCCTATCATATGCCTGTTCCTGTAACTCCGTATATACATAAAAGTGCTGTTCTGCCTTGGTAACAGGATTAATAAGTTTCATTGGTTCATAACTATGAGTATTTAAATCATTAGGATCAACATCAAAAGCTTCTAATTGCTGCTCTCTCCATTCTCCACTTAGTACACCACCTACACAAAGCCATTTCGTTGTATTGTCTGACATATCTAATCCATATTTTGGAGGTGTTTACATACCATAACACGCCGTTCTTTGAGCTGTATTATTTTTTTCATGACTAAAAAATCGATCATCTAATTAAATGACTTCTTTAGTAAAGTAACTTTAGGATCCATCACAATAAAAAAAGCCCATCTTCCGATGAGCTTTTTATTTAATTAAAAATATTAAATGTATTAGGCTTTAAATTCTGCTAATACAAAGTTTTTTACTATTTCATCAAAATTAGGTTTCAGAAGAGTTGGCTTGCTATCTTTTATAGTTTTATACCAATAACTCGCTGCAACTACTCCCATACTAATCAAAGCTAACAATTTCATTGCTCACCTCACTTATTGGGAAGATTGAAACTTAAAGTATCACTTGCATTTGTAGCGTTCCAACTCGTTTCAGGGAGTTTTCTGTATATTTTTTAAGCAATGTGTAATAAAAAAGCTCACATCTTTTTGAGCTTTTTTAAGCTTCAGAATGAAAATATCTTTATATTAATTCAAATCATATTAACTGCACATTCTATAAATAACATAACAGAAACTAGCCTATTTGTAAGATCATCCTTTCTACAAAGAATGTTCCCCTTCTATTTAAGTTAGTCTTTACACTTAACTTTCAAAATTGCCGCTTTGGTATTCACCGGAATAATCATTCCTGAATTGTAGGCAGTGTGATGGTTTACAATTTTGTTATTACTATCTAACTCATCAAAACCTTTATTCTTACATATTTCTTCAGCCTTATTGATGAGCTTTGATCGTAAAGCATCCCTTGAACCAAATGCATTGCTTTGAGCATGAAGTTGATAAATTCCAGGGTTTATCTCAGCTACGGTAGGCGGAAACATTTGTAAACAACCTGACAACATGAATGGAACTATACCCAGAATAGTTATTAATTTGGTCTTTTTCATTTATCTGATCTTCAAAAATAATTAAGCAAAATAAAGCTTGAAAATGACAATATCATTTCAATAATTAAATTCTCATTTTTGAGAATAAAATCATCTGAAATTAATTCAATAAACTCTGATTAATCAATGATTCAATTTTTTGAGATGCAACTGAATTATAGTAAGTACACTCATTCTTTGCTTCTTCAATTGCACTTTTGAATGAAATTACATCAATATTACTATTAAATGAATCAAGTGATCTTTCATAACCTGCAACTAGAGTCTCAATTGAAGTATTAGGATTTTTTTGCCAATAACCTGAAGCTAATTTATTGTCTATATTCATATAAACCGAAATCGTATAATACTTTGGATCATTTGCCTCGGTATTTAAATAAGCCCACTGTACATTCCCCCATTTTCCAGTAACGGCATTACTTCCGGCTAAAGAAATATAATTTGAAAGGTTATTAACACTAACACCATTAATAAAAGCCAAGCTGTCCGTATTTGTAATTACATAATAAGGTACTGAATAACTTGTTCTTTCAACTTGAAAACATTTCGCTCCTGCTGGAAATGTATTTTTCTTGGTTAAAGCTAAAAAATCTTTAAACTGATCACCAATAAGTTTTGGATGAAAAAATACACTTGTAGGAATTTTCTCTGCAAGAAGATTCCAATATACAGCGGTTCTGTCACTTATCCTGACATTTTTTAAATCAATCCAGCGGCCTTTCTCTTCTATAACAATATTTTTTAGACCATCTTTGTTATAAGGGGTTTTTCTAAGTGTCGTTCCATCTTGCGAAGTCGATCTCAAAATATAACGTCTATAACCCAATGGATACTTCGTCTCATCTGGTCTATAAAGGCCATCTGTACTTAACATTAAGCGTCCAATATCTGGTTCTGTACCTTTATCTAACTTAGGATAATCAGCATACCAAATATTTCCATTTCTTGAATTCTTTGTAATCTCAACAAATGTTGTATCAAACTGAATAGATCCCCATTTGTAAGAAGTTGTATTATCAAATTCTGTATTAAGAATTTCATCTTTTGTTGTGGCAACAGTTTCGTTACTTCCACCACCACCACAGCCCACTATAAGACCTGAAAGTAGAAAAAGAAAAATAGTTTTATTAAGTGTCATCAAATTTACTCTTTTTTATTGACTGGTATAAAATACTTTTAAATATAATAATTTAAAAATTTATTTTATGAAATAATTAATTCTCAGCTTTAACTTCTTTAATAGCAGACGGGATAATAGAAAACTATTAACGGCCCATCCCTCAAAAAAACCTCACCCCCACCACATCCCTTTTCTCCAGACTTTTTGAGCTTAAAATCTAGAACATCAAGCCATCAATTAAGTTTAAAACCATATCGGCACTTGGTTTCAACGAGCAGTTTTCCAAACTAAAAACCAAATCAAAAAGTTCTTAAAGCAGCTATTTTCTATACTCAATTGCCATGGGGTAGACCTGTAGGTAAATCTATTTAATTTCAAAAATGACTTTAAGTATGCAGTGCCGCCTAATTATGCCACTACACCTCAAGCAGTAAAACTAAGAAAAAAGAGACCTTTTATGGCCTCTTTTTCTAAAAAATAGAACTTGGTAAAAGATTTAAAATTTATTTTTTCATTAGTTTAAAAGCAACTACATAGTCACCGGGCGGTGTTTGCATAAAGTAATGGCCACCTGCAACAATGACAACATACTGCTCTCCATCAATAGAATAAGTCATAGGTGTTGCTTGTCCACCCGCAGGTAATTTGGCACTCCAGATCGACTTACCCGTTTTACTGTCAAAGGCATGCAAACGGTTATCAGTTGCAGCAGCAACGAATACAACTCCACCATCTGTAATAATAGGCCCACCATTATTAGGTGTACCAATATTAATAGGTAAATATGTTGGCAATCCAAATGGACCATTGTGCTCTGCAGTTCCCAAAGGTTTTTGCCAAATCACTTTCTTGGTGTTCATATTAATAGCAGTAACCATTCCATATGGTGGTTCATTACAAAGCACATTGGTAATTGGAGCATAGAATGGTTGAACATTTACTGCATAAGGAGATTCAGCCATTGCTGCAATTGAGCCATTTTTCTTAGCACTAAATTTCGGATCATCCATCGGTAAAATACCTTCTTGATCTGCTTTAGCTCTTGCAACCAACTGGTTGTACATTGGGGTATTACTCCAGTTAGCGATCAAAATACCATTTTTAGGGTTATAGGCTATGCTTCCCCAATCACTACCACCATTAAATCCAGGATATTGAATCCATGGTTTATTAACCGTAGGAGGAGTAAATTCACCAACATAATATGCTTGTCTATATTTAATACGACAAAGCATTTGGTCAATTGGTGATATGCCCCACATTTTTGATTCTGTTAAATCTGAAAACCCTAATCGAGGAATATCTACAGACCATGGTTGTGTAGGCGAACGCACATCATCTGGAATAACAGATTCAGGAGCTTGGCGCTCGACAACTTTTGAAATGGGTTTGCCTGTAATTCGGTTTAATACAAATGTTTGTCCTCTTTTTGTTGGCATAATGAGCGCTGGAACAATATTTCCTGATTGATCTTTATAATCAAGTAGAGTTGCTTGTGATCCTAAATCATAATCCCATGCGTCCTTATGAACAGTTTGAAAACTCCATTTTTTTAAACCTGTTTGAGCATCTAATGCGACAACTGCGGTAGAAACTTGATTTTCTTCTTCTGTACGTAAAGCGCTATAGTAGTCGGGTGCTGAACTTCCTGTTGGAACATAAACTGTATTTAATTTTTCATCAACAGTCATAACTGTCCAAGAGTTAGGCGTACCACGGCTATAGGTTTCACCTTTTGGAGGTAATCCATGTCGATTTGGTTGTCTTACATCCCAAGCCCATTTAAGAGAACCAGTATCAACATCATATGCACGTATTACACCAGAAGGAGCTGTACGGCGTTGGTTATCTTGAACTTTATGGTTGACTACAATTACTCCATTTACGACAGGGGGTGGCGATGTAACAGCCATGAATCCTGGAACTGTATGACCAATTCCTTCTAGCAAGTTCACATGTCCGTTTGTACCAAATTGGGGACATTCCTTTCCTGTTTTTGCATCTACCGCTATAAGTTGCATATCTAGCGTGCCTTCAATCACCTTTTCATGACATATTTCATTCTCAGGAATTACTTTTGAAGTATAGAACGTGACACCGCGACACACTGCGGTCGACGGTAATTTCTCGTAAGCTAAATTATGCTTATATTCCCAAATTTTCTTACCAGTACGCGCATCTAATTTCAGCATGTTATTAGTAGCAGTACACAAGTAAAGAGCATCATTGACTTTAATTGGTGTTGTTTGGGCAGCCCATTTATTTTTTTTATCTACAGGAGGCATATCTCCTGTACGTGTTACCCAGACTTGTTTTAATTGATTAATATTTTCAGGGGTAATTTGATTAGTGGGTGAAAAACGGGTTCCCTGCGCATCTCTTCCATAATACCGCCAATCGTCAGTAGGCTGTTGATTATCCGAATGGTATTGAGCAAGAGCTGTATTTGGAATTTGGTTTTGATCAAATGTAGAGTAGTGTGGAAACCAAGCTAATGCACCCGCCATAATAAAACATAAAATGACTAGAGCTGTTAAAATACGAGAGATTCTTTTGCTAACGCCTTGTTCAATATAAGGTAAAAGTAAAGTTAAAAATAAAGTAAAAATAGCAATTGTTGCAACCCTAGGTATCCACCCCCAGTATCGATCACCTACCTCCCACATTGTCCATATTAAAGTATAAATAAAGACGCCAGCAAAAATTTTAGCTCCTAGCAATTTATTTCTGAATAAATAAAAACTTGAGACTAAAAGTAAAAGCCCTGTTATCAGATAATAACTAGATCCATTCAGATAGATTAAATACGCACCCCCACAGTACAATATAAGGGCAAATATCATTTGAAATAGTGCATAGGTTTTTATAAAAAAAATATGCATATTAGTAGGTGCATCTTTCATTAATACCTCTTTAATTTTTATAGAACATGAGAGTGCTAATGAATAGTTAACTAACCTCTTTAAATATGATTTTTTCAATACTTAAAGACTCATTTTTAATTCACGCTTTCTTATTATATTTTTTTTAACGCAAATCTTTGTTGCCAAATTCACAACTTTAAATTTCACTTTTGACAACATAATTTATCTTTAAATTATAATTTTAATTATTTATTTAAATTTCATCCTACAAAATACGTTATTTCTATAATCTATTTTATGACTATAAAATATAAAAGAGGAACATACGGATGTTCCTCTTTTTACATAAAATTTATTGCGACAAACTTGATTCAAACTTTAGAACTTCTTGTATAGAACTTCTTTTTTCCAAGTTATATTTCAAATTGAGAATCTTAGGCCATTTCTCTAAGTCTATAGAAAAATAGTCACACCAATGTAGCATTACAAAGAAATAGAAATCTGCGATTGAGATTTCATTGCCGTTTAAATACTGATTTGACTGAAGTTTATTTTCAATAAAATCAAAACTTCTTGACAACTTATGTTTGGATACTTCAATCCAAGACTCAATCTTTTCTTTGTAGAAAAAAGCAGAGAAATTTTTATGTATATCCATACTAATAAATGACAATAGACTCATCATTTCATAACGTTCAAAAGAACTAGATTTGGGTATTAGATTTTTCTCTGGAACCAAGTCAGCTAAATAAGTCAGTATTGTTGTAACTTCAGTTATGACTTTACCATTTTCAAGTCCAAGTGCTGGAACTGCCCCTTTAGGATTAATCTTTAAATAATCCAATCCGGACCCAGTGACTTTTGTTGATAAGTCTACAAACTCTGTATCAAATACTTGCCCTGTTTCTTTTAAAGCAATATGAATCGCCATTGAACAGGCATGAGGATAAAAAAATAATCTCATTGATAACAACCATTATTTAAATAGAAAAATAAAGGTAAAAATACAAATATGTACCTTTACCTTTCTGAAATTATTTAAGTTTCTTATCTACACTCAGGCCACCTGCGCCAAAGATAACAAGAGCCAGTAGACCTCCAGCCATTGAAATGTTTTTCATAAACATAATTTGGCTGTTCATATCAGAACCACTGTGAAATAGCACTGCTGCCACTAACGAGAAACCAAACAATAGAAATGCTGCAAGTCGCGTTTGAAGGCCAATCAATACAAGGAAACCACCTCCAAACTCAACCAGAATTGCTAATGGCAATAATGCAGATGACACTCCCATAGACTCCATATATCCAGCATTACTCGAATATTGAAATATCTTTCCTAATCCGGATAAGACAAAAATTACAGATATCATTACCCGCATTAGAAGTGATGCAAATCCAAATACTTTTGGATGTTGGATAATTTTTTCGATTGCGTTATTAATTCTAGTCATAATTATTCTCTCTCAGTTTGGAACAGGCATAGCAAACATTTGTGGAATACTATTAATTGCTTTACTAATTGATTGAGAACGAGTTGGAAAAGCCATTCCTTCAGCACGTACTACAAATACGTCTTGTATACCTAAGAAATTAAAAATATCTTTTAAATAAGATTCTTGATGATCCATAGGAAATTGATCACCATAAGCACTACCGCGAGCACTCACAATAATAACTTTCTTACCAGAAACTAAGCCTTGTGGCCCATTCTCTGTATATCTGAAAGTCCGACCTGCAATTAAAATTCGGTCTATCCATGCTTTCAATGTAGTGGGAATACTCAAGTTGTACATCGGTGCCCCTAGTACAAAAATATCTGTTTCTTCAAATTGTTGAAGAATACGTTCATCAACTTGTGCTTCTTCACTCAAACTATCAAAGTGTTTTGAAAAATGTGGAAGTGGCTCTACATGCAAGTCGCGATAGGTTACCTCTAAAGGCCCATGTTTTTTTAACTCTTGAACTACTGCTTGCCCAATCTCCCGAGTAGC
Source organism: Acinetobacter sp. WU_MDCI_Abxc222 (assembly GCF_025514755.1). Lineage (NCBI taxonomy): Bacteria > Pseudomonadati > Pseudomonadota > Gammaproteobacteria > Moraxellales > Moraxellaceae > Acinetobacter > Acinetobacter sp. WU_MDCI_Abxc222. The sequence continues at coordinate 18,637 of NZ_JAHPVG010000013.1, forward strand.
CGAGAATTCACCGAGAGCACTTGAGTCTAAATGTAAAAGTTTCATTTCATACCTATAAGGGTTTTAAGTCGTGAAATGAGTTTATTCGTTTTATATTTGCCACTTAAGCCCTATAATCGGGAACATATGTTGCAAAAAATGCAACCAACAAAGATAAAGTTCGAAGTAAGATAAATTATTGGTTCATTAAGGTTAAAACACCGATGAAAGATTTAAATGATTTATATATTTTTGCTTTAATTGTCGAACATGGTGGTCTAAGTAAAGTAGAACAAAAAACAGGTATATCTAAATCAAAATTAAGCCGAAGACTCTCAAATTTAGAGAAAAATTTAAACGTTAAATTATTACAACGAGACTCTAGACAAATTAAGCTTACGGCAATCGGCGAGCAGATTTATCAATATGTACAATCAATGCTTTTAGAAGCGCAAACTGTTTATGACTTAATAGATCAGTTACGCGGCGAGCCGATTGGATCAATTACTGTAAGCATTCCTATAGATGTTGCAGAAAGAATTATGCCTCTCATTCTTCCTGAATTTATGGATAGATACCCAAAAGTAGAAATTAAATTTATTGTCACTAACAAGAGAGTTGATATCCTTAAAGAATCTGTCGATATCGGGATCCGTATTCGACAGAACTTAGATAGCGATCACAATTTAGTGATGAGACATCTTGGTTATACACAATCAGTATTAGTCGCCAGTCCACAATATCTCAGCCAATATGGTACACCTACGCATCCTAGCGATTTAAGTAAGCATAAATTGTTAAGTAATATCGAAAATGAAAATCAAACTTGGTTCTTTAGCAATCAAACTATTAATGAAAACGTAAGTTTGCCTATAAAACCATTTATCAAAGCTGCAAGTTTAACTTTGCTTAATTGTTTAGCTACCGATGGAAAAGGTATCGCTTTGCTGCCTTTGTTAAAATGCAAAAGCCTGATATTAGAAAAGAAACTTATCGTCGTTTTACCTGACTGGGAACTTCCAACTGGAAATTTTCATTTAATCTTTCCATCTCGAAGCGGTGCTTTACCAGCATCAAAGGTTTTTCTTGATTTCTTAATCGAAAAAATTCCTCCTCTACTCAAAGAAATGCAGGATATCTAATTAAAATAAATATATAAAATGTCTACACCCAATTTTAGGTATAGACATTTTTTACTATTGATAGGCATACATTAGTAAAGCTGTGATTTCACCATTCTTTGGAACTGAAGTTTCAAACCCATAATATTGTCCATATTTTGGTCGTAAATATTCAGTTGCCTGATTACCTATTGCATCAAGATATGCTGGTAGCTGGGCCATATGTGAATTTGTTTTCTGAGGATCAGGAGCTCCTACTCCCCACTGCACTACGCCATATGATTGGCCCACTGCTTGTTTCATATCTTTTAGGAACTCTAAATAGAAGTCTACATCAGCTTTAGATCCAACATTTCCATGGCCACCACTCAGAAATACCCAATTTAAACTTTTTAATTCTTTTAAATTTTCTTCAAAATAAAGAGGAACTTCAGCACCAGCGAAACCCCAATAAGGTAATTGATCGGCATTTATTAGATCGGGAATATGTGCAACTTTCTCACTTGGAATTAACCAAACACCTGTATCGGCAGTATGTGCTGCATATTTGAAACCATGTATTTGAACATTCACCCCTTCAAAATTAAAACTACCATTTTTAAAAGGAATTGTTTCAGTAGGTTTTGGTAATTTACTTTTAATTCGGTTTAAAAGCTCTGCTGTAGCATCAGATGAAATAATACGTACTTTGACACCTGCCTTTTTAGAAGCTTCAACAATTACTGGAGCTGAGCTGATATGATCAGCGTGCGCATGCGAATAGACAATTGTTGTAACAGGTAATTTTGTTACTTCTGAGATGGCTTTTAAAATCTTTTCTCCAGCATTTTCAACTGGGTCAAATAACAGTACTCCTTTTTCACCTACATAAAACATCGTTCCATAAAATTGAGATTGAAAAAAATAAGTATGTTCTGTCATACGTTGCAGTACATACTCTTGCTGAAGATTTCGGTTATATAGACGGTCAATTTTTTCCGATGGATTTAAAGCTTTATTACTCGATTGGGAAACATAAACCGCATTTACAGTAGAGGGAGCTTCTGGAATATCTATCGTACTTTGAGCATTGGCTCCATAACTTATGCTCAAATACATTAAGCCTAGTAGTGTGGTATTTAAAAAGATCTTTTTCATTCGAAACCTCAGATATACAATTAAATTAAATGTTCTATACTTGATAAAAACATTCTTATATTTCTGATTTCGAAAGATTAAAACAAGCTACTAAAATAAGAACTTAAGTTGCAAAAATAAGAACAGTCAGCAGTTATTTTTTAACTTAATATTCTCGTATTAATAAATTTTTTTTAAATATAAATGCTCAACGCTATTTTCTAGATTCGTAACAAGCTTTTTTTAAGTTTTCCATTGCCTCTGCTGGCATAGGTGCTGTCATCATTGCATGATAATTCATACATTCTGGGGTCTCTTCCTTTTGCACATTCTGATTAGTAACACAGGCAGAGATAATAAAAGGGATAGATAATATTCCTAACAATTTCATAAGCAAATTCCCAAATTATGATGAAATAATTCTAAATAATTTTATTTTAATATATGTTTGATTTTGTTAAATATACTCAAAAATCAAACAATTAAAACTATGTTCAATTAATAGAAAAAAACCTCTCCACCACCACATCCCTTTCATCCAAACTCTTTGAGCTTAAAATCTGGAACATCAAGCCATCAATTAAGTTTAAAACCATGTCGGCACTTGGTTTTAAAGCAGGAGTTTCCAAACTAAAAACCAGATCAAAAAGCTCTTTAAGCAGCCATTTTCTATATTCAAGCGCTATACGGTAGGCTTGCGGGTAAATCTGTTCAGTTTCAAAAATGGCTTTAAGTAATAGATAGTACAGGCTATTAAAATTGACATGTAAAACAATAATCTCTTTGAGTTTATCGCTTGAGGTTCGGTAACGGCTTGAATAAATAATTGCCAGCACTTCTTCTTTGAGTTTGCTTTTTTGAAAGGATACGCACATTTCAATAAGTCGCTGTTTTGAGTGAAAGTAGTTATAAAAAGTGGCTTTAGGAATCTTGGATTTTTTGACAATTAAGTCCACACCCGCATTGTGAAATCCATAGAGATTGAACAGCTCAATTGCTGTATGAAGAACCTGTAATTTTTTGGAAGATCTTTCTAAAGTTGGCATCGTTTTACCGTTATAAATTCTTGTTGTTGCTAAAAGAGATAAAAAAGCCTGTGCCTTTTCTGGGAGAAAAAAAGGCACAGCAAAGCCGTAAAGACTGTGCTTGGCACATCTCAAGTTTTATTGTTGCTAAGTTTTAGACGTAATGATTTAAAGCCTGAAAAGCCTATAAGCAATCAAACTGCTTTAAAATTTTAAGTTGTGTCGAGATAGATTTTGACAGTGACTGCCGATAATTTATGAATGTGCATAGCCAACTCCTTCTTTTGGGAGTTCTGCCGAAACATTATAAATTATGGTGGCAGAACGGAAGCGGGTTGACGGACTGGGTAAGACTCCAGCACACCCGAAGGTGTCCCACTCCCGTCCTACCGCTACGGGAGGGAACGGGGTGCGCACATATGAGTATCCCTCAGAAGGAATAGCTCTGATGTGGTCTTACAAACTCGGTCCGTCAAAACCGACTGGCAATGTAGGCCAGCCCGCAAATGGTAATCTTCAATATTTGAGCTGTCAATGTGAAATTGGCTAGAAATTATTTAATTAAATTATTGTTTTTCATTTAATTACATAATTAAGAAAAACCTTAAATATAAGATTTATTTAAGTTAGACTTAAAAGCTACTCTAACGGTATAAGTTGGAAAAAGTGGTTCTAATAGGATAGTTTCATTAAAAATAAAAACTTTAGGGCACAAAGCCATAACGTCGTATATATTTTCGATAATTGATTTCAGCTTAGAAGTAAAGACTGGAATATTCTGATCATCTGCAACAACATAGACATTTTCATTGTGAATTGTTTGCATGCTTTCTAACAACTCGTCCATATTATCAAAGTCGTTAAAATTCATATCTGTCCATAAAATACAGTTTTGTTTTATGGGATACATATTCAATTTCGTATAAACAACTTCTACGTCTATACCACTAATAATTTGAAAATCATTTTTGAGTGCATTTTTGCATTCTTCAAATAAGGACATATCTTTTACCTAATTTCTTTTTAAGAGTAATAATCTATTCCAGATGTATTTTATAACTTTTCAGCAATTAATTTAAGGTTTTCCAATTAGTTACCAAATTAAGAAAAACCTTAAATATTGACTTAACAATTTGCTTTGATAACAGCACTCTAACGCTTTCTTTTTATTGAGGCTAAAAAAGGAGGTATTAGCCTCCTCTTTTAATTCAAACTATAAACATCTGGTGGTAGTTAAATACCTTTATCTGCCAGATATTACTGAAGATTCTTTGAGTACGTTTTAGTTGATATTTGTGTAATCTCTTTCTTTTCTAGACGATTTAATAATGTGCCAAAGATAGCTGCAACAATGTACATAAATAATGAGTAAACTGCTGCTGGCATAGCGGCCATACTGCTTGCCATTACTGTAAAAGCAATAGTCATGGCTAAGGTACTGTTATGAATTCCAATTTCAAACGCGCAAGCTTTTGCCTGAAAGCTATTTACTCCCAATAGTCGTGGAACAAAATAGCCAACCATTAAACTACATACGCAAAACAGCAAAGTTGCCAATCCAATTTGCCCAATATACGTCATCAGATTTTGGTAATCTCGCGCAACTGCTAATATGATGATCGATACGAGAAAAAAGATAGCAAAGATACGCACAGGTTTATTGAGCTTTTCAGCCGTATGCGGCGCAAAATGACGGACTAACATCCCGATCCCAACGGGAACTAAAATAATGAGAAAAACCTGTATGATTTTCGAGAATTGCAATCCTACATTTTGTCCATTTTCCATAAAGTGTTGTATTGCAAAATTCACAATTAACGGAAGTGTAAAGGCAGCAATGACCGAATTTATAGCCGTTAAACTAATATTTAAAGCGATATCTCCTTTATAGAGATAACTAAATAAGTTAGCAGTTGGCCCGCCCGGTGACGCAGAAAGGAGCATTAATCCAACAGCAAGCATTGGTGGTAAAGCAAGAACCTTACAAATAATAAATGCAATACCGACTAAAATAACCAGTTGGCAAAATAATGCGATAAAGACCGCTTTTGGGTGTTGTCGTACGCGTTTAAAGTCATTTATGGTCAACTCTAGACCCAAACCAGCCATAATAATTGCGAGTGCAATTGGTAAAAATACGGTAATTAATCCTGAACCCATAATCTCATTCCTTTTTTCATTTATTTATGGAGCTTCTAGTCCCATACATTTATGTTTTTAATTAAAAGTTCTTATTAAACCTTTAGTTCTTTTCTTAAAATTTTACCCACATTCGACTTGGGTAATTCATTGATAAATTGGATATAGCGTGGTTGTTTGTAACCAGTCAGGTTTTCTTTTGCATAGATTTGAATTTCTTCAACCGATAAAGAGTCATCCTTTTTGACAATAAAGGCTTTCGGCACTTCACCCGATTTTTCATCTGCAATGCCAACCACGGCGACTTCTAAAATTTTTGGATGTTGGGCTAAAACTTCTTCAATTTCGTTTGGAAAAACATTAAAGCCTGACACTAAAATCATGTCTTTTTTACGGTCAATAATTTTGGTATAGCCTTTTTCATTCATAAAGCCAATATCACCCGTTCTAAAGAAACCATCAGCAGTCATGACCGCTTTCGTTTCTTCAGGTAAATTCCAATAACCTTTCATAACCTGCGGGCCACGAATCGCAATTTCTCCAGTTTCACCGGGTGCTAATTGATGACCTTCATCATCCAAAATTGCAATATCCGTGCTCGGTACAGGAATACCGATTGTGCCACTAAAAGTATTAGAGATTGGCGGGTTAAAAGTCGCAACAGGCGAAGTTTCTGATAAGCCATACCCTTCACGGATAATACGTCCTGTCAGTTTTTCCCATCCATCGGCCGTGGATTTCAAAATTGCCATACCGCCGCCTGTAGTAATTTCTAAACGGCTATGGTCCAATTTATTAAAGCCTTCATGATTAATCAGCGCATTAAATAAAGTATTTACAGCAGGAAAAACCGTAGGACGATATTTTTCAAAACAATGCACGAGAGCATCTAAATCACGCGGATTTGGAACTAAAACAGTGGCATAACCTTTATTCATTGCACTGTGCAATAAACAGACAGTAAAACCAAAAATATGATAAAGCGGTAAGGCACAGATCGCTATTTCATCTTCAAAAGCATCTCGGTCACCAAAGTAGCTTTTAAAAACCACATTATTTTGTAATAAGTTGGCGACAATATTTTTATGGGTTAATTCTGCGCCCTTGGATACACCTGTTGTTCCACCCGTATATTGCAAAAGCACAGTATCCTCAAGAACAAGCTTAGGACGTATATAGTCTTGTGCATTTGCCTTCAATAAGATTTGCCTAAAAGCGTATTTTTTAGAATCTAAGGTGTCTAATTCAGTAGGTTGCTCGACCAACATTTCAGTCATGGTGGTGGTAATAATTTGTTCAACCGCCACTTGCTCTTTGACAGCGTCATAAACAGGTAAAAGTTGTTCTAATATAAATAAGACTTTTGCGCCTGCATCATTTAATTGATGCTTTAACTCGCGGGCTGTATAGAGGGGGTTAATATTGACCAGAATGTAACCTGCACGAATGACGGCAAGTGAAATAATTGGGTACTGAATAATATTGGGCATCATCACGGCAACACGTGTACCTTTTTCTAGCCCTAAACTTTGCAAGAATGTTGCTACTTGTCGACTATATAAATCGATTTCAGCATAAGAAAAAGATTGATCTGCAAATATAAAAGCCTTTCTTTGCTGGAACTTATTAAAACTGTTGTCCCATAAATCGAGAAGTGAAGTTTGTTCATCCGGCAATGTAATCGTGCTTTCTATATTCCATTGCTTATATTCGTCTAACCAGATCTGTTTTGTCATCTTATTGTCCTTTTATGAGAGGGAGAAATGGAACTGTTCCTACTCCACTTTTTATATTTTCTTTAATCTCTTAATCTGCTTACTCTCGTGCAGAAATAAACTGTTTATATAACTAAGCGATCCATCAAATAGTTGAATTAAAATTTATAACCAATTTTCAAACCGTAACCGATTGAATAGTTATTTTTATATTCACCCACATAATATTCACTGCCTGCCTGGGCACCAAGCTGACCTTTGGCGTCACCAAGCCATAGATACTTCATTCCACCTGAAATAAAGTATTTTGAAGTTGGACTATATTGCGCACCAAGACCAACACTGTAATAACCTTTAGCTGGTCCGCCTGTGGATACGCGCTCACCTGCTCCCGAGTCCCAACCTACAGAAACTGAACCCGACCATTTATCGCTTAGGCGTTGTCCAATTCCAAGATTGGCAGACCATTGATCATCATAATAACGAACCAGATTAAAACCATTTGGACGACTTGGCGTTGATAGAACCCCAACAACTTCTGAGATTTCGCCAAAACGATATGGTTTAAACTCAAAATCGTTCCAGTGAACCCAACGCACGTTACCGAACAATAAAGTCCCTTTGCGTAATCCGGTCTGAAATTCCAAATTTACTGACTCTGGCGCTCTAAACTTAGTTGAGCCTGATGTTCCTGCTTCGGGTAAGCCCGCAACAATACGATTGAGTGCCTCCCTCCGCGATTCAGTGAGTTGTCCTATAGAAACCATATACGCCAAATGCTGATCAAGAAAATCACGGCCTTGCTGTGTACTCAACATATCAACCAGTGGCGCATTTTCATTGGCAGTCACTTCATGCATAATTTCTGAACGATAGGTCAATGAGGCTTTTATGGCTTTTTCGGGAATTTGATAACCAAATCCTGCCAGCCATCCCCAATCTCCAACTTCTTTGGCATTAAAGTCATAGCCATTATATAAACTGAAAACTTGACCTCTTAAATTGACGTTACTTTTAAATGTCTGATAAACAGGACCTGCATAAAAATTCCAGTTTTTATCCGGTTGATAACCCAATATCAGACTAAAATTTTGCATAACAAAATTCGATTTGGTGTTACCTGTTACGACTTCTCTACCAGTCTTTTGGGCAAGTGTTGCTGAATCAATGCCCGGTACTAAAATCGTATCACTCGGCTTAGCAACAAAGCTGTTATTTCCATAATATTCTGAGTCGGAAGTAAATGGCTGATCGTAAAGAAAACCAAATGAGAACTGAGGTGCTAACTGTAATTTCAAAGCTGCACTGGGACGATAATCAGAGTTTGCAATATCAGAAATACTATTACGCGTTGGGTTTGTCCCCGCTTCTTGTCCTTCTAACGAAGTGTCTGAAACAGATAAACTTGCCTCAAAATAATTACCGGGTTGTAGAAATGCAGAAATTGATTGTCCTGTTCGATCAAATGCTGCTGCATAGAGTGGGCTCGTACAAAATGAAGCCATGACCATGACTAATGTTTTCTTTTTCATCTTTTAATCCGTCCTAGATTTTTATTTTTACTTATTAGGGCACTCTTTACTGAACGCCTGATGTTTGTTTTTACATAGTGATTCTTATTAGGTATTTTCTATAAAATCAGGTTGTTCTCCTTTTCTGTCAAACGGCGCGGTTAAGGAATGGTTCTTACTAGAACCATTCTTCTGACATATTGAGTGGAGTCGTCTCTACCGGATCAAGTACCGCTAGCCAACTCATAATTTTCGGCATTTCCCAGCCAAAGAAATAATCACACGCGGCAAGCTTCCCACGTAGAAAATCAGGGTCTGTTGAGTTCGGCATGAGTTTATGAATGACTACCGCTTGATCAAGCCATAACCATCCCACCACAAGATGTCCAAAAGCTTCTAGATAATTGGCGGCATTTGCCAGTTGAAGTTCAACATCGGTTAATGCATGCAATTTCTCTGTTACATTTCGGATGAGTTGCCATTTTTGGTCTAATTGATCTGCATGATCTTTTAAAGAAGGCTCTGCGTTGGCTTGTTCAATCGTATTCATGATTTTTTCATGTAATAGCTTCATCGACAGTCCCTGATTAAGACGTGTTTTTCGTCCTAATAAATCGAGCGCTTGAATGCCAAATGTTCCTTCATGAATCGGGTTGAGTCGATTGTCCCGATAAAACTGTTCAACATTATATTCACGGGTATAACCGTAGCCGCCATGAACTTGAATGGCTAAATCATTTGCCACAAGCCCCCATTCAGAAGACCAGCTTTTCACTACTGGTGTTAATAGATCAAGTAATTGATGGGCTTGATCGCGTTGCTCGGCATCGTCAAGCGAGTGGATATCATCGGTTAATCGGGCTGCATATAGGCACAGTGCCAACGCACCTGAGACATATGCTTTTTGCGCTAATAGCATACGGCGAACATCCGCATGTTGAATGATCGGGATTTGTGGAGAACTTGGATTACGTTCACTACGAGAGCGACCTTGTACTCGAGTTTTTGCATAATCTAAAGCATGAAGATAACCTGTATATCCTAATGCTGCTGCCCCAAGTCCAACCGAAATTCGGGCTTCATTCATCATATGGAACATATAGGCCAGTCCTTTACCAGCTTCGCCGACTAGCTCACCAATTGCGCCTGCATCTCCTTCGGGTGTGAAACGACCTTCCCCAAAATTCAGCACACAATTCACTGTTCCCCGATAGCCCATTTTGTGGTTAATTCCAGCTAATACCACATCATTACGTTCACTTGGCTGTCCATTTTCATCGAGTAATTTGCGCGGTACGGTAAACAGAGAAATGCCCTGCACACCTGCTGGTAATTGTCCATTTTCATCTGGAATTTTTGCCAAAACCAAATGAACAATATTGTCAGAGATATCGTGCTCGCCACCTGAAATCCACATTTTGTTTCCAAACAAACGATAACGACCATCTTTTGTTTTAATCGCACGTGTACGAATATCAGCCAGACTTGAACCTGCTTGCGGTTCAGATAAACACATCGTTCCGAAGCATTTGCCTTCTATCATAGCGTTGACATAGGGTTTCACTTTTTCAGGTTCACCATGGGCCATTAATAAATTTGCATTACCAATGGTTAAAAAGGCGTAGCCCGCTGTTCCTGAATTGGCACCGAGTAGATATGCCATACCTGCACGCTCGATGGTATTGGGTAAGTTCATTCCATTCCAATCTGACGGAAACGCTGCACTCATCAAACCTGCATCAGCAAAGGCCTTTAGCGCTACCCCGACTTCAGGATTGACAGTTACACGTTCACCATCAAAAACAGGTTCGTTACTGTCATTTTTTTTATTATGAGGAGCAAACAAATCGGTTGCCAAAGCCTCGTAAACGTTTAAAACAGACGTATATTCAAAACGGTCCTGTCCTGCAAAAGAATTGCGTTGGCTGAGTTCTTCGACTTTTAGCCAATCGAATAGCAAAAAATCGACATCACGGCGAGAGAGAATTAATTCATTGCTCATGGGTTATTCCTATACATTTACAAGTGTAAGCCACTCGGCCACAAGTGCTGGTTTTGCCTGATCTTCGATTTCAATCGTGACTTCCATGATCAACTGATAACTTCCCTTATTTTTTTGGGAAACATTTTTTAAGTGAAAATTTCCACGCACTCGCTTACCGCTATGTACAGGACTCATAAAACGCAAATTATTGATGCCATAATTCACGCCAGATTTCTGCCCCTGTACAGTCGGCAAGACCTGAGCGGCCATCGCTGAAAGTAAAGAGAGTGTTAAAAAACCATGGGCAATGGTGCCACCAAAAGGTGTCTGACGAGCAGCTTCTTCATCCACATGAATAAATTGATGATCTTGTGTGACATCCGCAAAGGTATTAATCATGCTTTGATCAATGGTCATCCATTGCGAGCTACCTAATGCTTGACCTTGTAACTCAACAAGCTGGTCGATACTTAATGTATTTTTTGTCAAAATTATTCTCCTGCCATTAATGAAGCTTTTTTCAGCTCAAGCTCACCCTGAGCGCCTCCTCTGACAGGAACAAACTCATCTGTTCGGTCTGAAACATCAGCTAAACGTTGTGCTAAAACATGCGGAACTTGTTCATCCGTACCTAAATAAATTCCTTGCGTAAGGGTAATGTGGGCAGCTTCAAAACTACCTGCGCCAGCACAAAGAATCATACGGGTAGGTGCATCTTCGCTAACCAAAGTCGCGATTGCAGGACTGACCGCACTTGGAGCAAGAGCTTTAAGGGCTTCTTCGGGTAATAATCCTTCAAGCATACGAGTTGCAGCTGTTGGTGCTAGACAGTTCACCCGAACATTAGATTTTTCACCCTCTAAAGCCAGTGTCTGCATGAGTCCAACCAATGCCATTTTTGCAGCACTATAGTTGGACTGCCCAAAATTGCCATATAGACCAGAGGATGAAGTCGTCATAACGATACGACCATATTTTTGCTCGCGCATGATATCCCATACCGCTTTAGTGCAATTTACTGCCCCCATTAAGTGGACATCAATCACGGTACGGAAGTCATCTAAGGACATTTTGCTAAAAGTTTTATCTCGAAGAATTCCAGCGTTATTAATTAAAATATCTACACGTCCCCAACGGGCAATTGTTTCATCTACCATCTGTTGAACTTGTTCAATATCAGTGACTGAAGCACCATTTGCCATCGCCTCGCCACCAGCCGCAATAATTTCATCCACGACTTTTTGGGCCGCCATGGTTGAGCCACCTTTTCCGTTCACATCGCTACCAAGATCATTCACGACCACTTTTGCACCCAAACGAGCCAGTAACAATGCATGTTCCCGCCCTAGACCTGCACCTGCACCTGTAACAATAGCCACTCGATTGCTTAAATTAATTGTCATGATTTTTTCCTAAATATATGAATAAGATGTATTTAATAAATGTTTTAATAAGCTGTCACGCCGCCATCAATTGCAATGGCTTGACCTGTGAGATATGAGTTTTCTTTGGCACACATCATCAGCATCATTGCCACCACTTCGCTTGGATGGCCAAGACGCTTCATTGGCGAGGCCTGCGCTAAAAAGTCTTGTTTCTCTTTGAGTTCACTGTCGACCACCATCGGAGTGGTTGTATAAAATGGACAAATTGCATTAACTCGAATGCCTTTATTTGCATATTCAATCGCTGCTGTTTTGGTTAAGCCCACCACAGCATGCTTTGCCGCAGAATAGGCAGCCAATTTGGGAGCCGCACCTAAACCTGCAACAGAAGCAACATTCAGAATAATGCCACCCCCTTGTTGCAACATCTGACGAATTTGATGCTTCATTCCAAAGAACACACCTTTGGCATTGACGGCAAAACTCAAATCCAGATCTGCTTCATCGGTATCAATAAAGCTTTTCATAGGCGGACTCATACCTGCATTATTTATCCCGACATCGATTCTACCAAACTGAGTAACTGCACTTTGCACCAAAGCCTGTACATCTGCTTCAGAGCTGACATCACACACTTGCGCAACCACCTCCACTCCTGCTTGGCGTAGCGGTTCAACTACAGTATTTAACCCTTCAATATTCAAGTCACCCAACACTAATTTTGCACCATACTTCGCCAGTTGCTCTGCCAGCAATGCACCAAATCCACTCGCCGCACCTGTGATTAAGACCACTTGACCTGAATAATGTTCGTACATTGCTATTCCTCCCTAAATAGTTAAACCGCCATCAACTACAATACATTCACCATTGGTGTAACTCGCAGCATCTGACACTAAATAAAGTACAGTTCCAGCCATTTCACGCGGTTCTGCGTGACGGCGTAATGGAATTGTGTCCATCCAGCTTTTATAAATATCTTCATTTTCAAATAGTGCCGAAGCAAATTTAGTCTTGGTAAGACCCGGCAATAAAGCATTCACTCGAATGCCCAATGGTCCACATTCTTTTGCAAAGGCTTTGGTCATATTCACCACCGCAGCTTTGGTAATAGAATAAATACCTTGTCGGTCTCCGGGTTGCAGGGCATTTACAGATGCGGTATTAACAATTGCACCGCTGCCCTGTTCTTTCATTAATTTGCCCGCTTCAATAGACATGAAGAAATATCCACGAATATTGACTTCAACCGTTTTGTTATAGGCCCCAATATCTGTATCGAGAATATGACCAAAATAAGGGTTGGCAGCTGCATTATTGACTAAAATATCTAAACGACCGTGTTCTTTACGAATATATTCAAAAATTGCTGCAATATCTTCGAGTTTACCCACATGACAGGCGGCTGCCTCCGCTTTACCATTTGCTGCAATAATTTCATTAGCAACGCGTTGGCAATCTTCAATCTTGCGACTAGATACAATTACATGTGCACCTTGTTCTGCTAAAAGTTTGGCAATTTCTTCACCAATACCACGGCTTGCACCTGTAACTAAAGCTATTTTTCCAGTCAAATCAAATAAATGTGTTGCCATATCATTTCCTTATGTTCATAGGTTTTATAAAAATTAGTTGTAATCAACGCTTTCTAAATGCTGTTACTACAAGCGCTACATTCAAAATTCACAGTATTAATCACTCTATTTCTTATGCTATTTCCTGACCATATCTAACTTGTTACAATGAATAAAATGAATTGTTTGAATAACAAACTATGAATGAAATGAATAATAATATTGCCTCTCTTGCTCGTATTGATCTCAATTTATTTCGTGTATTTGTGGCAATTTATAAAGAAAAAAATCTAACACGGGCCAGTGAACAACTTTTTCTAAGTCAACCTGCTGTTAGCCATGCTTTGGCTCGTTTACGTGATCATTTTAATGACCCATTATTTATTCGAGATGGACACGGTGTTGTTCCATCACCTTTAGCCAAACGTTTATGGCCTAAAATTGAACAGTCATTACAACTTATGCATCAAGCAATTCAAAGCACGCATGATTTTGTACCAGCACGAGATTTAAAGCATCTCACAATTGCTATGAATGATGAGTATGAAGGAATTTTTTTACCCTCTATTATTCAGCACTTAACTCAATTTAATCCTAATTTGCAGTTAAATAGCGTACGCATTGATCGTAAAAACTTAAGACATGAGCTTTCTACGGGAAAAATCGATTTTGCGATTGATGTGCAACATTCGGTTGAAGATAGCATTGGTTATGAATGCCTTACAAAAGATCAATTTGTAGTAATAAGTCGCAAGCAGCATCCCTTATTATCCAAAACAAACCTAACCAAAGAAATTTATTTAGAAGCTAAACACATTACAGTGTCCTCTCGTCCTACAGGTCGTGTTTTTGAAGATTTTTTCTTATCTAAACAAGGTATCAAAAGAACGATTAGTTTCCGCTGCCAACAATATGAAACGGCAATCCGATTAATTACACAAATGGACCATTTACTCACGATTCCTCAATGTCAAATTGCTCATTTTAAAGATACTTACCCTCAAATTAAGGTGCATCCGCTACCGATAGATATTGTTGGATATCAGATGAATTTATATTGGGATCAGCAAAAGTCCCATGAACACCAAATCGTATGGTGTAAGAGTCAAATATTGCAGCTTATGAATAGTTTATAAAATAGTAAATTTATGACAATAAAATTCTATTTTGCTTGCGCTGCTCATATTTTTATGTATGATTGAGTAATCACTCAATTAATGTATTTATATATGGCTCGTCCACGCAGTGAAGATAAACGTAATGCAATTTTAAGTGCTGCTATTGAAACATTAGCAGAGCTTGGCGAACGTGCGTCTACCTCAAAAATTGCCAAAGTTGCTGGCGTGGCAGAAGGTACTTTATTTACCTATTTTAGTAATAAAGAAGAACTGCTGAACCAGTTATATCTTTCATTAAAGGCTGAACTGCGTCAGGTCATGATGCTGGGTTACCCTGCTAATTCCGACCTACAAACACAAATGTCGCATATTTGGCAAAGCTATTTGGACTGGAGTTTAGAAACTCCTCTTAAAAGAAAAGTCATGGCACAGCTTTCAACCTCGGAACAAATTACTGAGCAAAGCAAACAAATTGGCATGCAAACCTTTTGTGACCTCACCCAAAACATTCAAGAATGTATTAATGACGGAAAATTAAGAGATTACCCACCGTTATTTATTGCTTCAATTTTAGGTGCGCTTGCCGAAGTTACACTCAATTTTATTGCCCAAGACCCTTCTCAAGCCGAGCGTTACCGCAAATCAGGTTTTGAAGCCTTTTGGCATGCAGTTTCAATATAGATAAAAGTAAGGATGCACGGCGTCCTTATTTTTGAATGAATTAATGAGTGAGTAAATACTCATTTAAATAAATCAAAATAAGTACTTAGCCCAAGTTCTTATTTGTACGTATAGGTTTGTTCCAATAAGGAAAAACAAAATGACTATTTCAAACACAACAGACTTGCCTGCTCCCTTAATGCCATCTCAGCAACATAATGGCAAATTTAGAAATATGCGTCCGAACCAACACCAGCCTTCTTTTGGCAAAACGCTTCAACTTATGTGGAAGTTTCTATTTAACAAACCAAAAGACACTGTTCCAAACAAAGCAATTCCTGTTTTAAGTTTGTCAAAAGAACAGCTTTTAAGTGCGCCTGACCGCTCTCTATTTCGTTTGGGCCACTCAACCATCTTATTAAAACTACAAAATGAGTTTTGGTTAACCGACCCTGTTTTTTCAGAGCGTGCGTCACCTTTTCAATGGCTTGGACCAAAACGTTTCCACCAGCCACCGATTAGTATTGCCGAATTACCACCCATTAAAGGCGTGATTTTGTCACATAACCACTACGACCACCTCGACTACCATGCAGTTATGCAGCTTAACGATAAAGTTCAGCATTTCTTAACACCGCTTGGTGTGGGTGATACGCTCATTAAATGGGGAATTCCAGCAGAAAAGGTTCAACAACTTGATTGGTGGGATACTACCCATGTAGATGGCCTAAAATTGGTGGCTACCCCTGCTCATCACTTTTCAGGCCGTGGGATGGGCGATAGCAATGCAACACTTTGGGCGTCGTGGGTGATTATTGATAATGACTTACGTGTATTTTTTAGCGGTGACACGGGATATTTTGACGGTTTTAAAGAGATTGGACATCGTTACGGTCCTTTCGATCTGACCATGTTAGAAACTGGTGCTTATGACCCCGAATGGCCCGATGTTCATATGCAACCAGAGCAAACTTTACAAGCACATATCGACTTAAAAGGACGTCATTTGTTGCCTATCCATAACGGTACTTTTGATTTGGCACTTCACGCTTGGGATGACCCGTTTGAACGTATCGTCGCCTTGGCTCAACAAAATGAGTTAGCCATTAGCACACCGCAAATGGGTGAACTCTTAAACTTAAATGAGCCGAATGTTGAGAATTATTGGTGGCGTTCGTAAGTTTGAAAAAATTATTTGGAGAGTAAAAAAATGCTTTTGCTCTCCAATCTTTAAATTTTAACTTGTTTTATGTGCTTTCCAAGGAAACTTAATTGTGCACAAAACAAAAACCAGAAATAAAAATTGCGAAATATACATATAGTTGAGCAAGTCTCGCCCTACTTTTAATGTAATCCAAGTGTTGTGAATGACATCACTAAATATAATAAGAAAAGTTAGAATTAAGCCGATACGAGGTCTATAAAATAGAAGAATTGCTGCAAGTGGATCAATAAACGTTAAAGATGTCCAATAAATACAAGTAAATAAAGGCGCATTGTTATAGTCCCAAAACAAACCATGCATCAAAACTGTTTGTAAATGGTTGAACCCTGCACCGATAAGGCAAAGTGCATAAATACATCTAATAATAAATTCAGTTTTCAAAACAATTCTCTTATTCATTCATCATGCTATGTAAAAAATATTTTTATTCAGATAAAGCTATTCAATATTTTAAGTAAAACAATCTACGTAAATATAATTTAAAAGACTCTATAAATAAATGATAAATGCCTATCCCATTTCATCTATCTTACTTATAAGTCGTGAACTATTTGATTAAACACCTATTAGACATTCATACGATTAAAAGAACTCAATAAAATATTTTTTATAAAATATTAAAATCTTTTTATTTAATAAAATTTAAATTATTCAATTAGATATATTCAAAATTAATACTTTTAAATAGCCTTTTTAAAACTAGGACTGATTCTGTCTTAGTTTTGTTGTTGACTTAAAACACAGACTACATTAGTCTGTGTTTGTAATTGATCAATTATGAAATTAAATGGCTTATATCACTAGTAGCGTCGAGTATGCGATTCACTGTCTTCTTTTTCTTGTGAACAATGAAGATAAACCTTTGAGTAGTAAGGATCTTGCTGAATTACAAGGAGTCTCTCCGAGTTTTATGGCCAAGATTTTTCCTAAACTTGAAAAGGCAGGACTTGTGGTCGCACAAGAAGGTGTTCGTGGTGGATATTTACTCGCCCGATCTGCTCACGAAATCAGTTTTTTAGATATCGTGAATGCAATTGAAGGTGAAAAACCACTTTTTGAGTGCCAAGAAGTGCGTGGTAAATGTGCAGTCTTTAACAATGCCCCGCCAGATTGGGCAACCAGTGGTGTATGTGCAGTACATGCTGTCATGCTACAAGCCGAAAAAGCTATGCGAGACGCTTTAGGTGCTCATACACTTGGCGATATTGCAGACCGTTTTGGCCGTTATGCCCCCGACGTATTTTTTAGTGATGTAAATGGTTGGATCAATGAACGCATTGAAGGAAGAACAGCAAAAATGCGGAAAAGTAAAATATCGCGGGATACTCCCGACTAATGAGCTAATAAGCCTCAAATACTAAAGTAAAACATCCCTAATCTGTTTTAAACGCCTTCTCAGATTTTTTCGGACAATCAGAGAATGGATTCGCTCACCCAAAATTTTGTGATGAGCTGGAATGTGTTGTCCGAAAAATTGATCAAAAGGATAATCAAATGAGTAAGCGTATTGTTATTGCAGGTTCTGGCTTTGCTGGTTTATGGGCGGCACTCGCTGCACAAAGAGCAATTCACTTGGCTTCACAAGAACAAAACATTGAGGTGGTGATGGTTTCTCCTAGTCCAAATGTTGGGATTCGTCCTCGTCTTTATGAAGCCGTGCTTGAAAACATGAACCCTGATATTTCAGAGTTATTAAGCGTGGTTGGGGTTAAATTTCTGGCAGGTTGGGTAAATAAAATTGACTCAAACCAACAGACAATCGAAGTTTCAACCACCGATGGCAACAAACAAACCTTAAGCTATGACCGTTTTATTCTGGCAACAGGAAGTACTACGTTTATGCCACCGATACCGGGCCTTACAGAATATGGATTTAGTGTAAGCACACTAGAAGATGCTGAAAAATTAGATCAACATCTTAAAAACTTAGCCCATAAACCTGCAAATGCGGCTCGTAACACTGTAGTTGTTGCTGGTGGTGGACTGACTGGGCTTGAAACTGTGACCGAAATGCCTGAACGTCTGCGTAGCATTTTAGGTGAAACTGATGTCCGTGTGGTTTTAGTAGATTCCTCAACAGAAATTGGTGCAGCAATGGGTGACCAAGCCGCTACTGTTATTCGAGAAGCCCTTAACGAGCTAGGTGTTGAAGGTAAAGCTGGGCTAAGAGTTACTGCACTAGATGCCACTGGCGTAACGCTTTCTAACGGCGAAAGAATTGAAACAGAAACTGTGATTTGGACTGCGGGCATGCGAGCCAACCCACTCACTTCTCAAATTGCTGGTGAAAAAGATAATTTAGGCCGTTTGATTGGGGATGCTTATTTACATGCACCTGAAGCAAAAAATGTTTTTGTGACTGGCGATACTGTAAAAGTTCTAACCGATGATTTAGGTAATTTTAACGTGATGTCTTGCCAACATGCCATGAGCCTAGGCCGTGTGGCGGGTTACAATGCTGCGGCAGAATTGGTTGATTTACCACTTCATCCATACAGCCAACCAAAGTATGTCACTTGTGTTGACTTGGGTCCTTGGGGTGCACTTTATACCGAAGGTTGGGATCGTCAGGTGCAATTTGTGCGTGATGAAGCTAAAAAAATTAAACAAGAAATTAATACTATCTGGATTTATCCACCAGTTGCAGACCGTGAAGCAGTTTTTGCAATAGCAAACCCTGATTTTGTGATTGTTCCTTAAGCTTAATTTTTTTGATCAATCCATTTATTTAAAAACCCTAAAAGCAAGCCCATCGCTGTTTTGCTTTTAGGGTTTATATTTGAATCATTAAATTATGACTTTTCTAGGTCTTCTATTATCGCTAAAGCTGTCTTTTTAGCTGAAAACGGGTTTTGACCCGTAATTAACTTGCCGTCTTGAACGACATGTGGTGCAAAAGGAATAAAGGCCTTTTCATAACGAGCGCCATATTCTTTCACTAACTCTTCGGCATTGTACGGCACTTTTTTTGCCACTCCTGCCAAAACCTCTTCACTCCATGCAAAGCCTGTTAACTTTTTACCTTCTATTAGTCGTTTGCCATTGGAAAGTCTGACATTGAGCAAACCACAGTAGCCATGACAAACACTCGAAACAATACCGCCTTTTTCATAAATATTTTTGGTGATTTCTTGAAGTTCAGGGTTATCTAAAAAATCCCACATCACACCGTGACCACCTGTGTAGTAAATCACGTCATAGTCTTGCCAATTAATATCGCTAGGCTTAAAAGTATTAGCCAATAAAGTCATAAAGGCTTGATCATCTTCCCTCGCTTTTACAGACTTGTCAGAAACCAAAGCCCCTAATGATTTTGGCTCTATCGGAGTTTTTCCGCCGTTGGGGCTCACGATATCTTGTACATAACCTTGCTTTTCAAATTCGTCATAAGCATGAGTGAGCTCGCCTAACCACAGCCCTGTTGGTTCATCGACATCCTTATAGCGTGAAACATTGGTCACGACATGTAATATGCGTTTAGACATTTTTTCACCTCATTTCCATATTTATATTTCTATCTTTCATCTATCAAAACATAGAAAGCTGTTACTGAAAGTGTGCGCTTGGTAAAGTTATGAACCTTGTTTCAATCTTGATTACAATTTATTTTTATATAAAAAAAGAGGCACTCACCAGGCCTCTTTTTTAAAAGTTTAAACGCTTTAAATTATTCGCGAATAAATGCCAATAAGTCCGCATTAATCACTTCATGGTTCACGGTTAACATACCATGTGAAAAACCCGGATAGATTTTAAGTTGGCTATTTGGGAGTAACTCAGCAGATTTTACACCAGACGTTTTATAAGGCACGATCTGGTCGTCATCGCCATGCAACACCAAAACAGGAATAGTGATTTTCTTTAAATCTTCTGTAAAGTCAGTTTGGGAGAATGCCACAATACCGTCGTAATGTGCTTTTGCACTGCCCGTCATGCCCTGACGCCACCAGTTCGAAATGATACCTTCAGATGGCTTCGCATCTGGGCGGTTAAAACCATAGAACGGGCCAGATGGTAAGTCACGGAAAAATTGCGCACGATTGGTGAGTACTTGATTTTGCAGGTCATCAAAAACTTCTTTTGGTAAACCCTCAGGATTATTTTCTGTTTTAACCATCAATGGTGGAACCGCACTAACAAGTACAGCTTTTTTAACATTGTCCTGACCATGACGTGCAATATAGTGAGCTACTTCACCGCCACCTGTTGAGTGGCCAATATGAATTGCATTTTTAATGTTCAGATGTTTAACCACCTCTGCCACATCATCTGCATAATGATCCATATCGTGACCATCCCACACCTGACTCGAACGCCCATGCCCACGTCTATCATGTGCTACAACACGATAACCTTGTCCTAAAAAGAATAATAATTGTGTATCCCAATCATCTGAACTTAAAGGCCAACCGTGATGAAAAAATAAAACTTGGGCATCTCGTGGTCCCCAATCTTTATAGAAAATTTCTACGCCGTCTTTTGTGGTTACATATCCCATCTTTGTTCTCCTAGTGAAAAACTGCTTGTTGATTCGTTATAAAGGTTTAAATATTTATACTCAGTTAAAATGAGCTTTGATGTTCTAATAACAATGTTGCACATAAATTAACATGCTCTTATATAAGCATCAGTAATTACTCAGTCAATTAATGTAAAAGTAATTTTATTTCAAAAGATATAACAACTCATTAACTATATTGATAAATGAATTTGGCGGTATGATTACCGCCTTCTTTTTAGCTAATGTTTATCAAATTAAATAAACTTAAAGCTATTAATATCATAGTCTAATCACATATCTAAGTTAGGCTATTTTCGCCATTTCTACACTACGCTGCTGCAACAGTTTCACCGATTGCTTCGCTTGCCAAGCTAATTCCATCATATCAACATCAGGAATTTGGTCATTTTCCACTACCATTTTTCCGGCCACAAACATGGCTTTAATATGTGCTCTCCCACCACTTGCCACCGGGCCAATCGCCATATCATGTAAGCCGAAATAACGTGGATCATCCAATTGATAAGCCACTAAATCTGCCTGTTGTCCAACCTCAATTGAACCAACTTGATCTAAACCTAAAATCTTAGCTCCACCTAAAGTTCCCCAACGAATGATATCCTCAATACTTGCAGCATCTGCTCCTCCTTCAAATAACCCACCCTCATATTGAGGTAGAGCAGACATGCCCTTTCTGGCCCGTTGTAACAGCCATGCAGCATGGGTTTCAGATAACATATCTGCGGCTTCATTCGAGCCCGCACCATCTACTCCAATCGAAATAGTCATACCCGCTTGTTCTAAACTGACAAGATCAGCAATTCCACTACCCAAACGTGCATTACTCTGAGGACAATGTGCAATCCCTGTTTGAGTTTGGCCCAACAGCTGTATTTCTTCAGGTAATAGCTTAACCAAATGGGCAAACCAGACATCGCTTCCAACCCAATCCTGCTCTGCACAAAACTGTACAGGTGTCATACCAAATTTGGCTCTAGCCGCATCCAGATAATCTACTGTTTCAGATAAATGGCTATGCATGCGGATACCCAATTGTCTAGCAATCTTGGCGCTTTCTCTTAATTGCTGTGCAGTGGTCGAATGCAAAGCTGTAGTGGGTGCCATTACGATTTTCCGGAATGCATCGGAACTCGGTTGATGATATCGCTGTACTAGGAGTTCTATATCCTCCATATAGTCTTCAAATTTCTCAGGGCGTAATGCTTGCGGTAATTCGCTTTCTAAGCCACGCGTTAGAGTTGCACCACCTCGGCATAACACAAAACGCATGCCTAACTTTTCAGCTTCATCAAATAAAATCGCAGCCCCATCGAATGGCATTTGTGGCCAGTAAAGATAATGATGATCAGCTACTGTTGCGCAACCTGACCGTAATAATTCAATTAACCCAATGCGTACTGCCACTCGAAATGTGGCTTCGTCGAATGCACCACGAAATCGATATGGCGTACTGGCAAGCCATGAGGTTAGGTTTTGATTTAAACCTTGTGGTTCACCCTTCAATAAAGATTGAAATAAATGATGATGAGTATTTACCCAAGCTGGATAAATTACACAGTCTTTCGCATCGATAATTTGTTCATTCGGTTTTGCGGTCAGTTGTCCCAATTCAATAATTTTACCATCTTGAATACGGATATCAGTAAATGAAGAACGTGCTGCATCCCCCGATAACCCTGTCAAAATGGCATAAGCATTTTTGATTAAATAGCGATGATTTAAAGAACCATTATTTGAAAGATCATGACTCATACTTGTTCACTCTCATGCCATTTACTTAAAAAGAAATGACTTAATAAAGACATCAGCACAAATAAACCCAAGCCTGTGCACGTGATAAGAAATAATGCTGCAAACATTAATGGTAAATCGAGCTGAAAACCTGCTTGCAAAATTTGGTAAGCCAAACCTGCACTAGTCCCACCAGCTCCAGCCACAAACTCCGAAACCACGGCGCCAATAAGTGCCAAACCAGAAGAAATACGCAACCCACCAAAGAAATAAGGCAAAGCATTCGGCACACGTAAGCGTATTAAAATTTGCCAACGACTGGCTTTATTGATCTGAAAAAGATTAAGTAAACCTTTGTTGACGCTACGTAAACCTAAAGTGGTGTTAGTCAATATTGGAAATACTGCAACTAACATGGCACAAACGACTAATGCTAATGTTGTATTTTGAATCCAGATAATCACCAGAGGGGCAATAGCGACAATTGGAGTCACCTGAAATAAAATGGCATAAGGCATAAAACAGGCTTCTACTACACGGCTTTGTACAAAGACGAAAGCGATCAAGGTGCCAATGACTACAGCACAGACAAAAGCCAATAAGGTAATTTTTAGTGTGATCAACAAGCTTCCAAATAACACACTGGACTCTTTAATCATTGCCATAACAATATCGCTGGGTTTTGGCACGACATATACAGGTACTTCAAGCTGTTGAAAACTCAACTGCCAAACTAGTAGGAAAATCAGACCTAACCCTAGTGGAGCTGCAATACGTTGTACCTTTGGATGTTCCATTAATGGTTTAATCATGACCATGCCCTCGGCTTGCCTCAGCTAATACTTGGGATAGATGTGAACATTGTTGAATAAAGACTTCAGAACTACGGAAAGCTTCATCACGCACATAAGGCCCTTCAATTTCTAGATCAGCCACCACACGTCCTGGTCGTGCCCCCATCACAATGACCCGCGAAGATAAATACACTGCTTCATAGATGCTATGAGTAACAAAAACTACGGTTAAATCTCGCTCAGACCATAATTGACGGATATCACTGTCAAGTTTATGGCGAGTAAACTCATCTAAAGCTCCGAAGGGCTCATCCATTAACAGTAAGTCTGGTTCAGTCACTAATGCACGAGCCAAGGAGGCACGCATTTGCATGCCCCCCGAAAGCTCGCGGGGATAAGCCTGACTAAAGTTTTCTAAACCAACGGCCTTTAACGCGGCCATAACTTTGGGTGTACTAGTTGATTTCGAAATATGCTGCAAATCCAAAGGTAAGCGTACATTTTCTGCAATATTAGCCCAAGGCATCAGGGTTGCTTCTTGAAAGACCATTGCCATTTTACATTGTGATTGAATCTCGGCCTTGCCATTCCAACGCACTAGTCCCGCAGAAGGTTGCTCCAGATCGGCAAACATTTTCAGTAAAGTACTTTTCCCGCAACCTGACGGTCCAAGTAATGAAACAATCTCACCACGTGCAATATTTAAATCCAAACGTTGTAAAGCATTAGTACCATTTGGATAAGTCTTTTCTACCCCTCTGACCATAATCATTGGCGTAATAAAATTTGAAGATTCATGTATAGAAGTATCAATTGTTAATGCAGAATTCATATGGTTTCCCCTCCGCGCGAATGCCTTTTTTCTTAACCCTATAACCCTGACTACTTGGCAGTTTTAACAAACTGTGTGGTATAAGCAGTTTTCCAGTTGGTTTGAGCTTTTAACAAGCCAGCGTTCACCATAAAATCTCGTGTGGCTTTCCAACGCGCATCGGTCATGACCCCGATTCCTTGTGTTTTAGCATCTCCTCCATCAATCAGTTTGAGTTTGCGCATTTGACCTACTGCAAAGGCCAGCAGATCATCTTTCATATTTGGGTTTTCTTTTTTAATCAGACTATTCCCTAATCGAGGATCAGCTAAATAGTTTTTCCATCCCTCCATCGATGCCTGAACAAAACGACGCACAACATCTGGTTTGTTTTGAATCACATCATTACGTGTAACTAAAATACCGCCATAAGCTGGATAGCCAGCATCAGCAAATAAAAAGAAATTACTTGAAGGCTCTGCTTTTTTTGCCTGAAAGACTTCAGAGGTTGCATAGGCTTGCTGTGCCACATTTTTGCCAGCTAAAAATGGCTGCATATTGAAGGTATAAGGGCGAGCCTGTGCTGCATTTAATTTATATTTCCCTTTTAACCATGGCCACCAGCTTGCTTGCCCACTGGTTGAAACAAGAATTGTTTTGCCTTTTAAGTCCGCCAAAGACTTTACATCGCCATGAGTTAATACACCTTGTGGATCAAACTGAAATGGTGCCGCAACTGCTTTGATTGGAAAATTACTTTCAATACCCTTTAAGACCTGTAAATCATAATTAATTATAATGTCGGCACGTTTGGACAATAGTAAGGTCATATTATTGACTTGTGGCCCACCAATTTTAATATCGACATCGAGTCCGTATTTTTTATAAATCCCTTGTGCAAGTGCCTGATAATAACCACCTTGCTCGGCTTGTGCATACCACGTGGTTTGTAGAACAAGTTTATCGGCAGCATAACTGGTTGAACTGAAAATTGTTCCTAGCCCCAATAATGCACTCACAATAACAGTACGTCGCCCTTTGCTTACATAGTGCTGAATATTCATAAATAAGCCCCCTAAATCTGTATTGATTTATCTTGCTATTCTTTTTAGGGGGGCAATCAATGTATCAAATGCACATTTCTCTCAAAACCAAGATGGTTTTGTCCCCAAAAGAGGAACAGCAAACGCTGTAGAGCAATGTCCCGCATGTTTACTACACACTGACCGCTTATACTCAGGAATGAATTAGCAAGCTCTGTGCCAATTTTGATTTCATTTTGTTTTTCATAGTAATAATCTAATTTGGGCTTATTTTTAATCATGCCTAGATGAATAAATTGCGTTAATTAATTTGTTTTATATGCGGCTTAGTGGTGCACTAGTTCATCATTCATGCACTTCGCAGGTGCTTGTCTGGCATAAGGACTTTTTGATTATTCATCTGTAATTCCTCTATAAGTGCAATATTGCTCTCCCCATCCCAACTTCATAACCTATCCTTAGAAATTGGCACAAAAAGTGCTACATGCTCTATGTCAGAGTAGAAGCGTTCAGCATAGTAGTAATATTAATTGCTATGTGGGTCATTGCTCAGAAAACAGCTCATGTTCTTTGCATAAAGTTATCTTTTATTAAGAACGTGTGGCTCTTTTTTGAATGTGACCCATCTATTTCAATCTATTTGATTGGGTCACGATTATCCAAAATATGAGGTTGAAATATGAACAGCGCCAATATGACTCCAGTAGCTGAAAATGACTACAGCTTAGAAGAACTGCAAAAAGAAGCTCGTATGGGAGCTTTTGGTCAAGAGACCTTTGAACGGGAAGTCCGGGTCATTGATTTATCTAATTTTGAACAACGTAAATATGAAATTGCGGACCAACTCTGGTCAGCAGCTACTGATATTGGTTTCTTTCAAGTATCGAATCATGGGATTCCACTTGAGCAGATTCAAACTGCATTTGAAATGACACAACAGTTTTTTAATCTGCCAGAATCGATTAAAGCTCGCTACCCACTCAATCGCAATGCAGGTTGGGAAAGTAAGGCACAGGTTCGTCCATCGACCAGCACACCAGACCAAAAAGAGTCTTATCAAATTACCCGCCCACGTATGGAAGGTCTTTATCCTAGTCAAGAGGAATTACCTAATTTTAAAGATACCATGTTGGAGTTTGAACATGCATGCTGGCAAGTCGGCATGAAAATTTTATCTTGCTTTGCTTATAAACTAGGCTTTGCCGATAACTTCTTTACTCTTGCTCATGACCCTGATCAAGAAAGCTACCAAAGTACTTTAAGAATGCTGCACTACTATGCAATTGACCCTGCTCTTAAAGATCAATTAGGTCTATGGCGTGCAGGAGCGCATACAGATTTTGACTGTTTAACGCTACTGTTCCAACGTAAAGGACAAGGTGGCCTGCAAGTTTGTCCGGGTAAAGATATGGAAGAACAGCAATGGACCAGCATTGAGCCACGTGATGATGTAATTACCTGTAATATCGGTGATATGCTCACGCGTTGGAGCGATGATCAACTGCCTTCTAATTTTCATCGTGTTAAAAATCCTGAAACAAATGAATATCAAGGCGCACGTTATAGTTTGGCGTTCTTCTGCCAAGCCAATGAAGATATGATCATTGAAGGACCTCAAAAGAAATATCCGGCCATTACAGCTAAAGAATATTTAAAACAAAGAATTAGCGCAAACTTCAACGGAAAGTATTAAAAGTACTGTGTACGTTCAGAGATAAATAATCTCTGAACGTTCTGAAGTTTCAGCAATACATATTCTCATTAATCATTCTTAAACTTTTTATCCTTATTCAATAACGTAATATCCAGTTCAACTGGTCTGATCTGTTATTAAAAATACGGCTAATTTTAAGCACGTGCACCAACAAATAGATAAATTTTGTGTAGAATCAAATTATTTATTTATATATTTACGGTGTGTTGCTTATGAGCCCACAAGCTATGCTCAATGGAAAATCATCTCAGGTGACTGAGCAAGCGGTGGAAATCATTTATCAACGCATTCAACAAAATACTTATGCAGTCGGGTCTGCCTTACCCTCACAACGTGAGCTTGCCATTCAATTAGGAATCAGCCGTGCTTCTTTACGTGAAGCATTAACCCGCCTCGCCGCTTTAGGTCTATTAGAAATCAAAGCAGGTAAAGGTGTTTACGTTATTTCACAGCATAGCCAAGCGGCAGAACAATGGGATGGTGAACATCGTGTATCACTTAAAGATTTCTATCAATTACGCTATGTACTAGAAAGTTTTTGCGCACTTCTCGCATGTGAGTATTTAACTGAAGACGATAAGTCCATCTTACAGCAACATTACCAATCATTAGCAAGTGCAATCAAAGAACAAAACTGGCAAGCAGCCTCTGAATTTGATTATGCATTTCATCAACATATTATTGAACTTAGTCATAATCAATCTATTATTCAAACACTTAAAATACATACTGACTGGATTAAAAAGAGTCAGATCCTACCCTTTGTTCAACCCAATCTGGCATTTAAAACCATTCATGAACATGAATTAATTCTGCAAGCTTTATTTAATCAGGACTCAGCAGCAGCTGAAAAAGCTATGCAAGCACATATTATTGGTGCCGCACAGCGTGCTGGTGTGTATTTTTCCAGACATAACAGCGCAATATAATCATAAATTCCAAATTTGTAGTGCTATGCACTACTTTGCTCCATACTTTGAACCACATCAATACCACTTTATTAAGATTGCTTTTTAATGGAGCAACATTACTGGTATGACCAGTAAAACCAGTTAATAAAATTGGCACACTTCTCGCTTAGAACGGTTTAGAAACTTACTAAAATACTTAGGATCTGAACAATGAATATCGCGATTGTAGGTGCAGGTATGGGCGGTTTAACTGCTGGTATCGCTTTAAAAAAATTTGGTCATCAGGTCACAATCTATGAGCAAGCAGCCGAAATATTACCTGTTGGCGCTGCCATCTCACTTTGGTCAAATGGTGTTAAGTGTCTCAACTATCTTGGTTTAACGGATCAAATCCAGAAACTAGGTGGACAAATGGAGTCTTTAGCATATCTTGATGGTCTTAACCAACAAACCATGACCCAATTTAGTTTGTTACCTTTATATAAAGAAGTAGGACAACGTGCCTATCCTGTCGCTCGAGCTGATCTACAACAATTATTAATGCAGCAATTTGGTCTGGAAGACATCAAACTCGGGATGAAAATGACTGCAATTGAAGCTCATCAAAATGATGTCACCATACATTTTCAGGATGGTTCTCAGATAACAGCCGATCTACTGATTGGTGCAGATGGTACACATTCACTTACGCGGCAGTTTGTACTGGGCCATCAAGTTGAACGTCGCTATGCTGGCTATGTAAATTGGAATGGATTGGTTGATATTGATGAGCAGATTGCACCAGCCATGCAATGGACCACATATATTGGTGAAGGTAAACGTGTATCACTCATGCCCGTTGCACAAAATCGTTTCTATTTCTTCTTTGATGTGCCGCTTGAAGCTGGACTGTCAAATCAGCGTGAATATTATAAGCAAGACCTTAAAATGCATTTTAGTGGTTGGTGTGAACCAGTACAAAAACTCATTGAGCGTTTAGATGAGCAAAAAACCAATCGTGTCGAGATCCATGATATCGAGCCTTTTATGAATTTCTATAAAGGACGTGTAGTGCTCTTAGGTGATGCTGCCCATAGCACTACTCCGGATATTGGACAAGGTGGCTGTCAAGCCATGGAGGATGCGATTTATCTTGCTCGTGCCTTACAAATCAATACTTTTGGATTGGAAGATGCTTTGAACCGCTATCAAAACAAACGCAATGATCGTACTAAGGAAATGGTGTTAAGAGCACGCAAACGTTGTGATGTGACACACATGAAAGACCCGAAAATCACCCAAGAGTGGTATGAATCTTTATATCAGGAACAAGGTACTCACATCATGCAAGGGATCATCAGTAATATTATCGGCAATCCTCTCGACTAGATATTTAAATACTTCCTCCTCTATAGGGGGATTTTTTTAACCCATAAAAAAAGTGCATATTTAGATTTAAATATGCACTCGATGCTATAAAACACAGTTAAAATTTATAAGACAGTGCAAAACGGTTTTGTAAGAATTTTTTGTCATAGCGTGGTGATGTTTGGATACCTGCAAAATTACTGACACTAAAACCTTTTAAAGCTCCTGTAAAATTATAAATACCAAACAACATATATTCAGATTGATTTCGACTCGCGACATTTTCCGACTCTTTTAAGTCCATAAATGAATAACGCGCGCCAGCTATCAACTGATCTGTCAATTTACCTTCTAAAGACAACATCAATGCATTACCTGCACCTAAATCTTGAGTGCTGGTGAAAAATGGCTGGGCAAAAAGTTCACCTGAAGAGGTTTTAGCTGCATAGGGTGTTAATAATGCCCCATTCAAATAACTGCCCTGATCTGGTTTTATATAGTTATACGCGACTTTTAGACTGGCGGTAGGCATAACCTTAAACGCAGCCTGTACACCGAAAATTTGGCTATTAACCTCTCCAGCAAGTGCTTTGCCCTGATCTTTACCTGAAATATACTGGATTGAAAATTCAGGACTATAATTAAGCTTTGGAATTGCTAAATCAGCTTGGGTATAGATTAGACGAGTATAGTCATCATAATTTTGATACCAAAATTGCGTTTTTAAACTTTTATCATTGGCTAAATTAAAGCGCTTCCCTGCACCAACCGACCAAACCCCATTGGTTTCCACATTTGAATTTTGACGAGAAGTTTTATTGAACTCATCCTCGCCATAACTTTTATATTTATTTACTTTAGTGAGTCGTAAGAAATCATAATTATTCCCGATCTGTACATCAGCGGCCTGATATAAAAACATCAATACACGACGGTCAGCATAATCGCCCATAAAAGGTAAATTTAGCCGCTGGTTACCAATCGTCACTCTAGCCAAATCGTTTTTCCAGCTTACATAAGCTTCTGCTAGACCATCCCTATCTTCTTTTAATTCTGGCACTTCATCATTTTCATTTTTATCATCCAGTCGGCGTTGTATGTCGTATCCCACAGCTGCCTGTATGCCATAAAAAGGAGCTGTTTCATATTTAATATACCCACCAATGACGGTCGTATCCTGATTTAAATTATTCACAAAATAGCCATTATTAAGTGAGTAATATGCAGATTTAACTACCCCATGAATACTGCCGCACGCAAATGCTGCCCCTATACGGTCCATTGCATCATTACTCGTCTGACAATCCTGCTTTAGATTAAATAGGCCATTCAGACTGGTATCAGCAGCCCATACCGGCACAGTAGCAACCATGCTCAGCATAAGTAATGCCGATTTTAATTTAAAATTTCTCATAAAATTCCCCTGTAAGATTTGGTTTAAAAGTCGCTTATGGTCTTTCAAAAGACCTGTTTTTGACCTTTTAAAGTCAAAATCCCCCTAACCTATTCATCATTGAATAAGCGACCTTTAAATTTTTGCGAATGAAAATATGGTTAAATTAGAATGTCTAATCCCTAACCGGGGTCGATCAATGCCCTGAATTTATGGGCGTAGTTGCAACAACGGACTTTTTGCTAAACGGTAAGTGGTTAAAAATAATATTGAGCAAAATGGCAGTGATACAGGCAGAACTAATACCTGAATGTAATAGGGTTTTTACCCATGTCGGAAATTGCGCATAAAACTCTTGGTTTACAATTGGAATCATGCCGATTGTGAGTGAAGTAGCGACAATAATCAGATTTTTATGATCGTTATAATCTACTTTGGCTAGAGTTCGTATTCCACTGGCAGCAACTGTACCGAATAATACAATGCCTGCTCCACCTAAAACCGGCATCGGAATTGATGCAACAAAGCGGCCAATAACAGGTAATAAGCCCAAGATAATTAAAATTCCACCAGCCGTTGCCACCACAAAACGACTTTTAATGCCTGTAATTGCAACCAGACCTACATTTTGAGCAAAGGCGGTTTGCATGAATGAACCAAACATTGGGGAAATTGCACTCGATAGCATATCTGCACGTAAACCATCACCAATTCGTTTTGAATCAACTTTAGTTCCAACGATTTCACCAATCGCAATAATATCGGCAGTGGTTTCAGTCATGATTACCAAAGTAACAATGACCATGGAAAGAATGGCAGAAAATTCAAATACAGGAGAACCAAAATGGAAGAAACTTGGAAAAGCAAAAATAGGACCCGTACTTACTCTTGAGAAGTCAGTAAAGCCTGCAATATAGGCAATTACTGTACCCAAAACGATTGCTGCAAGAATCGCAAGACGGCGCAGAATCTGATTTTGTAACATACTAAAAATAATCACAATCGCTAGCGTAATTACCGCCAAACCAGTATTAGTCGGATCTCCCCAATTTTCAGCTTTCGGGTTTCCTCCCATAATCCAGCGGATCGCAACAGGTGTGAGTGAAATACCAATCATGGTAATGACGCATCCTGTGACCACAGGTGGAAAGAAGCGGATAATTTTTGCAAAGAATGGTGTAATCAACAAACCAATTAGAGATGCGACAATCACAGCACCAAATGCAGATGGCAAACCCCCACCGGTACTCACAATTGCCAAAATAGTGGCAACCCCTGCGAAAGATACGCCTTGCACAATTGGTAATTTTGCACCGAAATATTTAAAACCAATGGTTTGTATAACTGTGGCGAGGCCTCCCACAAATAAGGCGGCAGCCACCAATAAGCCAATCTCTGAAGCATCTAGACCTGCAGCTGCACCAATAATCAATGGCGGTGCAATAATCCCACCGTACATGGTCAACACATGCTGCAAACCATATAAGATGTTTTTATTCATCCCTAAATATTGATGTTCTGCCGAGATATGCGGATCTCTCTCTGGATTTATATTGTCTTGATGCATGGGTTAATTCCTCAAATTAAATTCATGATGTCCATATTGCTTGGGTTGATTTAGCTGCCACGATACGTTGAATATGAGAAAGGACTGATCAATAGAGGCACGTGAAAGTGCTGGTGAATATCATTGACTTTAAAATCAATACAGACTCTCGGATAAAAGCTATTGGTATTTAGGGCCTGAAAATAATCCCCTACTTCAAAAACCAATTGATAATGACCACGAATAAATGAGTCGACATTAAATGCTTGAATACGTCCATCTGCATCAGTGAACTGTTCATCGATTAAAATATATCCATGGCTCGTTTCCTCGAATAATTTCACCAATACTTGAGTTGCTGGCTGGCCGAGTGATGCATTTAAAATATGTGTGCTGATACCCGCCATTATTGAATCTCCTGATTTGAGCGAAGAAGGACGTTTCTGAATCAATTCAGAAATCCAAGTTGGGATATGCACACAAGCTTGTAATACCAGCCGAGCCTGGCTAGAAGCTAGTTGATTAAAAGTTTCGAGTTGCATATCCGCTCCAATTTAATGCATTGTCTGACTGGTCTGACCAGATACATTAAATTAAGCAACAAATATGCCAGTTTAAATGAGATAGGCTTTCTAAGAGTTATACATACAATCGGTTTAAAACTAATTCAGGCTTATTATGATTGAATTAAAAAATAATTTTATATATTCACTATTTAAAGCCTGATCACTCCAAATAAAGTCATCAGGCTTTTTTATTTATAAATTAGAATACCTTTTTAACTGAGACAGTAAATGTGGAATCAATCGGATTTGAAATTGGCGCATCAGGTTCACCATTACTATAATTTCTATATTCCCCGTTCTTGTCCCATGCTTTGGCATACGCTAAACCAGTAGTCCAGCCATCCCCTAAATCTTTAATCAATTCGACTTTCATATCTTGAAAGTTAGCTTCCGAGAAATTTTTAATTCTTTCATAACCGTAATGGGCACCAAAAGTCCAAGACTCATTGATAGGCTGAGTAAAAGTTAGATCTAGATAAGTTGTTCCTCGTGAACGTTTACCCTCAGGTCCCCCCATCGTATCTGAGTTATAGCCTGCATAATCTGGGGTATAGGTAATAAAATATTTAAGAGTCAAAGGCCCATAACCAATTTGAGGCACAATTTCGCCATAGTTATAACTGGTACTCCCCGTTTCAGGCGTACTTTTAGCTCCTGGATAATAGTAATAAAAAACCGTCATTCCGGCCGAAAACTTATCAAAAGTTTTTATATAACCTGTATAAAAATCCCACTCAACTGAAGCATCACGAAGATATTTAGAACTTACATTTGAAGCCCAAGTCCCTACAAATAATCCATTCGGATTTGCATAATCTAGACCAATTTGTAATGCAGGCTTGCCCCAAGTTTGTTGGAAACCACGTGAGATATATTGACTTGCGAAGGTTACATTAGCACTGTATGGAGAAATTTGTTCTTGTTCATTTACTTGCTCAGCATGTACAAAACCACTAGACATAATAAGAGAAGCTATCCCTAAAATTTTTCTCATCTAATAATCCTTTTAAATATTACCTATAGGTTTAAAGTTTTAAAATAACATGATAATTCAATTTAAAACGTATTAAAAAGTTATAAATTCAAATTTCTGGACACTTCTTCTTCGCTATAGATCTCTTCAATACAATCTAAGATTTTAGGAATATATGAACTTTGGTCCATATTGCGCATCGATAGAGAAATGGGACTATAGGCTTCTAAGTCTAAAATATTTAAATAAGTTAGATTCTTCATTCCAATATCACAGGCGCTTTCCGGAATAATACAAATACCCTCCCCAGATGCCACTAAGCCAAGTGCCATATGAATTTCGCGGACTTCAGTCAGTTTGGCGGGAACAAGACCTAATTTGGTAAACAAAGCTTGAATAGTGGTCGAAAAATTCGGTTTAGGTGTTGTGGGATAAGAAAAAATTGTTTCATTGATAATTTGAGATAAATAAATTCCTGATTCTTGGAACTCACTTAAAGGATGTTTTTTATGGATAGCGAGTTTTAATTTTTCTTTACGAAGTAGAAGTCGCTTAATGGCAGGATCACTAATCGGCAATCGGCCAAAACCTAAATCAATTTTTCCTAACTTTAAGGCTTCGACCTGATCCCGTGTACCACATTCAATAAGCTCGACATGAATGTCAGGATTTTTTTGTCTAAATAGATAAATGACCTGCGGTAATCGCCCGTAAAGAAGCGAACTCACATAGCCAACTTTAACAACATTCTCGACCAGCTTCATTTTTTTAGCCATAGAAGCTGCTTGAGCCGTATGCGTTAGAATTTGTACTGCATGTTGGTAAAAAAACAGCCCAGCTTCTGTCACTTTTAATGGACGTGAGCCTTTCACAAACAGATCAATTCCTAACTCTTCCTCTAATTTCTTGATTTGACGCGTGAGTGGTGGCTGAGCAATAAAAAGCTTCTCAGCGGCTTTAGTCAGACTTTGTTCTTCAACAACGGTAACAAAATAACGTAGATGTCTTAATTCCATTAATATACCTTTTTAGTATCTTAAAATACCGTTCTATATCTATTTTAGGCTATTACATTCTTCTATGGTATGTAAACAAGTTTGAAATAGTTGAAACTTCATGTATAGAACCATAGAAACCATACTTGTGGATATTCCAACTATCCGTCCTCACCAGTTGTCTGTGACTACCATGCGTACTCAGACTTTGGTGCTCGTTAAAATTACGACCACGGATGGTATTGTAGGTTGGGGTGAAGCGACCACCATTGGTGGACTGAACTATGGTGAAGAAAGTCCTGAAAGTGTCAAAGCCAATATTGATACTTACTTTGCACCATTACTCGCATCAGTTAAAGATTTAAATGTTGCTCAAACACTAAAACTGATTCGTAAGAATATTAATGGTAACCGTTTCGCGAAATGTGCCATTCAGACTGCTCTACTTGATATTCAGGCAAAACGTTTAGGCGTGCCATTAAGTGAAGTTTTAGGTGGCCGTCTGCGTAATAGTTTACCTGTACTTTGGACGCTCGCGTCTGGTGACACAGAAAAAGATATTGCTGAAGCTCGAAAAATGATTGAGTTAAAACGTCATAACACGTTCAAACTCAAAATTGGTTCACGCCCTTTGCAACACGATGTTGATCATGTGATTGCAATTAAAAAAGCACTCGGTGCAGATATTAGTGTACGCGTTGACGTAAATCGTGCATGGTCAGAGCTGGAATGTATTCAAGGTATTCAACAGCTTCAAGATGGCGGGATTGATTTAATTGAACAGCCTTGTGCTATTCAAAACACAGAAGCACTTGCTCGCCTCACCCATCGTTTTGATGTCGCAATTATGGCAGATGAAGCTTTAACTGGTCCCGACAGCGCATACCGTATTGCAAAAAGTCATGGTGCAGATGTATTTGCCGTGAAAATTGAACAATCTGGTGGTCTGATCGAAGCGTGTGAAGTTGCAAAGGTTGCAGGTTTGGCTGGAATCGATCTTTATGGCGGCACTATGCTTGAAGGCCCTGTAGGTAGCATGGCTTCTGCTCATGCGTTTGCAACCTTTGAAACATTAGCGTTTGGTACTGAATTATTTGGTCCGTTATTGCTTACCGAAGAAATTTTGAAAGAACCGCTACGTTACGAAAACTTTGAATTGCACTTGCCAACAGCTCCCGGCTTAGGCATTGAAATTGATGAAGATAAAGTCGAGAAGTTACGTCGTTAAGGCAACAGGATAAGGAGTTTCCCATGTTATTTCATGTACGTATGGATGTGCATATTCCACTTGATATGCCAGCCGACAAAGCAAATGAAATTAAGGCCGTCGAAAAAGCCTATTCGCAAGACTTACAGCGTCAAGGTAAATGGCGTCACATCTGGCGTATTACAGGCCAGTACTCAAACATCAGTATTTTTGATGTCGAGAGTAATGAAGAATTGCACAATATTTTACAGGGTTTACCTCTCTATCCCTACATGAACATCGAAGTGATGGCACTTAATCGCCACCCTTCTTCTGTTCGTGATGATGATTCGTAAACCAAAAGAATTTTTTAAATGTGATCTCTGAAGTCCATTTAAAAACCAAGCAGATTATTCAGAAGGTAACAAGGAACGTGGCGGCACTTATTCGCTAGCAAGACAAAATGCCCGCAGCGCTGCCACCCAAAACCGTATTGCATACTTAAGGAGTTTTAGTATGAACCGTCAACAAATTGATGCGCTTGTAAAACAAATGAATGTCGACACTGCAAAAGGCGAAGTTGATGCACGTGTTCAACAAATTGTAGTGCGCCTTCTCGGGGATTTATTTCAAGCCATCGAAGATTTAGATATTCAACCTTCAGAAGTATGGAAAGGTTTGGAATATTTCACAGACGCAGGTCAAGCAAACGAACTTGGTCTTTTGGCAGCTGGCTTAGGTTTAGAGCACTATCTTGATTTACGTGCAGATGAAGCTGATGCCAAAGCTGGTGTTACGGGTGGCACACCGCGTACTATCGAAGGTCCACTTTATGTCGCTGGTGCGCCTGAATCTGTTGGTTTTGCGCGTATGGATGATGGTACAGAATCTGGCAAAATCGATACCTTAATTATTGAAGGTAAAGTAACCGACACGGATGGCAATATCATTGAAAATGCCAAAGTTGAAGTATGGCATGCCAACAGTTTGGGTAACTATTCATTCTTTGATAAGTCTCAATCTGACTTCAACTTACGTCGTACCATCTTAACTGATGCTGATGGTAAGTATGTTGCATTAACAACTATGCCTGTAGGTTATGGTTGCCCGCCAGAAGGTACAACTCAGGCCCTTCTTAACAAATTAGGCCGTCATGGTAACCGTCCATCTCACGTTCATTACTTCGTTTCTGCACCGGGTTACCGCAAGCTGACTACTCAATTCAACATTGAGGGTGATGAGTACTTATGGGACGACTTTGCTTTCGCAACCCGTGACGGCTTAGTTGCAACAGCAGTTGATGTGACTGACCCAGCTGAAATTCAACGCCGTGGTTTAGATCACGCTTTCAAACACATCACATTTAACATCGAACTTGTTAAAGATGCCGCTGCTGCTCCTTCAACTGAAGTTGAGCGCCGTCGTGCTAGTGCTTAATTGAAAGTATATGTGAGTTAAAAGTTCGCTTTTGACTCACAAAATTTATTCGATTTATTACTACCATTAAGAATTTAAGTAAATTTTTAGCGGTAGTAATACATCACGTTACCTCATGCTCTAGGGTTTCTCACATGATTGACAAAAGTAAGTCCTCACTAAGCGAGGTTCTATCGCAGATTAAAGATGGTGCAACCATTCTGATTGGTGG
>NZ_JAHPVG010000014.1:0-55519 GCF_025514755.1 Acinetobacter sp. WU_MDCI_Abxc222
AGCGGGAGCTGGATTTGAACCAACGACCTTCGGGTTATGAGCCCGACGAGCTACCAGACTGCTCCATCCCGCATCAAAAAACTGCTTGCACTCAACTTTCTGGTTCAAAGTTGGTGCGGAAGGGGGGACTTGAACCCCCACGCCCGAAGGCACTACCACCTCAAGGTAGCGTGTCTACCAATTCCACCACCACCGCAGCTTGTGGGACGCATTCTAGTCCTTCCCACTGCAAAAGGAAAGCCCTATTTCGAATTATTGACTCGATTTCGGTGCATTTGGTGAAGTTTCAGGCGATGTCGTTTGAACTGGCGCTGTCGTTTGTACAGTTTTCAAACTATATGCCTCAGTCGTCTGTTTTTTTGCGAAAACAGCGAGAGTTAAACTCGTCACAAAAAACAACGCTGTTAAGATAGCAGTAAGTCGAGTAAGGAAGTTCCCTGAACCTGAAGCACCGAATACAGTTGCTGCTCCGCCACCGCCGAAAGAAGCACCGGCATCAGCACCTTTACCGTGTTGCACTAGAATTAAGGCAATCATCAGTACCGCTAAAATAATATGTACGATCAGTACAAAAGAGTGCATACCCTATCCTCGTTATTTACTTTGTGCAAAGGCTTGTACAATTTGATAAAAAGATGCTGCATTTAACGAAGCACCGCCTACCAACGCACCATTAATATCTGGACATGCCGCTAATTCAACCGCATTTTCAGCTTTTACACTACCGCCATATAAAATCGCAATGTCTGAACCCGCTGAGGTAATCTGACTTAAACCTTCACGAATCTTAGCATGCATTGCCTGTGCATCTTGTGGAGAAGCAGTTTTACCTGTCCCAATTGCCCAGATTGGCTCATAAGCAATTACAATTTGCTTTTGCCACTGCTCAACAGTTACTACAGGAGCAATATCACAAATTTGTTGCAATACAACTTGTTCTGCCAAACCCTGTTCACGTTGTTCAAGACTTTCACCAACACAATAAATGACAGTCAAGCCCGCATTTAATGCATTTTGGAGTTTAGCTTTCAAAATTTCAACGTTATCGCCAAAAATATCGCGACGCTCAGAATGTCCAACAAGTACAAAATTAATTTGGCTATCTTTTAATAGTTCTGCGCTGACTTCGCCAGTATACGCGCCAGTACCCGCTACACGCGATACATCTTGTGCAACTGTATATACTGTTCTTGCAGCATCTTGCAATTGTGTTTGTACCATTGCAAGTGCAATAGAAACCGGAGCAACCCCTACATGACAGCTTTCATCTGCAATTTGGTTTTGTTGCAATAGTTGTTTAAATTCTTCTATAAGTTGTTTGGCATTGGCACGCATTGGGTTCATTTTCCAGTTGCCAACTACCCAAGGCGTAATCGTCGAACCCGACATACGGCTCACCTTTCATCAAAAATGCAGCACATTCTACACGCATTTATACAAATTTCAGATACTTTTCTTTAACGGCTTTGCCCATATCTTTTCTACTAATTGAAAACAGTTATAAAACTTTATTGAATCTAAAGAATCGTCTTTCAAAAATTAATGAATAAAAACTTCGACTAGTTCAAGCTTTGGCGAGTGGATCAAGACCAGAGCATCATTTTCTCAGGTAGTAATTTTAGATAACAAAAGTATAATTTTTTATATACCAATTATAAACATATGAGCACAGGTAGGCAGATGTCAGTCTTAAATACATCTCCAAAATTTTCGGGGTTTTTTCGGCGATTAGTCGAAGAAAAACATGTGTCGGCAGCGACCATGCAAACAGCATTAGATGCAGCAAAAAGAGCTAAACGGGATACGGTTGCGTACCTGATTGAAGAGGTTCATCTCTCCCCTTCTTTATTAGCAGAAACAATTTCTATTGAATTTGCTGAACCATATTTTGATCTGGATGTTTACGACACAAGCCAAATTCCCAAAGATTTGGTTGATCAGAAACTGATTTTAAAACATCGGGTCTTACCTCTTATACAAAGAGGACAGATTTTATATGTCGCGACCAGCAATCCAAGTAATATTGAAGCGATTGATGCCATTCGCTTTAATAGCAAGCTCATGGTTGAACCAGTTATTGTCGAGCACCATAAGCTTGAGAAAATTCTGGCGCAGCAATTTACCGAAGAAAGTAGCTTCGAATTTAGTGATGAAGAGTTTGATCTTGATGTAGATCTAGAAGCTCCACCCTCACAAGAGGATGAGGAAGAAACGCCTCAAGGCGATGAAGCACCTATTGTTAAATATATTAATAAATTACTCATCGATGCAATTCGTATGGGGGCTTCAGACTTACATTTTGAACCCTATGAGAAATCATATCGGGTCCGTTACCGAGTCGACGGCGTGTTGCGTCAGATTGCAAATCCGCCTTTGCAATTGGCTAACCGTTTAGCTTCTCGTTTAAAAGTCATGTCTCAAATGGATATTTCCGAAAAACGAGTGCCTCAAGATGGTCGTATCAAGCTTAAGTTATCAAAAACTAAAGCCATCGATTTTCGTGTGAACTCACTTCCAACTTTGTTTGGTGAAAAATTGGTTCTGCGTATTCTCGATCCATCTAGCGCAATGCTCGGCATTGATGCTCTAGGATATGAAGAAGATCAGAAAGCTCTTTTTTTAGAAGCACTCGATAAACCACAAGGTATGCTTTTAATTACAGGCCCTACAGGTTCTGGTAAAACGGTATCTTTATATACAGGCTTAAATATTTTAAATACTGAAAGCTCTAATATTTCCACTGCCGAAGATCCAGTCGAAATCAACCTTGAAGGTATTAATCAGGTTAACGTTAACCCAAAAGTAGGTCTTACTTTTTCGGCCGCACTGAAATCTTTTTTACGTCAGGATCCTGACATTATTATGGTCGGTGAGATTCGCGACTTAGAAACGGCTGAGATTGCGATTAAAGCTGCACAAACCGGTCACATGGTTATGTCCACACTGCATACCAATAGTGCTCCAGAAACACTTACACGCCTACGTAATATGGGTGTTCCATCCTTTAATATCGCAACGTCTGTCAATCTGGTGATTGCGCAACGTTTGGCGCGTCGGTTATGCCCGCAGTGTAAAATACCTGCCGACATTCCTAAACAGAGCCTAATAGAAATGGGCTTTACCGACCAAGATTTAACCCATCCCGATTTTCAAGTTTTTCAACCAGTAGGTTGTACTGAGTGTCGTGAAGGCTACAAAGGTCGAGTAGGTATTTACGAGGTGATGAAAGTTACACCTGAAATTTCCAAGATTATTATGGAAGATGGCAATGCTTTAGAAATCGCTGCTGCTTCTGAAAAACTGGGGTTTAATAATCTGCGTCGTTCAGGGTTAAAGAAAGTCATGCAAGGCGTCACTTCCTTACAAGAAGTCAACCGCGTGACTAGTGAATAAAAGACAATTTAAAATAAGGATAATTCATGACTGTCAAAAAGGCACAAATGATGCCGACTTTTGCTTATGAAGGGGTTGACCGTAAGGGCGTAAAAATTAAGGGCGAACTTCCAGCTAAGAATATGGCCTTAGCAAAAGTCACCCTACGCAAACAAGGTGTAACTATCCGTAACATTCGGGAAAAGCGTAAAAATATTCTTGAGGGTTTATTCAAGAAGAAAGTATCAACACTCGATATCACAATTTTTACTAGGCAACTTGCAACGATGATGAAAGCAGGTGTGCCACTGGTACAAGGCTTTGAAATTGTAGCGGAGGGTCTAGAAAACCCAGCCATGCGCGAGGTGGTACTCGGGATTAAAGGTGAAGTTGAAGGTGGTAGTACCTTTGCTTCAGCTTTAA
Organism: Acinetobacter sp. WU_MDCI_Abxc222; assembly: GCF_025514755.1. Taxonomy (NCBI): domain Bacteria; kingdom Pseudomonadati; phylum Pseudomonadota; class Gammaproteobacteria; order Moraxellales; family Moraxellaceae; genus Acinetobacter; species Acinetobacter sp. WU_MDCI_Abxc222. Next base: position 3,796 of record NZ_JAHPVG010000014.1, read on the forward strand.
GAAAGTATCCTCAACACTTCGATAACTTGTTTTGTTCTCTCGTAGAGTCTGGCGAACAATCTGGTGCGCTTGAAACCATGTTGGACCGTGTGGCAATTTACAAAGAAAAAAGTGAATTACTTAAGCAGAAAATTAAGAAGGCTATGAAATATCCAGCAACGGTTATCGTGGTTGCTGTGGTTGTTACCATTATTTTGATGGTTAAAGTAGTGCCTGTTTTCCAAGACCTATTTTCTTCTTTTGGTGCTGATTTACCAGCATTCACCCAAATGGTCGTGAACATGTCGAAATGGATGCAGGAATACTGGTTCATTATGATTATTGTGATTGGGGCAATTATTGCCGCATTTCTGGAAGCCAAGAAGCGTAGTAAAAAATTCCGTGATGGTTTAGACAAACTCACACTGAAACTACCTATCTTTGGTGATCTGGTTTATAAGGCGATTATTGCCCGTTATAGCCGTACTTTAGCCACTACGTTTGCGGCTGGTGTTCCGCTCATTGATGCGCTTGAGTCAACGGCTGGTGCAACCAATAATGTAATTTATGAAGAAGCCGTTATGAAAATTCGTGAAGATGTTGCTACTGGTCAACAACTCCAATTTGCAATGCGTGTTTCAAATCGTTTTCCATCTATGGCTATACAAATGGTCGCAATTGGTGAAGAATCTGGTGCACTAGACAGCATGCTCTATAAAGTTGCCACTTATTATGAAAATGAAGTTGATAATGCCGTTGATGGTTTAACTTCAATGATGGAACCTTTAATCATGGCAATTTTAGGGGTGCTCGTAGGCGGTCTAGTGATTGCGATGTACCTTCCAATTTTCCAAATGGGCTCAGTCATATAATGCAAGAAATTATTGCTTATTTTATTCAAAACTTAACTGCACTTTATATTGCAGTTGCACTATTGAGCCTATGTATTGGTAGTTTTTTGAATGTAGTGATTTATCGCACCCCGAAAATGATGGAACAAGATTGGCAGCAGGAATGTCAAATGTTGCTTAATCCCGAACAACCCATCATTGAGCATAAAAAGCTGACATTAAGTAAACCTGCTTCATCATGTCCAGAGTGTCATCAACCTATTCGTTGGTATCAAAATATTCCTGTCATAAGTTGGTTGATGTTAAGAGGAAAATGTGGCCATTGCCAACATCCTATTAGTATTCGTTATCCAGCGATTGAATTACTCACCATGCTATGTTCACTAGTCGTGGTTATGGTATTTGGCCCAACCCTACAAATGCTTTGGGGACTAGTGCTCACTTGGGTTCTGATTGCTTTGACATTTATAGACTTTGATACTCAGCTGCTACCCGACCGTTTCACTCTACCTTTGGCTGCTCTCGGTTTAGGTATTAATACCTTTAATATTTACACCTCGCCTAACTCAGCTATTTGGGGATATTTAATCGGCTTTTTATGTCTTTGGATTGTGTATTACTTATTTAAAGTGATTACAGGCAAAGAGGGTATGGGGTACGGCGACTTTAAATTACTTGCCGCATTAGGCGCGTGGATGGGGCCATTGATGCTGCCATTAATTGTGCTATTGTCATCTTTACTTGGTGCAATTATTGGCATCATTTTACTAAAATTACGTAATGATAATCAGCCTTTTGCCTTTGGACCATATATTGCCATTGCGGGTTGGGTTGCCTTTTTATGGGGTGATCAGATTATGAAAATTTATTTGGGAGGTTAAGATGGCTTTTATTCTGGGAGTCACAGGTGGTATTGGCAGTGGAAAATCTGCTGCAACACAATGGTTTGAATCCCAAGGAATCCAAGTCGTCGATGCCGATATTGTTGCTCGCGAAGTGGTTGAAAAAGGCCAACCCGCCCTCCAAAAAATCCAACAAACTTTTGGAGATTGGGTGCTTCAACCCGATGGCAATCTAGATCGTCGTGCCCTACGTGAATATATTTTTCAAAACCCTGAAGCAAGACAAACACTTGAGAAAATCACGCATCCAGCCATTCGCCAATCCATTATTCAACAGCTACAAAACCCAAAAAGTCCTTATGTGATTTTAGTTTCACCACTACTTTTTGAAACCAACCAGCATGAATTGGTTAATCACACTCTATTAGTTGATGCGAGTGAACAAACTCAAATTCAACGTGCAAGCCAACGTGATGGGCAAAATCAAGAACAAATCCAGAAAATTATTGCAGCTCAAATGCCGCGCGAGCGTAAACGTGAACTTGCCAATGACATTGTATTTAATGACGGATTACTCGAACATTTATATCAGCAATTAGAGCCTTTACATCAAAGCTATTTGAAGCGCGCCAACTAGTTTTGCTTATTTTGCTGCTGAATCTTTTGTGCCAAGCTATCTTGTCGAAACCAGCGCCAAGGTTGTAAGGCACCGATTCCCATTCCAACCAAGCCCACAACAATTGATGGACTTAATAACTCGCCAAGTAAAGGTACAGCTAAAATGGCAGCAATAAACGGCGCCAAAGTGACAATACTTCCCGTTTTAAAAGCACCAAGTCGCTGAATGGCTGCCACATAAGTCAAAGTTGCGATAATAACGACAAACACACCGTGGAAAATGCCCTGTATCGCTAAATGAACAGGACTCACTTCCATGAAGTGTTTAGGCAAAAATAACGCATAGATGGGTAAATAAATAATTGCAGACCAAATCGCAACACTTGCCATAGAGTGCCATGCAGAAAGTTTCCACTGTTTAAGTAATACAGTGAAAATGCCCCACCAAATCGCACTAATAAAAAGAAGCAAATCCCCCACACCAAAGGCCGAAGCATTACCTTGCAACATCAACACACTCATGAGAGCCAAGGCAGTAATCATAATTGCCAGACTCACCCATGTATGCTTATCAAATGGTTGTCTAAATAAAATGTATGCTGCAATTGCAGTACAAATTGGAATACAACCATTTAAAAAAATGGCAGCATGCGCAGCGGGAGCATAGAGAAATGCGGTGTAGACGGTAAGACAATAAATGACTCCACCAATAAGCGCCAAAATAACAGCGTGCTTACTCCACAAAAAAGCGAGATCTTTCTTATAGATCAGAATCGGCATCAAAATCAGGAAGGCGATAGCAAAGCGCAGTGCAGCAATGTCCCAAGCACTGATGTGCCACTGTGCATTTAAACGGGCAAAAAGTGTAAACCCGCCCCAAATGCACATGGTCACTAATACAAAAAAATAACCTTGCTTACGGGGAGACATATGAAGACTGCTTACAAAACTAGAAAGGCAGCTAGATTATACCTCAGAACGCTGACGACAAGCCTCATAAAGTGCCATACCCGTTGCCACACTCACATTTAGGCTTTGTAAATTTCCAGACATCGGAATATAAACTTTATGATCACACTGTGCCTGTGTAATTGGGCGTAAACCCGTATCTTCTGCTCCCATTACGATCACGACTGGACCAGAGAAATCACATTTTTGAATTGGCATTGCACTTTCATCAAGCATAGTGCCAATAACACGTGTATGAGTTGTCTCTTTGAGATGGGCTAATGTACGAGCCAAATTTGTTACTTGAATGAATTTAACTTTCTCAGCTCCACCCGCTGCAACTTTACGAGCTGTTGGGGTTAAACTTGCCGAACGATCACGAGGCACAATCACCGCTTGCACGCCCATTGCAGCAGCGGTACGAATGCAGGCTCCTAAGTTATGCGGGTCTGTTACCTGATCTAATGCCAGCAATAAAGAATCTGGAGTTTCAGCCAAAATCTGATCTAGATCTTTTTCATTTAAAGTCGGATGCGGACGTACTGCTGCAACCACGCCTTGATGAAACGGTAGACCTGCAAGCTTTTCGAGACTATCACGGCTTGCTTTTTGTACACTAATTCCAAAAGGCTCTGCCAATTGCAAAATCTTTTGCAAACGCTGGTCATCCCGTCCTTTTAAAGTAAACAGGGTTAGCACACGTTCCGGCTCAAGTTCTAACAATGACTCCACTGAATGAACGCCATAATAATATTCCGGTTTTGCCATGCATGACCTCTAACAACGTTTGAGCAAAAAAATAAAAATCCTGCAAAGCCAACTTCACAGGATTTCTTTGGGCATAGTGTACCCGATTTGAATAGGAATTTCTTAGCCTTCTAAATGGCACACGTAATCGAGCACTTCATCAGTTTCGATTTTAAAAAGACTATTACCAGGCACATAAAATGATTGGCCTGCACGGAACAACTCACTTTCATTACTGTCCGCAATTGTTACACGGCATTCACCTGAAATAATTTCCATACGCTCAGGAACATGAGTTTCAAAAGTTAAAGCTTGCTCAGTCGGCAAAATAACACCTAGTGTTTTCTTCGTTCCATCTTCAAATTGCACGGTATGGCTGATACATGCTCCACCAAAATAAACGTTTGATTTTTTGATGACCGTTACATGATCAAATTGGGTTGAACTCATGCACACTCTCCAGATAATGCCGTATTTATATAAATTATGATGAATGTAGTTTAATTGTGCCTAAATAACTAATCAATCAGTTTTCATACGGATAGACTTGTAATTTCCACTGCTGTGCCTGAATTTTTTTGGCAAAAGCATAAGGTAAGTTAATCTCAATATTTCGACTACTCGACACAATTGCATCGTATCTGCAAACTTCGACCTGATTTTCATCTAGGAGTATCCAACATACTCTTTGTGCAGTTGGATGGGCAACTGCTGTAGCAATTATTGGTGAACCGTCATTCATTCCTACATGAAAATTTTCACTGTCGTTTTGCATTAACGCCAGATCATAAGCAGGAAAATCGATAGCATCTGAATCAAATTGCTGACTATCGTGTATAAGCACACTTTGTTTTAAAGTCGGCCAAATACAATAGCGCAAATAATGTTGATCCATCACCCGATTATCCAGATAACGTCCGGTGGCAACATAATCCCTGATATGTGCTTCAATATTATGAAAAATCCCTGTACACCCGCCCCACATTCCAGCCAAAATTAACTCAGTATGAGAATAATTATCACGCATTAAGTGAAACCATTTATCACTCTTGAGCCACGCATCTACAGCTGCTTTTTCGCGGTGCGAGACAATGGAGTCGGCATCACGTATCAGAAAACGCTTAATTGTCGGATCATCCATTACCAAAAAGCGCCAGAACAGACCAGATAGCTGTTTTTGAGAATCTGTAACCTGAATAACTTGCGCACCCTTCTCTTTTAAACGCTGTTGCACCAGTACTGGCACCGTATCATCGACATAAAAGCGACACGTCCATTCAGGATAAATTTGTTTGGCTAACTGAATATTTAAAATAGAGGTTTCACAATAGCGAGGGTTTGCCCCAAACAAAGAAAAAGCAATAATATTTTCTTGAGGGTTTGCACTAAAGGTTGGTGGTACCTGATCTGGAATTGCCAAAACAGGTTCGCTCTTCGCTAGTTCTTTTTTGGTTGCAATTGCCAAACGTCCAAATTTGATTGTTTCTTCTTTTTTCTTTAAATGATGACAAACTTCTGTGAGTCCATCATATAAATTTGTATTTACGTTAGCTCCACTTGCTTGAATCGCTTGTAAATAATGTTGATGGGCATCGTTATAACGGCCTAAGCGCAATTCGGTATAAGCTAAATCTGATAAGGCACCAGCATGCTTGGGAACTAAATTAACAGCTTGTTTAACATGTTGATAAGCTTTGGCATAATCCCCTTGTGCTGCTGCCTGTTTAAATGCATTAAAATGCTGATTTAAAATTTTATTCATTTCCGCAGGATTATTTTTTTTATGGCGGTTGATCATCCCTATTGGTGGTTTCGGTAAGCTTAATGTTTTTTTCATTGTAAATATCCGCAATCTTGCTGTTCTATAATTTCAGTTAGAATAATAGATCACTTGTAGCAAATTCAAAACTTCTCTATCTTTAACCCATAATTTGGCGCGTTGGATGCGTTTATGCTCACACATTTAACTTTAATTAATTTTGCATTAGCTGATCATTTGGCTATTGATATAGAACAAGGATTTAATGTTCTAACAGGCGAAACAGGTGCCGGAAAATCATTATTACTGGATGCACTCTCTGCCTGCCTAGGGGAACGTACAGATACAAATTATGTCCGTTATGGTTCGGACAAAGCGGATATCACCGCTGTTTTTACCTATCAGAATAATAGTCCTGAAGCAAAATGGCTCCAAGACCACGAGCTAGATGATGATTCTGGGGAAATTCATTTACGTCGTGTGATTTTCGCAACTGGACGCAGCAAAGCATGGGTTAATGGTCGCCCGAGCAGTCTCTCTGAACTCAAAGAGTTAGGCCGTTTGCTGGTTCAACTCTATAGTCAGCACAGCCAGCAGCAGCTGCTTGAACCGCCTTATCCAAAGCATTGGCTAGACCGTTATAACAATTTTTATGCTGAAGCGAACGATGTACGTGAAGCCTATAGCACATGGCAACGTACCATCCGTTTGCATCAAGCAGCCTTAGATGCACAGGCAACCCGACTGCAACGTATTGGTACTTTAGAGCATCAAATTGAAGAACTCGAAGAGGTCATTCAAACTGACTATAAAGAAATTGAGCAAGAGTTCGATCGCCTCAGTCATCATGAACATATCATGCAAGACTGTAGCTACAGCTTAAATGTGTTAGATGAAGCTGAGCAAAACATTACTCAAGAAATGTCTTCGATTATTCGCAGATTAGAATCCCACGCGGGCCGCAGCGAACAACTTTCCGAGATTTATAATTCTTTATTGAATGCTCAAAGTGAAATAGATGATGCCACATCAAATTTACGTCAATTTATTGACCGTCAGAGTTTCGATCCTGAACGGATGGAAGAACTGAACTCCAAGCTAGAGGTTTTCCATCGACTTGCTCGTAAATACCGTACTCAACCAGAAACACTTAAAGAAGAGTACGAAACTTGGCAAAGTGAGCTTGAGCAATTACATAAGTTAGAAGACCCTGAAACTCTGGCTGAACAAGTAGAAAAGTCACATCAAGAATTTTTAGAAAAAGCCCAGCATTTAGACCATATTCGTCGTGAAGCTGCTGCCCCACTTGCTAAACAATTAACCGAACAAGTTAAACCTTTAGCGCTGCCAGAGGCACATTTCGAGTTTAAGTTTGAACCACTAGAGCAACCTACCGCTGAAGGCTTAAGCTTTATTCAACTATTATTTACTGCCAATAAGGGTATTCCTCCACAACCATTAGCACGAGTAGCTTCAGGTGGTGAACTTTCACGTATTGCACTTGTCATGCAAGTCATGAACGCTGAAAAAACAGAAGCAGAAGTTTTGGTATTTGACGAGATTGATGTCGGGATTAGTGGTGGAACCGCAGAAGTTGTGGGACGTTTACTTGCTGACCTAGCCCAACATGTTCAACTTTTATGTATTACTCACCAAGCACAAGTTGCTGCTCAGTCAGATCAGCATTTATTAGTGAAGAAACAACAAACTGATCCAGCCAGCAGTACCATTGTACAACTTGATGAAAATCAAATTATTTCTGAGTTAGCACGCATGTCAGGCGGTGTTGAAATTAATGAAACAACCTTGCAACACGCTAAACAATTACGCCAACTTAAATTTCAGGCTTCTTCAAATTAATAAAGAAAATGAGAGAAAAAGATTGGCGAAAACCGATTAACTCTTGTATGTTGATAAAAAGAACCTATATAGATAAAAGGGTCGAGAGACCCTCTAGTGACATTTTTTGAGGGAGAACCGCTTAGGTGACCAAACAATATCTGACTCACCGTTGTCTGATTGCCCCGCCAGAAATGGCAGATGACTTTTTCGCAAACACTGTAATTTATCTTGCCCGTCATGATGAAGAAGGTGCTCAAGGCATTATTATTAACCGCCCTTCCGGCATTCAAATTAAAGAATTACTCAATGATCTCGACATTGAAGCAGACAATGTAAATCCACATGTGGTTTTACAAGGTGGGCCATTACGTCCCGAGGCTGGATTCGTTCTTCATACTGGACAACCGACATGGCATTCATCTATCGCTGTAGGTGAAAATGTTTGTATTACCACCAGTAAAGATATTCTTGATGCGATTGCCCATAATGAAGGTGTTGGTCGATATCAAATTGCTTTAGGATATGCGAGCTGGGGTAAAAACCAGCTAGAAGATGAAATTACACGCGGTGACTGGCTCATTTGTGATGCCGATATGGATCTGATTTTTAACCTGCCTTATGACGATCGTTGGGATGCAGCTTATAAAAAGATCGGTGTAGATCGTGCATGGTTAGCATCTGAAATCGGACATGCTTAATGACCGAAACACAATCAAACTCGATTATGGCTTTTGACTTTGGTACTCAAAAAATGGGAATGGCGATTGGCCAGTCTTCAATTGAAAGTGCCAATCCTCTCCCTCTATTTGTGATGAAAGATGGTATTCCAAACTGGGATCAACTCTTAAAAATCGTGAAAGAATGGCAACCTGATCTATTTTTGGTTGGTTTGCCTTTGAATATGGATGATAGCGAGTCAGAACTTTCTACACGTGCTCGCAAATTTGCGAGACGTTTACGCCATCAAACCAATATTGAAACATTAATGGTAGATGAGCGTTTAACTACACGTGAAGCACGAGAAGAACTCGGTTTCTACCAAGAGCAAGGTCGAGCAAAAAAACTTTCTGCAGATAGTTTTGCAGCCGCCTTACTCATTCAGAGTTGGTATCGAAATCCGGTCGGTTTAACCCCTTAATATTAAAAAGGAAGGCTAAAGCCTTCCTTTTTTATTTTTCGATAATATGCACAGTTGCCGTACGTCCAGAAACAAAAGCAAGCTGGTTCTTTGGTGTTTCATCTAATACGATTTTCACAGGCACACGCTGCGCTAAACGAACCCAACTAAACGTTGGATTTACATTGGCAAGAAGTTTAGAGCTGCTTGAGCGTTCACGATCTTCAATACCCGATGCAATACCTTGTACATGGCCTTTAATTTTCTGGCTATCACCCATTAACTGTACACTGGCCTGATCACCAACATGAATACGGTTTAACTTCGTCTCTTCAAAATAGCCCACAACATAGAGTTGTTTACGGTCAAGTAGTGCTGCAACAGCCTGACCAACTTGAACATAGTTACCTGGGCGCATATCAAAGTTAGATAAAGTACCATCAGCTGGGGCAATTACCGCAGCACGATGCATATTAAGCTCAGCCAAATGCAAATTACTCGTTGCCGCCTCAATCAGAGCCTGTTGTTGCTTAACAGTTGCTTCCGCTTGTTGAATAGCAGCTTGGAGTTGCTCATGTTCAGCATGAGATTGATCACGAGTTGCGAAAACTTGATCTTGTTCTTGCTTAGAGATAGCGCCATCCATAAGGTTTGAATAGCGGCTTGCGTTTTTCTCGGCTAACTTAATATTCGTATCTGATTTAATCAGGTTCGCTTTTGCTTGTGCTAAACCAGCTTGCGCTTGGGCAAAAGCTGCATTTGCTTTTGCTAAATCAGATTTTGCCTGCTCTACATCTAAAGCTCGGCGAGAAACATCAATTTTAAAGAGCACCTGACCTTTTTTCACAGTCTGGTTATCTTGAACCAATACTTCTGTCACAAGCCCCGCAACATCCGAAGATACTTGAATAACGTCACCACGAACTCGACCGTCGCGTGTCCACGGCGCCGCATTATAGTAATTCCATAAATGCACAATGGTATAGACTGCCACCATTAATGCGACAATCAAAATTACTGGACGGATGACTTTTTTCAAATCCACCTGATTCATTTCACTCACCTAACTCAATCTTTAATTTCGCAAACATCTCTACGCACCGACCCCAACAAAAATTTGATGTATTACCAAAAGTAATAAGAGGTAAAAACACAAATTAAAAATACTAGGTAATGCAATCCAGCCTTGTGCAATCAACTTATTTGTTAAAGGACTTAACCCACGGAAACAGATATATGCCAAGAGTGCTTGAACGAGCAAAGAAGGCACATAAATACCATAAACATTAAACTCACCCATTTGCTGTGGCTCCTCTCAGGGTGCTGTTTTCATTCATTTGCTCTGATGAAACGTGGCACATGCTATAAGCAATATTGTTCAGTGAAATGAGTAGTCTTTGTCGCATAGTCATATCTTCAACATTTGAAGCAAGCTGTTTTAATTCAAATAACGCTCGGTAGATTCGCTCTACTAAAGCTGTCATATCATTTTCATCGTTTTCTTTAGCTCTAAACAACTCATCCAGATTTTGTTGCAAATCGCCAATATGCTGAGTGAGTTCGGATGTTTGAGGAAACTGATTGGCTAACTCTTGCAATCGGCTTAAATCAACAATACTACTCGACTCAATCAGAGCCTGATGAATTGAAGTTTTAATCTCGTCTGATTGCACCATTTTGCTGTTTAGAATCCCAATCCGATCTAGCATACTGCGTAGATGAACTTTAAAATCAAGACCATATGGCAGATAGATCGCTTGTCGCATGGCGCGATAATGCAAGGCTAAAATACGGCTTGCACTTGTATCTGGTGACATGGCGCGAACAACGTCAATGACAATCAAAGACACTAAAACACCTAAGATCATGGCAAATGAACTATCAAGATAAGACACTGCATCCATGCTATAAGCATTGTGCAGGTTTAGTCCCATCATGGTATTAATACCCAAAACCATACCTACTGGCATCAGCATCTGGTTAGCCATCATAGACACTGCGAATAAGAACATCGGTAATAAAACCAGTCCAAGTTCCCAAAAGGTGGTGACATGCGGGAAAATACCAAATGCATAAACAAAGACTAAAACTGCTGAAGCTATACTGCCCCAGATAAAAATACGCAGAACCGGAACAGGGTTGTCTAAGGCTGTTAAAATACAGGCGGTTACTGCGCCCATCTGTGCCATCATAAATCCAGCTTTCCACCCCGAAACAATCCAGACTCCAGTCACAATAAATGTAATAAGAACTGCACTAATACCGCCTCGTATCGCCACACCATGGTCACGGTGCAAACTTGGATATTTGGTCGTCATTGGGGTAATGTTGTCAGGAATTTCTTTATTACCTTGCTGAATTCGCTGCCACAAGACTTTAACGGCCAACACATTGCTAATGAAATGGCGCACATCCATTTTCATAGCTGCAACCAAAACTTGTTGATGTGTAGAAGCCGACTCCATCAAACTTGCAAAATCACTTTCAAACTCATCAGGCAACTGCAAAATATTTTCATCAATAATCAGATCTTTTTGCTCTAAAAACTGTACAACATGAGCTGAAAGCTGTTGCAGTTTTTCTGCATGAGTCTCGATGAATCGCAGTTCTTGGAGTTGCTTGATACGCTCAGATAAAGCGACTAGATTAGCGACCACCATTGAGATTTGATGAAGCATTTCCTGCAAGGGTTTGGTCATGCCATGCAGTTCACCCTTTTCATAACTCAAATGTACTGCCAAGGCATGAATATCTGTGGTGTCGCGAGTAATGGCAGCCAAGAGCTGAGTATTGTTCTGCTGCGAATCTGTATTTAATAAATTAGCAAACAGATTTTCTGTATCTTTTAGGGCTTTTATCACCCGCTGTTTAATTGCTGAGCCAATATGCATTGGAAGAATCGTGGCAGAAACCACTGCACTTGAAATCACGCCAATCGAAATTTCTATAACCCGAGCTAAAGCAATATCGAATATATTGTATTGATCAATATAGGTAATCGCATTGAAGACGATCATGGCTGTCGAGTAACCCGCCAGCATAAAAGCATAACTACGTGGAGTACGATCAAGTAACGACACATAAAGCGCAAAACCCACCCACAACGATAACACCACGGTAAATATCCAAGGTGTATTAATTAAATGTGGTGTTAGAGTTAAGGCAATCACAGCTCCACCAATTGTCCCTACCACCCGATAGACACATTTAGAGGACACCATTCCTGAATATGGATTGGCAATAATCAGGACCGTACCAATCGACCACATCGGATTAATCAGATCTAATTCAAATGAAACAAATAGTGCCAACATTCCGGCAATAAATGTTTTTAAGGCAAAGATCAGATCAAGCCTACTCGGGCGGAACGCCAGTATTTGCTTTAATAACATGAACTCATCTCAAATACAGATTTGAACTGATGAGCATGCCCTTCAATATTTGATTGTCTTTCTAAAGACAACACAACTTTGCCATTTGCCTCAAAGCAAATGATATGAGGAGCATCCTTCAATACAATGATTTTTCCACATCTCGCCTGATTGGCCGAGATGATTTCAGTTTGGGCGCCATTTAAACGGCCAAGCTTTGGAAAGAAGAGGTATCAAGAAATCAATTTGGAACCAACCAATTTCTCGATTAGATATTTTGTTTGCCAATTTTTTCAAAATAAAGCGATTTAGTCAACTAAAATATCTCTATTTGATAATTTGATATATTTTTTAATTATCGTATATGATGTATAAGCCAAGAGAAGTTTTCTCTTTGTCAGAGTAAAATACTCAAATCAGGCATTTATTTTAGAATTGAGACAAACCTTCTTTTTTTCTGTTATAAAAACTCAAAGATGACTCGTTGTTAAAGGATACGAACAAGACATTATGGCAATTTCAAGTTTTGGCAAAATTTTAACCGTACTGGATCTATTTTCAGTTTCGCGTCCAATCATTAATGTCGATATTATTTGCGAAGAACTTGGCTTGTCCAAACCAACGAGTTACCGTTACCTCAAAGAACTAGTATCGGCTGATCTATTAAAGCGTATTAATGGAACCTCTGGCGATTATACCTTAGGCTCAAAAATTGCTGTTCTTGACTATATATCCAGAACAACCGATCCATTAGTTCAGATCAGCACACCGTTTATGCGAAATATTGTAGAACGTACCGAACTGTGCTGTTTGCTTACCTATTTAAATGATGACTATTGCATTGACATACATCATGAAATATTTAAAGACACTGAGCTACTTTCATATGGCCGAGGCTGCCCAAGACCGATTTACGTTGGATCATCTCCAAAAACAATGGTTTCGCATTTAAGTAAACAACGCATGCAAGACTACTACCACCGTTACCAGCAAGAATTAAAACAATCAGGTTTTGCTGAAGATGAACCAAGCTTTATTCAGCGTATGCGTAAAATTAAAAAACAAGGGTTCTATTTCTCACAAGGTGAGATTGACCCAAATGTTTCAGGTCTAGCGGTTCCTGTTCGTTTTTCAAACAAAGAAGTACCTTTGGCTTTGACCTTAGTTGCCTCTAAAAATCGTTTTGATTTTTTAAATGTTGAAAAGCTCATCGAAATTTTGCAAGAAAATGCAGCACTTATTGAACAACGTTTTATGGAATTATCTGAAAAAGGGGAAATCTAAACCCCCACCTTATGATAATTTAAACTTTTCTTACACTTTAAAACATTGAATATATCACAATATTCTCATATTATGATTTTAGCTCCTATTGATGATTGTTTTCATCAGCAGCTCATTAGTAGAAGCATCCCCCTCAGAGGAATAAGCTCATGCTACCATCATGAGCTTTTTTCTTGCCCTATTTTTATAACAACTTAAATTGCCGAAAAGTAAGATTAATACGTGGTTGTAAAATCTTTGTTGAGCGATTTAAACGGTGTTGCCAATATTGTTGGGTCTCACCACGCATCACAATGAGTTGGCCTGGCTGTAGCCACAATTCAACTTTCTCTTTACTTTGAATATGCCTAAAAGAAAATTTACGGGTAGCACCAAAGCTTAAAGAAGCGATTGTTGTCGTTCTTGCCAAAGAAACATCCGAGTCACTGTGCCAAGCCATACCTTGAGTTCCATCTTCATAAAGATTTGCCAAACAAGAATTAAATTTTTCTGAAAGTATTTGCTCTACCTGTTGTTTTAGTTTGGCGAGTGCTTTGTCCCAAGGTAAAGAATCACGTGCGACACCCGAATATTTATATTGATAGTAGTCATCTCCATACCATGCAACTTTTCGAGCTGTAATAAAGTGCTTGCCATACAACTTAGCCTCGTCATGTTTCCATGCGAGGTGTTGGTAAAGATAATCAAAATATTGTTCAGCTTCTTCTGGGCTTAAAATACAACCATAGTCCTGAACTTCACCATCGTAGGGTAATAAATTCTCACAAGGCTCTGGAGAAAATAAATCCAAGGTCATACAGTTTCTCCGTGTTGCTTTGACATCTCCCAAGCTAACAATGCCAATTTACGCCCCTTTTGCCAATGATATTCTCCAACCATCCCTGTGGCACGGATCACTCGATGACAGGGAATCAGATATGCAATCGGATTTTGTCCAATTGCTGTAGCAACGGCTCTAACTGCTTTAGGCTTCCCGATTTGCTCTGCAATGTCTTGATAAGTACGCAATTGCCCTTCCGGAATGGTGAGCAAGGCCTCCCATACTTGTAGCTGAAATGGAGTTCCAGCCAAATTAAGAGGAAGTTTTTGCTGTAAATGTTCTGAAAAATCCTGTTCAAACCACTTTGCAATTTGTTGATGCCAAATCGGCGATTGATTTTTTAATTGAGCTTTAGGGAACTGCTGTTTAATTATTTCTTCGATATTCTCACGAGTATCGAGAAAGCGAACAGAACATATTCCCTTTTCGCTGCTTATAACCAACAACTCACCAAATGGGCTTGCCTCAATCGAATAATTAAGTGTAACCCCTTCACCTTGCAGTTTATATTCACCAGGCGTCATGCCTTCAAGCTGAATAAACAGATCGTGTAAACGTCCTGTGCCAGATAAACCCGTATTTAAAGCAGTTTCCAATAAACTCCGTTGTTGCAACAGATGATATTTGGCCTGTTGCAAACTCATATATTGCACAAATTTTTTGGGGCTAATCCCTACCCATTCCTGAAACTGGCGTTGAATATAGCTTGGGCTTAAATTCATATGACTAGCAACATCGTCCAGACTGGGTTGCTGATCTAGATGTTCATATAAATATTCAATCACAGTGGCAATTACAGCAAATTGCCGAGAAGAAAGCATTTGCATGTGTCACCTCCTTAGCACTTATATCTTACATTAAAGTAGCCAAAGCCCTATGACGACCCAATTCTTGCACTCTTTAAAAATAAAAAAAGCCTTTCATTGTAGAAAGGCTTAATCATTCAATATGCAGCACTTAAGGTTGCTTTAAATAAGGCCAAGCTGCTTTAAGATAAATAAACATTGACCATAAAGTTAAAATGACTGCCGTATATAACAAAGCATATGCGAGCATTTCTAAAGGCTGCCAATTGAGTAAGAACACACTAATGGCAATCATCTGAAAGGCTGTTTTATATTTACCTACAGTCGATACTGCCACACTGGTTCGTGCGCCAAGTTCCGCCATCCATTCACGTAAAGCAGAAACTGTAATTTCGCGTGAAATAATCACAATTGCTGCAAAAGCCATTGAGATCGTTGGATTCCACTGTACTAAAACGATCAGTGCAGCCGCCACCATGAGCTTATCTGCAACTGGATCTAAAAAACGGCCAAATGCTGAAGTTTGGTTTAAAGTTCGTGCCAAATAGCCATCAAACCAATCGGTAATAGCAGCAAACACAAAAATAGCCGTCAAGATAATATGACGACTCATACTTCCTTCATGCTCACCAATACCCATTGCAGGCGGCCAATACGCGATCACCAAAAATACAGGAATAAGCGCGATACGCGCTAATGTTAGGATATTTGGGATATTCAGGATTCGCCCTGTGGTCATAAACACCGCCAATTAAGTCTTCATGCATCTTGTAACAGACAAAAATACTTTCTTCAATATTGTATCTATCTGTAACAGCCACTTTATACGAAATATATGAATCGAGGAAGTGGACTGCTTAGGTAAATACCGTAACAGTTTGCCGTAAAATTGCAATTAAATGATCATTTTGGTCCCAAAGATGGGCATATTCTGTGGAATAACCTTCACCTGCATATTCAGTTACCACTTTATATTTAAACCAGTCACACAATTGATGTGGAAACGGATGTACATAGGTAATGTGCCAAGTTAAAGAGCTCGCAGGAGCAACTTGCTTAAACATTGGCAATACACCAGGTGGCCAAATATCCATCAAAACAATTAAATCTGGCAAAGTCATTTGACGATTTTCATGCTTATCGGGATTAAACCTTGACCATCCTCCAAAGTCAGCATACTGACTTCCTGTAACAGGATAATGACCTTCTGCCCAACATACATCAAAATGTTGATAGCATTCTGGCATTTGTCTAGCAAAAGGAATAGGTTGCAACTCTTCAGGTTGCCTATAAACTGGAACGATAGGCTCATGTCGCACTTCAATATTCGATGCACGAGGCACACCAAAGCTTGCGACCAAAATCGTTTGTACCGCCCCATCTTGCCACAAACGTGTTTCAAGTGTAGTGACCGACTTTCCTTCTCTTAAAATTTCAATAGTCAATTGGGCAGGTCCCTGCTGTACAGGGCCCACGAAAGTAACACTACAACTTAATAATCTTTTATTTGGATCTTGAATATTGCAGCAAGCTTTTTGCATAAGTAGTCCAGCAACAAGACCACCAAAAACAGTTCGTCCTTGTAACCACCCTTCAGGTATTTCAATCGATTCCTTTTGTTTTATTTCTTCAAATAATTGCAGTAATGACATTCACTTCCCTAAAGCACTCTGACTCTTGATGAAACATCTTTCATCATTTTAAAGAGAATGTGAATGATCATTCTTCTACTTATATGCCAACTATTTGGTCACTCAGTATAAAAACACATCTTATTCATGCAGAATTTTATAAATCGTTCTCGCCATCATCTCACCAAAACCAGGCACAAGAGTAAGCTCTTTTTCAGATGCTTTTAAAACACCTTGGATCCCACCAAAATGAGTTAATAAATCTCGACGGCGCTTTGGTCCCAGCCCCGGAATTGCTTCCAAAACTGAGGTACTTCGGCGTTTATCACGTTTAGCACGATGTTTGGTAATCGCAAAACGATGGGCTTCATCACGCACCTGCTGAATCAAATGCAATGCCTTATGGTCTTCCGGTAACTGGATTTTTGTGCCATCGGTAAAATGCAGGGTTTCAAGTCCGGGTTTACGCCCTTCACCTTTAGATACACCCACCATAAAAGCGTCTAATCCAAGCTCTTGCATGACCTCCATCGCCATATGGAGCTGGCCTTTACCACCATCAATCAACAGCAAATCAGGCAATATGGCCTTTTTATAACGGCGTGTTAAGGCTTGTCGCATAGCAGCATAGTCATCGCCTGCAGTAATGTCTTGAATCGCAAATTGACGATAGTCACGCTTACGAGCTCCGCCTTGGTCAAACACAACACATGAGGCAATTGGAGCTTCCCCCATAGTGTGACTAATATCAAAACATTCAATACGATCGACAGGTCTTCCCACCACTTGCTCTAACTGATGGAAACGTTCATTAAGTTCTAAATGATTACTCAACTGCCCCTTAATGGCATGTTGAACATTCATTTCGGCTAACTCTAGCCACTCGGCACGAGTTTCACGAACATTACTCTTAATCTGAACTTTTTTGCCAAACTGTTGTGCCAATGCTTCTTCTAATTCTTTACAGTCAGGCAAAGCAATATTTACAATGAGCTCATTGGGAACTTCATCTGCAACCTGAAAGTAAAAGTTCGCCATAAAGTCACTGAGCATTTGCCCAAGATCATCACCGAGCATGTCTGGGAAATAACTTTTTCCACCCAGCATTCGCCCATTACGTACATACATAATTTGCACGCATGTCACACCTGCCTGATATGCGATTGCCAGAATATCCGCTTCGCCTTTGACTTTAAACACGGCTTGTTGCGCTTGAACTTCACGCAGTAAAGATAAACGATCACGGTAAAAAACAGCTTTTTCAAATTCAAGCTCAGCCGCTGCTTGTTCCATTTTGGCAATGAGCTCTTGGTTAAGCTCTTTGGTATCACCTTGCAAAAAGCGGATACTATTATTAACATCTTCTTTATAATCTTCGGGCGAAATCAGACCTACACAAGGGGCCGAACAACGCTTGATTTGATATTGCAGACATGGACGCTTGCGCTGTGAAAAATAGCTATTTTCACACTGACGCACATTAAAAAGTTTTTGTAAAACCAGTAACGTATCGCGTGCACTATAAGCACTTGGGTACGGGCCAAAAAACTTACCAATTTGGTGTTTACCTTTACCACGCCCACTGGCAAGCCGAGGATAAGGCTTATCAGCCGAAACAAAAATATAGACATAAGACTTATCGTCCCGCAGCATAATGTTATAAGGCGGACGATGTTGTTTAATTAAATTTTGTTCTAAGAGTAAAGCTTCAGTTTCTGAACGAGTAACCAAAGTTTCAATATCATAAATTCGCGCAACTAAAGCTTGCGTTTTAGGATGCTCAATGGTTTTAACAAAATAACTCGACACCCGATTTTTTAGGTTTTTTGCTTTGCCGACATATAATAATTCGCCCTCTTTCCCTAGCATTTTATAAACACCTGGAAGTTGGGTCATGTTGGCTAAAATTTTTTCAATATGGGGACGAGCGTTTTGATTCACTATTGGCATGCATGGCTTAATACTGAATACCTAATGTGATGTTTTCACCCTTACTTTTCAAGTGCTTTACTGTGCTAGAACATAAATTTGGGAACAGTTCTGAATATGGCCCGACAGACTGTGTCGTACTTGCTTAAGAGTCTAGACGATAGTAACTATATTTAACGTCTTTTTCTTTGTAGACCGCATAGGTTTTTTGACGAAAATCTGAGAACCAACCATTGCCTGTATAGCCCGCAATATGACCATAGGTATGACCACTTGTTCGCTCAATAATGTAAATGTCACCTTCTTGTGGACGGTTGAAAGCAGGTTTAATTTTCTTATAACCATTCTTTTCTAACGTTTGCCCCCAATCAGAAGCAGCTACAGGATGCTTTGACACATCTGCTCCAGCCGCTTGTAGAGCAATACGGATATTTTTGGCGCATTTCTCTTTACTATGGTTGGCAGAGATACTTTCGAGCTTACTTGAAAACTTATGCAGGTTAATATTTTGATCTTCAGTTTTATGATTTTTAGTTCTAGATCGTTTAGATTTTTCAGTCGTCGAAGCGGCTTGTCTTAACATCACTTTTGTTTTTAAATCGTCTTGAGAACTGTCTTCTTTTCTCTCTTCGATATGATGAACATGTGCATGAGCTGCGTGATGAGCATGAGCCATTTTAAAACCTACTTCCGCTGACCAGTCTTCGAAAAAACCGCGCCATTGTAGAATCAAAATTACCTATTGGCTTTTAATAGTTGTAACAAATTACCAGCACTGTGAAATAGATCACAAAATTTAATAAAGGTTAATTTCTATGAATAATAAAGAATTTGTCAAAGAACTTATAAATACTGTTTCAGATGAATATATCGATACTTATCAACAGATTTATTCATCTACCTTAATAGATAATAAAATTAAAAAAGATCCCTACTGGTTTGATGCTCTCACTTTTTATCAATCTTTATCTCAAAAAGATAAGGAAACCTTATTTAAAATCATTAAACAGACGACTATTGATACTACAAGTACAATTTTAGGGATTATTGATGGTCCTGTGAACTTAAATCAGATCTCTGGTGACTTTACACTGACATATACAGAAAATAAGAAGACAGTAATTTTAAATGGAGATCTACAAGATGAATTCCTTACCCAAATAACAGAAAGAAACAGATCACAATGATATATAAGGAATTATAACGAGGGAGATATAGTTATGAGATTAAAACAAAAGATTATTTATAAAAACTCAAAAAACGAGAAAATAAAATTAATACTAGAACCTTGGGCAGAAGAATATAATATTGAATCAAATTCTGAAGTGAGATTATTGTTGAAGGCGATATAGAAAAAGGATATTTAATGATTGAATCAGAGATAGATCATGTTGTCATCTATGGTTGGCAAGGAAGTCTTATTCAAGTTTTCAAAAATGGTCAACTTATTGACTAATCATTTTATTAATAATCTATTCCTTATAACAGGCTATTTTAGCTCAAAATAAAAAACGCCCTTTCAGGCGCTTTAATTAAAACACGTATGGTCGAACAAAAATCAGGAAGAAAATCCCAAGCATCAAGAACCATTTTAAGAAGTAATACAACTTACGGTTTTTAGCTTTTAAAGCCTTAGCTTTAATACGAATTTGATAGACATAACCAAAAGCTTTATTTAGACCACCTGTTTGGTCGCCTGTTTCATTCGGTGAGCTTGCAGCAGTCATCACATTACGACCAAACCAATGGTTGAAACGCTCCATCCATTTTACTTTCATTGGACGTTCAACGTCTGCAAAGAAAATAATACGGTTTTGATCAGTCTTATTTTCAGCATAGTGAATATAAGTTTCATCAAACACGACACTTTGACCATCACGCCAAGAATATCTTTCGCCATCGACATCAATAAAACAACGGTCATCATTTGGTGTAATTAGACCTAAGTGATAACGCAAAGAACCTGCATATGGATCACGGTGTCTTACCAAACGGCTATCTGGTGCAAGTTCAGTAAACATGGCTGCTTTAATTGTCGGTAATGTTTTAAGAAGTGCTGTGGTTTTTGGACAAAGCTCAGCAGCAGATGGATGACTAGATTCATACCATTTGAGGTAAAAACGCTTCCAACCTGTTTTAAAGAATGAGTTAAAACCTAAGTCGTTATAGGTACTTGAAGCTTTAATTCCGCCTTGGTCATATAAAGCTTTCGCTTCATCACGAATCATTTCCCAATTTTCATCCAGCACTTTTAAATCTTTAAAATGCTGTGTGTCGATATAAGGCTGATTCGGCACCTTTGAAAAGATGTACATTAAAAAGTTAATCGGTGCGAGTAAGGTTGAATGGTCAAAAAATTGACGATAAAACGAGTGACGCACTTTGCCGCGATGTTGGATATACAATGCTGATATCACAAAAATCGCTAATATGATCCACTTAATCATATTGCTACTCTTTCAAAAGATTAGGGGCAACTTCACCTTATATTTAAGGAGAGAGAAACCGGAAGTTTATTTAATTGGCGCAAATTTTAACAAAATTGACTTAGAAAAAGCGAATGTAAAAAAATTAAGTCAAATAATAGACAATACTGTTGTAATAAAAATTTTAAATATAGTGTATTTTTCCATAACTTTAAGGAAGTGAAAATTTATCACTATTGCTACTGTTATTTACAGATGACCCTACTAACAATTGACATTTTTGACAAAAAATTAACTTTTAAAAGTTACTCGTTTTTATATAAAAATTTGATAATTGCGATGCGTTATAAAGAAAAAATTAAATTAAAACAAATGTGTTGGACTAGTACCTATCTTTATGATTTCTTTTATGCATTTCATATAGATGAATTGAATAGTAAATAAGATGACCCTTGCGTCACGGCTTGATACAACTTGTCAGGTTTTTTTTAGATATAGTTATCGTAAGATTAGCGAAGCATAAATGTGTACCTAAGATGTGCACACGCTTCATAACATCAACTTAGAAGTCCTCCAAAACTAAGGAGATCAGGCATGATCCACGCTGGCAATGCCATTACCGTCCAAATGCTTTCGGACGGAATTGCAGAATTCCGCTTTGACTTACAAGGTGAGTCGGTCAATAAATTTAACCGTGCAACAATTGAAGATTTCCAAGCTGCTATTGCTGCGGTAAAAGCAAATAATGATATTAAAGGCTTAGTTGTTACCTCAGGCAAATCGACATTTATTGTTGGGGCAGACATTACCGAGTTTGGTGAAAACTTCGCACAAGGCGAAAAAGCGATTGTTGACTGGCTTATGCCTGTTCATGAAATCTTCAATAGTTTTGAAGATTTAGAGATTCCAAAAGTAGTTGCTATTAACGGTATGGCGTTAGGTGGCGGTTTTGAAATGTGTTTAGTTTGTGACTATCGTGTGATGTCAGAAGCTGCACAAGTGGGCTTACCGGAAATTAAACTTGGTATTTACCCAGGTTTCGGCGGTAGCGTACGTTTAAGCCGTCTGATCGGTATCGACAACGCGGTTGAATGGATGGCGATGGCTGCTCCTAAAAAACCGGCTGCTGCCCTAAAAGATGGTGCGGTAGATGCGGTTGTAGCTGCTGATAAATTACTTGAAGCTGCAACTGACTTAGTTAAGCAAGCAATTTCTGGTCGTTTAAACTGGAAAGCAAAACGTCAAGAAAAGCTTGAAGCTGTAAAATTGAACCCACTTGAACAAATGATGGCGTTCAATACTGCAAAAGGTGCAGTGCTTGCTAAAGCAAACCCTGCTCAATACCCAGCTCCAAAATTATTACTTGATTCATTACAAGCTGGTGCAAGCCTTGCGCGTGACGAAGCATTAAAAGCTGAAGCTGAAGGCTTTGCAAAAGCTGCGATTACTCCACAAGCTGGTGCATTGATTGGTTTATTCCTCAATGACCAAGTTGTTAAGAAAACTGCTAAAAAATATGAAAAAGGTGCACACCCTGTAAACCAAGCAGCTGTACTTGGCGCTGGTATCATGGGTGGTGGTATTGCTTACCAAGCGGCAAGCAAAGGTACACCAATTATCATGAAAGATATTGGTAATCCACAACTTGCCCTAGGTATGAAAGAAGCAAACAGCTTGTTAACTAAACAAGTTGAACGCAAGAAAATGAAACCTGCGCAAATGGGTGAAACCCTTGCACGTATCCGTCCTACTTTAAGCTACGATGAGTTTAAAGAAGTTGATATCGTGATCGAAGCAGTTACAGAAAATCCAAAAGTAAAAGAAATGGTACTTGCGGATACTGAGAAGAATGTTCGTGAAAATACGATTATTGCTTCTAATACTTCTACGATTTCAATCACACGTTTAGCAAAAGCATTACAACGTCCTGAAAACTTTGTAGGTATGCACTTCTTCAACCCAGTTCACATGATGCCGCTTGTAGAAGTGATTCGTGGTGAAAAGACTTCTGAAGAAGCGATTGCAACTACTGTTGTTCTTGCTCAAAAAATGGGTAAAACACCGATCGTTGTAAACGACTGCCCAGGATTCTTGGTTAACCGTGTATTGTTCCCTTACTTTGGTGCGTTCGACCTTCTTGTAAAAGACGGCGCAGACTTCCAACAAGTTGACAATGTAATGTCGAAATTTGGCTGGCCAATGGGTCCTGCTTACCTCATCGACGTTGTAGGTATCGACACAGGTGTACATGGTGCAGAAGTCATGGCTGAAGGTTTCCCAGACCGTATGAAGCCAGACTACAAAGGTTCAATCCAAGCAATGTATGAAGCTAAACGTCTTGGTCAAAAGAATGACGTTGGTTTCTACAAATACGAACTCGATAAGAAAGGCAAAAAAGCAAAAACTGTTGATCCAACAGCGTATGAAATCATTGCTCCTTTCGTAACGGGTGAGAAACGCGAGTTTGATAACCAAGAAATCATTGACCGCATGATGCTTGCTTTCTGTAACGAAACAGTTCGTTGCTTAGAAGACAACATCGTTGCAACTGCTGCTGAAGCAGACATGGCAATGATTATGGGTGTAGGTTTCCCTCCATTCCGTGGTGGTCCATGTCGTTATATCGACCAGACTGGTGTTGCTGAATACGTTGCACTTTGCGACAAATATGCACACTTAGGTAAGGCTTATGAAGCGCCACAAATGTTGCGCGACATGGCTGCTAACAACAAAAAATTCTACGGTTAAGGAGCAACGTGAATGGCTACTTTAAATCCACGTGACGTTGTCATCGTTGATGGCGTACGTTCTGCAATGGGTAAAACCAAAAACGGTATGTTCCGTAATGTACGTGCTGACAGCTTATCTGCTGAATTGGTTCGTGCACTCGTTGCTCGTAACCAGTTTGATGTAAACGAAGTTGAAGACCTGATCTGGGGTTGTGTAAACCAGACTCTAGAACAAGGTATGAATATTGGCCGTAACATCGGCCTATTGGCTGACTTACCAAAAACTGTTGCTGGTCAAACAGTAAACCGTCTTTGTGGTTCTTCTATGCAAGCGCTTCATACTGCTGCTGCACAGATTGCAACAAACCAAGGTGATATTTTCATTATTGGTGGTGTAGAGCACATGGGCCACGTAGGTATGATGCATGGCATCGACCTAAACCCAGAAGCATCTAAACACTATGCAAAAGCATCTAACATGATGGGCTTAACTGCTGAAATGTTAGGTCGCATGAATGGCATTAGCCGTGAAGAACAAGATGCTTTTGGTGTTGAATCTCACCGCCGTGCTTGGGCTGCGACTCAAGAAGGTCGTTTCAAAAACGAAATCGTTGGTGTTGAAGGCCACGATGCAAATGGCTTTAAAATCCTTTGCGACATCGACGAAGTAATTCGTCCAGATGCAAACCTTGAAGCGTTCAAAGCATTACGTCCTGTATTTGACCCGAAAGGCGGTACTGTAACTGCGGCTACATCTTCAGCTTTATCTGACGGTGCTTCTGCAATGTTACTTATGTCTGCTGAACGCGCACAAGCATTAGGTTTAAAACCACGCGCTGTGATTCGTTCTATGGCAGTTGCAGGTTGTGACGCAGCAATCATGGGTTACGGTCCAGTTCCAGCAACTCAAAAAGCGCTTAAACGTGCTGGTTTAACGATGGCTGATATTCAAACTATCGAGTTAAACGAAGCATTTGCTGCTCAAGGCTTATCAGTAATGAAAGGCTTAGGTATTTATGACAAGCAAGACATCATTAACTTAAATGGTGGTGCGATTGCTTTGGGTCACCCACTAGGCTGTTCTGGTGCGCGTATCACCACTACATTGTTAAACGTAATGGAACAACAAGATACTCAAATCGGCCTTGCGACCATGTGTATCGGCCTTGGTCAAGGTATTGCAACAGTGATCGAACGTGTTTAATTAACACCAAGATAAAAAAATCCCCGCTATGTGCGGGGATTTTTTTATCGACCTTTTAAACCATCTTGAATTTGCTGCTGTAATTTCAAAATATCATCTAAATTTACTTTCATCGTACCTTCACGATAAGCATCGACATTACTTCGGTTAATTTGCAGAGGCTTTAACATTTCAAAAAGACCATTGGTTGGGTCAGAAGATTGGATTCCACCCGCTACAGCTAGAATATATTCTCGTAAAAATGGAGAAAGCTGAGACAAGTCTGGCTGTGCCATGACAGGTTGATAGTCTACTGTCGTCATACCTTCAGGGACTAAAGCATTCTGTATATCGTTATGAGTTTTATACTCACGATGTTGTAGAGCCTGACGCACTTTTTTATCTTCTTGAAATGGGACAAAGCCTACTTCTTCACGTAGCTCAGATTCGGCCATAACGCGAATTGTAGGTAAAGTAGCCACTTCTTCTGCTTGAACAGTTGGTAAACCCATAAAAGCAAATACAGCAATGAAGGCTGATTGTTTTAGAAAGTTCATAACTTGCTCCCAAAATCAGTCACCCTACGCGAACTCAAAATGATGACTAAATAAAATGTTCTATAAATAGGCTACAACAAAGTCATTTTTGATTCAGTAATGCTCAGATAAACGGTAAATATAATTAAAATTTTTAATGTAATAGTCAGGGATTTTTATCCATAGAAAACTGAATATATAGAATCACCCTATAAATTAAATATAACCATTTATAGGGTGGGGTTTATCTTATAAGTTTTATTCACTCTCTAACATTTCTTTTAAAGAATCGACTAATTGCGGAAATTCCGTATAACCTTCCCGACCTAAAAAGTGCCCACCATTAGGAACGGTAATATAAGGCGCATCAATATCCTTAGCCAATTGAATCGTTAGTTGTGGTGGAACCAAATCATCATTATCAGACAAATAAACCAGCTTTTTCTCTATGTCACGGAAATAATTAGTATCGACTTTACTCTTTGTTATATAAGGACTAAGAGGTGAAGAGTCTGAAATTGGACCAGAGAATCCAGATACTAAAATCATTCCTCCAATATTTTGATAATCATGTCTTTGTAAAAAGTGTAGCAAGGTAATTACCCCTAAACTGTGGGCAACAAAATAAGTATTTTCATTAACTGCAGGAATCTGCTCATCTAATACTTTCTGCCAAGCATCGACGTCCGGATGCTCAGGATCTGGAAATGGTATTAAAGTAACAGTTGTATTTTCGTCTTCTATTTGGTGTTTTAGGTCCAAGAACCAATGATCATTGATAGAAGCTGAGTAACCGTGAAGCACAAATATTTGACGCATGTTCTTCTCCTGTAATTCAAGGGTTTTGGCATTTGTAACAAATGACATGAAGCCGAATATCACCAATAAAATGAGTTTTCTAATCATTGAACAAGTACCATTTTGAAATATAAAAACATGCTAAACTATGACACCACTGTTAAGGTCAACCCATATTTTATGAACTTAGCTAAAGTTTCCGAGCTCACAAAAGTAAGCCCACGTATGCTGCGGTATTATGAAAATTTAGGGCTTATACAGCCTCATCGAGCGAGTAATAATTATCGAAGTTATACGCAAAAAGATATTGAAAATATTAAGAAAATTAAAATATTAAATGACGCAGGTATGAACCTGAAAGACATTCATGTTTTATTGCCATGTTTTGATTTAGATGAACGGGTATTTACGCTGTGTCCAGTGGTTCAAGAAAAACTGCAAACAGAACTTAAGCATGTGTCCGATCAGTTAAACAAACTGCAAACTTCTCAAAGTTTATTACAATCTTTTTTAACTAAAGGAAAAGCCGAAAGCACCAAACCATAATTTTTGATGCTCATGCTTTGCTTATTCTTTTAAATCTCCTTCGAGAGCGGCCACATTCTTTTTCTTAATTTTTTCAATTTTTGCATTTAGTTTTAGAACATCTTGATAAAGCCCATTAAACTGTTTGACCTGAGCATTTTCATGAAAAAGAATCATCTGATCTTTCTTTTGCCATTCATAATTTTTTAGAAGCTTAAACATTTGTTCAGCTTTATCTAAAATTTCTAGTTCAATCATAAAAATTGCATGATCTTGATCGGCTTTTTGCTGTGTTCCCAATTTCATTTCAAGGAGTTGTCTCATCTCTGCATCAACAGATAATTCCTGAACCTTTGCTAAGAAAGTTTTATGAATCTTTTCATATTCAGTCTGGTACTGATCTGATGCTTTACGGACATCGGCTAGCATCTTTTCGGTTTCTACAAATTTTTGTTTTTTATCAATATCTAAACGGTCCACATTTAAGAAAGTATCCCATTTGGCTGCTTTAAGTTCTCTCAAGTATGCGTTTCGTGCATTTATATTTTGAATCCAATAACTTAAAAGGAATTCTGAAATTTGCTTATAGTGTCCTGCCAAACGCTTATCATGAATATCGAGCTGGACGGGCTTAGACCAGTCTTGTGCTTGGTCATAAAGCTGGTTCATTTTTTCAGTCATGACCACATCAAACATTTGACTACTGTCTTTGGCCTGCTGCTGTTTGATATGTTGATAGGTGAAAAAAATAATACTTGTGATAACAACCAGACTTGCAATCGCAATCAAAACTCGGCGCATACACACCTCCTATTTCCATTCTTATAGTTTTGCTCTTTATAGTTATAAAATAGAGCTTATTCTTCTTTATATGCCATTTATTTCACAATACGCAACACTGTATTCGCTACTCAAAGCTTTAAATCCTTGTGCATCATCCCTATTATGATGGGTAATTAAAATTTATGAGATTCTCCCATGCGTGTTGATGTCTGGTCTGATGTAGTTTGCCCTTTCTGTTATATCGGCAAAAAACGCCTTGAACATGTCGCTGCGGAAGCAGGTATTGATCTTGAAATTCACTGGCATAGTTTTGAATTAGATCCTGATGCGCCAGCAAAACATGACACTTCAAATACTGAGCGTTTAGCTAAAAAATATGGCCGTACCTATGAAGAGATGGAAGAAATGGAGCGCAATATTGCGGCCATGGCTGCCTCTGAAGGTATTGATTTTCAATGGCAAAAAGCCAACTCTGGCAATAGTTTTAATGCACACCGTATTATTCACCTTGCACAAAGCAAAGGTTTAGGTAATGAAGCTAAAGAAGCCTTTTTCCATGCTTATATGACCGAAGGTCTCGCAATTGGCGAACGTGAAGTCGTAGAAGAAATTGCATCTCGTATTGGTTTAGATAATGCTGAAGTTGAATATGTATTAGATACCAATGAACTATCTGACTTTGTCCGCCATGATGAAAAAATTGCCCAAGAGCAGCTCAATGTAACTGGTGTGCCATTTTTTGTATTCGACCAAAGAATCGCGCTTGCTGGTGCTCAACCTCGTGAAGTCTTTTTACAAGTTTTAGAAAAAGCGCAAA
Organism: Acinetobacter sp. WU_MDCI_Abxc222; assembly: GCF_025514755.1. NCBI lineage: Bacteria > Pseudomonadati > Pseudomonadota > Gammaproteobacteria > Moraxellales > Moraxellaceae > Acinetobacter > Acinetobacter sp. WU_MDCI_Abxc222. The sequence goes on from NZ_JAHPVG010000014.1 coordinate 32,137, forward strand.
TCAAAGCAAATACTGAAGAAGTCGAGCAAGATGATGCAGCTGTTTGTACTGATGAATCATGTGATATTCCACAGAAATAGATCAACACAATTAAAATGTGATCAAATCGTATGTTTTATCACCATTTTAGCAATAGAGCGTTCTAAAAAAAGAACTATCTAATTGCTAAAAATCAGTTTATTATTGCCGCTTAGAATATTCGCGCTGTAATGTTCTGTTTTTTATGTGTTTAATGATCGGAATTTAAAGTTTCCTTGATCTATCGTCCCCCTTCACTGGGGGATTTTTTTTGGCTAAAAATAACCGCTACTAGCTTAAACTTTTTCATTTATTTCAAATATGTAAAAAAAGTTAAATTTACTTAACTTTTGTGTCTCCCTCTTGATTTTATTAGAAAAATCAACAAAAGTGGAAACAACAACAAAACATAAAGATAGATATGAAAACATTTCATGTAATGCCATATCGGCAGCTTTTTGCACTTTTAACTATTGGATTTGGTTCAGTATGCATCGCTCATGCAGAGACTGCCTCTTCTTCTACAAACCAACAAGTAGGAAGTACATCATCTGGAGTACAAACCGAAGTTAACTCAGATGAAAATCTGTTAGATCAAATTCCGCGCTGGGTGGACGCGACTCCAACCATTTTTCCAGAGCAGTCTAATCAACCTATTGTTCCACCTACCGAACAAACAGAAGATCAAACCTGGGTTGACCGTAAGCAAAAGAAAATTCGTAATTGGGCCGATCGTACTTCTGAAAAAATTGATAATTGGTTTGGTGAAGTCGATCCACAAAAGCCAGCTACCGCAACCATTCGTGTCATGGTCGATAACTATTGGAATGAATACGATAACTATGAAATCAAACCCAGAATTCGTGGTAAGATTAAATTACCTACTCTAGAGAAACGCATTAGCGTGGTATTTGGTGATGACTCTTTAGATGACGAATTTAATAATAGCCCAGCCAATGTCAATCAGAATCCCAATCAAGATCCAAATAAAAAGTTAGATGGTAAACGAACTCGAGATGACAACAGCTCAATCGCTTTACGTTGGTCAAATTTCTCGAAAAAGTTACCTTTTGAAACAGATGCTGACTTAGGTATTCGTTCTGGAGACGATATTTATGTTCGTTTAAAAGCATCAAGAGACTGGCAACTTCGTAATGATTTTAAGTTTTATGCAGAGCAAATTTATCGTTACGGCATAGATAGCGAAAACTATCTGCGTACCAATCTTGAACTTACACATGCTAGGCCAAATCAACCGTTTTTATCGAATCAGTTCAGCCTGACCTATGCTGATGATCAAGACGATGATCTAGCTTGGGAAAACCGAACTTTCCGTGAGCACAGTTTCTTTGCAAACAATCGTTTTAACTATGGTATTTATACAAGTGGTTATTACAACGACAATGACTTACGTTTAAACAGTTGGGGACCGTTTGTTTCATGGCGCCAACCCGTTTTACGGGAATGGTTCTTTGTACAAGGCGATGTAAATTACTTTAATGACCACCGTGAAGATCGTAATCATTTTGTTAGTACCTTCTTACGCTTAGAAGCACTCTTTTAAGCTAAATAGCATCACCTTGGAACCTTATCCAAGGTGATGAAGAATAAAATACTTTTAAATAAAATTTTAAGATTAGCCTTTTAAAGTTTTGTTCTAATTTTATTTTTGATTCCTTATCTTTAAAAATGAATCAATTTTCTTCTTCTCCACTTCAAAATAAATCGACAGTCTTCATTTGTATTTATAATTTAGGTCTATTAGCTTTACTTCCACATACTCAATTTTTTTATAACTCTTTAAAACACCAACGGTCACGGCGTTACCCCTATTCTTCTACAAGCTTCGCTAAAGTAAAAAGACAATCACTTTCACACTCACCTTGTGAAGTAGAAGCACACAATGCTTTATCTGATGCTGGTTTAATTCAAGAACTTATGGCTGTATTTGGAAATGATACGTTATGGAAACGTGCGACTCAGCCTGAACAAACTTATAAAACCTTTGGTAAGAAAAAGAAGAAGACCTCATCAGTACAGGTTTCGGCTACTAATCCACTGAGTGCAAGCTGGGCCACCATTTCAACATGGATGCCTTTTGAAAATGACCTTGATTTAGGATCTAACTCTGAGAGTGATGTGTATGTCCAGTTTCTGGCAAAAAAGAAATGGAATTTGAGACATAACATTAGCTTTGATACAGAGCAGATATTTCGCTATGGCTCTACTAGCCGAAACTACACTGAAACCACGCTAAACCTAACGCAAAAAATGCAAGATAACACATTATTTTCTAATAAATTTAATTTGAACAAGAGCGAAAATGAAGATTACAACTGGGGCAATTGGACTTTTCAACAATTTGAGTTTGTAAAAGATAATAGTCTGACTTACGGTATTTATAGCGGTGGTGTATATACCAAAAATGATATGCGACTAAATAGCTGGGGTCCTTATATTTCATGGCGTCAGCCTATATGGCGAGATTGGATTTTTATGCAAAATGATCTTAATTTTTTTAATCATATTGATGATGATCCTAAGCATCAACTTAGTGTGCAAATGAATCTTGAAGTTAATTTTTAACCAAAAATCATCAAGTTGTGGATAACTCTTTCTTTATCCACAAAAAAGCCCCTGACAGTTCAGAGGCTTTTTTATATCAAAAAATTATTTCAACAATAAGCTATTAATACGCTTCACATAAGCTGCAGGGTCTTCTGGTAAACCACCTTCTGCAATCACAGCCTGATCAAAAATCACGTTTGCCAAATCATCAAACTGTTCTGAACCTTCAAGTTTTTTCACCAAAGGATGCTCAGGGTTAATTTCTAAAATTGGCTTGATTTCAGGTACAGCTTGCCCCGCTTGTTTAAGCATACGAATAAGTTGAGGAGACAACTCACCCTCACTTGTTACTAAACATGCAGGAGAATCTACCAAACGAGTTGTTACACGTACTTCTTTAGTTTTAGCCTTCAACGAATCACTTAATTTCTCAACCACAGGCTTAAACTGTTCAGCCGCTTGCTCAAGTGCCTTTTTCTCTTCGGCATCTTGCAAATCACCTAAATCAACCGCGCCTTTAGATACATTCTTTAATGGCGTACCGTCAAACTCTTGGACAAAATTCATTGCCCATTCGTCAACACGCTCTGCCATTAATAACACTTCAATACCTTTTTTCTTAAACAACTCAAGCTGCGGCGAGTTTTTCGCTGCTGCTAGACTGTCAGCAGTCACATAATAGATGGCTTTTTGGCCCTCTTTCATACGTGCCTTATAATCAGCAAAAGAAGTCGTTACTTCATCATTTGTTGAAGTCGCATAACGTAATAATTTTAAAATACGTTCACGGTTACCAAAGTCTTCGCCCAAGCCTTCTTTAAGTACTGAACCAAATTCACTGTAGAAAGTCTTGAATTTTTCTTGGTCTTTTTCATCTTCCGATTTAGCCAAACCATCAAGTACAGTTAATACACGGCGTGCATTACCTTCACGAATCGTTTTGACATCACGGCTTTCTTGCAACAACTCACGGCTAACATTAAGCGGCAAATCAGCACTGTCCACTACACCTTGAACAAAGCGTAAATAGTTCGGAATTAAATTATCCGCATCATCCATAATAAAGACGCGTTTTACATATAGTTTAATTCCCGCTTTTGCTTCACGAGTAAAAATGTCATGTGGAGCTTTACTTGGAATATAGAGTAATTGGGTATATTCCGTACTACCTTCAACACGGTTATGTGCCCAAGCCAGTGGTGCTTCAAAGTCATGAGTTAAGTTTTTATAAAACTCAATATATTGCTCTTCAGTCACTTCACTCTTGTTACGTGTCCATAAAGCACTTGCCGAGTTAATCGCTTCCCACTCGTCAGTTTTGACCATTCGGCCGCCTTTAGGCTCTTCACCTTCAGCAACCTCTTCTTCCTGCCAAACTTCTTTTTGCATTTCAATTGGCAAGCTAATGTGGTCAGAGTATTTATTAACGATTTGCTTAACTTTGTAAGATTCTAAATAATCAAGCGCATCATCACGTAAGTGAAGAATAATGTCAGTACCACGTGAGGCCTTATCAATTTGCTGAACTTCAAACTCGCCTGTACCACCACTAATCCAGCGCACCCCTTCAGATGCATCTAAGCCTGCACGGCGTGATTCAACCGTAATTTTGTCGGCAACAATAAAACCAGAATAGAAACCCACACCGAATTGACCAATCAACTGAGCATCTGCTTTTTGATCGCCAGTCAATTTTGACATGAAATCTTTAGTGCCTGACTTAGCAATTGTACCCAAGTTATCAATTGCTTCTTGTTGGCTTAAACCAATACCGTTATCAGAAATCGTTAACGTTTTATCTTCTTTATTTAAGCTGATTCGTACATGTAAGTCTGGATCATTTTCATAATATTCAGGATGATTAATTCCTTCAAAACGTAACTTATCACATGCATCTGATGCATTAGAGATAAGCTCACGTAAGAAAATCTCAGGGTTAGAATAGAGAGAATGCGTCACTAAATGTAAAAGCTGAGCTACTTCTGCTTGGAAACTATAATTTTGTGATGCTTGTTCACTCATAAATCACTCCTTAAATTTTGAAGCTGTTTGTTCTCGAATGCTTTATGAATGGAGTACTTCTAGAATTTTTCAATCCTGAATATTAAAAATTTTTACTCTAGTTAAAATGGGCCTTGGCTTAACACTCTATCTTGCAATATCGTATCTAACTGCTTTTGACGTTGTTGGTAAGCTTTGCTAATACAACTGACATTGGCAGCACAGGCATTTCTTTTTTTCAGCCATTGCTGCTGAGTATCTTTCTGATTATCTCGCCCACCCATAGGTAAAGCATGCAGAACGATTTGATACGTCGTTGCCATTTTTACATCTGCATCATTTAAAGAACGGTTTTTACAAATACTTTTTTCCGTTTTCGTTTTTGCAGCATCGCAAGAAAAACTTGCAGCTTGTAAATTTTGAGTAAAAGCAATACCGCTCAAGAGTGCTAAACAAATCGCTAATTTGTTATTCATGTTTTTATTCCCATGCTTGTAATGAATAGAAATTAGTTTAGAAAAAAACTTGCAGAAAATATGTGTAAAACTGTCTGTTTTATGCTTTTTTAGTGCAAATAAAATCCATAAAAAAACCTCACATAAAATATATGTGAGGTGCCTGAGTCTAGGTTTATTATTATATTTTTCTATTTATTATTATGCTTAAAATTTATAGCTATAACCCAAAGTGTAAACAAAAGGATTAATATCTAGATCAAACTTGTAGTTAGCAATTGATGGATCAATTGTTACTTCAGGACTAATATCAGCATAACGTACATCTACAAATACACCCCAGTTTTTAGCATCAGCAGGTTGGAAATTAAAGCCAACTTGACCTGCCACGCCAAAATCTTCTTTAACTTTTACTGCCGCCCCTTCTTCATCCCAAGGAATAAATGCTGTAGCACCAATACCAATATACGGTGTGAAACGAGTCGAATTTTTAAAATGATATTTTGCAGTAATTGTTGGTGGTAATTGTTTTATACGTGCTGCATTTTTACCATCTAGCAATACATCATGATTAATAGGTGTTGCTAATAATAATTCTGCAGAAAATGGAGATTGACCAAAAAAGTATTCTACAGATGGTGTAAATGCATATTCATGATCTGCTTTTACTACACCTAAATCCGTTGTTGTATCTTCTGATGGAGCAATAACACTACCACCAAATTTCACTTGCCAGTTACCAGCAAAAGTAAAAGAAGACATCCCCATTAATGCAATAACCAAAGCTTTTTTAAACACTTTAATATCTCCAACCTTATTTATATTTATAATAAACATTTATTTTAAATCCATGCAATACTCATTATAAAATTATTTTATAGTTTATTTTTAAACTACTGTTTTAAATAAAATTATATATTATCCAACCATTTTAATAGGTTTTTATTCCAACCTCATTAATCAAGATTATTTTATATCACCAACCATTTTAATATACTTTAAAATTCCGAGTGTTTTAATATAATTTATTTTGAATACATGTTTTATTTAAAAAATAAAAAACCTTCTTAATTTAAATCTAAAGATCATTATTAAGAAGGTTTCTACTTTAATATTTTATAAAAACTTTATAAAACCATTGCAGCAATCCAGCCAAAAATTAATAGCGGAATATTAAAGTGAATAAAGGTAGGTACGACTGTATCCCAAATATGGTCATGTTGCCCATCTACACCTAAACCAGCTGTTGGCCCTAAGGTTGAGTCAGAGGCTGGCGATCCAGCATCACCTAATGCTGCTGCTGTACCAATAAGTGCAATCGTTGCTAATGGTGAGAAACCAAACTGCACGCATAAAGGCACGTAAATAACAGCTAATACAGGAACACTTGAGAAAGATGAACCAATACCAATTGTCACAAATAAGCCAATACAAAGCATTAGGAAAGCAGCAAGCGCGCGGTTATCTCCAATAATCTCGACTACACCATTTACTAGCTGATTAATATCACCAGTATGAGTCATTACTGAGGCGAAACCGGCAGCAGAAATCATGATGAAGCCCACTAAAGCCATCATTCGCATGCCTTGTACAAAGACATCATCTGCATCTTGCCATTTAAAAATTCCGGCAGTAGATAGAACAGCAAAACCGACTAAACCACCCAAAATCATCGAACCTGAATACAGCTGTGCAGCAAGTGTCAAGCCAATTGCGAGCAGTGCCATCAAGATCGTTTTCTTTGCAATAACTGGTGCTTGCTCTGCTTCATGCTTTAACTCTTCAGCATCTGCTTTTAAGTCGGCTGTTTCAACTTGAGTAGTTGCACGAATAGGTTTATCTAAATCAATCGTAGTCACAGGCGTAATCGCACGATCAGCATAAATTCTTGGTTTACGATAGCTAATAAATACAGCAACCAAGGTGCCTAACACCATACCTAAAACAGGAATAGCCATGCCAATTGGCATCATTGCTCGATCAACATGTAAACCGTACGCTGCCCCAATTTTGTTGATATTTCCCATCAGAATCTGTTCAAGGAAAATTGCACCAAATCCAACCGGAAGAAAAATATAAGTACCAACCAAACCTAGCGTAAGTACACAGGCTGCGGCGCGGCGGTCTAATTTTAAATGGTTCATTACCCGTAGTAGTGGCGGAACCAGTACAGGAATAAAGGCAATATGAACTGGAATAAGGTTTTGAGAGAAAATAGCAGAAATTAATAAAATACCTAAGAGGAGATACTTCACTTTAGTCTGACGGCTTTTCCCAGCTTCCATTCCCAATAAACCAATCAGCTTATGGGCAAGTAAATCAGGTAAACCAGATTTTGATAGAGCCAGAGCAAATGCCCCTAACACTGCATAGGCAAGTGCAACTTCAGCACCATCGCCAAGACCAGCGTTAAAAGCTTCAACGGTTTGAGAAAGGCTTAAACCTGCTACGAGGCCGCCCACAATGGCAGAAACCACTAAAGTCAGTACGACAGAAACGCGCGCCAGTGATAATAAGAACATCACTGCAATCGCAATAACGACAGCATTCATGAATAAGTTCAGAGCAAAACAAAAGGCGATATTCTAGCAGATTCATATCTATGAAGCCGAAAATATCGCCGAATTAACAGTTTTATGCAGTTATTTAACTGTTACGCTTGAGCTTTAATAAACTCACGAATATGAGTTGCTATTTTCTCTGGCTCACTCAGAATGGCCCAGTGATTTGCATTAAGCTCTACATATTCAAATTTTTCAACCCACTTTGGCATGGCCTCAGTGATGTATTCTGGGCTTACAAAAGTATCATATTTTAAAATAACAGCTTTTACTGGGCACTGTGCATAACGTTGACGTGGGCCAGTTAAGCGAGGAATAAAATTGGCACGATATAAATTAATGCCATATTTACCATCAGCATTAATATTATTATTTAAAGGTAAATTACTTTTCCTTTCCAACTGAGTAAGAACTTTACCCCATTTTTCTGGACTAAAAAGAGACCATACAGTGGGTGCTAATAACGGAAGATGGAATGCCCCGATATACCAAGATTTAGTTAAAATTTTTAAGATTTGAGCTGGTGAAGATTTAAATTTATCACGTAAAAATAAAGCAGCATGATCAAGACATGGTCCAGAAATGGTGGTGTATGATAATAAACGACCTTTGAACTTAGGCTCAGTGACCGACTCCCAAGACTGAATCGAACCCCAATCATGTGCAGCCATATGGAATTGACGATTTGGCAATAACTCATCAATAACTTCTTGGAGATCTAGAGATAAACGCTCTAAACGGTAATCACGTATACGTTTTGGTATAGATGACAAACCAGCTCCACGTACATCGTAAGTAACAATATAGAAGTCATTGATTAAATGCTCAATGATTGATTCCCATACTTCTTGATTGTCTGGATAGCCATGCACTAAAACCAAGGGAGTATTTTTTTCGTCACCCCATGTTTTAGCACAAAGCGTTTGTTGATCACTTGTTGTTACTGTATGAACTTTTGGCTGCATAATCATTTCCTATCTTGTTTTTCAATCGATCATGTCGTTAGTCGGATAGAGCATTGCCATCAATATAAAAAAGATGATACTTATCTAGTATGAATACTGTTGCAATAAAAAAAATTGACTATTATGGCTATTTTAAGAAGACTTCAGAACAATCCTACGATTTCAAAATTTCTATTTAATCACTACCCCCCTTATCGTGGCGCAGGGATTTATATTGAAATCATGAATTTAGAACTTTGCCATGTGCGTGTAAAGATGCCGCTGACTTGGAAAAACCAAAATTTAGTCGGTACACATTTTGGTGGAAGTCTTTATTCAATGGTTGACCCGTTTTATATGATGATTCTGATGCATCATCTCGGATCAAAATATATTGTTTGGGACAAAGCAGCTGAAATTAATTTTCTGTCCCCTGGCCGAAGTACAGTACATGCAGATATACGAGTCGATTTAGCTGAAATTGAACAAATCCGTGAACTCGCCGAAAACTATGAACCTGTTTTAAGAACCTATCATCTAAACATTTTTGATGAATCTGGAGTAAGAATTGCAGAGGTTCAAAAAACGCTTTATATCAGACGTAAAAAAGCAAAACCTTTCCCTCAATAAAAAAATAAGCGCTAAAAGCGCTTATTTTTTTATTTGCTAAATTTTTATCTTTTTTCTTCAATCGCAGCACCAGCACCACCACCGATCGCACCACCAATTGCAGCACCAGAGTCACCACCGATCAGTGCTTTACCTACGACTGAACCGATACCAGCACCAATCGCACTCTTAGTCGTTGTCTGTTTACTACCACCTTGGCTATTTGAACCAACACCAGCACCTACTGCTGCACCTAAGCCTGCACCAACACCACCGCCTACATGGTTACCTAAGCCACCACCTAGTGCACCACCTGCTGCTGCAGCACCAATACGCTGGTCAGATGGACTCATATTTTGGCAGCCCGTAAACACAAGTGTAGACAACATTAAAGCAGAAACTAATCCAATTGTTTTTTTCATGGCCATACTCCCAATACCTGTTCTAATAAAAAGAATAATCCTCTTTTATGAGGAATTTAGTCAGATTGTGTTATCCGTCTGTCCTAATCGATTGATATTTTGTAAAGCTCTTCTATTCATAATTATCAATCAAAATTTTAATTATAAAAAAGAAGTCCTTAACAAGTTAAAGACTTCTAGGTTTAGATATTATTAGAAATAGTTTTAGTACTTCCCTTTCTTCTCTTCATAAGCTGCACCCGCACTACCACCAAGTGCTCCTCCAGCTGCAGCGCCAGTGTCACCACCAATGATTGCACCACCCAAGACAGCACCAACACCAGCACCAATTGCACTATTACGTACTGTTTTACTGCTAGATCCTTTTGCATTAGCAGCAACACCTGCACCGAGTGCCGCTCCTAGACCTGCCCCGATATTACCGCCCACGTGTTTTCCTACGGCACCACCGGCACCACCACCAATCGCTGCTGATCCAATACGTTTACTTTCTGGGCTTGCATTCTGGCAACCAACAAACAAAGTTGTAGACATCAGGCCAACACTAACAATCATCATCATTTTTTTCATTAGAAATACTCCAGTCCTCAGAAATATGTAGCCTAATATGTTTATGTGGAGTCTTTATCCCGCTTAAGTAATAAATTAATGGATCTTTAATATATTTATGTAATTACAACTCTTAATTGTTAAAAATAACTATAAATAAAAAAGGCACCCTGAGGTGCCTTTTTCAGTGCTAGTTTAAACTTAGAATTGTTCTGAGTTTAATGCTTGGCTAAATGCTTGGTCTACTTCACTGAAGTCATTATGAAGCTCATGCTCTGCAGCTTCTGCTTCTTGACGACGACGTTCTAAGTGGTATGCAAGACCAGTACCTGCTGGAATTAAGCGACCAACTACAACGTTTTCTTTCAAGCCACGTAAATCATCTTCTTTACCTGTTACAGCAGCTTCAGTTAACACACGAGTTGTTTCCTGGAACGATGCAGCAGAGATGAACGAGTCAGTAGAAAGCGACGCTTTAGTAATACCCATCAATTGACGTTCAAACTTCGCAGGGAACTTGTTCTGAGCCAAGACAGCTTGGTTCTCTTGAACAACACGGATGTAATCCACTTGCTCGCCTTTGATGAAGCTTGTATCACCGCCATCAGTGATATCAACTTTACGCAACATTTGACGTACGATAACTTCAATGTGCTTATCGTTGATTTTTACACCTTGGAGACGGTAAACGTCTTGAACTTCGTTCACGATGTAGTTAGTTAATGCAACTTCGCCCTTCAAACGCAAGATGTCATGTGGGTTTTGTGGACCATCAGAAATAGTCTCACCACGGTTTACATGCTCGCCTTCGAATACGTTGATTTGACGCCATTTTGGAATCAATTCTTCGTAAATCTCAGAACCATCATCCGGAGTAATTATCAAACGGTTTTTACCCTTAGTCTCTTTACCGAAGCTTACAACACCTGATACTTCAGCAAGAATCGCATGCTCTTTTGGCTTACGCGCTTCGAACAAGTCAGCTACACGCGGAAGACCACCGGTAATATCACGAGTACGTGATGTTTCTTGTGGTACACGACCAATAACGTCACCCACACCAATCGTTTCGCCATCACGGACAGTTACGATTGTGTTTTGTGGTAAGAAGTAGAACTGTTCGCCGCCATCTGTTGTATCCAACACAATTGCAGGACGTAGATCTTTACCAGAAGCAGGACGAGCTGTTACAGGCAAGATTTCAACAGTAGTCATACCAGTTGCATCATCAGTTTTCGATGTTGCAGTTACGCCATCAGCGATTTGGCTGAAACGCGCTTTACCAGCAACTTCTGTTACCAATGGATGTGTATGCGGATCCCAAGTCGCTACGATACCGCCAGCTTCTACAGCTTCACCATCTTTCAACAAGATGCTTGCACCGTAAGGAAGTTTGTAACGCTCACGCTCACGACCTAAATCATCGGCAATACCAATTTCACCTGAACGTGAAACTGAAACCAAGTGGCCTTTTGCATGTTGTACAGTTTTCACGTTATGGAAACGTACAGTACCTTTGTTACGTACTTGAACACTGTTCGCAGCAGAAGTTCGGCTCGCAGCACCACCTACGTGGAACGTACGCATCGTTAACTGTGTACCTGGCTCACCGATTGATTGTGCAGCCATTACACCTACTGATTCACCTGGGTTTACCAAGTGACCGCGTGCAAGGTCACGACCATAACAACGAGCACACACACCGAATGTTGATTCACATGCGATTACAGAGCGTACTTTAACTTCATCGACACCAGCCTCTTCAAGCTGAGCTGCGATTTTCTCGTCAATTAACGTACCACGAGGTAATACAACTTCATCATCAGATGCACGACGTACGTCTTCAGCAGTTACACGACCTAATACGCGGTCACGTAATGGCTCGATGACATCACCACCCTGAATGAATGGAGTCATTACTAAACCACCCGCTGTACCACAATCAGGTTCAGTAATTACCAAGTCTTGCGCTACGTCTACAAGACGACGAGTCAAGTAACCAGAGTTCGCAGTTTTCAATGCTGTATCGGCCAAACCTTTACGAGCACCGTGTGTTGAAATAAAGTACTGAAGTACTGTTAAACCTTCACGGAAGTTCGCTTTAATCGGAGTCTCAATAATCGAGCCATCCGGTTTTGCCATCAAACCACGCATACCAGCAAGCTGACGAATCTGTGCCGCACTACCACGGGCACCAGAGTCAGACATCATATAGATGCTGTTGAATGATTTTTGTTTCTCGTCTTCACCTTGTTTGTTTTTAACAAGTGTATAAGACAAGTTATCCATCATTGCTTTAGCAACTTGGTCGTTTGTACGCGCCCAGATATCGACAACTTTGTTATAACGCTCACCAGCAGTTACGAAACCTTGTTCGAACTGTTGTTCGATTTCACGAACTTCTGTTTCTGCTTTATCAATAATCGTGTGCTTAGTAGGTGGAATGAGCATGTCTTCCATACCTACAGATACACCTGAACGAGTCGCTTGACGGAAGCCCAAGTACATTAATTGGTCAGCAAAGATAACTGTATCTTTCAAACCAAGTTTACGATAGCAAGAGTTGATCAATTTAGAGATGTTCTTTTTAGTCATCTCAAGGTTGATCATGTCAAAGCTTAAGCCTTGTGGAACAATTTCCCAAAGCAAACAACGACCAGGTGTTGTATCAACAATAATAGTTTGGTGTTCACGTTCACCATTTTCATTGATAACAGTTTGGTGTACACGTACTTTAACACGCGCATGGATTGCAACTTGACCAGTAGCAAGTGCACGGTTTACTTCATGAGTATCCGCGAACACCATGCCTTCACCTTTAGCATTTACGGCATCACGTGTGATGTAGTAAAGACCCAAGACAACGTCCTGAGAAGGAACGATGATTGGCTCACCGTTTGCTGGTGACAAGATGTTGTTTGTTGACATCATCAATGCACGAGCTTCTAACTGTGCTTCGAGTGTCAATGGAACGTGTACCGCCATTTGGTCACCATCGAAGTCGGCGTTAAACGCAGCACAAACGAGTGGGTGAAGACGGATTGCCTTACCTTCAATAAGAATAGGTTCAAATGCTTGAAGACCTAAACGGTGAAGTGTTGGCGCACGGTTCAACATGACTGGATGTTGACGAATTACAGAAGCAAGAACGTCCCAAACTTCCGGAGTCTCACGCTCAACCATTTTCTTCGCAGCTTTAATGGTAGTCGCCTGACCTGAAGCTTGTAGCTTCGCGAAAATGAATGGCTTGAATAATTCAAGTGCCATTTTCTTCGGAAGACCACATTGGTGAAGACGTAAAGTAGGGCCTACAGTAATTACCGAACGACCAGAATAGTCAACACGCTTACCTAATAAGTTCTGACGGAAACGACCTTGTTTACCTTTGATCATATCTGCCAAAGATTTTAATGGACGTTTGTTAGAACCAGTAATCGCACGACCACGACGACCGTTATCAAGCAATGCATCTACAGACTCTTGTAACATACGTTTTTCGTTACGTACGATGATATCTGGAGCAGCAAGGTCAAGAAGACGCTTCAAACGGTTGTTACGGTTAATGACACGACGATATAAATCGTTCAAGTCAGAAGTCGCGAAACGACCACCTTCAAGTGGAACTAATGGACGTAAATCAGGTGGAAGTACAGGAAGTACATTCATCACCATCCATTCTGGCTTGTTGTTTGAATCTTTGAATGCTTCCATCAATTTCAAGCGCTTAGACGCTTTTTTCAACTTCGTTTCAGAAGTTGTTTGAGGGATTTCTTCACGTAAACGTGCGATTTCAGCTTCAAGATCGATATCTTTCAACAAGTCCTGAACCGCTTCTGCACCCATTTTCGCAGTGAATTCATCACCGTGTTCTTCAAGTGCATTGAAGTATTCTTCGTCTGTTAAAAGTTGATACTTTTCAAACGGAGTCATACCAGGGTCAGTTACAACGTATGATTCAAAATACAATACGCGTTCGATATCACGAAGTGTCATATCAAGTAATAAACCGATACGACTCGGTAACGATTTTAAGAACCAGATATGTGCAACTGGAGAAGCAAGTTCAATGTGACCCATACGTTCACGACGAACTTTCGCTGTAGTTACTTCAACGCCACATTTTTCACAAATGACGCCTTTGTATTTCATACGCTTGTATTTACCACACAAGCATTCGTAATCTTTTACTGGACCAAAAATTTTGGCACAGAACAAACCATCACGTTCTGGTTTAAAGGTACGGTAGTTAATTGTCTCAGGTTTTTTAACTTCACCATGAGACCATGACTTAATCATTTCTGGTGACGCAAGACCAATACGGATACGGTCAAACTCAATTGGTGCATGACCATCTGAGTCCGTTTTCTTACGCATGATATCGAGCAAGTCTTTCAATTTTTTTCTCCGTGTGTCGGGAAGCAACGCTTACCCGACTGGGTCACAAATATTGTTTTTACCTAAAAAATCGTGAGTCTTACGACTTAGTCACCATTTTTCAGTTCAATGTTGATACCTAAAGAACGGATCTCTTTGGTCAATACGTTGAACGATTCAGGCATACCCGGATCCATATAATGGTTACCATCTACAATATTCTTGTAGATACGTGTACGACCTTCAACGTCATCCGACTTAACAGTTAACATCTCTTGGAGTGTATATGCAGCACCGTAAGCTTCAAGTGCCCAGACTTCCATCTCACCGAAACGCTGACCACCGAATTGTGCTTTACCACCAAGCGGTTGCTGTGTAACAAGAGAGTAAGAACCTGTTGAACGAGCATGCATCTTGTCATCAACCAAGTGGTTCAATTTGAGCATGTACATGTAACCTACAGTTACAGGACGGTCAAACTGTTCACCAGTACGGCCATCATACAATACTGTTTGACCTGTACGAGAGATACCAGCTAACTCAAGTAAGTCTTTAATTTGACTTTCTTCAGCACCATCAAATACAGGCGTAGCCAAAGGCACACCAGCACGTAAGTTGCCTGAAAGAGCTAAGACTTCAGCATCAGTTAAGCTATCAAGATCTTCTTGCTCACCACCGACTTTGTTATAAATCTTGTCTAAGAATTCACGCAGTTCTAAAACTGTACGCTGTTCTTTCAACATTTTCTCGATTTTATCGCCAAGCCCTTTAGCCGCCATACCCAAGTGAGTCTCAAGAATCTGACCCACGTTCATACGAGATGGTACGCCCAACGGGTTCAATACGATATCTACTGGTACACCGTTAGCATCGTGTGGCATATCTTCAACAGGTAAGATGTTAGATACAACACCCTTGTTACCGTGACGACCAGCCATCTTATCACCAGGCTGAATACGACGTTTAACAGCTAAGTAAACTTTAACAACTTTCAATACGCCAGTTGTTAATTCATCACCTGTAGCAAGCTTACGTTTCTTCTCAGCGAATTTCTCGTCAATTTCTGCGCTCTTTTCTTTTAAGAACACTTGAATTTGAGTTAAACGCTCAGCGATTGCTTCATCTGCCGGTTGAATTTCAAGTAAATCAACAAGCTCTAAACCAGATAACACCTCTTCAACGAGTTTGTCACCACGTTTAGTTGAACCACCGCCATTAGACTCTTGGCCTTTAAGCAAACGAATTACACGCTCACGAGCTGCTTCTTCAAAGATCTTGTATTCTTCTTTCAAGTCTTTACGGTAAGCATCAAGTTGTGCTTTTTCGATCGCCAATGCACGGTCATCTTTCTCTAAGCCATCACGAGTGAAGACTTGAACATCGATAACTGTACCTTTTGTACCAGATGGAACACGTAAAGATGAATCCTTAACATCAGCTGCTTTCTCACCAAAGATTGCACGAAGCAATTTTTCTTCAGGAGTTAACTGAGTTTCACCTTTAGGCGTTACTTTACCAACAAGGATGTCACCTGCTGTAACTTCAGCACCGATATAAACGATACCTGATTCATCAAGCTTAGAAAGTGCAGCTTCACCAACGTTAGGAATATCGGCAGTAATTTCTTCTGCACCTAACTTAGTATCACGCGCTACACAAGATAATTCTTGAATATGAATAGAAGTTAAACGGTCTTCTTGAAGTACACGCTCAGATAATAAGATCGAGTCTTCGTAGTTGTAACCGTTCCAAGTCATGAACGCAACGCGCATGTTTTGACCAAGCGCAAGCTCACCCATATCTGTAGACGGACCGTCTGCCAAGATATCACCGCGAGCAACTTTGTCGCCCAAATTCACGATAATATTTTGGTTGATACAAGTGTTCTGGTTAGAACGCGTATATTTAATGAGGTTATAGATGTCTACACCAGCCTCACCAGCAATCATTTCATCTTCGTTTACACGAATAACGATACGTGAAGCATCTACGTATTCAATTGCACCACCACGGTTTGCGATTACACACACACCTGAGTCACGTGCAACGTTCGCTTCCATACCTGTACCTACAAGCGGTTTATCCGCACGTAGAGTAGGAACTGCCTGACGTTGCATGTTTGAACCCATAAGCGCACGGTTCGCGTCATCGTGTTCAAGGAATGGAATAAGTGATGCAGCAACAGATACAACCTGCTGAGCAGAAACGTCCATATGCGTCACTTTTTCTGGTGGCATACGTACGAATTCACCTTGATGACGAACAGAAACAAACTCTTCTGTTAAGTTGCCATCTTTATCTACTGCAGAGTCGGCCTGTGCAATAACAGTACCTACTTCCTCAATAGCAGAAAGGTATTCAACTGCATCAGTTACACGACCATCTACTACTTTACGGTAAGGTGTTTCCAAGAAACCGAAGTCATTTGCTTTTGCATATACAGAAAGCGAGTTGATCAAACCAATGTTTGGACCTTCAGGTGTTTCAATTGGACATACACGACCATAGTGAGTTTGATGTACGTCACGCACCTCAAAGCCCGCACGCTCACGTGTTAAACCACCAGGCCCAAGCGCTGATACACGACGCTTATGCGTAATCTCAGATAATGGGTTGTTTTGGTCCATGAACTGAGATAATTGGCTTGAACCAAAGAATTCTTTGATTGCAGCAGCAACTGGTTTCGCGTTAATTAGATCTTGTGGAGACAAGTTATCTGTTTCTGCTTGGCTTAAACGTTCTTTAACTGCACGTTCAACACGTACCAAACCAACACGGAATTGGTTTTCAGTCATTTCACCAACAGAACGTACACGACGGTTACCTAAGTGATCGATATCGTCGACTTCACCTTTACCGTTACGGATTTCAACCAATGTACGTAATACATCAATGATATCTTCGTGCGATAAAATACCTTCTACTTCACGTGACTTCTGGTCAGTACCAACTTCGTATGGACGACCCAAACGACGGTTGAACTTCATACGACCTACTGGAGATAAGTCATAACGCTCAGAAGAGAAGAATAAGTTATTGAATAAGTTTTCAGCAGCTTCTTTTGTTGGCGGCTCACCCGGACGCATTACTTTATAAATTTCAACTAAAGCTTCTTCACGGCCAGCTGTTGTGTCTGCTCGTAATGTATCAGCAACAAACGAACCACGATCAATATCGTTCGTAAACAAGATATTGAACTGTTTAACACCACCTTCTGCCAGTTTCACCATAACTTCATGGCTTAACAACGTATTAGCAGCAATTACTTCACCATCACGTAAAGTAATATTTTCAGCAATGATACGTTCATATAAGTATTCATCAGGAACTGAAAGTTTTGTTAAACCAGCAGCTTCCATTTGACGTACATGACGAGCATTGATACGTTTACCTTGCTCAACAATAACTTTACCGTCATTATCAGCAATATCAAATTGTGCCATTTCCCCACGTAAACGTTCAGGTACTAGGTCAATTTGGTAACTGCCCATGTCAAGATACACAGGTACTTTTTCATAGAACAAGTTCAAGATTTGTTCGTTGTTATAACCTAATGCACGTAACACAACAGTAGCAAGTAATTTACGACGACGGTCAATACGTACGTAAACCAAGTCTTTTGCATCAAATTCGAAGTCTAACCATGAACCACGGTAAGGAATGATACGTGCTGAATACAACACTTTACCACTTGAGTGAGTTTTACCTTTATCGTGATCAAAGAAAACGCCTGGTGAACGATGTAATTGAGATACGATTACACGCTCAGTACCATTAATAACGAATGTACCGTTTTCAGTCATGAGTGGAATTTCACCCATATAGACTTCTTGTTCTCGTACATCTTTAATTGATTTAGTTTCGCGATCTTTAATAATCAAACGAATTTTAACGCGCATTGGTGCCGCATAAGTCGAACCACGAAGAATACATTCGCGTACATCGAACTCAGGTTTACCAAGGCTATACTCAACAAATTCTAAAGCAGCATTGCCAGAATAACTTTCGATAGGAAAAACTGAACGAAATGCGGCTTGGAGACCGATATCTTCGCGGTTTTTTGGAGTTTTGCCATCTTGCAAGAATGTTCTGTACGAATCGACCTGAATCGAAAGTAAGTACGGTGCATCCATTACTTGGGGCAATTTACCAAAATTCTTACGGATCCGTTTCTTTTCGGTATATGAGTATGCCATCTGGAGTCCTCGGAAAGTAAACTAAGCCCGCCTGCAGAACGGGCTCAGAAGGAATTACGCAGGCCGATATGGCCACCACTGTTTACAAATGCTGCAATTTTTAGTGGTATAAAAACGCTTAACAATATTTTTAAAAAAGAAAAATATTGGTAAACATTTGAAATTACTTGTCTTATTTTGATTTTCTCAAAAATCAAACAAAACTAACAAAAATCGAGCCGATTATTGTAACGCAAAAAGGCTGATGACCCAAGAGCCATCAGCCATTTTATGGAGCCGATTTAAAAACCGACTCCTTTTACAATTACTTAAGTGTAACTGTAGCACCAGCTTCTTCAAGTTTCTTCTTAAGTTCTTCGCCTTCTTCTTTAGAAACGCCTTCTTTAAGAACTTGAGGAGCACCTTCAACTAGGTCTTTAGCTTCTTTAAGACCAAGGCCAGTTGCTTCACGAACTGCTTTAATTACAGCTACTTTGTTAGCACCGAAAGAAGTCAACTCAACGTTGAATTCAGATTGTTCTTCAGCAGCAGCAGCAGCGCCACCAGCTGGAGCAGCAACAGCAACAGCTGCAGCTGAAACGTTGAATTTCTCTTCGAAAGCAGAAATTAATTCAACAAGTTCAAGAACAGTTTTTTCAGCAACTGCGTTTAAGATTTCTTCGTTAGTTAAAGCCATGAGAATAACTCCAAATGGATATTGAATGGTGTGTAAAATTGATTAAGCAGCTTCTGACTCGTTTTTCTCTTTGAGCGCTGTAATAAGGCGACCCAATTTCGAAATAGGAGCTTGAAGGACAGAGGCAAGCATAGTAAGAGCTTTCTCTTGGTTCGGAAGGTTTGCAATTACGCTAACGTCAGCACCTTGATAAACTTTGCCGTCAAATGCAGCAGCTTTTAATTCAAATGCTTTGTTAGTTTTAGCAAAATCTTCGAACAAACGTGCAGCTGCACCCATGTCATCTTCAGAAGTTGAAAAACCTAGAATTGTTGGACCAACAAGGTTGTCGTTCAAGATATTGAATTGAGTATCTTGAAGTGCGCGTTTAGCCAAAGTGTTACGTACAATACGTGTAGAAACACCTAACTTACGAGCTTCAACACGAAGTGTTGTTAATTGCTCTACGCTTAAGCCTTGGTAGTCAGCAACAACGGCTGCAAACGCCTTAGAAGCAACTTCACTTACTTCCGCAACGATCTGTTTTTTGTCTTCAATAAGAAGAGCCATTGTAAAACCTCCTAAGGTGATTTATGTACCCAATGGGCACACTCCCAATTCGTAAGCCTTTCGACTTACACGCGGAGGAGGAACAAATCACACCACCGCGTCTACGCAGGCTGGTTTATTAAGAAAAGTGCTATTCGAAAATGACATCTTTTCGCCTGAGGTCTTTGACGCTGATAAATTCTCATTTATCAATTCAAAGTCCGCCTGATGAGTAAGGGATAAAGCTTTGCCTTACCCAACCAAATAGAAAAATATTTCTATTTAAGTTCTGTCCCCAATCAGGACTTTAAAATTCTTTACTAAGTCTAAACTTAGTTAGAAACGTTGTTTACATCAACAGTAAGACCAGGACCCATAGTTGAGCTCAAAGTGATCTTTTTGATGTATACACCTTTAGAAGTTGCAGGTTTTAACTTTTTCAAGTCAGCAACTAAAGTTTCAACGTTTTGACGGATAGCAGCAGCATCAAAGCCTACTTGACCGATCGCAGCATGGATAATACCCGCTTTGTCTACACGGTAACGAGCCTGACCAGATTTAGCGTTTTTAACAGCATTCGCTACGTCAGGAGTTACAGTACCAACTTTAGGGTTTGGCATTAAACCACGTGGACCAAGAATTGTACCGAGCTTACCAACAACACGCATAGCGTCAGGAGCAGCGATTACAACATCAAAGTCAAGGTTTCCACCTTGGATGCTTTCAGCAAGGTCATCAAAACCTACAACATCAGCACCAGCTTCTTTAGCGGCTTCTGCTTGCGCGCCTTGAGCAAATACAGCTACACGTACAGTTTTACCAGTACCTGCAGGTAATGTAGTTGCACCACGAACAACCTGGTCAGATTTACGTGGGTCTACACCAAGATTTACAGCTACATCCAAAGATTCTTTGAACTTTGCAGCAGGTAGGCTGTTAAGAACTTGTACTGCTTCTTCCAAAGTGTAAACTTTGTTTGCTTCAACAGCAGCAGCAATGGCTTTTTGACGTTTAGTTAACTTTGCCATGTCTTATAGCTCCACTTCCAAGCCCATAGAACGTGCAGAACCAGCGATGGTACGAACACGTGCGTCTAAATCAGCACCAGTTAAATCCGGTTCTTTAGTAGTCGCAATTTCTTCTAACTGAGCACGAGTCAACTTACCAACTTTAGTTTTGTTTGGTACAGATGAACCCTTTTGAATACCAGCAGCTTTCTTAAGAAGAATAGAAGCTGGAGGAGTTTTCATGATGAATGTGAACGACTTGTCGTTGTACACAGTAATCACTACAGGAATTGGAAGACCTGGTTCAACTTTTTGTGTAGCAGCATTGAATTCTTTACAGAATGCCATGATGTTTACACCACGTTGACCTAATGCAGGACCAATTGGTGGAGATGGATTTGCTTTACCAGCTGGAACTTGCAGCTTGATATAGCCGTCAATCTTCTTAGCCATTTTAAAATACCTCTGGGTACAAACGCCGCTAGGCTCCCCAATCTTTACGCAACATTACTGTTACAACAACAATGCCCGATAAAATCGGGCGCTTTTCAACCAATTGAGATTAAATCGTTTTTTCGACTTGGCGAAACTCGAGTTCAACCTGAGTTGGTCGATTAAATACATTAATCGTCAACGTTAAACGTGACTTATCGTATTGAACCTCTTCCACCACACCTTTAAAGTCTGTGAATGGACCGTCAATAACAAGTAATTCTTCACCTGGTTCAAACATCGTTTTAGGACGTGGCGCTTCACCAGTATTACGTACACGCGCAAGAATCGCATCTGCTTCACGTTGAGTGATTGGTGCTGGTTTTTCAGGTGTGCCACCAATAAAACCTAGAACCTTTGGACATTCTTTAACGATATGCCAAGTATCATCATTCATTTCCATTTCGACTAACACATAGCCAGGAAAGAATTTACGCTCAGATTTACGTTTCTTACCATCCTTCATTTCTACCACTTCTTCGGTAGGAACAAGGACATCACCAAAGCTATCGGCAACAGCGCTACGCTGGATTCGTTCTGTAAGTGAACGCATCACTTGTTTTTCATAGCCAGAGTAGGCATGAATAATGTACCAACGTTTCATAGCTCTTTTACCCGATAATCAACTTAATTAACCAACCCAAACCATAGTCAAAGCACCATAAAACCAATGATGCGACAACTACAACCAATAGAACCTGCCACGATGTAGTGACTGTTTCTTGTTTTGTTGGCCAAGTTACTCGACGCAATTCGACTCGTGCATCTTTTAGCAAGCGAACGAAGCCTTTACCTTGATGGGTGGCGTATAATAAACCTAAAGCCACAACGATACAAGCAAAAATTGCCCCAACGCGCACCCAAACATTATTTGCAGGTGCCCAATACGCTGGCAAATGTTGATTCACCATGGTAGCTAAAAGCAACAATGCTATTGCAATCACCCATAGAACAATATCTAAAGGCGAACCAGAACGAACAACTTCAGCAGAATTATTTCTTTGAGGAATTGGCGCGTCGCTCAATGCGTCACGCGATTTATCATTCGACATTTTTGTACTCGTCGTAGAACTCGCGACTTATTATATGAACAACTAAGCCAGCATCAAGCTTTTTATTTCAAAATATGGCAGGTCAGGAGGGACTCGAACCCCCAACATTCGGTTTTGGAGACCGACGCTCTACCAATTGAACTACTGACCTATAATGCAAGTTGAGAGCCAAAGCCCTCAACCTGAGACGTAATCCGTCACTATAATATGCTTATGCAGTTACTTTCGCAACAACACCAGCACCTACAGTACGACCACCTTCACGAATCGCAAAACGTAGACCTGGGTCCATTGCGATTGGGTGGATTAATTCTACTGACATTTCAACGTTGTCGCCTGGCATAACCATTTCAACGCCGTCTTGTAATTGGATTGCACCAGTTACGTCAGTTGTACGGAAGTAGAACTGTGGACGGTAACCATTTAAGAATGGAGTGTGACGACCACCTTCTTCTTTAGAAAGTACGTATACTTCTGCGTCGAATTTAGTGTGTGGCTTGATTGTACCTGGTTTAGCAAGTACTTGACCACGTTGTACGTCTTCACGCTTAGTACCACGAAGTAAGATACCACAGTTCTCACCTGCACGGCCTTCGTCAAGAAGTTTACGGAACATTTCTACGCCAGTTACAGTTGTTTTAACTGTATCTTTAATACCAACGATCTCTACTTCTTCACCAACTTTAACGATACCAGCTTCTACACGGCCTGTTACTACAGTACCACGACCAGAAATTGAGAATACGTCTTCGATTGGCATTAAGAATGCTTTGTCGATAGCACGTTCTGGTTCTGGGATGTAAGAGTCAAGCGCTTCAACAAGAGCAAGAACTGAAGACTCACCATATTGACCGGCATCGCCTTCCAACGCTTTAAGCGCAGAACCACGGATAACTGGAGTGTCATCACCTGGGAAGTCATAAGTAGAAAG
>NZ_JAHPVG010000015.1:0-51243 GCF_025514755.1 Acinetobacter sp. WU_MDCI_Abxc222
AACTGTTTTTCAACAAGTTTCTATCTGCATCACCGCCGATGGATGTGCATTATAGACCATTACATTCCCTTTGCAAGGGGTATTTTAGCCTTTTTCACTTGAGTGCCGTTTTTTTCTACTATTTTGCAAAAAAAGTGATATATATGGCTTTTTTTTAGGCATTTCCAATACTTTTTTATTAATTTTTATATTCAAGAATTTGGCCTATCTTACATTTTATATGTCTTCAATACAGCTTATAGACATATATAGCCCCTTGATTCCTTAGAAACCATAGAGCAAATACTCTATTCCAAGCTATATTTCTTCTTATTTTTAACTTACTTCATTTATTATTAATTATGTTTAGATGGTTCCACGTGGAACGCTTAATTGATTTTATGATCCAAAAATAAAAAAAGCAGGATTACTCCTGCTTTTTTAACTATATAATGTTCTTAGTCAGTGAAAATTACACGTGCAATTGCTTTTTTACCTGATTGAATAATGAAGCTTCCTTTTTCTTTTACAGAGAAGCTTGCATCAACGGCATTCCAGTCAACTTTTACCGCACCACGAGCTACCGCATCTTTTGCCGCAGCTGCATTCGGATTTAGCCCCGCTACACGTAAAATCGTAGCAATAAAGATTTCTCCTCCAAACTCACCAAGTGAAATAGTCACTTCTGGTGTGTCTTCAGGTACTTCACCTTCTGTAATACGGTTACCAGCACTCTTATGGGCATTAGCAGCAGCTTCTGCATCATGGAAGCGTTCAACTAGCTCAAGCGCAAGAATACGTTTTACTTCTTGCGGATTACGACCAGCAGCAATTTCATCCAATAGAGCTTTGATCTCATCAAGAGATTTAAAGCTTAATAAATCAAAATAGCGTTCAATTAAAGAGTCTGGCATTGATAAAACTTTTTGGTACATTGCCCCTGGTGTATCAAATACACCAATATAGTTACCTAAAGATTTAGACATTTTATTTACACCATCTAGACCTTCTAGAATCGGCACAGTGATACACACTTGAGATTCTTGGCCATAACGGCTTTGTAAAGTACGACCCATAAGTAAGTTAAAGGTTTGGTCTGTACCGCCTAACTCAACGTCAGCTTCAAGCGCAATTGAGTCATAACCTTGAACTAAAGGATATAAAAACTCATGAATTGCAATCGGCTGATGATTGCTATAACGCTTTGTAAAATCATCACGCTCTAACATACGTGATACGGTTTGCTGGCTTGCTAATTGGATAAGGTCAGCAGCAGACTTTTGATTAAACCATTCTGAGTTAAAACGTACTTTTGTTTTATTCGGGTCTAATATCTTGAATACTTGTTCTTGATAAGTTTTAGCGTTAGCTTCTACTTGTTCACGTGACAACGGCGGACGAGTTGCGCTTTTACCAGTTGGGTCACCAATCATCGCTGTATAGTCACCAATTAAGAAGGTAACTTCATGGCCCAAATCTTGGAAAGTTTTTAATTTATTAATAAGAACCGTATGTCCTAAATGTAAATCTGGTGCTGTAGGGTCAAAACCAGCTTTAATTTTAAGAGGGCGATTCTCTTTAAGCTTTTTCAGTAAATCTTCTTCTGAAATAATTTCGTGCGTGCCTCGTTGGATGAGGGCAAGCTGTTCTTCGGCGGGCAAGAAATTTGACATCACAAAACCTAAACACATCAGTTATTCAATTTGTGCGATATACTAACATTTTTTCAGCGTCTTGCAGGGGAAGTTGCATATGAGCGCAATCTATATCGGCGTAATGACTGGCACTAGTATGGATGGTGTAGATATTGTAGCGGCTTCATTTGAGCCACTACAGCTTCATGCCACTCTTACAGTTCCATTCGAACCCGAGTTACGTGATGAGCTTATGGCATTAACTTTACCTGATGATAATGAAATTGACCGCATGGGTAAAGCTGATGTTGCTCTAGCCCAAATGATTGGTCATGGGATTAATACTCTCATTGAAAAGCACCAATTAGACCGTAGCCAAATTAAAGCAATTGGGTCGCATGGGCAAACTATTCGTCATCGTCCAGAACATGGATTTACGTTACAAATTGGCGATCCCAACATCATTACTGAAATCACTCAGATTCCGGTTGTTTCAGATTTCCGTCGTAGAGATATGGCAGCAGGCGGTCAGGGCGCGCCATTGGTTCCGGCTTTCCATCAAGCATTATTTCAACATCCAAGTATTCATCGTGTAATTTTGAATTTGGGTGGTATTGCTAATGTGAGTATGCTGCCTGCCAATAACAGTGACGGTGTATTTGGTTTTGATACAGGTCCTGCAAATATTTTGATGGATGCGTGGTGCCATCGCCATACAGGTCATCCATATGATGAAAATGGTGATTGGGCTGCCTATGGTCACCCTATTCGCTCTTTACTCGACCGTCTCCATGCACATGAATATTTTTCTAAAGAACCGCCTAAGAGCACAGGACGTGAAGACTTTAATATTGATTGGTTGGATGATCAGTTAATCGATTGGCGAAATGATTTAACTTATGATGAGTTAGAAGATACACCTGAAAACATCCAAGCAACCCTATTAAAACTCACTGTGCGTGCAATTCAAAAAGCAATTTATCGCTCTGAGATGGAAACAGGCGAAGTGTATGTTTGTGGTGGTGGTGCTTATAACTCTTATTTATTAGAGCAATTACGTTGGCGTTTACGTAAACATAATTGGTCTGTTCAACCTACCGATGTGTTAGGACTTTCCCCTACTTGGGTCGAGGCTACAGCATTTGCATGGTTAGCAATGCGCTTTGTAGATGGTTTAAGTGGTAATTTGCCAGCAGTAACAGGTGCTTCGGATTTCAGAATTCTAGGTACGATCACGGCGGTATAAAGCTATTTATCGATTTGATTGGTCAGATTCGACCTCATAGCACATTTACTGACCCGAAATGCTGTTATGTAAATGAGCATAAGAACTCATGATAAATGCCAACAAAAATGATTTAAGGCATGTTTTCATGGATCTGACCAAACGTATTCATCAATACACACGTGGGGTTTGGACATTCGATGTAATTGATTCAGGCCCTATACATGGTCCACTCGTTGTTTTATTGCATGGTTTTCCAGAAACTGCTCATAGTTGGGAGCAAACCTCTGAATTATTGCATCAGCATCAATTTAGAACACTTGCAATTCATCAACGTGGTTATAGTTTAAATGCTAGGCCTCAAAGCCGATTTCAATATTCATTGAGTGAACTTGTAGAAGATGTGGCAAGTTTCATTGAGCAGCTTGGCCAGCCAGTTTATTTAATTGGGCATGACTGGGGCTCGGCAATCGCTTCGGGCATTGCTATGAAGTATCCACAATATATTCAGCATCTCACTTTAGTTTCTGTGCCCCATCAAGCTGCTTTTTTAAAAGCTTGTTTAAGCAGCAGACAACTTTTTAAATCTTATTATTTTGCAATTTTTCAGCTACCCATTCTGCCAGAACTTTTATTTAAAAAGATACCTAAATTGGGTCGTAAGTTTCTAAAGTCATCAGGCATGACTGAACAGCAAATTGCTATATTCGAGACTGAATTTATAAAAGAAAATAGATTAACTACGGCGTTGAATTGGTATCGTGGCTTTTTTTGGGACAAACCTCAAAATCCGTTTAAAGCCATAGATGTTCCAACTCTTTTTATTTGGGGTAAACATGATATTGCCGTTACAGAAAAAAGCGCCGAGCTAAACTCACATTATTTTAAAAATAGTTATAAAGCAGTTTTTATGGATGCGTCGCATTGGATTCCATATCAGAATGCACCTGAACTTGTGCAATATTTTTTAGAATCTGTCTGTAAAAGATAATGATCTGATCAATAAAAAAACCTCTCAAAATAGAGAGGTTTTTTAAATTTTAAAATTCTTTTAAATCGAGAATGAAGAACCACAACCACATGTTGTTGTTGCATTCGGGTTTTGTACGATAAAACGCGAACCTTCAAGACCTTCTACATAGTCAACTACTGAGCCAATTAAATATTGATAGCTAAGTGAGTCAACCAGCATTTTTACATCGCCATTTACGAATTCTGCATCATCTTCATTTACGCTTTCAGCAAAATTGAAGCCATACGAAAACCCTGAACACCCGCCTCCTGTTACATATACACGTAACATGAGATCGTCATTCCCTTCACTATCACGGAGTTGGCGTACCTTATTGGCAGCATTATCTGTCAAAACTAGAGCTTGGGCATTCATGATGATTGTTCCTCGGATTTTGCTGTGCCTTTCAAAATAAAAAAGACCCTATATTGAGTATAGCATAATCAATATAGGGTCTGTCTTCGAAGTTTAAAGCGAATCTTGAGTATTTTTATCAAGATTATTTGTAATTCTCATCCTGTAAGCCACATTCGAAGTTTTTAGCATCTTGCTTACAACGGAATTGCCAAAGGAGTTTCATCATACGTTTATCGTATACACCACGTTGTGTAAGGTTAATTCGAGACTCCCGCATAAGCTTTTGGTAGCCTGGCTTATCGGCTGCTGGGACATCCATCCAGTATTTTTGTGGAATATCAGCTTTCATTTTACCCAAGATAGTAAAAGCACGTGGCAGCTGACCCGAAACCCATTCCCTAGATTTCTGACCAAAACCAGCTGGGAACTTATCAGGACGGATAATAATATTTCCTGTGACCTGTAAGATCGGATAATTCACGATCGCACCTTTTGTTCCTAAACCTTTTTGTAGTTCTAAAGGCTTAAATGCTGCTGCTGGCGCACCAATAATATCAACTTGATGATTATTAAATTTCGCACCAAAATTTGTTACATCAGCACTAACAGCCTGTGCCCCGACCTGCTGAACCATAATTTTTTGTGCTTCATCATAATCAAGCACAGCGATTTTTTTACCGGCTGCTTTCGCTACTGTATTGATGCTACGGTCATTTACTAAAAGGTAAGCATCACCAACGGGAATAATACCGACGACCTCATAGCGTCCATTAACCATATATTTACTAAAAGTTTGGCTCGCTAAGCCTTGCATGATTTTAACAGCAAGTTTGAGATCTGGAATCGCACCAATTGCATCTAATGAACCAGTAAATGAGTTGAATTGACGCCCGCGCATTCCTGACACGCTAATACCATCACATTTACCCGCTTTAAAATCTTCAGCAATCACGGCTTCATTCTGGTTTACTTTAAGCTCGATATCAGCTCCCCAGTTTTTAGCGGCAAGCTGATAATCCTTCATCAGCGCATAGACATCGCCATTTTTACCAACGAAGTCAAAAACACATACTGTTTGTTTAGCCTCGGCTGCAAAAGAAACTGTTGTAAGTCCCAGCGCAAGTAATAGCGTTTTGGAAAATTGCATATTCTTTTTCCTTTCCTTGTGGAGTTTTTGTTTTTCGATACCAAGAAATTTCACACCGATAAGGAGTGAATCGGATAGTCTTCATATAAAAATCATGTTGGAATATTTTTATAGACCGAATTTGCTTTTATGATTTTATTTCCATGAAAAATAGATAGCTATTAACCTACCTATTAGCAATTATTTTAATCACTCAAGTCCTTGATCCATTTTTATACCTTCATGTTTCCTTATGAAGTTTTTATCTAAATTTAGCTTAACGTCTTTCTAACTAACCACAATGGCAGAATTGACAGGACATAGAAAACAAAAAGCCTAGAACTCAGTCTAGGCTTTCTGAAGGAAATTAGGATTATTCACCAGGCATTGAACATTCAAAGTTAGCCTTGTCTACAGAACAACGTGCTTTTTTGAGTACAGACATCATTCCAGCATCGTAAACACCACGTTTAGTTAAGTCCATACGGCCATCACGCAACATTTTTTGATACTTAAGTTTATCTTCTGCACTTAAGTTCATTTTGTATTTACCAGGAATTTGCGCTTCTAAACGGTTGATCATTGCAAAGCTCTTCGGTAACTGTTTAACAAACCAGTCACGAGATTTTTGACCAAAACCAGCTGGGAATTTATCAGAACGTAATACTAGATCTGCTGTAACGTGTAATACAGGGAAGTTCCACATTACACCGTTTGCGCCTAAACCTTTATTTAATTCTAATGGTTTGTAAGCATAAGCAGGCGCACCTACCATATCTACCTGACCATTGTTAAATTTAGCAGCAAAGTTTGAGATATCAGAAAGAACTGCTTGAGCACCTACACGTTGCACCATAATTTTTTGTGCATCGTCATAGCCAAGTACAGCGAATTTTTTACCCGCAGCTTTTTCAACAGAGTTGATATTTTTGTCACGTACGAAAATGAATGCTGAACCTAGTGGAGAAATACCAGCAACTTCGTATTTTTTACCACCCATATTTGTGGTCATTTTTGCTGCATTACGCGCATCTAATACATAGGTAATTGCACGTTGAGCGATTTGGTTATTTGGAACACCACCAAGTGAGTCGATAGATCCTGCGAATTTGTTATATTGGCGTGCACGCATTGCTGTCATTGCCACAGCATCACACTTACCCGCTTTAAAATCATTATCAGCAACAGCCTCGTCCTGACGAGGAACTAAGTTAATTTCAGTACCCCAGCCTTTTGCAGCAAGAGCCCATTCTTCCATCATTTTATATGAGTCGCCTGCTTTTCCTAAGAGGTCGAATACACATACGGTACTCGCTGCTTGCGCTGAAGCAGAAAAACCAACAACAGAAGCGGCAGCCATAGCAAGTACGATTTTTTTCATTTTCTTCATCCTTCCACGGAACAGATTTTTTGTTTGAAGTTTCCTTTCAAACACAGATATTAATCATGTTTTTTAGAAAAAAATAGAGCTTTTACTCAAATATTTTTATCTCATTGAACCATTGTTTGTTCGATTTAATTTATTTATTAGCAGTAAAAATCACTAAGTTTCCGTAAGTTACTTTTTATATTCACAATTTTCATACCCATATTCAGCTTTGAAATATATGTAGCGTTTTTGTGTTTAAAAAATAAACTACTCACCACTAAGAGTACATTCAAAATTTGTCCGTTCAACTGTACAGCGGGCACGTTTCAGTACACTCATCATTGTTGCATCGTATACGCCTTGTTTTGTTAAATTGAGACGGCCTTCACGTAAAATTTTTTGATATTTAGTTTTGTCTTCTACAGAAAAGTTCATTTTAATTTTTGAGGATACGCCCATTTCTAGCCGTTTTACCATGGCAAAGTTCTGGGGTAATTGTTGTGTAAACCAAGCACGAGACTTTATACCGAAATCTGTGGGGAACTTATCACTTCGGGCAATTAAATCACCCGTAACATTAACCACGGGAAAAGTAAACATTGCTCCTTTCGTTCCAACCCCTTTGCCAATCTCTAAAGGTTTATAAGCATAAGCGGGTGCAGCAATCGCATCAACTTGGCCACTATTAAACTTTTTCACAAAATCGGTAATTTCTGAAGGAATAGGCTTAGCACCAACGCTTTCCACCATAATTTTTTGTGCTGCGTCATATTGCAAAATAGCAAATTTAGTCCCACGTACTTTTTCAATTGAGTTGAGGTTTTTATCTCTCACAAATAAATAAGCCAATCCAATCTGAACAATACCAACGACCTCGTAATTGGTTCCATTTTGTGCAGTAACCATACGATGTTTATTACGCTTATCTAAAACGTAACTGATGGCTTTTTGGGCAATTGCATTACTGGTTACTCCCCCAATAGCATCAATCGAACCTGCAAATTTATTGTAGTTTCGCGCCCGCATGGAAGTCATATAAGCGGCATCGCACTTACCTTCACGCAGTTTACGGTCAACTAAGCCTTCATCTTGAAATGGAATTAAAGTGATATCTGCTTGCCATTCTTTCGCTGCAAGCGCCCACTCTTCCATCATCTTATAGGATTCACCTGACTTGCCCAATAAATCAAACACACAAACATTTTGCCCTGCATGCACTGTCCCCACAGCACAGCAAAATGCTGCGCCAATCATCCCCAATCTTTTTTTCATTTGACTTTCCTTAGTCTAGTTTTATTAGCAGCTCATTAATCAACCAAATTTCAAACTGTTTTTATTTTAGCCATATTTTTTTAAAAGTATTCTATCTCGTTCAATATTTTGAAAATTTCGGATGAATAGCAAGATTTAGAATGTCTTGATATATGCAATTATTAACGACTGCTCACTAAAATCCGGAAAGTTTTGTTTTCATCGACAGTTCTCTTTAAAATACAGCATCCCTAACTCACCTCGATAAAATAAGATGATTCAATTTGACCAAGTTTCTTTACGCCGCGGTGGACGTGTTCTATTTCAAAAAGCGTCTATGCAATTACACCCAGGTTGGAAGATTGGTCTAACTGGGGTGAATGGTGCAGGTAAATCGACCTTATTTGCTGCATTACTTGGAAGTTTAGGTGCTGATGAAGGTTCACTCACTCGTCCTTCAGGCTGGACCGTGGCGCATATGGCGCAAGAAGTAAAAGCCCTAGATATGCCTGCAATTGATTTTGTTCTTTCAGGTGATGAAGAGTTTTGGGATATTCAAAATAAGCTTGCTCAACCAGATCAACTGAGTGATTTTGAATTGGCTAAATTGCATGGCCGCTTTGATGAAATTCATGGTTACTCAGCGCCATCTAAAGCTGCGCAGCTCATGGCAGGTCTGGGCTTTCTAGAAAATCAATTACGTTTGAATGTTGAGAGCTTCTCAGGTGGATGGCGTATGCGTTTAAATTTAGCGCGTACCCTCATGAGTCGTTCTGATCTACTGTTACTGGATGAGCCAACAAACCACTTAGATTTGGATGCAATTCTGTGGTTAGAAGATTGGCTTAAAGCCTATGAAGGTACACTCATTCTAATTTCGCATGACCGCGACTTTTTAGATGCGATTACAGATCACATTCTTCACATTGAAAATCAGGAACTCACACTTTACACGGGGAACTACTCTACATTTGAAACCACGCGTAGTGAACGTCTTGCCCAGCAACAACAAGCTTTTGAGAAGCAGCAAGAAACACGTGCTCATCTACAAAAGTTTATTGACCGTTTTAAGGCAAAAGCGACTAAAGCTCGTCAGGCACAAAGTCGTATTAAACAACTTGAGCGCATGCAGCAACTTGCACCAGCTCATGTTGATACGCCATTTACTTTTAGTTTCCGTGAACCGACTAAAATGAGTTCACCATTGCTGACTTTAGACAATGCCAGCATTGGTTATGGCGATAAACAAATAGCCGAAAAAATTAGATTACAAATTACACCAAACTCACGTATTGGTTTACTGGGTATGAACGGCGCAGGTAAGTCAACACTGATTAAAAGCTTGGTTGGTGATTTACCACTCTTGGCAGGTGAACGTAAAGCTTCCGAACTGCTTAACATTGGTTATTTT
Source organism: Acinetobacter sp. WU_MDCI_Abxc222 (assembly GCF_025514755.1). Lineage (NCBI taxonomy): Bacteria > Pseudomonadati > Pseudomonadota > Gammaproteobacteria > Moraxellales > Moraxellaceae > Acinetobacter > Acinetobacter sp. WU_MDCI_Abxc222. The sequence continues at coordinate 9,365 of NZ_JAHPVG010000015.1, forward strand.
GCACAGCACCAGATGGATGCTTTAGATGGCAATGCTAGTCCAATGCTACAGCTTGCCCGTATAGCAGATAAACAAATTAGTGAAGCCACTCTACGTTCATTCTTAGGTAGTTTTGGCTTTAGCGGTGAACGCATGGATACACCATGTGAAAGCTTTTCTGGTGGAGAACGTGCTCGTTTAGCTCTAGCACTGATTGTATGGCAGCGTCCAAATGTTTTAATTCTCGATGAACCGACGAACCATTTAGATCTTGATATGCGTCATGCATTGAGCATGGCATTACAAGATTTTGAAGGTGCCGTTGTTCTGGTTTCCCATGAACGCCAACTTATTGCGAGTGTATGTGATGAGCTTCTTTTGGTACACGGCGGTAAATGTACTGAGTTCGAGGGTGATTTACAGGACTATGCTAAATGGCTACGTGAAGCACGTCAGCAACAAATCAATGCTCAGACTGCTGTAGCACAGAATGACTCATCCTCTGCCGCTCCAGCGCCGGCTAAAGTTGATAAAGAAGCACAGCGTAAAGAAGCAGCTCGCCGTCGTGAACAGACTCGACCTATTCGTAAAAATATTGAAAAGGTTGAATCACAAATTGAAAAGCTACAACCGCAGCTCGCCAAAATTGAAGAATCCTTAGCAGACACATCTTTATATGAGGCTGCACGTAAGGATGATCTACTCAAACTTATGAATGAGCAGACAGAGCTGAAAGCTAAACTTGAGCAACACGAAGAGCAGCTTTTGGAACTCATGATGGAATTAGAAGAAATGGAAGCTTCTTTTGATTAATCCATTTTCTAAAATAAAAAAGCCGATTTCTTAATCGGCTTTTTTATTTGTTAATAAGGCGTATAAAAAGCCCCTAATTCATTTAAATTGGTATTTATCGGTAAAGGCCACACATTGCTTGATAAGCTGTCAGCGATATATAAATCGTATCCGCCTCGACTTCCTGTTTGTCCTGCAAGAGACACCACCATGTAACGCTGATCTAAAGGAGCTGGATCGGAAGTATCATAATTAATATTGTTAAATGGCAAACGTGTAGTTTGTTTATTAGCCATATCATAAATATAGATCTGGTCATGAGGATTTGTTGGGCTATACCAGCGCACATATAAGAACCGACTTCCTTGCCACCATACTGGATAATATGAAGCGATATTGGTCAGCTGTGTATCATAAGCACCCGACTGATCAATACTAAAAATTCTAGAATTATTTCCAGCACCTTTTGCATACAAAATTTGAGTGGTATTCACCATCGGATAAGGCATCGATTCTTCTATATCCCAACCATTTTGAGTCACAGAAGTCATCGTCCGATCCGTCATTTTAATGATTTTTAGATCGCCATTTTGTTTAAAAATAATACGCTGGTTATCTATAAATTTAGGGTCTTCATCGCGCTTATTATTGCCTTGAGTTAAGTTAATAGGTAACTCAGTGCTTCCGACCTTCCACACATATACATCCCATGCATCACCATAATGCTGTCCAGAATTCACTCCCATAAACGTTAACCATTTTCCATCTGGAGAGAAATGGCCATTCATCATATGGTCAATTTTCCAATTTGCGCCGAGTAATGTGGTCTGCTGTGTTGTGAAGTTATAAAGATAAAGCTTACTGTCCCATGCCTCATAATTACTATAACGATGAAATACTAATTTTCCATAAAAGGTGGGGGCTATCGCAGCATGCAGTTGAAATAAACAATTAAAAAATATGATTCCAATGCATAAGAGTTTTTGTATTTTTTTCATAATTATATTTCCTATTGTTATTAGTAAGTACCGCATAGAGAATATAACTTCGAATAGTTTACTTGTTAAACAAAATACTTTTTTCGGATACAAAAAAGGGCTAATGATGATTAGCCCTTTACCATAAAAAATCAATTATCTAAATTTTTTATGATTTTCATTACGTATTTTGACTAAATTAATTGCTTCAGTTTTGGCTTGATCTAATTGTCCTTGCTCAACTAAAACAGTTACTTTATCAATTTCGGCAACAAGCTGATCTAAACCAGCTTGATACTCTTTTACCTTTACATTTTCTGATGGCAAACCTTCGAGTTTATGCGGCAAATATTGCTTAGAAGAAACTGCTGCTTCACGCATTACAACAAGTTGTTGTTTCGCATTAGCAGCATCTTTCGCTTCAGCAAATGCTTTAGTACTCTTAGCTAAAGTTTTCATATTCGTTTCTAGGTCTGCCGCCGAAACAGCAGAACTTCCTAAAACCGCACATGAAATTAAAAGACTAGCTAATAATTTCTGACTCATCATTCTCTCCCTAGACTGATTTAGAATCATGTTATGAATTAAGCATCAATATCCGCATTTAAAGCATTCTCTTCAATGAATGCACGACGTGGTTCAACATCATCCCCCATTAAGCAAGAGAACATACGATCTGCTTCAATCGCATCATCAATTGTCACCTGCAACATATTACGGTTTTCAGGGTCCATTGTTGTTTCCCACAGCTGTTCAGCATTCATCTCTCCAAGACCTTTATAGCGTTGGATCATCATACCGCGGCGAGAATCTTGCAAAATATGTTGCCAAACTTGATGGAAGTTAGCCACTTGAATACGGCGGTCGCCTTTTTGTAAAAAAGCACCTTCTTCAAGTAAAGTGAACCAACTCTTCGAGTTTTTGAGTAAACGTGCATACTCAGCTGAATTCAATAAAGCTGCATCAAGCAAATACGCATGCGGCAGATTATGAACATAGACAGTAATACGCGGCCAATAATGCGCAGATTTTTCACCTTGAGCATTTTCACGCTCAAATGCCTCTAAAGAGATTTCTGGACGTAAACTTGGCTGTAATCTGGTAATGATATCGCGTACCTGATCTGCCCATTGTTGTACATAAGCTTCATCATGGTTTTGATCACTCTTGAATGCTTCTACTTCAAGTAAAGCATCAAGTAAGCTAGCTGGATAACGTAAAGTTAAGCGCTGTAAGCTCTTTTGTGAAACCTGATAGTCCTGAATCACTTTCGCAAGTGCTTCACCTGTAATTGCAGGTGCTTCAGCATTGGTATGTAGAGATAGCTCATCAATCGCATTTGAGATGAGATAAGTTTCTAACGCATCATTATCTTTGATGTATTGTTCTTGCTTACCTTTCTTCAATTTATACAAAGGTGGCTGAGCAATATAAATATGCCCACGCTCAACCAATTCTGGCATTTGACGGAAGAAGAACGTTAACAACAAGGTACGGATGTGCGAACCATCGACGTCGGCATCGGTCATGATAATGATTTTATGATAGCGAAGCTTATCAGGGTTATATTCTTCACGACCAATACCACAGCCAAGTGCAGTGATTAAAGTACCCACTTCCTGACTAGAAATCATTTTGTCAAAGCGTGCACGTTCAACGTTCAGGATTTTACCTTTCAACGGTAAAATAGCCTGCATTTTACGATTACGACCTTGCTTAGCACTACCACCAGCAGAGTCACCCTCGACTAGATATAATTCAGAAAGTGCCGGGTCTTTTTCCTGACAATCTGCCAATTTACCTGGTAAACCTGCAATATCAAGTGCACTCTTACGACGTGTCATTTCACGCGCCTTACGTGCAGCATCACGTGCACGCGCAGCATCAATAATTTTACCGGCAATCGATTTTGCAGCTTGCGGATTTTCAAGTAAGTAAGCAGAGAACTCTTTGTTCATTGCTTGCTCAACCGCTGGTTTTACTTCACTCGATACCAGTTTTTCTTTAGTTTGAGATGAGAACTTAGGATCAGGTACTTTTACCGAAATAATCGCGGTTAAACCTTCTCGTGCATCATCGCCTGTCACATTGACTTTTTCTTTCTTGAGAATATTTTCATTTTCAAGATATTGGTTAAGACCACGTGTTAAAGCCGCACGGAAACCTGCTAAATGAGTACCACCATCCTTTTGAGGAATATTGTTGGTAAAACAACGTACGTTTTCTTGATAACTTTCATTCCACTGTAATGCAACTTCTACACCAATACCGTTTTCTGTATCTGCGGTGAAATGGAAAATCTCGTTTAGATGAGTTTTACCTTCGTTAATGTATTTTACAAACTCAGATAAACCACCTTCGTAGTCATATACATGCTCAAGGTTAATACGTTCATCACGTAAAACAATGCGCACGCCCGCGTTTAAAAATGAAAGCTCTCGTAAACGACGCGCTAGAATTTCAACGTTAAAAATGGTTTGACTAAAAGTTAGTTCACTTGGCCAAAAACGTACAGTTGTACCACTGCTATCCGTTTCACCAATCACACGTAATGGATATTGCGGATCACCGTGGTGATATTCTTGTTCGTGCACTTGGCCAGCGCGATTAATAATTAAATGCAATTTACTTGAAAGCGCATTTACAACCGAAACACCTACGCCGTGCAAACCACCTGAAACTTTATAGCTATTGTCATCAAACTTACCGCCTGCGTGCAAGATCGTAAGAATTACTTCCGCTGCAGACACCCCTTCTTCAGGGTGGATATCGGTTGGAATACCACGGCCATTATCGGAAACACTTACCGATTCATCTTCGTGAATCGTGACAATAATTTCGTCACAATGCCCAGCTAAAGCTTCATCGATTGCGTTATCGACAACCTCGAATACCATATGGTGTAAACCGGTACCGTCGTCTGTATCCCCAATATACATCCCCGGACGTTTACGAACTGCATCTAATCCACGTAATACTTTAATACTAGAGGAATCATAAGCCTTTTCATTGGTTTGTTCTGTTTGAGAGGCTGATTGAGACTCTGAACTCATGGTTTCTCCCTAGCAAATATAGGTTTATTCAAAGATGGGTAACATCAAAAAATTATGGTGACGCAAGACTAACTTGACCGGATTCAACATTGAATAATTGATATGAAATAGACAGATCATGTAAGTGTTTTTTTACCGATGCATGATCTAAAGTTGTCATAAAAACCTGGCTACCAAGTTGGCTTAATCGTTCAATTAAACGTTGTTGTGCGGTTAAGTCTAATTCTGCTGTCAGATCATCTAATAATACCACAGTTTCCTTATTACTCGCATGCAACATTGCAATTTGTGACAGTTTTAAGGCAATAATCAAGAGTTTTTTCTGACCTCTTGATAAAACAACGTCAGCATGTCCAAACGGGGTTTTTAAGCGCAAATCTGCGCGATGTGGACCATATTCGGTATAGCGTCGTTCGATGTCTTTTTGGTGTTGATTCAGCAAGTCTTGCATGAGTCCCTGCTCTGTATGAAAACCGGGACTATATTCCAGTTCAATTTCTAGATCAGGTAGCAATTGACTTAAATCATTTTGAAAAAAGACATTCCATTGTTCCACAATACTTAAACGCTGAGAGTGTAAAATTTCACCATAATCACTCAACATTTTATTCCACGGCTCTAAATCCGCTAGAGAAATATTCCGTCTGGTTTTAAGTAAAGTATTACGCTGCTTTAATGCACGAGAATAATATTGCCAAGCAAAATAAAACTCTGGTTCCACGTGGAACATCAGCCAATCTAAAAGCTGCCGCCGAGGTTTCGCCCCATGGTCAATAATATCTGTACTTTGTGGATCAATATGCTGCAAAGGAAGCAGTTTAGCGAGTTGTCCTTGTGTAGCCACCGTATCGCCATTAACCTTCATCAACTGCTCACCAGAGGCTAACTTTTGCATGCCAATTTTTTCAGTTGCAGATTGTGCGAAGACAATCGCATCGTCAGCAGAGTACTGAATATAATTTTTAGGTATATGGGTACGGAACGACCGCCCTGTTGCAAGCAAATGGATTGCTTCTAGTATTGAAGTTTTTCCTGAACCGTTAGCGCCATAAAATACATTAAACGGTTGCAACCCTTGGAGTGCAACCGTTTTTAAATTACGCACACGTTCAATATTTAAACGCGTAAGATGCATATTAGATAGCCAGATTATACACGCATCGGCATAACGACATAGGTTTGATCAGGATGTGCTGGATCTTGAACCAATACAGATTGATTTGCCTCAGTCATGCTCATATTTACATCATCACCATCAAGCACACCTAAAACATCCAGCAAATATTGTGCATTAAATGACATTTCAAGTGGTATGTTTTGATACTGAATCGCTAAATCTTCAATCGCTTCGTCTTGTTCTGGGTTATTTGCACGCAGCTGTAATGAATCTTGATTAAAATTCAAGAAAACACCACGTAACTTCTCATTACTCAAAATTGCAACGCGTTGTAATGATTGTTTGAACACATCATGGCTAATTAATACATGTTTATCGCCACCACGTGGAATCACACGACGATAATCAGGGAATTTTCCATCAATCAATTTAGTAGTAAAGCGAACAGTGATATCACCCTGCTCTTTATCACGACTTGGCGTATTAATCGTTACATTTAGTAATTCACGGCCAATAAGCAACGTTAATTGTTCATCTTCAATGCTAAGTAAACGCTGTAATTCCCCCACAGCTTTGCGAGGCACAATTGCTTGAACCAATTGAGATGAGGTAGAAGAAGCTGTAATTTCACAAAGTGCTAAACGGTGACCATCTGTTGTTACCGCACGCAATTGATTTTCATCAATTTCTAATAAAGTACCAGTTAAATAGAAACGTACATCTTGTACAGCCATCGCAAAAGCAGTTTTTTCAAATAAACGCTTTAACTCACGTTGAGTGACCTGTACTTGTGTACCCTGACTATTTTCAGTGGTCAATAATGGATAATCTTCTGCTGGTAAAGTACCTAAAACAAAACGACTATTACCAGATTTTAAAATACATCTTTGATCTTCAGTAATTTGTAAGTCGATCAATGCAGCTGTTGGCAATGATTTACAAATTTCCATCAACTTACGAGCAGGAACAGTTGTTTCACCTGCTTCAATGCATGCCCCTTCTGTTAAAACAGTACTGGCAACCAGCTCGACTTCTAAATCAGAACCAGTAATGGTGAGTGCCTGAGCATTAGCCTGAATTTTGACGTTTGAAAGAATATTCAATGTATGACGACGTTCTACCGCACCGACAACATGCGATAAAACATTGAGTAAGCTTTCTTTAGCGATTTTCAAACGCACGATTCATTCCTCTAGCAACTTGGAGCAAATATTTCATTTTTTAGCTGTGTACTATGCTGCACTTACGTAGACTTTGCAACAACGTCTTATTATTTCATTAACTCTGAAGTAAACGCAGTAGATTTTTATAATCTTCGTCAAAAATCGGATCTTCTTCTCGTAGACTCACAACTTTTTCACAGGCATGCATTACGGTACTATGGTCACGCCCACCAAAAGCCATTCCAATCTCGGGAAAGCTATCACCAGTTAACTCACGAGCAAGTCCCATTGCCAACTGACGTGGGCGCGCATAGATTCGAGTTCGTTTTGGGCCAACCAATTCTTTTAACGGAATACGGAAATATTCACTGACCACACGTTGGATATTTTCTACACTAATCGTACGTGCACGGATTGCCAACACATCTTTTAAAGACTCACGGACAACATCAAGATCGATTGGCGCACCTTTAAATCGAGAAATTGCTACAACTTTATTAAGTGCACCTTCAAGTTCACGTACATTAGCAACCACTTGCTGAGCAATAAATAAAGCACAGTTTCGAGGTAAATCAACACCGCTATTTTCGGCTTTCTTCAATAAAATTTCGATACGAGTTTCAATATCTGGCGGTTCAACGCCTACAGAAAGTCCCCAAGAAAAGCGAGAAACCAAACGCGGGTCTAACTCGGTCAATTCTTTTGGATAACGATCTGAAGTTAAAATAATCTGTTTAGATTCATCAAGTAATGCATTGAATGTATAGAAGAATTCAACCAAACTTGCTTCTTTACCTGCTAAAAGATGAATATCATCGACCAACAATAAATCTAAAGAACGGCAATTTTTCTTAAATTCTTCAACTTTGCCTTTTTGCAAAGAACTTACAAAATCCTGAACGAAGCTCTCAGAGGTCATATACATCACCCGTGCATTAGGCTTGGCTTGCAATAAAGCATTACCAACTGCCTGCATCAAGTGAGTCTTACCCAATCCTGTCGGACCATATAAGAATAAAGGGTTATGCTGTGAAGCACCTAATTGTGTTAATACCTTTCTACATGTTTCAGCAGCCATCTGGTTCGAACGGCCTTCAACAAATAAAGAAAAAGTAAATTGGGGGTTTAATAGTTTCTTTTTCGGTGTTTTTGCGTTCACTACGCTATTAGTAGTAGGTGAACTGGAAATAGAATCTGGTTCTTTTTTTACTTTAATACTTTGTTGGGGCGCAGTTTGCAAAGCAGCAGTTGTAGTTGCTGGCTGCTCACCTGAAGACAAAATACTACCAGGACGAGAATCAACTAAAATCTCAACCTGACGTACACGCCCTTCTGATAACTGTTCGGCCAATATAGAAATTAATTCTAAATGGTTCTCTTGAATGTAACGCGTCCAATAAGGATTAGGTGCATAAAGACGCAGTGTTCCTTCTACTTCTTCAGCAACTAATGGGCGAATCCACATCGCAAAGACGTTATCAGAGAGCTCTTGTCGCAAGCGAGTTAAGCAGTCTGTCCAAAGCATGTGTATCCCCTATTTCTGCGTTTTTAAATTCAAATAATCTAAAGATTAACCCTTCCTGATAAGAAGGGGTCGCCATTCTAACCAAGTTATCCACATCTGTCATGACGATTTCGTTTGATTTTGTCTAAAAAGAAATCTCTTGTGAATAAATTTAAATTCAAAAGGGCTTGTGTATAACTTTTTGCACAACCTGTGGATAAATTAGCACATAAACTTATCCACAATCCATAAATATAATAAAAACAGAGTTATCAACAATTCAAATATATGTTTTTTAAATTTAAAAGTGTGAAATCCACAGAAAAAGTGCTCCCTAATAAGAATAAATTTAAATTTCTAAATTTGAATTTATTTAATAGGGTGACGATCTTTTGTGGATAACTACAAAATATGAATTTAAATTCAAATATAGCAAATCGAAAGCAAAAGGATATCTTCTTTTGTTGATAAATATGTATATAAGATGTGCATATGTTAAAAGTTATAATAAAAATAGACAATTAGTTTGTGTATAACTTTTAAAACTATATTTTGCACTGAATTATGGCAAGGATAAAAAGAACTAAAGAGATTAAAAATTTGGGTTAAATACAAAACTTTCTTGGTTTTTCATTGACAGCGTAAACATTGCACAATAAAATCGCGGACCTTTATAGAAAGATCATTTTTGGGAGTTTCAATATGAAACGTACTTTCCAACCATCTGAATTAAAGCGTAAACGCGTTCATGGTTTCCGTGCTCGTATGGCAACTAAAGCTGGTCGTCAAGTATTAGCTCGTCGTCGTGCAAAAGGTCGTCATAGCTTAACTGTTTAATACTGTTACGCTGACCAGACTTGGGTGTGATGACACTTTACAGTTTTAGCACAGACGTTCGAATACGCTGTGCTGCAGATTATAAAAGTGTATTTGATGGTGCGCTTTTTAAAGTGCATCAACCCCATTTTTTATTTCTTGCAAAATTAACCGAACAGCCTAAAAGCCGTTTGGGTATTGTTGTTGCTAAGAAAAAAGTGCGCCGAGCGCATGAAAGAAATCGAATAAAACGTCTTGCTCGTGAGAGCTTTCGTCTACATCAGCCGAATTTTGGATCAGACATAGATGTTGTGGTGATGCCGAAAGTTGGTATAGAAACGATTACGAATGCTGAGCTATATCAACAATTAGACTTTGCTTGGCAAAAATTACAGCGCTTAGCAAAAAAACATTCTAAAGTTGGCACAACCTCGCAGAATTAAGAGATAGCCAATGGTCCGTTTTCTACGTTGGTTGATTCGACTGTATCAAATTGCGATTAGTCCGCTTCTTGGACCCCGTTGTCGTTATATCCCGACTTGTTCCCAATATGCGATAGAAGCATTGCAAACTCATGGTGCGATAAAAGGCGTTTGGTTATCTTCTAAACGGATTTGTCGTTGTCATCCGTGGGGAGGATCTGGATATGATCCGGTACCGCCAAAAGCAATTCGTTTTATTTCGTTTCATCAAATAGATTCTCAAACGCATCATGTTGCTGTACCCTTTCGTGATCGTTTACTGAAGCAAAATCTCTCTAACCATTTGGGGTAATAGATATGCAACAATGGGCCAGGTTTGCAATTCTCGGGGCCATGTTTGTCACCGCATATTTGCTCATTTTGGCTTGGCAAAAAGATTATGGAAATGCTGCAACTGCACCGCAACAACAAGCGGCAGCTGTAAGTTCGCATGAAGTATCTGCTGATTTGCCAAATGCTAAAAATGCAACAGTGGCTTCCGATGTGCCACAAGCAAATATTGCGCAGTCACAAACCACAGATGCAACTGCACCTGTGAATCAACAGCTTATTTCAGTACAAACTGACCTTTATCATCTTTGGATCAATCCAAAAGGTGGTGATATTGTTCGTATTGAATTACTCTCACACGACAAAAGCAAAGACAGCGATCAACCTTTTGTTATGCTTGAAAATGATGCCAAGCGTACATATGTTGCTCAATCTGGCTTAATTGGTTTGAATGGACCAGATAGTAGTCGTGGTGGTCGTCCATTATATGCTGTTGAAAAGACATCATATACTTTGGCTGATGCTAAAGGTGTACAGGACCAAAAGGGTCAATCTGAAAAAGTTTTAAACGTTCCAATGGTATTTAAAACACCTGAAGGCGTTGAAATCATTAAAACTTTTACCTTTACCCAGGGTCAATATCCAATTGTTGTAAAACATCAAGTGATTAACCGTAGCCAACAAAGCTGGCAAGGTCAGATGTTTGGACAATTAAAGCGTGATAATTCTGAAGATCCAGGTAAATCTTCTCAAGGTATTTTCACTCTAGGAACTTTCTTAGGTGGAGCTTGGGGAACGCCTGACGCACATTACAACAAGCTTAAATTTGCTAATTTCTCAGAAGAAAAAGTAAATACTGAAGCGAAAGGTGGATGGGTTGCGATTGTTCAGCATTATTTTGTAAGTGCTTGGATTCCTGGGAATCTTAAACTGACTCAAGCTAACGGTCAGCCTTATGTAGCTAAACTTGAATCTCGTCAGTCTGCGGATCAAATGAATATCATTGGTTTTACCTCACCAGTGATTAATGTTCCTGCTGGCACTTCAATGGAAGTTGATGCAAAACTTTATTCAGGTCCGAAAGTACAATCTGAATTAAAAGATTTAGCTGTTGGTTTAAATCAAACTGTTGATTATGGTTGGTTATGGCCAATTGCTAAGCTCTTGTTCTTAGGTCTTCAATTCTTCCATAGCATTGTGGGTAACTGGGGTTGGTCAATTATCTTACTTACTATTTTAGTAAAATTGATTTTGTGGCCTTTATCTTCAAAAAGTTATCGTTCTATGGCGAAAATGCGCGTGATTGCACCTGAAATGCAACGTATGAAAGAAGAGTTCGGTGAAGACCGTATGCGCTTCTCGCAAGAAATGATGGCTTTATACAAACGTGAACAAGTAAATCCACTTTCAGGTTGTTTACCGTTGTTGCTACAAATGCCAATTTTCCTTGCCTTGTACTGGGTACTTATGGAAAGTGTGGAATTACGTCATGCACCATGGTTAGGTTGGATTCAAGACTTGTCAGCAATGGATCCTTGGTTCATCTTGCCGTTAATCATGGGTGCTACCATGTTTGCGCAGCAAATGCTGAACCCGCAACCAGCTGATCCAATGCAGGCCAAAGTGTTCCGCATTATGCCGATTATGTTCACGGTATTTATGTTGTTCTTCCCAGCAGGTCTCGTACTGTACTGGATTGTGAACAACAGTATTACTATTTTACAGCAGTCGTTTATTAATAAGAGCGTTGAGAAAAGTCGTATCAATAAGACTGAATCAGCTTCTTAATCATTGAACTTTTGCTGAATAAATCCGCTTAAGATGGTAATCTTAGGCGGATTTTTCTTTGGCTGGATTTTAGGTTTTTAGGTGAATAATATGCAAAGTCAAACCACGATTGCCGCAATTGCAACGCCACCAGGGCGTGGTGGTGTGGGCGTGATTCGTCTATCGGGACCTAAAGCTTATGAAATTGCTCAAAACCTGACACAAAAAAAATTGCCTGAAGCGCGTATGGCGGGATTCCGTAAGTTTTATGATGTTGATGGCAGCATTATGGATGAAGGGATTGTTCTATGCTTTCCCAATCCGCACTCTTTTACAGGTGAAGATGTTGTAGAGCTACAAGGTCACGGCGGTCCAGTCATCCAAAATGCCTTGCTTGGGCGTCTATTTGAGCTTGGCGCAATCGCTGCAAAAGCTGGTGAATTTTCCATGCGAGCTTTTGAAAATGGCAAGATGGACTTAGTACAAGCAGAAGCGATTGCCGATTTGATTGATGCGACTTCACAAGCTGCAGCACGCTCTGCCGTCCGTTCTTTACAAGGCGCTTTTTCAACAAAAATTAATACAGTTTTAGAAAAACTGATTCATTTACGCCTGCATGTTGAAGCCGCAATTGATTTTCCTGAAGAGGAAATCGATTTCTTGGCAGATGGCAAAATTTTAGCTTTACTTGAAGATGTTCAGCAGTCGGTACATGCTGTTCAAACCTCTGCACGACAAGGTCAATTATTACGTGAAGGTCTACAAGTCGTTATTGCTGGTAAACCAAATGCGGGTAAGTCGAGCTTGTTGAATGCGCTTGCTGGTGTTGAGCGTGCAATTGTGACTGATATTGCTGGTACAACTCGTGATGTTCTACATGAAAAAATTAGCTTAAATGGTCTACCAATCACTCTAACGGATACCGCAGGTCTTCGTGAAACAGGTGACATTGTTGAAAAAGAAGGGATTCGTAGAGCAATCAAAGAAATTGAACAAGCTGATTTGTTATTGCTGGTTTATGATTTAAATCAAGGCGATGACCCATTAAAACTCGCTCAAGAGTATTTTGCGGAACATATTGAACCGCGTCGTTTAATCTTAATTGGTAATAAATGCGATTTAACTGGTCAATTAGCTGAAATAAGCGATTTTCAAGGGTTCCGGCATATAACCGTTTCTGCAAAACAAGAGATGGGCGTACAAGGCCTCGTAGATGCGATTACAGCGCATGTAGGCTTTCACCCTGAGGAAGACACCTTTATTGCAAGAACACGTCATTTAGACGCAATGAAGCGCACACAGCTCTATCTTTCAGAAGCACGCGAGCAACTTGTTGTGTTTAACGCAGGTGAACTGGTTGCTGAGTCACTACGCCTTGCCCAAAATGCTTTAGGTGAAATTACAGGTGACTTTAGTGCCGATGACCTATTAGGCAAGATTTTTGGTTCATTCTGTATCGGAAAATAATTAAAAAATTCTGAATGATGCACATGGCTGTGTCATTCAGTTACCTCGTTAACCGTATCTTTTTAGAACCTTTAAAAACTCATCTAGCTCATTTTGATCAACTTGTGCGTCTTTGAGCACGTGGTGATGTAAATGCTGTTCCATTAATTCACTCATCAAACCGTTTATTGCCCCTTTAATTGCAGCAACTTGTTGTAGTATTTCTATGCATGAAATATCTGGCTGTTCAACAGCATGCTCAATGCTGTTGATTTGTCCTTTTAGTCGTTTTACACGATTAAGTATTTTTTTATCCTGACCAATGTGGCTCATCTGTGTTCTCTTGTATAATTTAATATACTGGTAGGGAGTATATTGGGTTTAAATATTATGCAGGATCATAGTGTATCACGTCATCATCAACATCAGTTTGATGAAGGAAATCCACTTGCACAAAAACGTATTTTGATTGCAGCGATTTTAACAGCATCAATGATGGTGTTAGAAATATTCGGTGGATGGTTTTTTAATTCAATGGCGCTTCTGGCTGATGGTTGGCATATGAGTTCTCATATGTTGGCTCTCGGTTTAGCCTATTTTGCCTATCGTGCAGCTCGTCATTATTCCAAAGATCGTCGGTTTAGTTTCGGAACTTGGAAAATCGAGATTTTAGCGGGTTATAGCAGTGCAATTTTGTTGATGGTTGTCGCCATTTTTATGGCGTTTCAGTCGATACAACGTTTATTTAATCCACTTGAAATTTTTTATAATGAAGCTATTCCGATTGCAATTTTAGGTTTGGTCATTAACTTGATTTGCGCATGGTTACTTCATGATGATGGGCACCATCACCATCACCATCACCATCACCATCACCATCACGAGCATGATCATCATCATGATTTAAACCAAAAAGCTGCATTTTTACATGTGGTTGCAGATGCAGTAACTTCCGTTTTTGCAATCATTGCTCTTGTTGCAGGTAAATATTTCGGATGGGATTTTTTAGATGCACTTTTAGGAATTTTAGGTGCTATTTTAGTTGCAAAATGGTCTTTGGGCTTAATGAAAGAGACTGGGAAAACTCTTCTAGATGCAGAGATGGATCATCCGGTAGTTGAAGAGATCCGTGAAGTAATTGCTGAGTTTCCTAAACATATTGAAATTACGGATATTCATGTTTGGAAAGTCGCGAAAGGTAAGTTTTCTTGTATTTTGGCGCTCGAAACTGATGATATTTCTTTAACCGCAGACCAGATTCGTCAGGCTTTATCAATTCATGATGAAATTGTGCATATATCGGTAGAAATTAATACTCTAAAACCTATTTATGTTCCACGTGAAACATTGGCATAACTGAGTGTGAGTTTGGTTATAACTCGGTAATCGGTTCTGTTTTCAAAAAACTGAACTGATTAAAATAATCTCCTCTCCTACCTATGAGTCGGTTTTATGCTTAAAAAATTAGGAATATTGGCATTATTTAGCTTAACTGCAAGTGTGAGTTTTGCCAATGTGGATACTGTTCGGGAAAATATTACAAAACAATATCCTAATTTGAAAATCAGCAATATCCAGAAAACCGAAATGCCTGGACTATATAGTGCTAATCTCGATCAACAAATCATTTATGTTGGTGAAGATGGGCAACATATGTTTGTGGGTTCTATGATTCGGTTAAGAGACCAGAAAAACTTAACCAAAGATCTAGTTTTAGGACAGAACTCAATTGATTGGAAACAGCTGCCTTTAAAAGATGCAATTAAAACAGTCAAAGGTAATGGCCAGCATGTTTTAGCAGTTTTTTCTGATCCAAATTGTCCTTATTGTAAGCAGCTTGAACCTGAACTCGACAAGCTTAAAGACGTGACTATTTACACGTTCATCTATCCTTTAAAACCACAGTCTATTGTTGTTTCTAGACAAGTTTGGTGTGCACCAAATCAATCTTACTCATGGAAAAAACTGATTCAGCAAGGCGTTAAACCAACGGTTACGAGCTGTCCAAACCCCATTGACCGTAATTTGGAACTAGGAAAAAAACTAGGCTTTAATGGGACTCCTACCCTGATTTTTGCAAATGGCTTTAAACTGGTGGGTGCACGATCTGCTGAAGAAATTCAGGCCGTATGGAAAGAGTTAGGTCTTTAAAATAAATTTAAAAAAAGCACCATAAGGTGCTTTTTTTATAAATGAATTAAAGTTTAGCTTTTTCGTGCAATCAAGTTGTAGATAAAAAGAATAATGACTGCACCAATCACGGATGCGATAAAGCCAGCAGCTGAGTTTTCGCCGTAAAGTCCAAGTAAGCGACCACCATAAGTGGCTAAAAGTGAACCTGCAATACCAATCAAGGTTGTTACGATGAAACCTGCTTTATCATCCCCAGGATGCAAAGCACGAGCGATTAAGCCAGCAAAGAAACCAACTACAATAGCGACAATAAGTGACCACATATTTGTTCTCCAGTTGTTTTTTTGATGAAGTTAATGATTTTGCTTCATATTCTATCGTGCGGTAGAGCTGTCTATTTTGTCTGTAGCAGATTGCGACTTTTTGTGTCCTTTTTGTTCAAATCTAAAGTTTTATATAAAAAAATAGCACCTTACGGTGCTATTTCTCTGAAATTTATAAACCAATTTCACCAATAAACGGTAAATGGCGATATTTCTGGTCATAGTCTAAACCGTAACCTACAATAAACTTGTCTTCAACTTCAAAACCTAAAAATTTCACTTCTAGATCAATTTCACGGCGTGATGGTTTACTCACTAATGTGCACAATTGAATCGAATTTGGCTCGCGAGTTTGCAACATTTCCATCACTTTGCTTAAGGTATTACCTGAGTCGATAATATCTTCAACAACCAATACATCTTTACCGCGAATTTCACCATCAAGATCTTTCAAGATTTTAACATCTCGACTTGAAGTCGTACCGCCGCCGTAACTAGACACTGTCATGAAGTCGAGTTCATGCGGTTTGGTAATTGTACGGCACAAGTCTGCCATGAAAATAACAGAACCACGAAGTAGTCCAATAAGGACCAATTCTTTATCACTATTTGCATAGTGAGCGTTAATTTGCTCGCCGAGCTCTTTGACTTTTGCTTGAATTTCTTCGGTTGAAATCATGATGCTCATTGCAACAGTCATGGCAGATTCCTACAAGATATAAAAGAAAAAATAAAAAAGGTGTTGACCTGCAACACCTCGAAAATCTGAGTTAATGGTAAAATTTTAAAGCAAAATGACGTTTCATGCACCCTTTGATGGCGGTGAAATTTTATCATTTTGCGGATTATGTCGATCATGCTTTAATGCAAGAGTACATATTCCAAATAATAACAAAAACTTAACGGCTCGGTTTTTATTGGACAGTTTCTTTTTGATAAGCACGGTTTCCATAAATATAAGTCGCCTCAATATTACGGTCATCACCTAAAGTGAATAATGCAAACAGTGAATCTTCAACAGATTTAGATTTAGTCTGGCGAAGTTCCTGTAATGCTGTTGGCTTAAGATTTAGTACTACAAAGTCTGCTTCTTTACCGACATTGAAGTTACCTAACTGATCTTGCAAATCAAGTGCTTTTGCTCCACCTAAAGTTGCATGATAGAGCGCTTCATAAGCTGAAAGTTTATCGCCTTGTAATTGCTGAACCTTATAAGCCTCGTTAACAGTTTGCAGCAAACTAAATGATGTACCAGCACCGATATCTGTGCCTAAACCTACTTTCACTTGTTTTTCCCATGTTTTTTTCAATGGAAATAAACCACTGCCTAAGAACAAGTTTGACGTTGGACAAAATGCGATAGCCGATTGCGTATCATGCATACATTGCCATTCTTGATCCTCTAAGTGAACACAATGCGCAAATACAGAACGTTTACCAGTCAGGCCATAATGTTGATAAACATCTAAATAGCCTGCTTGTTCAGGAAATAAAGATTTCACCCAAGAGATTTCATCTTTGTTTTCGCTTAAATGGGTATGTACATATACATCTGGAAATTCTTGTTTTAACTGCCCTGCTCTTTCTAATTGCTCAGGTGTAGACGTTGGTGCAAAACGTGGCGTAATTGCATACAGAGCACGGCCTTTACCATGCCATTTTTCAATGAGCGCTTTTGTGTCGCTGTAAGCCGTTTCTGGCGTATCACAAAGTGCTTCAGGCGCATGGCGGTCCATGAGTACCTTACCAGCAATTAAACGCATCTGAACGTGTTCTGCGGCTTCAAATAAGGCATCCACAGACTCGGGGTGAACTGTACAGAAAACCAGTGCTGTGGTTGTACCATGTTTCAGTAGCTCTTGAACAAAGAACTGGGCAATTTCACTTGCATATGCTTTGTCTTGAAATTGGATTTCGGTTGGGAAAGTATAAGTATTAAGCCAGCTTAAAAGTTGTTCGCCGTAAGCTCCCACCATTTCGGTTTGTGGAAAGTGGATATGGGTATCAATAAAGCCAGGTACAATCAATTGTTCTGGATAATGTTGAATCTCAACTCCAGCAGGAAGATGCTGCTCTGCATCTTCCCATGCACCAAACCATTTGATTTTTCCATGTTCACTAATCAATACACCATCTTCCAAGTAACGCACTTGATTTGGAATATCAGTTGGCTCAGAGACAGTTTGCTGAATATCTAAAAAACGACCACGCACAACGGTGGTATTTGCGATCAATGACATGGAAAGCCTTTATATTTTCACTTTTTTCGATTGATTGTACCCCAGTTAGCCAAGATTTAAACGGTATAACGTTTACTTAGTCCCCATTCAGCTAAAATCCGTCGATAAGTTGTTGATGAACGGTCTGCTTCAAAATGTGCTTCCATCATTAAATCAAGCGGCAGTTCTTCTGGCTTTTGTGATTCGACCATATCTTGGTCTTCGGCAAAAATTTGGGCATTAAATGCATATACCTTTTCTAAATCACCTGTTTGATCAAAGTTACGGGTGAGTGGAACAAATAAACGGGTTTTATTACTTGAGATAGGACAACAGGCATTCAAAATTTTTAAGACCCCACCTTCTGGAAAATCGACCGTGAGTACGGCTGAAAAAGGTGGATAGACATCAAAGGTACGTTTCCACAAAAAGCCTTCTGGCTCGAGATGTTTTAGTTCATGCGGATAATTACTGACATTGCTGATATAGACCGTTTTTAAACCATAGTCGGTACGTTCAGTGTGATATTTAGGGACGACAGGGTTATCACGATTCGCAAAGGCGTTGTGATGCACCCATGCAAAATGAGCGACATCAATAAATCCTTCAAGCTGACGACCACTAGAACCACCAATATCCACAAAAGGCGGTAAAATCGCTTGATGTTCGGCATGCTCCCAAGTATCTAATACAGGAATATTGGCTTTAGCAATATCACGACCATGAATACTGGTCCAAATGAGGCCGTATCTTTGTACAACTGGAAATTTGGTCAGAGAAAAACGATCAGAAATTTTAGTTAGTTCGGGCTGAGCTGGTATTTGGGTACATTTCCCTTCGCTGTTATAGCGTAGACCATGATAAGGACACACAATCTCCTCACCATCTACCCAACCTTTGGTTAAAGGCACCCCACGATGTGGACAGATGTCTCGAACCAGATGAATTTCTCCACTTTCTGTCTTGTAGAGTGCCATATTGACGTCTAGTAGCGTGACTCGTTGAGGTGCAGTAGAGACATCTTGAGTACGTGCGATGGGATACCAATGGTTCGATAAAATTTCCCAATCTTTTGCATCAAAACTGCTGTTACACGGCATGGCAAGGGGCGTTAAAGTTGGAATCGCATTCATGGCATCACTCTTAAAAAAATCAGGGCTCTCGCGAGCCCTTAAAATCTAGGCTTTTTTCTTTTTAGGAGATGCAAAGAGCTTGCCAATATTGTTTTTTTTAATTAAAGAAACAAGAATAAAAGTATTAAATTACATAAGATTAAGTCATTATATTTTTGAATTTTTGTTCTAATTTAACTTTTAAAACTAAAGTTCATTATTCGCAATGCACTTACAATGCACTGATGGACTGCGTCGAAGGCACAATAAAAAAGCACTTTTAAAGTGCTTTTTTTAAAATTACTAGGCCTTTATTACTCAACAAAATAATGTGCTGCAAAGTGGGCATCATTACCAATAATGTCATAGCAATCTTCACGAATAGACATGCCTGCACATTGATGTCCAACCATCCATAAACCGAGTGTAGGCAGTTGTCCTGAAAATAATGGGGTATCTACCCATTTCTGTACGACATAACCGTATTTGTCATAGTCATCAAAATAAAAGCTACCAGAAGCCGCGCCTTGGTCATGGCCGTCTTGTAAAACTCGGATATTGGCCCCTTCCCTTGCCAAAATCGGCTTTTTCACCCATTTGCCAGACAAAGCTTGCTGCAGGTCATAGGTATGGGTTTCGACTAATAATGGATGGTTTGGATAACGCTTCCAAAGCTCAACCAGAATCGCTTTATTTGAAAGTAACATTTTCCAACAAGGTTCAATCCACTGTATTCGTGGATGGATATATTGAGAAAAGGCTTCTTCCCAGATCCATTCCCATGGGTAGAGCTTAAATATGTTTTGAATGGGGCGATTATGCAGATCGACAAAATTTTGACCGTTCCAACCTATATTTTCCATAGAAAGCTCGGAAACTTGTAGATGAGCTTGATAAGCAGTATCCATCAAATACTCTAGATTGCCCCAGTCTTCTCTTCCCGCTTCCTGACAAGCAGCAAAATACACATGGCTACCACGCGGTAAAATTGTCTTCCAGCGTTTAATCAGATCTTCATGAATGCTATTGAACTGGTCTCGGTTTGCAATGCCCGAGACTTGTTCTATCCACAACCACTGCGCGACAGAAGCTTCAAGTAAGCCAGTCGGGGTGTCGGCGTTATATTCCAGCATTTTGATATTTCGCCCATCGTAAGCGAAATCAAAGCGGCCATACAGCATCGGAGCATTTTGTTTCCATGAATGTTCAATATGGCTTATGGCTGTTTCTGAAATTTGGAAATAAGCAGGATAGTCGCCCCGTTGAATGAGGTCTCCTACTACCGATAAACACATCTGATGCAGTTCATTTGCCGCATCTTCCAGTTGTTCAATCTGTTTAAGGGTAAACTCATAAGCAACTCCTTCAGACCAGTAAATTGAGCCATCGAGGGAAGGTAAATTGAAATAATCAAAACCAATATTCTGATGCTCCACTTGCCAGTCTGGTCGTGGAGTAAATATTTTTCTTTTCATATTAAGTGAATGCCTAAAGACTTAGCCGCCGAAAGAAAAACCGCTACGACCAAAACCACCACGAATTGGGGATGAAAAAGACGAACTTTTCGCTGTGCTTGAAATAACTGGTCGGCCTACACTCAAATTGCTGTAAGGATGTAAGGTATTACCGTGGTAAGAAACTTCCCGATTATTTTGATAATACGCAGGACCTAAATAGCGACTACCAACATAGCTAGAACCATGTCCACTTGAGCTATTTTCTTCTTCACATGTTTCATTATTCCAGTCGCGAGTACAGTCATATTGGTTGTTATATACATCTTGTACTAAAGGACCATCATTATGGCTACATGCTGTGAGTAATAGAGGGACAACGACAAGATTAATTTTTTTAGAACGCATGAGACTCCACACATTTTAATAAGTATGTTCGGCATAAAATACCGAATAGCTGTTATCTATTATGTTTCTGATTAAGAAAGATAAATTTTAAGTTGGCATATGATATTGATCAGCGCTTTTAAAGTACAGAGCTTCTATGTACTATTACATGGTGGATGACTTTAGTATTTTTCCAAATATGACAAATATATATAATAATTATCAACAAGATTTTATTGATTTAGTGATGAAATCTCCTTGTTTATTAAAGATATTAGCTATGATTTCCGAATTGCATCCAAAAGTTTATTTAAGTGCTGGTGCTGTGAGAAATACTGTTTGGTCATATTTACATGGCAAAACTTATGATTTAAATACAAGTGATATGGATGTGATTTATTATAATGCTAATGAATATGATGATAGTTATCAAAAAGAATTGCAAAGTGATTTAAAAAGCAAATTTCCAAATCAAGATTGGGATGTTGTTAATCAGGCTTTGGTACATACATGGTACCGTAAAGATAATGGTGAAAAAATTCAACCATTAACTTCGATTGAGGAAGCATTATCATTATGGTCAGAAACAGCAACAGCTGTAGCAATACGTTTCGACACTTTCGGTAATTTAGAAATAATTGCACCTTTTGGCTTATCAGATTTATTTGAATTGAATCTACGTTGGAATTCAGCTCTAGTTAGTTATCAGACTTTTAAAAATCGTGTAGAAAGCAAAAATTGGTTACAACAATGGCCAAAATTAAAAATAGTCAATTCCTAATTTAAAAAGGGCTTTCTATGAAAGCCCTTTAATATTATGTAAGTAAAGATTCTATGAGATTTGTCGCTTATTATGACGTAAAGAAAGGTAAGCAGTGATTGCTAACACTATTACAATAAAGCTTAACGAGATCCAGATTGGCATGTGGAATACATCAAGCAACAACATTTTTGCACCAATGAACAATAAGATGATGCCTAAGCCGTATGGCAGGTAATGCAATTTAGTTGCAGCGCCAGCAAGTAAAAAGAACATTGCGCGTAAACCTAAAATTGCCATTAAGTTCGCCGTTAAAACAATAAACGGATCGCTAGTTACCGCGAAAATAGCAGGAATAGAATCTACGGCGAAAATCACGTCTGAAGCTTCAACCAAAATCAAAACTAGAAATAACGGCGTTGCCCATAATAAACCGTTTTGACGTACAAAGAATTTGTCACCTTCAAGCTGTGGTGTAATACGCATATGGTTACGTAACCATTTTAAGAGTTTGATATCTTCAATATTGGTTTCTTCTTCTTGGCCTTTTAAGAACTTAAAGCCTGTATATACCAAGAACGCACCGAAGATATAAAGTACCCAGGAAAACTCTTGAACGAACCATGCACCAATAAAAATAAAGAGGGTACGCAGTACGATTGCGCCTAATACGCCGTAGAGCAAAATTTTACGTTGTAGTACAGCTGGAATAGCAAACGCTGCGAAAATCATTAACCAGACGAAAACGTTGTCAATTGCGAGGGACTTTTCGAGTAAGTAACCTGCAAAGTATTCCATGGTTTTTTGGTTTGCTAAGGTCACCCCAACCGTTTGTTGTAGGTAAAGCCATAAACCACCACCAAATAAGGCTGCGACGCTTACCCACGCCACACTCCAGTAAGCAGCTTGCTTAATTGAGACATCCTGACCTTGCTTTTGCTTAAAGCCTAAAAAGTCAATCAGGAGCATGACAATGACTATGCCAAAGAATGCTACATACAGCCATAAATTGCCGATTGTTTCCATAAATCCTCCATACATCCGGCAATTGGGCATAAAAAAACCTCGACCAGTTGCCAGATGAATTAAACATCTGTTTCAACATGATCAAGGTCTTGCCTACATCATGAATTTCACGATGCTCAGATACCGACTTTTTAATAAAAGCGTATTGACGATATCTGACACATAACATTGCTGTTATGTTTGGAGGAGGCTACTCCCCTTGTCAAACTAAATTCTGTTTTGGATAAAACATATCCAAGTCCACATAGAATGGCAGATTTTTTTGTATTACGCAACTGAACTTAATGTCGTAGTTCTAATGCAAAAAGATCTATGGATTATTTAATCAAACCGCGGTCTAAAAGTGGTTTGCATATAATTTGGTAAAGGTGAATACAGAATGCGGTCAAAGCTGTACCGTAAGTATTCCAGAAGTAATAACCCGCTGTATTGACTAGTAGTGCGACAATAAAAGCCCCTAACATGTCTAAAGGGAAATGCACACCTAAATAAATACGTGACCACGCCACTACAAATGACAAAAATAGCAGAATAATTCCAATCATTTTGCGCTGA
Source organism: Acinetobacter sp. WU_MDCI_Abxc222 (assembly GCF_025514755.1). NCBI lineage: Bacteria > Pseudomonadati > Pseudomonadota > Gammaproteobacteria > Moraxellales > Moraxellaceae > Acinetobacter > Acinetobacter sp. WU_MDCI_Abxc222. The sequence continues at coordinate 32,700 of NZ_JAHPVG010000015.1, forward strand.
GCAAACAAATAAGACAGAGCAATAGTGCTGAAAATCAGCATGTGATTACTTGGAAAAGATGCCGTTGGTGCATGTTCAATAAACGTAGTACCCACACCCATTACAAACGGTCTGGAGTGATGGTAAAACAGAGAAATAACATAACCGACTAAAAGCGAAACACAGGTTAAAAAGACAGATTTAGTAACCCTATTTTTTAAATCTTGATCGCCATAAAACCATAAAAATGTAAGGATGAATAAAAGAATATAGAGGAGATCATTAGCGAAAAAGATAGCAAGACGAATGATAAATTGACTCGCATCCTGAGCTCCATTAATCACATGGAATAAGCTAAGGTTGAGTGTTTCTAAAGACATTCATATTCCAAACACGAACAAAAACGTGAGCTATGATAAAGAATTAAGCTTAAGGTCTTGATAAAGAATTGTCACAAAAATGAAATATAGCTCGTTTGTGAGTAAAGATTAAACAGCAGGTCTAGATAATTTTTAATGCGTGTTCTGGCCGTTAATATTAAAGTGTTAACGTGTTGGCACTTTATTCGAGAACGTTATTTTATGACTACTCAAGAAAAACAGAAAAAATTAAGTTTGAGGCCTTTATCTCCAAGAGATCCAAAACAGCAGCATAGAGCAGCAACTCCCCTCGAATTATTGTTCGATTTGATTTTTGTGGTCGCGATTGCAACAGCAGGTCAGCAGTTACATCATGCAATTATTGAAAATCACCTCTGGCATGCGCTGCCAAGTTATTTGATGGTATTTTTTGCGCTGTGGTGGGCATGGATGAATTTTTCATGGTTTGCCTCGGCTTATGATAACGATGATGCATTGTATCGATGCCTTACCTTTGTACAGATTGTAGGTTCATTGGTGATGGCAGCGGGTATCCCTGATGTATTTCGTAGTCAGGATTTTGATGTAATCATTATTGGTTATGTGATCATGCGAATGGCCTTAGTGACTCAGTGGCTCCGAGCTGCAAAACATGACCCAGCAAGGCGTATTACAGCTTACCGCTATGCTGTAGGCATTGTCTTGGTTCAGGTAGGTTGGTTAGTTGCTAATTTTGCACACATACTTTCTCTTCCTCTATTTTTATTTTTAGCAGTGATGGAGCTATTTATTCCCATCTATGCAGAAAAATATACTCCAACGCCGTGGCATCCTCATCATATTGTAGAACGTTATGCCTTACTCACAATTATTGTGTTGGGTGAGTCGATTGTCGGTAGTTTTAATGCCATACGTGATGCTTTAGCCGCTCAGTCAATGAATATCCCTGCCATTTTCTTGATGGTCGGTGGATTGATGTTGATGTTCGCAATGTGGTGGGCTTATTTTGATCGTAGTGAGCAACACCATCATGTAAAAGGTGTACGCCCATTTGTTTGGGGATACGGTCATTATTTTGTTTTTGTCAGTATTGCTGCGGTAGGTGCTGCGCTTGCTGCTGCCGTTGATGTTACAACTCATCATGCACATATTTCTGATTTATACATGGGAATAGTCGTTGCGGTGAGTGTGGTGCTCTATACCACCTGTATTTGGATACTTTATGAGTTTCAGTGTTTATCTGGAATCACGAAATGGTTTTATCCAATCACAGCGCTCATCATTTTATGTATTCCGTTTATTTGTAATAACGTGGGATATAGCGTTTTTGCGATGGGCATTGTCTATAGTTTACGTTTAATGGTTTCCAATAAATTTATGGCCAATATAGAGCCAGAAAAGATTTAAAAGTCACTGATATAAAAAATGGGTTTCAATTTGAAACCCGTTTTTTATTGAATTATCTAAAGCGGAAGTTAAGCAGCTTTTGCTTTTAATGCGCTCATTAATTTTTGATGTAAGCCACCAAAGCCACCATTAGACATAATCACAACGGCATCGCCCTCACCTGCTTCATTGACAATACGCTCAATAATTTCATCAAGTGAACGGCTCACTTGAGCATGGTTAGAAGCAGCTTCAATCACGGGTTGTAAATCCCAATCTAAGCCTTCTGGCTGATACCAGATGACTTCGTCTGCTAAGCGTGCTGAGTGTGCTAAGCCATCTTTATGACTGCCCATACGCATGGTGTTTGAACGTGGTTCAATAATGGCCCATAAACGGCGTTCACCTAAGCGTTTGCGTGCGCCATCTAAAGTTGTGTCAATTGCTGTTGGATGGTGAGCAAAGTCATCATAGACTTCAATACCATTGACTGTGCCTAACAACTCCATACGACGTTTTACACCGCCAAAGTTAGACAAAGCTTCACAAGCTTGTTCAAGCGTAACACCTACATGTTGAGCGGCTGCAATTGTTGCCAAAGCATTCGCTACGCTATGTTGACCGGTCATGCTCCACTTCACTTCGCCAACGACATTGCCATTTTCGAGTACTTTAAAATGACTGCCATCAATTGAAATGAGTTCGGCTGATAAAGCTGCTTTTTCATTCGCTTCTAAACTTGTACGAATCACTGGTGTCCAGCAACCCATTTCAAGCACTTCATCAATATGAGTTTCAGTAATTGGCGCAATAATCCGGCCTTCACTTGGAATGGTACGCACAAGATGATGGAACTGTTTTTGAATCGCTGCTAGGTCATCAAAAATATCGGCATGGTCAAATTCAAGGTTATTTAAAATCGCCGTTTTTGGATGATAATGAACAAACTTAGAACGCTTATCAAAAAAAGCAGAGTCATATTCATCGGCTTCAACGCAGAAGTATTTTCCACCGCCTAAACGAGCACTTTCACTAAAACCAAGTGGAACACCACCAATTAAAAAGCCTGGATTTAAACCAGCTTGATCAAGTACCCAAGCCAACATGGTCGTAGTTGTTGTTTTCCCGTGAGTACCTGCTACACCAAGGACATGTTTGCCTTGTAAAACATGATCTGCAAGAAACTGAGGGCCAGAAATATATGGCAAGCCTTCGTTCAGCATATATTCCACAGCATCAATACCACGTTTCATGGCATTGCCGACAATAACCAAGTCTGGATGAGGCTGTAAATGACTACGATCATAGCCTTGCATGAGTGTAATGCCTGCATTTTCTAACTGGGTAGACATCGGTGGGTAAACGTTTAAATCGGAACCGGTTACCTTATGTCCTAAATCACGAGCCAAAAGTGCTAAAGAGCCCATAAAAGTGCCACAAATACCCAAGATATGCAGATGCATTGCTCGCCTTCTCCACTGCTTTTGTACACAACATTAAAATGAATCGCTGTGTGTGCATTATTGATAAATTTGCCAGCAACGATAGCAAGGCTAAACTCGAAAAGATAGTCAAAAATCGTTGTTGTTCTATGTGTTTGAGGCCCTGATAAAACTACAGGTTTATTTTTTGGATTTAAGCTGAATTACAGTTTTATCTTTTATAATATTTTGTATCGTTAAAATACTTAAATCATCGTGATGATGAAGGATGTGCCTTTGAGCCCAACGGTTTTAGCTTTTACGCTATTAATTATTTCTAACTGCTTTATGACACTTGCATGGTATGGGCATCTTAAATTTTTGCACCATGCCCCATTGTGGCAAGCAATTCTATTCGGGTGGATTATTGCCTTACTTGAATATAGTTTTATGATCCCTGCCACTCGTATGCTAAGCGCACAAGGCTGGTTACTCGGTGAAATGAAGATCACTCAGGAAGTGGTTACCCTAGTTGTGTTTGTGCCATTTATGATTTTCTTGTTTAAGCAACCCTTTAAACTCGATTACTTATGGGCAATGTTATGCCTATTTGGTTGTGTTTATTTCGTATTTAGAAGCCAGTAAAAATTAATCAAAATCTTGTTTTCAGATAGATCGTTGTTAAATCCATCGGATTCATGCTTTTTCCTCATAAACTTGGGCTTTGGGGTGAGTGAAAAAACAGCTATAATATTGGCCTCATCTTTTTCTCTCATGCTTGGCTTGGTACAAGTCGAGTTTTACCATTTTTACGCTTTGGAAATGCCAATGAACGCGGTCGCAACAGATACCCAACCTTTAGTCGGAATTATCATGGGTTCCCAGTCCGATTGGGCAACGCTTGAACATACTGCCAATATGCTTAAACAGCTTGGTGTCCCATTTGAAGCGGAAGTGGTATCTGCTCATCGTACTCCAGACCGTTTATTTGAATATGCAGAAACTGCGCGTGATCGCGGTATTCAAGTGATTATTGCAGGCGCTGGTGGGGCTGCGCACTTACCAGGTATGTGTGCCGCAAAAACTGACTTACCTGTGTTGGGTGTACCAGTTAAATCATCAATTTTAAATGGTGTAGATTCATTACTTTCAATCGTACAAATGCCAGCAGGTATCGCAGTGGGTACTTTAGCGATTGGACCAGCTGGTGCGACCAATGCTGCGATTATGGCTGCACAAATCTTAGGTTTAACTCGTCCAGAAATCGCAAAAAATGTTGCTGATTTCCGTGCTGCGCAAACTGATAAAGTTGCAAGCAACAATATTCCGGGTCAGGTGTAAGAGGCTGAAATGGATAAAACTATCGGTATTTTTGGTGGTGGGCAATTGGGCCGTATGATGGCGCAAGCAGCTTTACCATTAAATATTCAATGTACTTTTTTTGAAGCAAATACAGATTGTCCAGCAGGTGTTTTAGGCCAAGTTTTTTCTAGTCAAGATGAGCAAGGTTTAAAGCAGTTTATTGAAAGTGCTGATGTTTTCAGTCTTGAGTTTGAAAATACGCCAGTTGAAGATGTGGATGTTTTGACACAAACTAAAACATTGCACCCTCCCCGTGTTGCTTTAGCAACTGCGCAAAATCGTTTGTCAGAAAAAGCATTGTTTGATGAGCTTAATATTCCTGTTGCGCCGTATCGTGCTGTAGATAGCTTAGAAAGCTTGAAAAAGGCTGTGGCTGAGCTTGGTTTACCGATCGTGCTTAAGACTGCAACTGGTGGATATGACGGCAAAGGCCAGTTTGTACTTCGTTCAGAAGACCAGATTGATACTGCTTGGGCTGAGCTTGGTCCTGCAAAAAGTCTAGTTGCCGAAAGCTTTGTTAAATTCTCTCGCGAAGTTTCAATTATTGCGGTGCGTGGCCAAAATGGTGAAGTAAAAACTTGGCCTCTGGCTGAAAACCATCATCATAATGGTATTTTATCGCATTCAATTGTTCCGGCACCAAATAGTGAAGCTTTGCAACCTGTTGCTCAAGACTACATTACACGTTTGCTGAATCATCTCAACTATGTTGGCGTGCTGACTCTAGAGCTATTTGTAACAGAACAAGGTTTGTGTGCAAATGAGATGGCACCACGTGTGCATAACTCAGGCCACTGGTCAATTGAAGGCGCGGTCTGTTCCCAGTTTGAAAACCATATTCGAGCTGTTGCAGGTCTACCATTGGGTTCAACAGACGTTGTTCGTCCAACGGTCATGATCAATATCATCGGTCAGCATCCTAAAACTGAAGATGTACTTGCCTTAAATGGTGCTCATCTACATCTTTATAACAAGTCTGAACGTGCTGGCCGCAAATTAGGCCATATCACTTTAATGCCTGTGGATAGTAATGAATTGACGAATTTATGCCGTCAATTGGCAGAAATTTTGCCAGAACCACTCGCTTTAACAGCAGATATGACCCTCTAAAAGTATATTTAATACTCTAAAAAGCGATCTTCGGATCGCTTTTTTATCTTTTAAATTTAAAAAATAATAGAACATGCATATTTTGAGTTGTGGATAACTCTAATTTGAACTTTTGAATTTAAAAAAAGCTACTGTAATTTGAATTTAAAACCACAAATAACTGTTTTGGGTGCTTTTGAATTTAAAATTAGTTATCCACAAAAGTATTTTTAAATTTAAATGATGGGGTTGGATGTACTTTTTTAAATTCAAAAATAGAGATCTATTGGTATAGGGTTTTGAATTTAAAATTTTTGACTGATTTTTAAATTTAAAAATACGGATTTCTGTGATGATTGGCTCTAATCTGTAATAAATAATAAAGCGATATAGAATAGAATTAAGGGGTAGAGGTGTTTTGGTTGTATTGTGGATAAAGTTATCCACAATACGGAGAGGTTTGTATTTTAAATTTAAAGAAGTACTTTTGAATTTAAACTTGAGTATTGTTTTTGAATTTAAAACTAATAATTTGGATCTAGAGAATTTTAAATTCAAAAATAAAGTAGAAAGTTTGAATTTAAAACATGGGAAATGAATTTAAAGTAGAGATTATGAATTCAAATTTACGTTTTCTCTCTGAAATTTTGGACTCATAATGGTATGGTACTTACAAATTTAAATTTAAAAATCGAACTAGGATAATATGCGACGTTTTTCTTGTATTGTTGGCTCTGTATTTTTAGCGATGACTCAGGCTCAAGCAGAGCTCGTAATTAATGGTTCTACAATATCTAGCAGTGCTACTGTTCCAGTAGTGACGAGCGAAGATTATACGCCTAATAATAATTTCCAAAGCTGTTTGGCAAATTTACGTTCTCAAGCAATTGCTGCTGGAGTATCGGGTACAACTTATGATCGTTATACCCAAAACTTGACCCCAGATTATTCAGTTATTGATAAATTAAACTATCAACCAGAATTTTCGACACCAATTTGGGATTATCTTTCTGGTCTAGTTGATGAAGAGCGCGTTGAGCTTGGTAAACAAAAACTGGCGCAACATCGAGATGTTTTAAACCGTGCTTCTCAAACCTACGGTGTGCCGCCGGAAACAATTGTAGCGGTGTGGGGTGTTGAAAGTAATTTTGGTGATATTTCTGGGAAATACCCTTTATTACAAGCACTTGGGACTTTAAGTTGTGAAGGGCGTCGACAAAGTTATTTCCGCACTGAGTTTTTTGCCACTATGCGTATTTTACAACGTGGTGACTTAACCGAAGATCAATTGAAAGGTTCATGGGCTGGAGCATTTGGCCATACTCAATTTATGCCATCTACTTATGAACGTTTAGCTGTTGATTTTGATGGAGATGGTCGCCGCGATTTAGTGTCGAGTACAGCTGATGCACTGGCTTCAACTGCCAATTTCTTAAATAAAGCAGGTTGGCAAACAGGAATGCCGTGGGGTTTTGAAGTCAAAGTTCCCCAAGGTATGTCAATTGATGGAGAAGGGCGACGTTCAAAGAAAGCTTTAAGTAGCTGGAGTGCACGAGGGGTAACCCGAATTGATGGTTCTCCACTTGTTCAAGGAGCTTTATCTGGCAATACTTCAGCGGGTTTAATGGCACCTGCAGGTGTAAATGGTCCAGTATTTTTAGTATTTAAGAATTTTGATGCTATCTACAGCTATAACGCTGCGGAAAGCTATGGACTTGCCATTGCACATTTATCTGATCGTTTAAAAGGTGCTGGTCCATTTGTTGCGTCTTGGCCAACTGATGATCCGGGAACTTCACGTGCAGAACGTCGTGAAATCCAACAGTTTTTGATTAATCGTGGCTATGATATTGGTGCAGTTGACGGCCTTATTGGAGATAAAACCCGCGTAGCTATTCGTCAGGAGCAAACTCGTTTAGGTTTAAACCCAACGGGACGGGCAGGGCAACAAATTTTACGTGCATTCCGTCAAGAACAAGCTCAGAAAATGATGCAATAAACTGAAAATAATAAAAAAGGTCTGCTCATGCAGACCTTTTTTATAGGTACTTATATAAGATGATTACTCTAATTTAACTGCTTCCAAAATATCAAAAATAACTGACGTAACATCTTGGCTTAAATCACGATCATTAAAGATTTCATACGCAGTGATCGTGACATCAGTATCACTTGGTAATTGCTTTTGCTCTTCTTCAATTAAATGTTCAATCGGTAACAGAGTCTGTTTTACTTCAAGATGGAGAATATCTTTATATTCGATATTTTCATCCTCAAGCTCGATTTCATGCTCATTGAAAAAGGGAATTAAAATAGAATGGAGGTATGGTTTAATTTCAATAATATCAAACAGTTCAATATCGCGAGTCTGTTCAATTGTGCTGATATGATCATTTACTTCAATCAGGATATGATAATAACTCATCTTGATCTCCATTCTATTTTCGTTAGCTCTTATGACCACAATAACATGACTTTGATATCAATTTCGATGTATCTACCTAGAAATAGATACATCATTTTATATCAAGCTTTTAATTACTGAGGTAAAGCACTTAATAGATCACGGTCAGCATCAGTAAGTCCAGTGATTTTTTTGTCACCATCTTTACGTACTGAGTACATCAATGCATTTGGTTGATCACTATGTTTTAAACCAAGTGCATGTCCTAACTCATGAGCAATCGTTAAGCGTAAATCATCAATAGACTTAAACTCATAAATCACAATTTGTTTGCCGTTGTAGATACCTTTTTTAAAGACATCCGCTTGAGCATTTTGCTTAAATTGGTTCAATGAATTATTAAACTCATTATTAATCTGATTAAAATGAGTAACTTTGACATTTAAGTCTTTAGCTTGCTGATTATATGCAGCAATTTCTTTCTTTAAAGCAACAGTTTGTTTTTGCAAATCTTTTTGAGTTTTAGCCAGAGATTTGGCACTATATTCAGGTGCTAATTTTCCTTGGTTAAGTTGCATCATTTGCTGGTCAAAATTTTTCAATTTTTCGTTCAAAATCTGCTTTTTACTTTCAAGGTTAGACTGAGTTTGACTTAAAGTTTGCTTCAATTGCTTAATTTGTTGCTGTTCATCAATTACACGTTGCTGTTCTTGTTGGAACTGAGCTGCGATTTTTTGGCGCTGTTCAGAACGGCTTTGGTTATTATCGTAAACTAAACGAATTTCTAACTTTGCATTTGGATCATAAGTAAAATAATCATGTCCAGTGCCTTGTTTCCAAATGTCCGCAGCTTGTTGACTAATTTGAATCAACTGGTCTTGGCTTAAACCAAAACGTGGATCAATATCAGCAATTTTATAAGTCAAATGTTGACCTGTTGTTTGCTGGATTTGAGTATGAGCTGGAGTTGCAAGATTAGCATTAGCCTGAAAAGTAGAAAAAGCGAAGGCTACGCCTAATAACAAAGATGTTAAACGCATAATCGAAGGGGAGATTTTAAAAAAAACGTATTATAAGAATATAAAATGAAAAATCAATCAAAAAACGTACGATTTTGATGAATAAATGAGACTTTAGTCTCATTATTTTTTACCAAATGCCAAATTATTTTTTAGAAAAAATTTAATATATTTGGTTTTATTTAGTTTTTTTAATTATTTAACTTTAATGATTTTTACTTAATTGGACCTATAAATTGAGCCTAATAAATCTAAATCTGAATCTGTTAATTTAAAGTTATGAATATCTTGCTCTTTTAAATAGGGATACATTAAAGATTTTGGGTTGGTAGTATGTTTTAGACCTAAAGCATGCCCAAGTTCATGAGCAAGGGTCAAGCGTAAATCATTTAAAGAAGCATAGCCGTAAATCTGGATTTGGTTTTGACTGAATAATCCTTTATGGAAGGGTTGAATATTAGTTTTTTGCTCTAACTTGAATTGTGTTTTTAAGGCACTTAAATCACTTTGCTCTCGATTTAGCTCTTTAATCTTTAAGTTAAGTACTTGAATTTTAAAATTTAGACTGTTGGATTCATTGCCTAAATTTTCTGATTTTTGCTCTAGTTGTTTTTGCCATTCTTTTAAATTATTGGCACTAGAGTAATGATGTTCTCCTTGATTAAAGCGCGTTACATCTTGTTGATATTGTTCAAACTCCGCTTTTAGACTGGCCTTTTTCTTGTTTAAATCACTTGATAGTTGAGCAACCTCTTGTTTATTTAGAATAATTTCTTCATTTTTAATACGCCACGCTTCCTGCTTTTGCAAAAGTGCATCCAAATTGTTTTGTTGTTCATCTTTAAATATTTGATGATCATCATAGATTAAGTTAATTGACAATTGAGCCTGTGAATCATAAATAAAATAGGTCTTTCCAGTTTCTTTTTGCCAGATTTCAGCAGCTTGCCGACTTACCTCAACTAGTTGTTCTTTAGTAAGTTGAAACCGCGGATCAATAAAAGCAATTCGGTATTTTAAAGGCTGATGAGATGAATGAATTGGCAGATTGCTTTGAGCAAAAAGTGTTGTTTGTAAGCCCATGCATAAGCATAAGCTCAATCCCCACCATAGAAATTTTTTCATGGCAAAATAAAAAAATATAAATAAATCCTATTGTTAGCTACTTAATTTAATTCGTCAAAATGATAAAAATCTCAATAGATTGGGTGGCGTTTGTGATATTGATCGAGAAATTAAAAAAGATGTTCTCAGACTTGGCAATAATCAAATAATTAATGTAGTAAATAACAGTGGTTTTTTAACAAAAAAATATTATTTAAAATTAAATATTTAGTTTTTATCATTGATCTTTCTGACAGAAATATTTCAATAATAACATTAAAAATATTATTGTTAATTTTTGTAACAAATAAAAAACCGCGCCTAAGCGCGGTTTTTTATTAAAGAAACAAATTATTTTTTGTCATCTTTAACTTCAGTGAACTCAGCATCTACAACGCCATCATCTGCTTTTTGTTGACCCGCATCGCCACCTTGGAATGCATTTGGATCAAAGCCTTCAGCACCACCAGCTTGTTGCGCTTGTTCATAAGCACGTTGAGTGATAGGCATCAAGATGTTTTGTAAAGCTTCAGTTTTTGCTTTGATATCTTCTACATCATTTTCTTTTGTTGCTGCTTCAAGTTCAGAAACAGCAGTGCTTACAGCTGTTTTTTCATCTTCAGTAACTTTATCACCAAGATCTTTAACAGCTTTGTTCGAGCTTGAAATTAATGCATCAGCTTCGTTACGAGCTTTTGCAAGTTCTTCAAACTTACGATCTTCTTCAGCATTCGCTTCAGCATCTTTAATCATTGCTTCGATTTCAGCATCAGACAAACCTGAGTTCGCTTTAATCTGGATCGATTGCTCTTTACCAGTGCTCTTATCTTTAGCAGATACTTTCAAGATACCATCAGCATTGATGTCGAAAGATACTTCAATTTGTGGCACACCACGTGGAGCAGGTGGAATATCGCCTAATTGGAAGTTACCCAACAATTTGTTTTGTTGAGCCATCTTACGTTCACCTTGGTAAACTGAAATGTCTACAGCAGGCTGGTTGTCAGCAGCAGTAGAGAACACTTGTGATTTCTTCGCAGGAATCGTCGTGTTTTTCTCAATGATTGGTGTTAATACACCACCCATTGTTTCAATACCTAAAGTTAATGGTGTTACGTCTAATAAAAGAACATCAGTTTTGTCACCAGACAATACCGCGCCTTGAATCGCAGCACCGATAGCAACTGCTTCGTCAGGGTTCACGTCTTTACGTGGCTCTTTGCCAAAGAATTCTTGTACTTTTTGTTGTACAAGTGGCATACGAGACTGACCACCAACCAAGATCACGTCAGAGATGTCAGAAGTCGAAAGACCAGCATCTTTAAGCGCGATTTTACAAGGCTCAATTGTACGAGCAACTAAATCAGCAACTAAACCTTCAAGTTTCGCACGTGTTACATTGATCACTAAGTGTTTAGGACCAGTTGCATCAGCAGTGATGTATGGAAGGTTGATTTCAGTTGCATTTGATGAAGAAAGCTCGATTTTTGCTTTTTCAGCAGCTTCTTTCAAACGTTGTAACGCAAGTGGATCATTTTTCAAGTTCACACTTTGTTCTTTCTTAAATTCTTCAACTAAGAATTCAATTAATGCGTTATCAAAGTCTTCACCACCAAGGAAAGTATCACCGTTTGTTGATAACACTTCGATTTGTTGGTCGCCATCAAGGTCTGCGATTTCAATGATTGATACGTCAAAAGTACCACCACCTAAGTCGTAAACTGCAACTTTACGGTCGCCTTCTTTTTTGTCCATACCGAACGCAAGTGCAGCAGCAGTTGGTTCGTTAATGATACGTTTAACGTCTAAACCAGCGATTTTACCCGCATCTTTAGTCGCTTGACGTTGAGCATCATTAAAGTAAGCAGGAACAGTAATAACTGCTTCAGTAACTGTTTCACCTAAATAGTCTTCTGCAGTTTTCTTCATCTTTTTCAAGATTTCAGCAGAAACCTGTTGAGGCGCTAATTTTTTATCGTTTACTTCAACCCAAGCATCGCCATTGTCTGCTTTGATGATTTTATAAGGTACAAGACCGATATCTTTTTGTACCGCTTGATCTTCATAACGACGACCGATTAAACGCTTAATAGCGAATAATGTATTTTTCGGGTTAGTTACTGCCTGACGCTTAGCACTTTGACCTACTAAGATCTCGCCATCTTTATAAGCAATGATCGATGGAGTTGTACGTGCGCCTTCAGCGTTTTCGATTACTTTTACTTTATCGCCTTCAAGTACAGCAACGCATGAGTTGGTAGTACCTAAGTCAATACCAATAATTTTTGCCATGTGACGTTTTCCTCAAAAATTCTTTTGCAATGTTTTTGCTTGTTATCCGATATGAGAGTGAATCTATTTTTTTCAAGCGTTTTAGCGAAAAAAAATCTAAAAACTCTCAAAAAATTATTTATTGACCAACCATAACCATAGCAGGGCGCAATAAGCGACCGTTTAATGTATAGCCCTTTTGTAAAACGCTACCGATTTCATTTGCTTTAGCATTTGGGTCAATACCGACAGCTTGATGTAAATCCGCATTGAAGCCATTTTTCGTATCAGCTTCTACAACACCAAATTTTTCAAGTGTGGTTAACAGCGACTTCAAGGTCAGTTTAATACCTTCAAGTACTGGCGTTTCTTCATCGCCAGCTGCTTGAATTGCACGCTCTAAATTATCAACAGAATCTAGTAATTCTTTTGCAAATTTTTCAAGCACAGTCTCTTTATGCTTGTCAGACTCACGTTGAATACGCTCTACACTTTTTTGTGCTTCATAAACTGCATTCGCAGTACGTGCTTTTTCAAGTTTTAGGCTTTCTTCTAATTTGGTGATTTGCGCTTGTAAAGATTCAACGGTAACGTCGTTTGCTTGCTCTACACCTTCAGCCTGAGTTTGCTCATTAGATTGCTCTGCTTGCTCGTGTTGAATGTCTTGAGCTTGCTCATTTTGCTCATTAGCCATTGATGATCTCCGTTTAAATGGGTTTTTAAACATGTACAGTCCTTTTGGCATCAGCATTTACTGGGTAAAACCTGAACTGCCATGCATATGCTGTAATTCATTAATAGGGATGAAGTATGGGCATTGCCTAAAAATTCAAGCGTACACGGCAATTTAAAACTTTTAATTTTGCGGTTTTAAGTAAAAATTTAAATTTTCGATCATAAAAGCAATAAATTCCTGGGTTATTTTGGGCAAATGTTGTCTTGAAGCATATACTACCGACAAACTTAATTCGGGAGCCGAAAAGTTTTTAAATAAAGGCACCAATCGTTTTTCTTTTAAATCTTTTTTAACTAATAAAGTCGGTAACATTGCCACACCTTGAGCATGTACACACATGTCATAAACAGCATTTACATCATTACTTTTAAAGGTGACGTTTAAAGGATAGTTTTGAGGTTGCTGTTCAGTATCAAAAAGTGTCCAAAATTGATGTTGGCTATGGTGAGCTAAACATTCATGTTGAATAAGTTGCCTTGGATGGGAGAGGGGGCTGTGTTGCTTTAAATAATCAGGATGAGCACAGAATACAGACTCGATTTGACAAACTGGTCTCGCAATTAATCCATCTGCAACTTTTTGCGTTATACGTAAGGCTAAATCGACCTGAGCATCAATTAAGTCCATTGTATTTTCAGTAAGATATACATCAAATTGAATATGCGGATGTTGCTGTTTAAATTGGCGGATACATTCCCCAACCCCTAATTGAAATAAAAATAAACCACAAGTGAAGCGAATCGTACCGTTATGTTGTTCTGGTGCGGCTAACTCTTGTAAAAGTTGCTGTTGTTGTAAAATATTCTCACAGTAGAGTAGGGCTTTTTCACCTGCTGGGGTGAGAGATATTTTTCGGGTATTTCTTTGAAATAGTCGAGTTGAGAAGGTGTGCTCAAGGTGCTCAAGATAGCGAGAAACCATTGCACGGGAATAATTTAGATGTTCTGCAGCTTTGGTTAAATTGCCATGTTGAGCAATAGAAACAAAGACTTGTATGGCTTTTAATGTATCCATATGCTTTATCATTGTTACAATATATGCAACAGTTTATCTTAATTTAGTGCATTTATCTCACAAGAATTGCAATTTAAAGTATTTCTCATGAAATTGGAGATACATAATGAAATTTTTTAAATTAACTGCTTCTGCCCTAGCAACTGCGACTGCTTTAACGGGAGCTCCCTCAGCTTTTGCGCAAGATTTGAAAATCCAAAGTTTTCTGGCGAAACCCGAACATTTTGGCGTGACTTCTACTTTAATTGAAGGTGATAAAGACGTTCTGTTGGTGAATGCACAATTCTCAAAATCTGAAGCATTACGTATTGCTGCTGATATTCTCGATAGCGGTAAAACACTAAAGACAATTTTCGTAAGTTATGGCGATCCGGACTATTACTTTGGCTTAGATGTATTTAAACAATACTTCCCAAGTGTACAAATCATCGCTACACCGGAAACTGTTAAACATATTCAAGATACTCAAGCGCTTAAAGTGAAGTATTGGGGCCCACAAATGGGTGCAAATGCGCCTAGCCAAATTATTGTGCCTCAAGCTTATACTGCTAAAACTTTAAAACTAGAGAATGAGTCGATCGAGATCAAAGGTAAAAAAGAACTTACTTATTTATGGATTCCTTCTTCGAAAGCTGTTGTAGGCGGTATCCCAGTATCTTCAGGTATTCATTTGTGGATGGCAGATACACCAAAAGTTAAAGATCGCAATGAAGTGATTCAAGCTTTAGAAAGTATTAAATCACTCCAACCTCAAACAGTTGTTCCAGCTCATATGGTTGAGGGAGCTCCACAAGGTTTAGATGCGGTTAACTTTTCTATCGACTATCTCAAGAGCTATGAAAAAGCGGTTAAAGTAAGTAAAAATGCGAGTGAGCTAAGTCAGCTCATGCAGAAACAATATCCAACATTAAAGAGTGTGGATAGCCTAGAGCTAGGCGCAAAAGTTGTAAAAGGTGAGATGCAATGGCCGTAATTTAAATCGAAACACCATCAATTTTTTAAAAAAGCCGTGGTTCATCCCCGGCTTTTTTTATGAAATAAGACATTTTCAAGTAAAAAGTCTCTGTAACATTCTACGCACCTTATATAGCGTTTCTATAAAGAGAAAATTTTTAACGAGAGTAAAAGGCTAAGATAAAAATTAGAAATTGATAAAATTAAACAAAAGCTTAAGTTACAGCTTCTATATAAAAGGTAGAGGTGCGGCTAAGGAAGAGGTTTTAATAAAAAATTGCACAATTTGTACTTCTATTACTACAAAAGACAACCAATGATACGCACGCCAGAAAAAAAAATTGTGAATTATAGGCAGCGCGAAGATGAACTTTGCATTTAAATGTTTGTCGTAATGAAAGGAAAGTGATTATGAAAAAATTAGGTCTTATCTCTGTAGTACTTGCTGGTGTTGCTTTTACAGCTGTTGGTTGTGCATCTGAAGCTGGTTTAAATGCATCAGGTTCAGCTCAAACTAGCGCTAGCCCATCTGGCGTACAAGCTGGTGTGGGTGTAGATGCTGGCGTTTCTGGTCAAGCTCAACCAGGTCAAGTTGATGCTGGTGCTTCTGGTTCTGTTTCAGGTTCTGCAACTGCTCAGTAATTCTTAGCGATAAGAACAGTTAAAAGGTTATAGAGTGCATATATTTAAGATGCCAATTTATATATGAAATGAGCTGCTACTCATTATTCTATAATCAAGAGAATGTGGATTTCTCAAAAAAGCCCCGAAAGACTTATCTTTTGGGGCTTTTATGTAGTCATAAATTTAATCATCATGACGATAATCTCGACGGTTATGGTCACGATCCTCTACTCGCTTCTTATCCCACTCGTGGTGTTTTTTATCCTCTTTATGGCGTCTTTTTTCCCATTCACGACGATTTTTGTCTTGTTCGCGAGCATCCTTACGTTGTTGTTCGTATATTCTTTTACGCTCTTCCCAACGTTTTCGTTCCCAATCACTATAGCGACGTCCATCATTGCGGTCGTAGCGATCATCATCATGATCATGGTAACCGTAACCACCGCGGTAATAAGGATCATCTGTATAAGCTACACAGCCTACAGTTAAGAGACTGGTTGCTAATAAAGTAACAACTAGTTTTGCTGACATAGTAGTACCTCTTTTTATCTGTTAACAATAATTGGCAAAAAAGTCCTGTTTAAAACGACAGATTTGTTAATGACATTTGCTTTAAATCAGATTAGCGTAATTTGGTTTTTACCTTTGTATCTTGATTACATGAGTTGTATGCGAATATAGTCAAACAACAACAGAATTCTGTAGAAAATATGAAGGATAAGAGGAATTCATGGAGATAGGCATGACAGCATTTAATCAAAAAATTCAAACATTGCTAGATAAGGGCCAGGGGCCTGCTGCTCGAGCTCTTGATAAGTTACCTCGATTAGCTCAAGAATCACTTGCCAAAATCCTTGGATATACCTACCAATACCCAGATCTCGACTCATTTACTAAATGTATGATGGCCGTACAAATTAAACAGGGGCGTATTGGTTTTATTGGTCCAGATCCTATTGAGTCTAGACGGCAGTTTGATACACAAATGCTAGCTATACGCCAGAAATCAACGGAAATTGATTCAGTAGAAGACATTCGTTTACCGCTCCAAAGTGGGACTGTTTTCGCAAGACACTATCATCCGTCCCCGAATAAAAAATTACCTCTTATTGTTTTCTATCACGGGGGAGGGTTTGTTGTGGGTGGTTTAGATACTCATGATGAGGTTTGTCGTATATTGGCAAAATATGCAAAAGTACAAGTTCTCAGTATTGATTATCCTCTTGCACCTGAAGTTTCACCTCAACATTTAATTCAGTCATGTGAAGATGCCTTAGCTTGGGTATATCAAAATCGCAGACAACTAAAAATATTAAAAAATCGCATTGCTGTAGCAGGAGATAGTGCTGGCGGAAATATCAGTACGGTTGTCGCTCAACGATCAGTAAACAAACCTTATGTTCCACAAGCACAACTTCTTATTTATCCTACAGTAGATTTTAAAAGTCGACATCCTTCTTTCTATGCTTATAACGAAGGATTGGTTTTAACAGATAATGATATTAATTATGTCACTCAATATTATGCAACTCAGCATAATATAGAATTAGATGATCCAATTATTTCTCCAACCTATGGTAATTTGAAAAAGAACCCGCCAGCTTTCGTGATTACGGCTGGTCATGACGTATTGCATGATGAAGCGAAAATTTATAGCTATAAGCTAAGACAAAATGGCGTCAAAATGCATTATGAAGAATATCCAGACCAAACCCATGGTTTTATAAATTTGACACCTATTTCTAAAAAGGCGAAAAGATATACTATCGAGATCAGTAAGAACTTCAGAAAGTTCTGGGATAAAAATAGTTAAACAAAAGCCTAGTCCATGTTTCACGTGGAACGTGGACTAATAGTCAAATCTAAAATATAAAGTGCTAAATAAAAGATAATAAATACTCACTAGAATTCTTTTATATAGATGATTAAATTTATTCTTCATTAAGTTTTGCATTTTATTGTAGGAAGATATGAAAAAATTATTAATGTTATGTTGTTTGGGTATGAGCAGTCATTCAGTATGGGCTGACACTTTAGTTGAAATGCAAACAAATTTAGGCAATATTGAAATACAACTTTATGATGATAAAGCACCAAAGAGTGTGAAGAATTTTAAAGACTATATAAAGTCAGGCTTTTATAAAGATACGATATTTCACCGTGTAATTCCGGGCTTCATGGTGCAGGGTGGTGGCCTTACTGCAAATATGCAGGAAAAGACTACGCGAGCACCTATCAAAAATGAAGCTGGGAATGGAATTGCTAACACACGCGGAACGTTGGCGATGGCTCGTACTGCAAATCCTGACTCAGCAACTAGTCAGTTTTTCATTAACGTTACAGATAATAATTTTTTAAATCGTTCTTCGGGTAATCCGGGTTATGCAGTTTTTGGAAAAGTAATTAAAGGAATGGATGTGGTTGACCGTATTGTTCAGGTCCCTACATCAAACTATGGCATGCATCAAAACGTACCAAAACAGTCTATAAAGATAGTAGATATAAAGTTTAAAACTCTTCAAAAATAAATTAACTATATAAATCATATATTTGTTTGTTTTTGAGGTTTTATTTGGCTGAAAAAGAACCGGTCGAACGTGCATATTTATAAAAGTGCTTGCGTACCAGTTTTTTTTCCCTATAATGCACTCATCCCGACGCGATACACGAGAATATCTTAGCTTACAGGGTTAAGATGAAAGCTTAGTATTGCGTTGAATTCTGTCTCTGACGAAGAGCAGAAAAATCATTAAGAGAATTGAAGAACAACTTGTGTGGATTTTTACTGATTGATTAATCGAAATAATTTTCATTGATTGATT
>NZ_JAHPVG010000016.1:0-42676 GCF_025514755.1 Acinetobacter sp. WU_MDCI_Abxc222
GACTTGGCAAACTGGCACACGGGAGCACCGGATGCGATTCCTGCAGTAGGTGGTGCGATGGATTTAGCTGTGGGTGCTAAGAAAGTATTCATCACTACAGACCATGTGACCAAACAAGGTGAACCGAAGATTGTGGCTGAGCTGAGCTATCCAGTGACAGGCAAGAAATGTGTTGACCGTATTTACACCGACCTGTGTGTGATTGACGTGACTCAAGATGGTTTAAAGGTAATTGAGAAAGTGGAAGGTCTTAGCTTTGATGAGTTACACGCTTTAACGGGTGCAACTTTGATTGATGCGACTCAAGGGTAAGGAAGTAGGGAAATGACATTAAAAACCGCTTATATCATCGATGCCATCCGTACTCCATTCGGCCGTTATGCTGGTGGTCTTGCTCCTGTCCGTGCCGATGACCTGGGTGCTGTGCCGATTAAAGCCCTCATGCAGCGTAACCCGAATGTAGATTGGGAACAGGTCGATGATGTGATCTATGGCTGTGCCAACCAAGCCGGTGAAGACAACCGTAATGTTGGTCGTATGTCAGCACTGCTTGCAGGTTTACCATATCAAGTACCAGCAACCACTATTAACCGTTTGTGTGGTTCATCACTCGATGCGATTGCCATTGCTGCCCGTGCCATTAAAGCAGGTGAAGCGAACTTAGTAATTGCTGGGGGTGTAGAAAGCATGAGCCGTGCACCCTATGTAATGGGTAAGTCAGACAGTGCTTTTGGCCGTAGCCAGAAGATTGAAGACACCACCATGGGCTGGCGTTTCATTAACCCTAAACTTAAAGAATTGTATGGTGTAGATACCATGCCCCAGACTGCCGAAAACGTCGCTGAACAGTTTAACGTCAATCGTGCAGATCAGGACCAGTTTGCCTTGGTGAGCCAACAACGCACCGCAAGCGCGCAAGCCAAAGGCTTTTTTTCTAAAGAAATCGTGGCAGTTGAAATCCCTCAGCGTAAGGGTGATGCTGTTGTGATTGATACCGATGAGCATCCGCGTGCATCGACCACCCTTGAAGGTTTAAGCAAACTTAAACCTGTGGTTAAAGCAGATGGCACAGTAACAGCGGGTAATGCTTCAGGCATTAATGATGGTGCAGCAGCTCTATTGATTGCTTCTGATGATGCAGTTCAGGCTTATAACCTAAAACCACGTGCCAAGATCATTGCTTCAACAGCAGTGGGTGTGGAACCACGTATTATGGGCTTTGCTCCGGCACCAGCAATTAAAAAATTACTTAAACAAGCCAACCTGACTTTAGAGCAGATGGATGTGATTGAGCTCAATGAAGCGTTTGCTGCACAAGCTTTGGCGGTGACCCGTGATTTAGGCTTGCCAGACGATAGCAATAAGGTAAATCCAAACGGTGGTGCCATTGCTTTAGGCCATCCGCTTGGTGCATCAGGTGCACGCCTCGTGACGACAGCCTTGAACCAACTTGAGCAAACAGGTGGCCGTTATGCCTTGTGTTCAATGTGTATTGGTGTGGGCCAAGGCATTGCTTTGATTATTGAGAGAGTCTAATCATGAGCCAGTTATATGCCAGCTTGTTTTATCAAAAAGACGTCACTGACATCTTTAGTGACTCATCTTTAATCAAATATATGATTCAGGTTGAAGTTGCGTTAGCTCAAGCACAGGCAAAAGTTGGTGTGATTCCTCAAAATGCGGCTAATACAATTGCCCAAGTAGCTGAGCAGGCAATAGAAAAGTTTGACTTTTCAGCTTTGGCTGTCGCAACTGGCTTAGCTGGAAATATCGCAATTCCATTTGTAAAACAGCTTACAGCAATTGTTAAAGATGTTGATGAAGATGCTTCGCGTTATGTGCATTGGGGTGCAACGAGTCAGGATATTTTAGACACAGCTTGTATTTTGCAATGTCGTGATGCGTTGAACATTGTGGAAGCTCAACTTCAACAATGCTATGCGACTGCATTACAGCAAGCCAAGCAATATCGCCATCAAGTCATGATTGGGCGTACATGGTTACAGCAAGCTTTACCCATTACTTTGGGGCATAAACTTGCTCGTTGGGCTTCTGCATTTAAACGTGATTTAGACCGTATTCAAGCAATGAAGTCACGTGTACTGACTGCTCAGTTAGGTGGTGCTGTGGGTTCATTAGCTTCTTTACAAGATCAAGGTTCACTTGTGGTTAATGCATTTGCGAAGCAACTGAATCTGACTGTACCGACAAGCACATGGCATGGTGAGCGTGATCGTATTGTAGAAATTGCAAGTGTGCTTGGCATGATTGTCGGGAATACGGGCAAGATGGCACGGGATTGGTCACTCATGATGCAAACTGAAATTGCAGAGTTGTTTGAGCCAACCGCCAAGGGGCGTGGTGGTTCATCAACCATGCCTCATAAGCGTAATCCAGTTGCGGCGGCATCCGTATTAGCCGCGGCGAATCGTGTACCGGCACTTATGTCTAGCATCTATCAAAGTATGGTGCAGGAACATGAGCGTAGCTTAGGTGCATGGCATGCAGAATGGTTAGCAGTTCCAGAAATCTTTCAGCTTTGTGCTGGAGCATTAAGTCGTACTGGTGAAGTCTTACAAGGTTTTGAAGTTAATGCTCAGCATATGCAACAGAATCTTGAATGTACGAATGGATTGATTATGGCAGAAGCTGTAATGATGGCACTTGCTCCTAAAATTGGACGTTTAAATGCTCATCATTTAGTTGAAGCTGCATGTAAAACAGCGGTAGCACAAAACCAGCATTTGTTTAATGTTGTTAGCCAACTAGAAGAAGTGAAAGGACAGTTTAGCCAAGCAGAAATACGGGATATTTTCAAACCGGAAAACTATTTGGGCAATATTCAGCAACAGATTGATGCAGTTTTGCAAGAAGCACAAGGAGAGTCAAAGTGAATCAGACTATTAGCAATCGCCAAGGAAAACAGCTAGCTGTTTATATTGACGGTTTAAAAGATGCTCCTGTGCTTGTGTTCTCTAATTCATTAGGCACAGACCATGGTATGTGGCAGTCACAGGTAAGTGAATTAAAAAGTCATTTTAATGTCATTACATACGACACACGTGGTCATGGTGAAAGTGATGTAATTAGTGACACCACATTGCAAAACTTAGCTGAAGATGTGGTTGATATTTTAGATGCCTTGAGTGTTGAAAAAGCTCATTTTTGTGGCATTTCAATGGGTGGAATTACTGGGCTTTGGTTGGGTATTCATCATCCAGAGCGCTTTTTAAGTATTACTGTTGCGAACTCGGCAGCCAAAATTGGTCAGGCGGAGGCTTGGTTGAGTCGTGCTGACTCGGTAGAACAAAATGGTTTAGCTGAGTTAGTTAAAACCACGCATACCCGCTGGTTCAGTGAAAAATTCGACTATCAACATAATGTTGTTGCGCAGACGACGATTCAAAGTCTTGCAAACACACCAGCACAAGGTTATGCAAATGCATGTCGTGCTTTAGCGTATGCCGATTTAAGAGATGAAATCGCACAAATCCAAATTCCGGTACTGCTGGTTGCGGGAACAGAAGATCCGGTGACTACAGTAGCAGATGCTGAGTTTATGCAGCGCGCTATCAACAATAGTCAGATTGCTAAATTGGAAGCATCTCATCTTTCTAATATTGAGCAACCGCAAAGATTTACTCAGGAATTGACTAGGTTTATTCAGCAAATCTAATAGCTTAGTGATTTAAAAGGAATTGGCCTTAAGGAGGCAAATATGGCGTCTCAGGATTACGCTGCACCAAATAAAAGTATCGATGCTCAAGCATTAATTAATGATGCTCCACTCAGTAAGTATCAATGGATGATCGCAATCATCTGTTTCTTAATTATTTTTACTGATGGTATTGATACTGCTGCAATGGGTTTTATTGCACCAGCTTTGGCACAAGACTGGGGAGTTGATCGCTCTCAGTTAGGACCAGTGATGAGTGCTGCACTTGGTGGAATGATTATTGGAGCTTTGGTTTCTGGTCCGACAGCTGACCGTTTTGGTCGCAAAATCGTACTGGCTTTTTCGATGCTTGTATTTGGTGGCTTCACCTTGGCATCTGCTTATGCAACTAACTTAGATAGCCTTGTCGTTTTACGCTTTTTGACAGGTATTGGACTTGGTGCAGCGATGCCAAATGCTACCACATTATTTTCTGAATACTGCCCAACACGTATTCGTTCATTACTCGTGACCTGTATGTTCTGTGGTTATAACTTAGGTATGGCAACCGGTGGTTTTATCAGTAGTTGGCTGATCCCGACCTATGGTTGGCACAGTCTATTTTTACTTGGTGGCTGGTCACCTTTGATCTTAATGATTTTAGTAATTTTAGTTTTACCTGAGTCTTACCGCTTTTTAATTGTGAAAGGTAAGAATCCTGAAAAAGTACGCAAAATCTTAAATCATATTGCGCCAGCTCAGATCCAAAATGCGACTGCATTTCACGTACCTGAAGAGAAAACCGAGACAGTTCAAAAGAAAAATGTCTTTGGAATTATGTTTTCTAAACCATATGCGAAAGGAACACTTTTACTTTGGTTGACCTATTTCATGGGGCTCGTGGTTGTTTACTTGCTTACAAGCTGGTTACCAACGCTTATGCGTGAAACAGGTGCCTCAATGGAGCGTGCTGCATTTATCGGTGGATTGTTCCAGTTCGGTGGTGTGGTAAGTGCCTTGTTTATTGGTTGGGCGATGGACAAATTCAACCCGAACCGAGTGATTGCTATTTTCTACTTTGCTGCAGGTCTATTTGCGATTGCTGTTGGTCAAAGCTTAGGAAATTCAACATTACTTGCAGTATTGGTGCTTTGTGCGGGTATCGCAATTAACGGTGCGCAATCTTCAATGCCTGCGTTAAGCGCTCGTTTCTATCCAACGCAGTGCCGTGCAACTGGCGTGTCTTGGATGACTGGTATTGGACGCTTCGGTGCGGTATTTGGTGCTTGGATTGGGGCTGTACTACTCGGCAATGATTGGTCGTTTACCGCCATTCTTAGTTTATTACTAATTCCAGCGACTGCTGCGGCTGTTGCTGTATTTGTTAAATCAATTGTTGCGCATACCGATGCAACTTAATAGAGGTCTATCACAATGAATGATGAACAACGCTATAAACAAGGCATTGAGGTGCGGACTGAAGTTTTGGGTGAAAAGCATGTTGGTCGGTCTTTGCAAAATCTGAATGACTTTAACCAAGATTTTCAAAATTTTATTAGCCGTTATGCATGGGGTGAGGTGTGGTCTCGTCCGGGCTTACCGCGTCATACACGTAGTTTAGTCACTATCGCGATTTTATTGGCGCTTGGTCGTGAAGACGAACTACGCATGCATTTACGTGCTTGCTTTAACAATGGTGTAACTAAAGAAGATTTAAAAGAGCTGATCTTACACAGTTCACTCTATGCAGGTTTACCTGCTGCAAACGCTGCAATGCATATGGCTGAAGAAGTCTTTAAAGAGTTGGGCATAGAAGTAAACCCAATTGCAGCGAAACAACAGGATTAAGGAGATAAAGATGTCACAACATAGCTGGGGTGCCTACGCCCAACGTAATACAGATGATCATCCACCAGCGTATACGCCAGGTTATAAAACAAGTGTATTACGTTCGCCAAAAAATGCATTGATCTCAATTAATGAGACTTTAACTGAAGTTACTGCACCACATTTTTCTTCAAATCTGTTTGGCCCAAAAGATAACGATTTGATTTTGAACTATGCCAAAGATGGTTTGCCAATTGGTGAGCGTGTTATTGTTCATGGCTATGTTCGTGACCAATTTGGTCGTCCTGTAAAAAATGCACTTCTAGAAGTATGGCAGGCCAACGCTTCTGGTCGTTACCGTCATCCAAACGACAAGTTTATTGGTGCAATGGATCCTAACTTTGGTGGTTGTGGTCGTACCTTAACTGATGAAAACGGTTTTTATATTTTCCGTACCATTAAACCGGGTCCATACCCATGGCGTAACCGTATTAATGAATGGCGTCCTGCACATATTCATTTCTCTTTAATTGCTGATGGTTGGGCTCAGCGCCTAATTTCGCAGTTTTATTTTGAAGGCGATACGCTCATTGACACTTGCCCAATCTTAAAAACGATTCCTTCTGAAGATCAACGTCGTGCCTTGATTGCACTAGAAGATAAAAACAACTTTATCGAAGCTGATAGCCGTTGTTACCGTTTTGATATCACTTTACGTGGCCGTCGAGCGACTTACTTCGAAAACGAATTGACTTAATCGGGAGCACGAGCATGAATAACTGGAATTTTCAGGAACTAAAAGAAACTCCATCTCAAACAGGTGGACCTTACGTTCACATTGGCTTATTGCCACAACAAGCAAATATTGAAGTGTTTGAAAACAACTTTAATAACCAGTTAGTACAAGATCAGACCAAAGGTGAGCGTATTCGTCTTGAAGGCCAAGTGTTTGACGGATTAGGTTTACCGCTACGCGATGTGCTGATCGAAATTTGGCAAGCCGATGCGAATGGTATTTATCCAAGTCAGGCAGATACGCGTGAGCAAAAAGCTGATCCTGCATTTCAAGGTTGGGGCCGTACAGGTGCAGACTTTGAAACGGGTGTTTGGAGCTTTAATACAATTAAGCCGGGCGCGACAGCAGGCCGTAAAGGTTCAACTCAAGCACCTCATATTGCATTAGTCATTTTCGCTCGCGGTATTAACTTAGGTCTTCATACACGAGTTTATTTTGACGATGAAGCAGAGGCAAATGCCAACGACCCGATTCTAAATAGCATTGAATGGGCACCACGTCGCCAAACACTTATTGCAAAACGTTTTGAAGAAAATGGTGAAGTTGTTTACCGCTTTGATATTCGCATTCAAGGCGATGACGAAACTGTATTTTTTGATATTTAAGAAACACCTAAGGCTACACCTGATTATTCAAGGATGCGTGTAGCCTTTTTAAGGATGAACCATATGAACATGAAAACATTATTAAGCTTAAGTTTGCTTGCACTCCCATTTTTTACAGCACAGGTGAATGCTGAGCCTGTTGCTTTAGCCGCTCAAACACAACCTGCCGCTACAGCCGTTAAAACGATTGTTCCGATTACCGCAAAAACCAAAGAACAAGCTTTGGCACAAGCTCAGGTCATTGCAAATACAGCAGATGCTGATTTGGCAGAGTTTCGTATCGATTTACTCAGTTTTGCGAGTGATACAAAACAAGTGATTGCTTTGGGGCATGAGTTAAAAAAGATTTTAGGCAATAAGCCAATGATCGCCACAATTCGTACCAAAAACGAAGGTGGCCAGCTTGAAATTAGTGATGTGGATTATGGTAAGACTTATCAGGCTTACTTAAAGAATCCGTTCATGGACTGGTTAGATGTTGAAATGTTCCGTGATCAAAAAGTAGTTTCAGAAATTGTTCAAAAAGCACATCAAAAGAAAGTGCTGATTGTCATGTCTAATCATGACTTCCAAAAAACACCAAGCCAAGATGAAATTGAAAAACGCTTGTTAAAACAAGATCAAATGGGCGCAAATATTCTCAAAATTGCTGTAATGCCTAAATCTAAACAAGACGTTTTCACTTTAATGAACGCAACTTTAAAAGTAAGCCAGCAAACCACTAAACCTTTATTGACGATGTCAATGGGGCAACTAGGTACGATTTCTCGTGTTGCGACTGCCAATATGGGCGGAAGTTATAGCTTTGGCATGATTGGTCAGGCTTCTGCACCGGGTCAAATTGATGTGACCAAGCTAAAACAGATTTTACAAACCGTTCAACCAACAAACCCATAAATCATAAGGATATGATGAAATGACTACATTACGTTTAACTACCCTTGCATTAGGTTTGATGGTTTCAGGAGTAGCTGCGGCTCAAACTTATGTGGTTGACCGTTATCAAGACGATAGCAATAAAGGCTCTTTACGCTGGGCCATTGAACAAGCCAATGCAAACCCAAGCGAAGCTAGCGACATTTTGATTCAAGCAGTAGGCAAAGCACCTTATGCGATTAAATTAAACAGCGCACTTCCTGAAATTAAAGCTCCAGTTAAAATCATTGGTACACAGTGGGATAAAACTGGTGAATACATCGCGATAGATGGTTCAAACTATATTAAAGGCGAAGGGGCGAAAGCTTGCCCAGGTGCAAACCCTGAGCAGTATGGCACCAATGTACGTACGATGACTTTACCGGGGTTAATACTACGTGACGTCAACAACGTTACTTTAAAAGGTTTAGACATCCATCGCTTCTGTATTGGTGTATTGATTAACCGCTCGAGTAATAACCTGATTCAACATAACCGTATTAGTAATAACTACGGCGGTGCTGGTGTCATGCTTACTGGTGATGATGGTCAAGGTAACCCAACCGCAACCACCACCAATAACAACAAAGTTTTAGACAATATTTTCCAAGACAATGGTGATGGTCTAGAGCTGACACGTGGTGCTGCGTTTAACTTAATTGCGAATAACCATTTTGTTTCAACCAAAGCAAACCCAGAACCATCACAAGGTATTGAAATTTTGTGGGGTAATGATAATGCGGTAGTTGGTAATAAATTCGAAAACTATTCAGATGGCTTACAGATCAACTGGGGTAAGCGTAACTATATTGCTTACAACGAAATGACCAATAACTCGATTGGTTTCAACATGACGGGTGATGGCAATATTCTTGATAGCAATAAAGTACATGGTAATCGTATTGGTGTAGCCATCCGTTCTGAAAAAGATGCAAATGCAAAAATTACATTGACTAAAAACCTGATTTGGGACAATGGTAAAGATATTAAACGCTGTGAAGCGGGTGGTTCATGTGTACCAGATCAGCGGTTGGGTGCAATTGTATTTGCTGTGCCTGCACTTGAGCATGCCGGATTTGTAGGTTCTCGTGGTGGCGGTGTGGTTGTTGACCCATCTAAACAACAAAAAACATGTACTCAGCCAAATGAACAAGGCTGTAATGCTCAACCTAATCAGGGTATTAAAGCTCCTAAATTAACTGCAAATAAAGGTTCAGTTGCTGTAGAAGTCAATGGCTTGCCAAATCAACGCTATCAAGTTGAATTTTTTGGTAATCAAAATGCGTCATCAAAAGAAGCTGAGCAATATTTAGGAGCAATAACTGTTGCTACAGATGCACAAGGGATCGCAAAAGCGAATTGGAAGCCGTCTGTAAAAGTTGCCTCAATTACAGCGAATATTACTGATCATTTTGGCGCAACTTCTGAGCTTGGTTTTACAAGTGTTAAATAACAATAAGGAAAGCGCCTCATATGAGGCGCAGCATAGAAATATAGAAATGATAAAAGGGACTTGAAATGCCAAATTTAATGAAATTGAGTGTTTTAACGCTCGCTGTATTAGGTAGCCAATTTGCGCTCGCGAATGAACCTTGGTCACAAGACCGTCAATGGTTGCTAGGTGACTGGAATGGAAAACGCCAGCAATTAGAGCAGCAGGGCTATAAATTTACAGCTTCTATTATGAGCCAAAGTGCTACAAATTTAGATGGTGGTTACAACGACAGCAATACTTTTGAAAATGCTGCGCAACTTTCTTTAGGTGCAAACCTAGATTTAGAAAAGATTGCTGGGTGGAAAGATACAACAGCGAGCCTAATCGTGACCAAACGTGATGGTAATGCATTAACTCTCGAGCGTATTAAAGACCCACGTTCTAGCCAATTGGGTAATGCTCAAGAGATTTATGGTCGCGGTAAAATCTGGCGTTTATCTCAAGCATGGGTGAAGAAGGGTTTCATCGATAATACTGTACAGGTCAAATTTGGCCGTATGGGAATGTCAGAGGACTTTAATAGTTCTCAATGTGAATTTCAGAACTTATTGCTTTGCGGTGGACAGCTAGGAAAATCAATCGGTTCAATTTGGTATAACTCACCAGTAGGTGTTTGGGCGACAAATGTTAAATATCAGTTTGCACCTGAGTGGACTTTGGGATTGGGTGTGTATGAAGTCAATCCAGACAATATTAAAACCGAATCAAATAGTGATGGTTTTAATCTGGATATGAACAATGTGAAGGGCGCCACCATACCAGTTGAACTTGCATGGAAACCAAAACTTGCTGCCTTTAATGGCTTGCCGGGTGAATATAAAGTAGGTGCGCTGTATTCAACCGCAGAAGCGAATGATGTTAAGACTGCGGGTAAAGTGCATGACGGGAAACAAAGTTTCTGGATTAATGCACAACAACAACTGACGAATAAAGGCGAAGATCCGAAACGCGGTTTATATGTAAGTTTTAATGGCGTTGTAAATGATAAGGCAACGACTTTTGTTCAAAGTACTCAACAACTTGCTCTTTGGTATAAGGGGCCATTTGATAGCCGTCCAAATGATTCGATTGGTTTTGGTATAGCCAATTATGTAGTTAATGACCGTGCTAAAGATAAACAGATCGCAACAAATGAAAGTCGTGGATATTACAGCTATGATTCGATTGCATCTGACTATATTCCAATTCAAGACGACGAACTAAATGTCGAGTTGAACTATACCTATCAATGGTCTCCGGCCGTCATGTTACGTCCAAACATTCAATATATTCATCAACCTGCTGGTGTAAAAGAGGTTGATGATGCTTGGGTGGCTGGTCTTAGTGTGAAAGTCAATTTTTAACAATATTGATGGCTGGTTAGACATAGTTTAACTGGCCCAAATGCTTGAACTATTCGGGTTCAGTATATGTGGAGTAGGATCTATGTCTGAGTCAGATTCTAAGTTTCATATCTTATTCAAAATATGGTGTTTTATATTAGGTCTAGTTTTATTGGCTACTGGTGTTTTTTACATCGTAGGTGGTGGAAAGCTAGTATCTCTTGGTGGTTCTTGGTATTTCCTTATCTCAGGACTGTTTATAACCATTTCGGCAATTAGTATTTTCCGTAAAAAAGCACTGGGTGTCTGGATTTTTGCGGCTGTTTTTGTTGGTACCGTAATTTGGTCATTTGTTGATGCTGGATGGGAATTTTGGCCGTTATTTTCGCGCTTAATGTTTCCTGCTGGTCTTTTTGCTGCCTTGCTATTTACTTTGCCTTCAATCCGACGTTACCAATTTCAAACGAGCTTGGCATCTTCATCCTATGCGGTAGGTGGATTAGTTGTTGTAGGTATGTTGATTGCGCTCTATCAAATGTTCCAACCGCATCCAACAGTAGCAAGTTCAGGTGAAAAACTACCTTTAGTACCAGTTGATCCTGCAAAAAAACAGGTAAATTGGGAAAATTATGGTAATGATGCAGGTGGTAGCCGCTTTGTTGCGCTCGATCAAATTAACCGAGATAACGTTCATAAACTAAAAGAAGCTTGGCGCTTTAGAACGGGCGACTTTACAACGGGTAGCGGTAATGGTGCCGAAGACCAAATGACTCCGCTACAAGTGGGAAATAAAGTGTTTTTATGTACACCACATAACAACATTTTTGCGATAGATGCCGACTCAGGCAAGCAACTCTGGAAAGCTGAGGTGAACTCTACAGCTGATGCTTGGGAACGTTGCCGTGGTGTTGCATACTTTGATTCAACAAAACCGCTTGTACAACCAACTTTAGCTGGTGCAAATGCAGTAACTGCGGTTGCAACCAATACGGCATGTCCACGCCGTGTATATACCAATACACCTGATGGTCGTTTAATTGCAGTGAATGCAGATAACGGTCAGCGCTGTGCTGATTTTGGTGTAAATGGAACGGTTGATTTGCTAGAAGGTCTTGGCGCTGGAACAAAAGCTCCACGTTTTGAAGTGACTTCTGCACCGACTATTGCTGGAACAACTATTGTGGTGGGTAGCCGTATTGCCGACAATGTAGCCGCAGATATGCCTGGTGGTGTTATCCGTGGTTATGATGTGATTACGGGTAAACTTCGCTGGGCATTTGACCCGCGCAATCCAAACCCTAACTATGTTCTTAAACCGGGTGAAATCTATAAACGTAGTTCAGCAAATTCATGGGCTGCAATGTCATATGATCCACAAATGAATACGGTGTTCTTACCTATGGGCAGTTCATCTGTTGACATTTGGGGTGGAAACCGTAATCCATTAGATCACAAATACAATACTTCTGTGTTAGCACTTGATGCGACAACAGGTAAAGAGAAGTGGGTATATCAAACTGTTCATAACGATTTATGGGACTTTGACTTACCAATGCAACCAAGTCTAGTCGATTTCCCTTTAAAAGATGGTACGACGAAACCTGCTGTTGTGATTGGAACCAAATCAGGCCAATTCTTTGTGCTTGACCGTGTAACAGGTAAACCGTTGACTAAAGTAATTGAACAGCCAGTTAAGCCTGCCAATATTCCGGGTGAGCAATACAGCGCAACTCAACCACGTTCAGTTGAAATGCCTCAAATTGGTAATCAGACTTTAACTGAATCAGATATGTGGGGTGCAACGCCGTTTGATCAACTGATGTGCCGTATTAACTTCAAGTCAATGCGTTATGAAGGTTTATTTACTGCACCGGGTACTGATGTTTCACTAAGCTTCCCAGGCTCTTTGGGTGGCATGAACTGGGGTAGCATCGCTTTTGACCCGACTCATCGTTATATGTTCGTGAACGATATGCGCCTTGGCTTATGGATTCAATTGATGGAGCAAACTCCTGAAGATATTAAGATTCAGGCGAATGGTGGAGAGAAGGTAAATACAGGTATGGGTGCTGTACCAATGAAAGGTACACCATATAAAGTGAATAAAAACCGCTTTATGTCAGCACTAAGTATTCCTTGTCAAAAACCGCCATTTGGTACCATGACTGCGATTGATTTGAAAACTCGTCAGGTTGCATGGCAGGTACCATTAGGTACAGTAGAAGATACTGGGCCTATGGGAATTAAGATGGGTTTAAAAGCACCGATCGGTATGCCAACAATTGGCGGGCCGATGGCAACTCAAGGTGGTTTGGTTTTCTTTGCTGCTACACAAGATTACTACTTACGTGCATTTGATTCATCTACAGGTAAAGAACTGTGGAAATCACGCATGCCAGTAGGTAGCCAAGGAACACCTATAAGCTATGTTTCACCTAAAACAGGTAAACAGTATGTGGTTGTTACCGCAGGTGGAGCACGTCAATCACCTGATCATGGTGATTATGTGATCGCTTATAGTTTAGAACAATAATTAAGTTAGGCAAAAGAGAGTATTTCTCTTTTGCCTTTATATTTAATATATTTTTTGTATAAAACGATAAAAGTAATTTCTATATTTTTAACTATATAGCTTTACCAAATAGTAAAAAAGTGCTTGAAGTTGTTGCTAAACTTAAAATAGCTTTATGGCCATTTCATCCTGAACGCTAGGTGTAGCTTAACTATTGATCAGTTTCTTAGGATGTTTTACCTATAAATAAAAGCTTAACTTTTATTAAGTTTTGTTTAACTTAACATTGTGAATTTTAATTAAAAATAAACATTATTGAGCTTTTAATCTTATAAATCAGGTTTTTTTTGTTGGAAAAACGAGCGTAAATATATACTTATATTATATTTATATAATTTATGGTGTTGCGCTAGAATGGTCGACGCAGGTTATTACTACCCAGTAATAATTTGTATTTCAGGAATTTAAGCTTTTATGGCTTAAGGCTCATCGCAAGATGGGCCTTTTTTTATGTGTTTATATAAAATAGCCTAAGTAAAAATAAGGCCCAAAAAAATCACAAAAAATAGTGTTTAATGACAAGAAGTGTATGATTTGATAAATTAAAGCCACTTGATAATAATAGGTGATGTAATGAGATTTTTGGTACTTGCAACTTTATCTAGTTTAGCTTTGATGGGTTGTGCTTCTGTTCAGCAAGCACCGAATACACAAGAGACAATTCGCTATGCTTCTAGCCCATGCTTTGGTGCATGTCCGATTTATTCTGTGGAAGTAACACCTACAGGTTTAATTCGCTTTGAAGGCAAACAATACACTAAAGCTATAGGTGTTAAAGAAATTCAAGGTAGCGTTAAAGATTATCAAAAACTTGCAGATGATCTAAAAACTTATCGCCCTGAAACAGGTACTCAATCGAAAACTGCTGGTTGTCAGCAAACAGCTACTGACATGTCTAGCTATTACATTACTTGGATTCAACCAAATGGTACTGAAACAAAATTAAGCCATTACACAGGTTGTATCTCTCCAGCAAATAATAGATTGAATAAAGTTATGGAAAAGTTACCTGAACAGTTAGGCATTAAAGATCTAATTTAATGATAAAAGCCCCAAAATCTTGGGGCTTTTTCTTGTTAAGAAGAATTATATACTTAAGAGTTTTATTTTAAGTATTTCTAAAAAAATCAGCGTATAATACATATTATAAAAACATATATTGTTGAGAGTGGTTATATGTCAAATATTGTCTATGCCTTTTTGGGTGGTTTATTACTAGGCATCGCAACGGTTGGGTATTTATATATAAATGGCCGTATAGCCGGAATTAGTGGTTTGCTTGCTCAAGTCATCAATCCTACTAAAGACACCTTTAAGAGTTCGGCATTCTGGTTTATTGCGGGACTCGTGATTACACCTTTCATATATGGTTATTTTTATCAGCCTGAAATTGAAATCAAAGCTAACACATTTGCACTTATTCTAGCAGGTGTACTTGTAGGCTTTGGAACACGGTTAGGGTCGGGTTGTACAAGCGGTCATGGTATTTGTGGTATGAGCAGGTTATCAAAACGCTCGATGATTGCGACAGCAGTTTTTATGTTTGCTGGCATGTTAACGGTTTATATCATTCGTCATGTGTTGGGGTAATCTTATGAAAAATATTTTTGCTTTTTTATTTGGTAGCTTATTTTCATTGGGTTTAATGATCTCTGGCATGTCTAATCCAGAAAAGGTATTAGGTTTTCTAGATATCTTTGGGCAATGGGATATCAGCTTAATGTTTGTAATGTTGGGGGCTATTGCTGTGGCATTTATACCTTTTCAAAAGGCTATAGAAAGCCCTAAAACACTCTTTAATGAACAAATTCAATTACCAACGAATACACAGATTGACCAAAGGTTAATTGTAGGCGCTTTTATTTTTGGTATAGGCTGGGGAATAGCAGGTATATGTCCAGCGCCCGCTTTAACACTTATAGGATTAGGACATTTTGAAGCGCTTTATTTTATTGTCGCAATGTTATTAGGAATGTTTATTTATCGAATTTTAAATAAAGGAAATTAAGCCTATGCAACAACCTCTAGTAAAAGATTTTTTTGATGAAAATACTAATACTTTTAGCTATGTTGTCGCGGATTTAGCGACTCGTCAATGCGCTATTATTGATAGCGTGCTTGACTACGATCCCTCATCGGCCACTACAAAAACAACTCATGCTGATCTGATTATTGATTATATCTTGGCTCAAAACTTCAAAGTACAATGGATTTTAGAAACCCACGTACATGCCGACCATATGACTGCGGCTCAATATTTAAAATCTAAATTGGGCGGTACAATTGCAATTAGTCAAAAAATTTCAGTAGTACAAGAAACATTTTCTGCTATCTATAATTTTGATTTTAAGAAATTTAATGAAAATCAGCCTTTTGATTATTTATTTGAAGATTATGAACAATTCAAAATAGGGGAGATAGAAGCTTATAACATTCCTACACCAGGGCATACACCCGCTTGCTTAAGCTATGTCATTGCTGATGCTGTTTTTGTAGGTGATACTTTATTTATGCCTGATTATGGCTCGGCCAGATGCGACTTTCCTAAAGGTAGTGCTGCTGAGCTGTATGATTCGGTACAAAAACTTTATACACTTCCTGACGACATGCGCATGTTCTTATGCCATGACTATAAACCCGAAGGCCGTGATGAATATATCTGTCAAACAGATATAAAAACTCAAAAGCAAAGCAATATTCATTTAAATCGACGAGTTTCCAAGGACTCATTCATCAAAATGCGTCAAGAAAGAGATACTACTTTGGCAATGCCAAAATTAATTTTGCCTTCAATTCAAATTAATATGAATGGTGGAAATTTTCCGGAACCTGAAGCGAATGGTATCCGTTATTTGAAAATTCCTTTCAATTACTTTTAGAAATAGCCTAAGCATTCATTCGGGATCGTTTAATCTATCCAAATAGCCTAAGCAAACAATAAAATTAACGCTATGAAATAGCCTAAGTAAGATTTAAAGAACTTGTCTCAAATCTCGCGAAGTCTCTTGCAATAGAGGCAGAATATGTTGAATTAAATATTCTTCAGTTGTTTTCATAGTTGGAGAAACAATATTTAAAGCTGCAACCACTTTAAAGTCTTGCCCATAAATCGGTACGGCGAGCGCATGAACGCCTAATTCGTGTTCTTCACGCGAATAACACCAATCTTGTTCTCGAATTTCTTTTAATAACTCTAAAAATTTATCATTTTCCACATGCGTATATTTAGTTAGACGCTGAAGTGGATATTTTTGGAGCCAGTCTAATTGTTCTTCTTGGCTTAAATGTGCCAGCAAAATTTTACCCGCAGATGTCGCATGTGCAGGTAAGCGGTTACCCAAGTGCAAACCATATGGATTTACACGGTCAGTTTGTTGGTGGGCAGCACTACGGGCAATAGTAATAGCTTCATAACCATCAAGTACCATCACCGAATAAATGAGAGAGGTTTGGTTAGTTAACAGATTTAATAAAGGCTGGGACACTTTTGGAAGCTGAGCCGCACCTAAATAAGCTCCTGAAAATTTAAGAACTTTTGGGGTTAAATAATAATAGTGGCCATCTGACTCAAGATATCCTAAATATTCTAATGTTAATAAATGACGTCTTGCTGCCGCTCGGGTGAGCCCGGTTTTTTCGGCTGCCATAGAAATGTTTAAACGATGTTGATTACTACTAAAGCTATCTAAAATCGCCATGCCTTTACCAATGCCAGCAATGTAATCTTCATGACGAATCGTTTTTTTGTTGTCCTGATTCTGGATTATACGTTCATCTTTACTCATTACTGATCCTTGTACGATAGAAGCTTAGTAGATCAATTTGCTTTACTGAAAAAGTTTAATAATTTCATGTCGCAAAAATTGATGCCTTAAATTATCCCTTAAATCCTCATGCCAAAACATACCCATTTTAATATTGGTTATCTCAAAAGGCAGAGAATGTAAGCGAATTGCAGCACTATAAGACAAATGCTGCAAAATCATTCGAGGCATAGTAAGTATTGCGTCGGCTTGAGCTCCCAAAACTTGTAACGCTGTTGAGTAGTTTTGACAGCGCATAAATACATTTCTTGAAATTTTTTGGTGTTGATTTAAATAAATATCTTCAAGCAAAGCGCCCGTACGGCGTGAGGAAACACCAATATGCCGACCACTGATGTAAGTAGATAAATCGACTTCTTTAAGTTGACTGCAAATGACGAACTCGTCTGTTACCAAATGATCAAAGATAATTTTGGGTGATAAATATTGTTCTAGGTCAATCACGAAATCGAGCTGCTGTGTCGCTAAGTCAGTCATAATATGTTTTCGATCTAGCTTCATGCTCACAAACTGCAAATCTAAATTAAGATTTTGAAAATGTTGAGCCAGTCTTGGAAGAATAATCGGCTCAATTTCATCATGCACGGCGATTTTTAAGTTTTTTAAGCTTATTGGATCGAACACATGCTTCTGCTGGCTAATATTTTGAATGGTTAAAAGTGCTTGCTTCACAGTTGGGTAAATCTGCTCCGCAAAAGGAGTAGCAGACATTTTATTGCCTACTCGTATAAATACATCATCTTCAAGTTGCTGACGTAAACGCTGCAAAGCATGACTTGCCGCTGACTGCGTAATATTAAGGCTACTTGCGGCATTCGAAATGCTTTTTTGTTCATAAATCGCGATAAAAAGCGGATATAAATTGATATCAATCCGGTGGAAAAAGCTTAGGTCTAGGCCATGTAAGTTATGAATATTATTCATGAGGTATTATTTAATAAAATCATTTCATTCATATTAAGTTTCAAGTTATGTTGATGTAAAGACCAGATAATGATGTGAAGGAAAAAAGAATGTTTGAACTTTCAAAGAAAGCTCAAGATTTTGCTGAGCGAACAAGAAAATTTATTTTAGAAGAAATAGAACCTGTCGAAGCAAAATTTTGGGAAGAGGTTCATGAGTTAAATCCAGATGGAAACTGGAAAAAATGGCAGTGGCCTGAACTGTTAGAAACTCTGAAAACTAAAGCTAAACAAGCCGGTCTTTGGAATATGTTTTTACCCGATGAAAAGTTGGGTGCTGGGTTAACTGTTCAAGAATATGCGCATATTGCTGAATTGACTGGCCGCAGCTTATTGGCACCTACCGTTTTTAACTGTAATGCACCGGATACGGGAAATATGGAGGTGTTATGGCGTTATGGTAATGAACAGCAAAAACAACAATGGTTACAGCCGTTATTGGACGGAAAAATTCGCTCTGTTTTTTGTATGACTGAACCAGATGTTGCGTCAAGCGATGCAACCAATATGCAAGCGACTGCACTCATCGACGGTAATGAAATTGTTTTAAATGGCAAAAAATGGTGGTCGTCTGGTTTAGGTGATCCAAATGCTAAAGTCATTATTTTTATGGCGCATACCCCAGATGAAACTAAAGACCGCCACCATCAACACTCTATGGTTTTAGTACCGATTGATACCGCAGGTGTTGAAATTCAACGTATGTTACCTGTGTTTGGTGACTACGATGCACCGCATGGTCATGGTGAAGTTCATTTTAATAATGTTCGAGTACCTATTGAAAACTTTATTGGTGGAGCGGGTCAAGGTTTTGAAATTGCACAAGGGCGTTTAGGGCCAGGGCGTATTCATCATTGCATGCGCTGTATCGGGGCTGCTGAAAAAGCACTAGAACTGATGATTGATAGAGGCATGTCTAGAACGGCATTTGGTAAAGAAATTTTAAAACTTGGCGGAAATCTCGAACGTGTAGCTGATGCACGGGTAGCCATAGATCAAGCTAGACTTTTAACCTTGTATGCTGCTTATAAAATGGATACTTTAGGAAATATGGCTGCTTTAACAGAAATATCTGCAATTAAAGTAGTCGCTCCGAGCGTTTTAGAAAAAGTAGTCGATATGGCAATTCAGCTACATGGCGGTGCAGGTGTTTCAAGAGATACGCCATTAACGGGTTTCTTTGCCCAAGCACGCAGTTTACGTTTAGCTGATGGTCCGGATGAAGTGCATAAAGGCATGATTGCCAAATTAGAGTTAGCCAAACGTGGTTATGGTCGTCATAAGAAAGTATAAGTTTAAAGGAAATAAATATGTCGGTAATTGATGTAGGCGGTGAAGTACGTGAAGGTGAAGAACTTGATATTGGGGCAGTTGAAAACTGGTTAAAGAACCAAGGTGTTGAGTTGGTTGGCCCAGCAGTCGTTACTCAATATACGGGCGGGGCGTCGAATTGGACTTATCGTTTAAAATATGAAAATACCGATTTAATTTTGCGACGTCCCCCAAAAGGAACAAAAGCGAAATCGGCCCACGATATGGCCCGTGAATATATGGTGCAGAAAAATCTTGCGCCTTATTATCCGGTGCTTCCTAAAATGGTAGCACTTTGTCAGGATGAGTCGGTCATTGGCTGTGATTTTTATGTAATGGAACGCATTGAAGGAATTATTCCTCGTGCAAAATTACCGCCTGAGCTTGGTTTTAATGAAGAAGATGTTCATCAACTTTGTGTAAACGTTATTGATAAGCTCATTGAGCTGCACCAAGTTCCTTATGAGAACACGCCTTTAGCTGAACTAGGCAAAGGAACAGGATATTGCCGTAGACAAGTTGAAGGTTGGGATAAACGCTATGAAAAAGTCCGTACTATTAACGTTCCTTCATTTAAATATGTTCGAAAATGGCTAAACGATAATATCCCTCAAGACTCTACGACTTGTATTATTCACAATGATTGGCGTTTTGATAATGTGATTTTAGATCCAGAGCATCCAACAGAAGTGATTGGTGTATTGGATTGGGAAATGGCGACTTTGGGTGATCCATTAATGGATTTGGGTAGCGCTTTGGCCTATTGGGTCGAACCTACGGATAATATGATTTTTAGATCGACGCGCCGTCAGCCTACTCATCTAAAGGGAATGTTCTCTCGTAAAGAAGTCGTTGAATATTATTTGAAAAAAACAGGTCTGGAGCCTCAAAACTGGGCTTTTTATGAAGTCTTCGGTGTTTTCCGTTTAGCAGTGATTGCCCAGCAAATCTATTATCGCTATTACCATAAACAAACTCGAAATCCTGCTTTTAAAGATTTCTGGATTGTCATTCATGCGCTACATATTCGAGCTTTAAAACTTATCGCACAGCAAAAATTGCAAGAATCTGAATTTGCTCAGCAATCTCTACAGAAAATACAGGGTATTTTAAGAAAATGACCACAATTTATCTGGTAAGACATGGGCAGGCATCATTTGGTAAAAGTAACTATGATGAACTGTCTGAAAATGGTGAGGCTCAAGCGACGTTATTAGGACAATATTTTAAGCAAATATTGAAAGAACAACCTTATGTGGTTGCAGGAACCATGCAGCGTCATGAACAAACCGCACAACTTGCACTTAATGAATGCTTCCCAGATACAGTAATTCATCATAATAATTTATGGAATGAGTTTAACCACCAACAGGTTTTTGCACGTTATGAGCCACGTTTTGAACAGCCTGAGTTGTTAAAAGCTGACGTAGCACAAGAACAAAACCCACGCGCGTATCTTGCCAAAATATTTGAAGGTGCCATTGGGCGATGGACCGATGGTGATTTTCATCATGAGTATGATGAGTCTTGGCCGCATTTTAAAGAAAGAGTCGAAACAGCATTGCAGCAACTTTGTGATGAGTTAGCAAAAACCAAACCTCGTTATGCAATTGTTTTTACATCTGGTGGTGTGATTTCTGTAGCAATTGGCAAACTGCTTGAACTTAGCCCCAATCGAACTTTTGCCTTGAATTGGGCAATTGCTAATACAAGTCTCACGACTTTGCGGTTGGTTGGAAATGAAGCTCAGGTTTTAAGTTTAAATGAACATCATTTTATAAAAGCTGAGCGTCCAGATTTACTGACATGGATTTAAAAATAAGGATAAAAGCATGGCAAAGACAATTTTAATTACAGGTGCAAGTTCTGGTTTAGGCGCTGGTATGGCGCATGAATTTGCAGCCAAAGGTTATAACTTGGCGATTTGTGCACGCCGTTTAGACAGATTGGAAGATTTAAAAACTGAACTTGAAAATGAGTACGGTATAAAAGTAATTGCAAAAAGTCTGGATGTAACTCATTACGATCAGATTTTTGAAGTATTTCGCGCTTTTGAACAAGAATTTGGCTATTTAGACCGAATTATTGTAAATGCGGGAGTCGGCAATGGCCGCCGTATTGGTAAAGGTAATTTTGAAATTAACAGAGCCACGGCTGAAACAAACTTTATCTCTGCTTTAGCACAGTGTGAAGCAGCAGTTGAAATTTTTAGAGCGCAAAATGCAGGTCATTTGGTGGTGATGTCATCCATGAGTGCGATGCGTGGATTACCAAAACATTTATCGACCTATGCAGCAAGTAAAGCTGCGGTCGCTCACTTGGCCGAAGGTATTCGTGCTGAATTACTGGATACACCAATTAAAGTCTCAACCATTTTCCCAGGTTACATTCGCACTGAAATGAATGAAGGTGCTAAACATTTACCTTTTGAAGTAGATGCCAAAACAGGATGTAAAGCTTTAGTCAAAGCGATCGAAAAGCAACCTGTAAAAGCTTATGTGCCACAGTGGCCGTGGTTACCCATGAGTATTGCCATGAAGGTTTTGCCTTTAAAGTTGGTCAATAAATTAGGATAAAAAATACCCCCTAAAATTAGGGGGTAATATTTATTTAGAACTTTTTGGTGTAATTAACAAATAAACGGTCTTCACCAAAGTCATTGCCGTGTTTAACCTTGTAATCAATACGAATATATTGCAGAGCCACGCCTTTTAAGAATGGCTGTTGAAATGCATAGTTTAAAATCACATTAGACTCGGTTTCATGGTTCTTTTCACCATTGGCTGCTTTAAAGTCATTGCCGTAAACATATTTCACCATCGCATTTAAACCCGGTACATAGTCTTTAAAG
Organism: Acinetobacter sp. WU_MDCI_Abxc222; assembly: GCF_025514755.1. Taxonomy (NCBI): domain Bacteria; kingdom Pseudomonadati; phylum Pseudomonadota; class Gammaproteobacteria; order Moraxellales; family Moraxellaceae; genus Acinetobacter; species Acinetobacter sp. WU_MDCI_Abxc222. Next base: position 22,136 of record NZ_JAHPVG010000016.1, read on the forward strand.
TCATAGCCATACATGACGTGGTAAGACTTTTCATCTTCTTTAAAGAAGCCCGTAGCATTCCAGTTAATAAAATAAGTTTCTGGTAAGAAGCCATCTGGTAGCGGGTAAGCCGACTCTCCAATAATTTGTTGGTAACCCAAACCAAAGGTATGGTTTTTTAATTTAACGGTTTCAAGTAATCCAATGTTTTCTGCATCAATATCAAAGGTATTGCCGTCATCTTTTGCACTAAAGTACTTAAACTTAGAGGTGAGTGCAAAACTTGGCTGTTTCCACGTATGTTCCAGACCCACATAGTGTTTGTTGTAGAGGTCTTCCAAATTACCAAAGTAATATTCGCCCTTTAAAGACGGCGTAAATTGATAGCGCAGGTCAATGTAGTTCAAGCCATCAGATTCTTTGGTAATTCCATTTGATGTGAAAGAAAACTTTTTAAAGTCTTCTTCATTTCTTGGCGACACTTTTTCCACTCGGCCAATTTCAGCATAGAGCTGATCTGAAAGTTGTGACTTTAAATTGGTTCCCCAATATGAAGTGAGTAACTGACGACTAGCATCTACAGCCGTTACAGGTAAATCTAGCCAGAGTTCACCGACACTTAAAAGTGTTTTGTCATAACCTAGCTTTAAGGTCGCGCCGTATTTTAGATAGTCAGATGCTTGAGATTGCGTTTCTTTATTAAAAGGCAAAACTGTATCCGCAACATGTTTGTCTGAACTTAAGCGCACGGCGTATTGAACAGAAGCATCTGCCCCAATCGTAATTGGTTTGTTTGCTATGACTAATGGAGTGTCATGCATTTTCGATTTATAAAATAATGATGCTGCCTGAGACCAACTACCAGTATCTTTAAGTACATCATTATCAAAATCACGGTTGATATAGGCATTTTTTAAAGTGAATTTCCATTCATCTTCAGTTTGCTGATTTGGATTTGCGGCCCATGAGTTGCTACACATCAGTAATAAAGTGGCAACAGCTAAAGTGTGTGGTTTAAAACGGTGAAATAATTCCATAATCCATTTTCCAGATGTATGCCAATCCTCGGCACTACGCAATTTTGAGTATTTTGGTACTCTCTAAGCGTTTAGTTAGAGAGTACATTTGGTGAGACCTATTAATTTAATTTTTCAACCTTGATGCTTTCACTAAAGAATTTGCAGCCTTTAAAAAGCAGAATTAGAGCCAGTACACACGACAGACCACCTACAATAGATAAAGAAGAACCCACCATTAACGGACTACCAAAAACTTTATCTGTGATAATGGCCACCAATGTTGTACCAATGCCGAGCCCAATTAAGTTACTCACCAAAAGGAAGAGGGCAGAAAGGCGTGCTCTAAATTGGTTTGGGGCTAACATTTGCAAAGCAGTTGCTGAAATTACTAGAGGGAAAGATGCAAAGAACATTGCAGGAATCAGTAAGCTAACTGAAAGCCAGAGTTGATCTGTTTGGGTAAAAAATGCAATTGGAATAATCAGTCCAACAATACCAATTACACCAGTGAACATCGGTGCATCTTGGCGACCTTTTTTAATAAACCAGTCATTTAGCCAACCTGCACAAAATACGCCTAATGTATTTGCGACTAACAGAATGGTACCAAGCATATAGCCTGTTTCAGTCGGCGCGAGTTGAAACTTACGAATATAAAATGCAGGTGTCCAGCTAGTTAGGCTATAGAGTGCCATTGCATAAAAGGTAAAACCTAAATAATGACAAGCAAATGTTTTCGAATGTTTTTTAATAAACTGAAGGCATTGTGTGAATTTAACTTGGTCAACTTGTCCATTTTGGTTGAGTTGCTGGCCTTTACGTGCAGGGTCTTTAACGGTGAGGATAAAGAGCAAACCAATAATAATGCCGGGTAAACCCACCACTAAAAAGGCAATTTGCCATGCTTTAAGGGCACCTAATAAAGGAACCTCAATGAGTGTCACGCCTTTAAGCAGGTTAATCACATAACCGCCAACTAAAAAGGCGATACCTCCACCTAAGAAAGCGCCAATTGAATAGACCCCAACAGCGCGGCCTAGTTTGTCTTTACTAAACATGTCACTAAACATTGAATAAGCTGCTGGAGATAAAGCCGCTTCACCGACACCTACCGCCATACGGCTTAAGAACAGTTGAATAAAGTTTTTACTTAAACCACAAGTTGCTGTTGCCAGACTCCAAACAATAATCCCGATTGAAATTAGTTTTGGTCGTGAAAAACGGTCGGCAATGTAGGCTAATGGTAAACCCATCACCGCGTAAAACAGTGAGAAGGCGAGGCCATGTAACAAACTAAATTGGGTATCTGAAAGTTGGAGATCTGCTTTGATGGGTTCAATCATCAGTGCCAGAATTTGGCGGTCAATAAATGAAAATATATATGCCACCATACAAAGTATGACCACATACCATGCATATGCATTGCTTTTCTTCTGTGTCCTTTCAACAGCGATATTACTTTGGTTCATACACTTAATCCTTATGTATAAAACGCTTAAAGAAATTGATATCTAACTTTTATTATTCCTCTAAAGTTTTCGATATTTCCCCCTTTTAGATAAGAATAATAAATAGGCTAGAAATGAGTAATTTGGTCTCGTACAGACCGGAAGAGTGCGTCTAAACCCAATTAGGAGTTAATGGGATTTTCAAGATCATGGAATTATTATTTTCTTTTTATATGTAAAATTCCATTACTTATTGAGTATGTTAGAATACCTAAAAAGTATGTTAAGTAATTATATATAGATAAGTTTGCGATATAAAAAATTGATTTTATTTATTTTTATTGTTTTAACGAAAGAGCAGTTATAGAAAAAGAAATTTTTAACTGCTCTAAGAAAGCTAATTTATCATAATGAGAAATATTTAACTGGATGGCATCAGGTCAAATAATTTTTTTAACTGGTGATTTAAATTATGTAGCTCGTCTTCTGAAAAAGCGTTAAGGATGCCTGCCAAGGTAACCACACTAATCTGATTAATCTGTTCAACCAGATCAACACCTTTGGGAGTTAATTTCACCATCGAGATGCGTTCATCGGAAGTAGAAGAGTAGACCTCGACAATTCCATCTTCTACCAAGCGATATACCGCTTTGGTTGCCGTCGTTAACTTTAAAGTAGAAAGATTGGCGATGTCGGTGATACTGGCTTCCCCAAGGGCATTAGTGCTTAAAATAATTTTACGACGCGTATTATCAATACCTAGCTTTTTTATTGATTTTTCAATCAGTTGTGAATACTTTCCATTCACTTGGGAAACCCAAAAAAAAGGGAAATTTTGAATACTCGACGGTTCTTTATTAGGAAGAAATTGTTCTAAATGATCAAGCATAGCTAAGCAATAACTTAGTGAAAAAAGGGTAATCCTATTATAAACAAAATTTTGCATATTTCCTTGAGAACAAATTATAAAAAATACTTGACAATTCCATTAAATTTTCCCATATTTTGATTAATGAATAAAAATACATGGAAAAGTGAATGAATATTGTTAGCCAAAGCGTGCACAAAGGAAGTGGCAAGCTCAAGGTGATGGTCAAGGACACAATTGATATTCAAGGTCTGAAAACCATAGCTGGTAGTCGAGCTTTATTAAATGTTGAACCTGCTCAAGATGATGCTGAGGTGGTTAAAAACATTTTAAAAGCAGACTGTGAAATTCTTGCGAAAACAAATTTGCACGAATTGGCTTTCGGTATTACAGGCATTAACCATGCTTTTGGTACACCCATCAACCCTAAATATCCTGAACTTATTCCAGGTGGCTCTTCGAGTGGTTCGGCTGCGGCAGTTGCTGCTAAACAAGCTGACTTTACTCTAGGTACCGACACTGGCGGCTCTATCCGTATGCCCGCTGCGTGCTGCGGAGTTTTTGGTTTAAAACCAACTTTTGGTCGTGTGAGCAGAAAAGGCGTATATCCGCCGTCAAGTTCTTTAGATTGTGTTGGCCCTTTTGCAAATTCAGTCGAGATGATTGAAAAGGCCATGCAAATTATTGATCCAACTTTCAAACCTATTCAATGTACTAGCGCACCAAAAATTGCTGTTCTCGATGTAAAAGCAGATGAGGTTGTTTGGAACTGTATTCATCAAGCACTTCAAAAAGCCAATTTACAGACCACTTTAGAAAAAGTTGAACATTTTGAAGCTGCTTATGATGCAGGCATGCAGATTATTAATTATGAAAATTGGCAAGCTTTTGGTGAGTTAACTCAAACCGGCTTAATTGGTTCTGATGTAAATGGTCGTTTATTAAAAGCGGCACACACCACTTTAGAGCAAGTAAAACAAGCGGAAGCGGTGAAAGAGCAACTCGTCCAAGAACTCGATGCTTTATTAGAAAAATATGATGCATTGGTTCTACCGACACTTCCACAAATTCCACCGAAAGTTTCTGAAGCTGAAAACACGGTCGCTTTTTTGAATCTTACAGGTTTAGTTCGACCATTTAATTTATCAGGACATCCAGCCATTTCAGTGCCACTTGAAACCAGTGACGGGTTACCCGTGGGTCTACAGATCGTATCAAAGCATCAAAAAGATGAGCAATTATGTGCAATAGCTAAATTTTTTATTGATGCAATGCAATAAATTACAAGGAGTTAGATAATGAATAAGTTGTCTAAAATGGAGTTTGCTTTTCAAGACAAAGCAGTTGACTTAGACGCTTTGTGTCAAGAAATTCGTGAGCGTGCCTGTACAGGTGAATTTGATAATCAGGCATATGTGAGCCAAGACATTATCGAAAAACTTAAACAGATTGGCGTTTACCGTGCATTGGTGCCTAAACGTTTTGGTGGTGACGAATGCTCACCACGTCAGTTTTGTGAGTTGATCGAAACTTTATCTAAAGCTGATGGTTCAGTGGGTTGGGTGGCAAGTTTCGGTATGAGTCCTGCGTATTTAGGAAGTTTGCCTGAAGAAACACTTAAAGAGTTGTACCAAAACGGACCAGATGTCGTATTTGCCGGAGGTATTTTTCCACCTCAACCAGCTGAAATTACCGATGAAGGTGTAGTGGTTCGTGGGCGTTGGAAATTCTCAAGCGGTTGTATGGGAGCGGACATTGTTGGTGTGGGGATTTCACCGCTTAAAAACAATGAAATGCAAGGCTTACCACGCATGGCAGTGATGCCTGCCAAAAAAGCAAAAATCGAAATGACTTGGGACACCGTTGGCCTAAAAGGTACAGGAAGCCATGATTTAGTCGTCGAAGATGTATTGGTCGAAAAGAAATGGACCTTTGTACGTGGTGAACCTTCGAAACTAAGTGAGCCATTTTTTAAATATCCATCACTGTCTTTAGCTACGCAAGTATTAACCGTGGTGGGTATTGGTGTTGCAGCTGCCGCATTAGAAGAATTTGAAAAATTAGCCCCGGGTAAAGCATCGATTACAGGCGGGTCAGAAATTGCAAACCGCCCAGTGACTCAATATGAGTTCGCTCAAGCTGATGCTGAGTTTCAGGCTGCAAAGTCTTGGTTTTATCAAACCATGGATATTGTTTGGAATGAAATTATTGCTGGTCGTGAAGCAACTGCTGAACAAATTAGCGATATGCGTTTGGCATGTACCCATGCAGCGCGAGTTTGCGCCAAAGTGACCCGAAAAATGCAAATGCTCGCGGGTATGACAGCAATTTATACCAACAATCCATTTAGCCGTTTTGTGAATGACACCAACGTGGTCACTCAGCATGCTTTTATGGGCGATGCGACCTTACAAAATGCAGGCTCAATCAGTTTCGGGTTAAAGCCAACCCCAGGTTATTTATAAGTTTAATTTTTAAAAGGATATTGAGATGGAAGCTAAAAAATCATTACGCGTTTTGTTCTGCATGGGTATTAACCAAAACTTTTTTGATGCAGAACCTGCTGAAGCAAAAGCAGTTTGGGCAGCGTTTGGTGAAATGTGGAATGGCATTCATGACTTACCGGGCGTACATGTTTTTGGAAATCTTGATGATGACCAAAGCATGGTTGGCCCAAGTGCTGGCTGGCCTTGGACTACGTACTTGCTTGCAGATGTTCCGGATATTGAAACCGTACACGTGGCTTGTAACTTGTTTAGAACTACTGTGGTGGGTGAAGGGCCATACAAACTTTGGAAATATTGCAAAGTTGAAGCTCGTGTTGGGCGCGAATTGATTATTCAACGTTAAGGCAATGACAATGACTGACAAAGTGAATATTGCAGAAATCATAGAGCGACTAGAACAGTTAGAAGCGCACAACGCTATCCGTAACTGTCTGAACCGTTATATGGAAATCTGCGACGAGCTCAATGCAAATACAGACCTTGACGAGCTGATGAATCTTTTTGATCAAGACTGTATTTGGGAAGGTGTTGGCGAGAAATATGCCAAATCCTTTGGCCGTTATGATTCTTGGCAGTCGACTTACGACATGTTTAAAAGTTATACCCAAAAAGAATCTCACTTTGTTATGAATGCACACTTTGTAAATTCAGAACAAATTTATGTAAATCAAAATGATGCAAATGCTTCATGGCTGATGTTGCAGACTTCAACGTTTAAAGATGGCCGTAGTCATCTGAATACAGCAAAGCTCAATGTGAAGTTTCAAAAGCAAGCAGATGGAACATGGAAAATTAAACATTTCCAAACACAGAATATTTTCAGTCGTCCCGTATCGCATTGGCACAGTGAAGCTGAATTGCCGATACCTTCCCAAGAATGACCTAGGACATATTTAAAAGGACTATTGATATGAACAGTATTATCCCGACGCATAACATTGGCACTGATTACGATGCTTTAGTTCAAAGTGACCGTGCCCATACTTCTCTTTATAAAGATGAACGCATTTTTGATGAAGAAATGGAAAAAATCTTTTATAGCACTTGGGTGTGGGTTGCACATGCGAGTGAAATTCCAGAAGGTGGAAGCTATAAAACCATTAATATCGGTAAACAGCCTGTGGTTGTGGTGCGTGACCGTAAAAAGAAAGTCCATGTACTTTTAAATCGTTGTCGTCACCGTGCAGCAACCGTATGCGAACATAAAAAAGGAAAAACCAACAGTTTTGTATGTCCATACCACGGTTGGAGTTATGCACTTGACGGTAGTTTACGTGGTGTGCCATCTCCGGAAAGCTACGGCGATTGTTTAGATAAATCAGAATTACCACTGGTGAGTCTACGGGTAGAAGAATATAACGGCATGATCTTCGCTTCATTTAAAGAAGACATTCAACCGCTTGAAGAGTTCCTTGGGCCAGCAAAAAAATGGATTGACCTGTTTATGAAACAAGGTGCGGGTTATCCAATTAAAGTGTTGGGTGAACACCGTTTCCGTTTTCCGGGTAACTGGAAAATTCAGCTTGAAAATACCACCGATGCCTATCACTTTCCATTAGTACACAAGTCATTCTTAAGTTCTGTAGATGAAAAAACCGAAGAGCTCTTTAACTTCGAAAACCAACCGGGCTTTGTTGAAGACTTAGGAAACGGTCACAGTGTCATGGTGATGATTCCTGAACTGGTCGATTTAGACGAAGAACTCATGGAACGTCCAATTCAAGAGCGTTTCGAAGACTTGGCTCAAGCTTTGCGCGACGAAGGCCATGAAGAGTTAGAAGTACGCCGTATTGTTCGAGCAGTTGGTGGTTCTGGCTTTAACTTAAATTTATTCCCGAATATTGCATGTTCGATGGCGTTCTTCCGTGTGTTACAGCCAATTTCAGTTGCTGAAACAGAAATTCATCACTCGGTGATTACGATGGATGGTGGCCCGCAAATTGCCAACCAATATCGCTTACGTTTGCATGAACATTTCCAAGGTCCATTTGGTTTTGGTACGCCAGATGACTCAGAAGCTTGGGAGCGCGTACAACACGGTGCCAATGCGGGTAATGATTTATGGATTATGCTCAACCGCGGTTTACCGGGCGAAGTCAAAACCGAAGATGGCTTAAAAAGTGATGTTAGTGCTGAAACAGGTATGCGTGCAGCATATCAGCAGTGGAAAAAGATGATGACGGCTTAAGGAGAGAGCAATGAATATGAATCTGCAATTATTAAATGAAGTCACTGCTTTCATCTGGGCCGAAGCAGATATGTTAGACCACAGCGAGTACCGTGAATGGCTTAATTTATGGAATGAAAAAGGGGTTTATATCATTCCAATTGACCCAAACCTAACGGACTACGAAAACAACTTAAATTATGCCTATGACGATAATCATATGCGTACTTTACGTGTACAGCGTCTTGAAAATGGTGAAGCGATTTCTACCGCGCCTAAAGCAAATACTGTGCGTAGCATTTCTCGTGTACGAGTGATTCAAGATCAAGATGATGAAATCGTTTTACGCTGTGCTCAAAACTTACGTGAATTCCGTAAAGAAAACCTCAAGCATTACACGGCCGATATTACATACCATCTAACCCGTGATGCGACTACAGGTTTTAAGATTAACCGTAAAATCATTAACTTGGTTAACTCAACCGATACCTTAGCTGGTATTAGCTACATTCTTTAGGAGCGGTAACATGAAACAGGTTGTTTTAGTGACAGGTGCTGCTTCTGGACTCGGTAATGTGATTGCTGAATATTTTGCAAGCCAAGGCCATCAAGTGATTTTGTCGGCAAGTACGCTTGAAAAAGCCGAAAATGCCAAGGCTCAAAGTCAATATGCCCAAAATATGTTTCCCTTGAAATTAGATATTTCAGTTGAGGCAGATTTTCATGCAGCGGTGCAATGGATTGAAGAGAAATTTTCTAAACTTGATGTGTTAATTAATAATGCTACCGTCACTAAAGCAACGCCAGTATTAGAAATTACCGCAGCCGATTTTGATTGGGTGACCCAAGTCAACCAACGCGGCACCTTTCAGGCTTGCCAAATTATTGGCCAATATATGGCTAAAAAAGGCTATGGACGCATTATTAATATGGCGTCGTTAGCAGGACAAAACGGTGGTACTGCAACAGGTGCACACTATGCGGCAACCAAAGGCGCGATTGTGACGTTAACCAAAATTTTTGCCAAAGAGTTTGCGGCAAAAGGGGTAACGGTCAATGCAGTTGCTCCGGGACCGATGGAATCACCAATTGTTCATAGCGTGGTGCCAGACGAAAAAATGGAACAGTTCATCCAGAATATTCCGGTTAAAGCCTTAGGAAGTATGCATTTTATTGCTGAAACTTGTGGGTTGCTTGCGAGTCCAAATGCGGAGTTTGTGACTGGTGCAACATGGGATATTAACGGTGGTTTATTCATGCGCTAAGCCACAAGCTTAGGCATGAAAAGGGAGTTAAATCATGACTACACTTTATGATGTTGTCGTTAAAAATCGCCATGTAGAAGGTGGAAATATTGCAGTCATGGAATTTGAATCTGCAACTTCTGCTGCATTACCAAAAGTTGAAGCGGGTGCGCATATTGATGTGCACTTACCAAATGGTATGGTTCGCCAGTATTCACTTTGCCAAAATCCAAATCACGAAGGAAAGTTTCGCCTTGGAATTTTACGTGACCCTGAATCACGTGGGGGATCGATTTCTGCATTTGATGAAATTAAAGATGGCATGCAAATTCAGGTCAGTGAGCCAAAAAATTTATTTCCACTTTTAAAAGCCAAACACAGTGTCTTGATTGGCGGTGGAATCGGGATTACGCCGTTAATAACGATGGCATATCAACTTGCACATGAAGGTGCATCGTTCGAGCTTCACTATTGTGGCGCTAGCCCTGAAAACTGTGCTTTTGTTGATGAAATTAAAAATGGTGAGTTAGCAAAATACACAACCTTCCATTTTAAATCGGAAGGTGCAAGCCACAGAGCATTTTTTGAATCTGCCATTAAAGATATTGACCTTGAGAGCCATATTTATACCTGTGGTCCAGTCGGTTTCATGGACTGGGTGATTAACCTTGCCACGACTCACGATTTTCCTGAACAGCAAATCCACAAAGAATATTTCCAAGTTGAAACAGATACTTCTGGAGATTCATTTGAGGTGGTGGCTGAGCGTAGTGGAAAAATCATTATGGTTGAAGCTGGCGAAACTATTTTGCAGGCTTTGGCTAAAGAAGGCATCGACATTGAAATGTCTTGCGAGCAAGGCGTATGCGGAACCTGTATGTGTGATGTGATTGAAGGCGAACCCGATCATCGAGATGTTTATTTTACTGATGAAGAAAAGGCCAGCAATGAGCAAATATTGGTGTGCTGTTCACGCTCTAAAACATCGAGATTAGTTTTAGATATCTAATGCTCTCGCGATTTATATGGATGTAAGAGAAGGTTTAGGAGAAAGATGATGAATGTATTACAACAAATAGATGAGTTTACGGTCGATCCACTACAGTTCCGACGGGCATTAGGAAATTTTGCAACAGGCGTTACCATTGTTACCGCACAAAATGCACAAGGTGAGAAAGTCGGTGTAACCGCAAATAGTTTTAACTCGGTGTCACTCGATCCACCGCTTATTTTGTGGAGCATTGATAAAAAATCGTCAAGTTTTTCAGTATTTGAAGAAGCGACACATTTTGCAGTCAATATTTTATCAGGCACGCAAATTGAGCTGTCTAATAAGTTTTCGAGACGCAATATTGATAAATTTGCAGACACAAACTTTCAACTTGGTGCAGGAAGCGCTCCCATTTTAGAAAATTGTTCTGCGGTGTTTGAGTGCGAACGTTATCAAGTGATTGAAGGTGGTGACCACTGGATTATTGTTGGCAAAGTGGTTCGTTTCCATGACCAAGGCCGAAGCCCGTTGGTCTACCATCAAGGCGCATATTCTTGTGTCATGCCGCATCCGAGCCTTCAAGTTAAACAAACTGAAGAGAACGGCGTAGATCAAACACATTATGGGCACTTATATAATAATGTCTGCTATTTGATGAGTCGTGCTTTTAAAGCTTATCAAACCGACTATATCCCTAAGCAAATGGCTTCGGGTTTCCGTACCAGTGAATCACGTCTTTTGCTCGTTTTGGCCAGTGGTACTGCTTCAAGTAAGGAAGATTTACCGCGTGATATTGCTATGCCAATGCAAGAAGTTGAAAGGTCGGCTGAAATCTTAAAATTTGAAGGGTTATTGGTTGACCACGATAATTTGTATGCATTGACCGAAAAGGGTAAACAAACAGCGCAGTATTTATTTGATATTGCCGACAGCCACCAAAATGAGGTGTTTAAAAAGTATTCTGAGGAACAAAAGGATATTTTTATTACCATGCTGCGAGACTTTGCAGGAGTAGCATAAGTCCCATTAAGCTGATAAATTAAATTGATTTATCAGCTTCTTTACATCTAGCTGACTATCATCAAAACAATTCCAAGGATAAGGAATTTTTGGCACACAATTTGTTTATCAATAAAACAAGATTGCAAATAAGCCAAGACAGTGCACCACCACAGAAGCAAAAGCTTGAGCGGTTGCACATGTATAGAGAGGTAAGGGATGAACCAATATGTAAGTGATGCATTACTCACATGGACGCACCATATTAAAAGTGTGTGCGGCAATTTTGAAACCGATTTTGACGGAACCCGTAATTTATTCATTGGTGAAGTTCAGTGCTTTTTATTGGGTGATACCGAAATTGCTTTTATCAAAAACAATGCCAATAAAATTGTCCGTAAAGCCGATGAAATTGATCGAGTGAATAACCGTTTTTGTTTTTTGATTTTGCAGTATTCGGGAAAAATGCTGCTCGAGTATAAAAATGAAACTTTAAGCCTAAATGAAGGCGATATTGTGTTGGTCGATCCAGTCGAAACCATTTCGATGTATCCGCAGGGATTAGTCAGCCAGATTTCAGTGCACCTGTCGCGTGAAAAATTACTGAAAGAAAATATTAGTACTGAATATTTTGGAAAGCTCATTACGCAAAATATGAGTGGTTTTTTACTCAAGAATATTTTGAAAAATATGTCTGCTGAAAACATTAAACTTTGGTATGCAACTGAAGATGGCAATGCTTTTGAAGATGCGCTGATCGCCTTAATCAAACCCACAATCAATTATAAAAATATAAATAGCTCCAATAATCTAATGGAAAAAGCTGAGCGATATATTATAGAAAACTTAGCAAAACCAGATTTAACACCTAAATTAATTGCAGAGCACATTGGGGTATCTCTACGTCATCTTTATCGTCTATTTCTTCAAGAAAAATTATCGATTAACAAATATATACAGCTCAAACGCCTAGAAAAAGTCAAAGCAGATTTGCTTGATAAAAGAAATAAACAAAGCTCGATTACCCAAATCGCCTTGAAGTGGGGTTTTTGGGATGGCGCTCATTTCTCAAAAATATTTAAAAAGACCTATGGTATTTCTCCTAAAGAATTTAGAGAGGGTATCTCGGTTTAAAACTTTCATCTCTCAATGTCATTTTTAGACAAGTTCGACGTCATTCTTGAACAAGCTAGCCCTATGTAACTGTGTTGAAATTAAATTCATTAGAGCAGGCTAGATAAGCTTAATAATCATAAAACTATTAAGTTAATCTAATTAATTTCACTCACAGGAAAGTGCATTTTAACTGTCTGATTCAGATAGTTCAGGGATAGATCAAAAGGATGAAACCAATGCGTAAACAACGATTATTGAATGACATACAAAAAATACTGGCACTTAACTTATCAATCGCTGCAAGCTTTTGGGGACTCAATACTCAAGCGTTTGCTCATGGTGGAAAGGCCGAAATGGTCTCACTTTATCAAAATATGAGTGAGCAAGGTGCTAAAGTTGTCAAAGACGATTTTACTAATACTTATATGATCACCAAAGGCTCTATGGTGGTTCGGGCCAAACCCAATTCAGATCAGGTTTTGATAAATGGCAAACCTTTTAAACTCAGTGTCCCTTTATTAGTCAAAGATGGTAAACCAGTTATTGGAAAAGATTTTTTTAATGAAGTTTTCCAGTCTGGGTTAGATCAAACCTTTAAAATTGAAAATACGTTTCATCCACTCAATAGCTTAAATTCCGATGAAATTAAAAAGACATTTGATGTGATTAACCGCTCAAAATATGCCTATAAAAATATGCGTTTTGCTGAGTTAAAACTTAAAGAGCCTGAAAAAGCAAAAGTTTGGGACTACTTCATCAATCACAAAGAATTTAAAGAAGATCGTATTGCCTCATTTATTTTGTTAAAGGGGAGTCAAGCGATTGAAGGTGAAGTTAATCTTAACACTCAACAAGTCACAAAATGGAATGTACTTAAAGACACTCATGGAATGGTGTTGCTCGATAATTTTGAAGCCGTACAGCGTGTAATTGAGACGAGTAAAGAATATCAAGACGCGTTACGCAAACGTGGCATTACCGATGTGAAGAAAGTGATTGCTACTCCACTAACTGTTGGATATTTTGGCGGTAAAGATGGTCTGGATAAACAACTTAATATATTAAAAGTCGTTGCTTACCTAGATGTAGGGGATGGTAACTACTGGGCGCATCCTATTGAAAATTTAGTTGCTGTAGTCGATTTAGATAAAGAAAAAATTATTAAGATTGAAGAAGGTGCCATCATTCCTGTACCAATGGCAAATCGACCTTATATGTCGAATAAGCCAGTACCAAATAAGCTAAAACCACTCAATATTACTGAACCTGAGGGCAAAAACTTTAGCATTACTGGTCAGACTATACATTGGGGGAACTGGTGTTTGCATGTGGCATTAGATTCTCGTGTTGGCTTACAGCTTTCAACGGTGACCTATAAAGATAAAGGCGTTAAACGTAAAGTTATGTATGAAGGTAACCTTGGTGGAATGGTGGTTCCATATGGTGACCCTGATATTGGATGGTACTTCAAATCCTATTTAGACTCTGGCGAATATGGTATGGGAACACTTACCTCATCTATTCTTCCGGGAACAGATGCACCTGACAACGCTGTTTTACTTGATGCTGTGATTGCAGACTACAAAGGCCAGCCACAAGTAATTCCAAATGCCATTGCTGTGTTTGAACGTTATGCTGGACCTGAATATAAACATCACGAAATTTTTGGCAATCAAGATGCCAGTGAAGCCCGCCGTGAACTTGTCATTCGCTGGATTAGTACGGTTGGAAACTACGATTATATGTTTGACTGGGTATTTGCCCAAAATGGTGTAATTGGAATTAATGCAGGTGCTACAGGTATTGAAGCTGTTAAAGGCGTTAAATCACGTACTATGCATGACAGTAGTGCAAAAGAAGACACCAAATATGGCACTTTAATTGACCATAATATTGTGGGTACAACGCATCAGCACATCTATAACTTCCGCTTAGACATGGATGTAGATGGAGAAAACAACAGCTTTATGCATATGGACCCTGTGGTGAAAGCCAATGACAAAGGTGGTGCTCGTACAAGCACAATGCAAATCGATAGTAAAGTCATTACTAATGAACAAAATGCAGCTGAAAAATTTGACCCATCTACCATTCGATTACTCACGAATTTCAACAAGGAAAATAAATTAGGTAATCCGGTTTCTTACCAATTGATTCCATTTGCAGGTGGAACACACCCTGTGGCTAAAGGAGCTAATTTTTCTAAAGATGAATGGTTATTTAAACGTTTGAACTTTATGGATAAGCAAATTTGGGTGACTCAGTACAATCCAGACGAACGCTACCCTGAAGGGAAATATTCAAACCGTTCAACTCATGATACAGGGTTAGGACAATTCATTGGAAACAATGAAAATATCGAAAATAAAGACCTTGTGGTGTGGATGACAACAGGTACAACCCATGTAGCACGTGCTGAAGAGTGGCCAATCATGCCAACAGAATGGGTGAATACACTCATCAAACCTTGGAACTTCTTTGACAGCACCCCGACTTTAAATTTGGGTGAACAAGAGCAAAACACACAGCACGACCATCACTAAACGAGTAAATGATCTAGAGTGGGTAATGAATCGGTTACCCACACTTGAGCACGGTTAGGCCGTTCGCAAAAAAGGAATTTCTCAATGAAAAATTTATTTTCTCAGGTTGTGAGAGGGACTCTCTTTGTCTCATTTTTTTCAACTGTGCATGCCGGTGAGCTTGAAATTAAGCCAACTTTTGAAGCAACTTTTGGAGCTTTTAGTAGTGGTAAAAGCTATAACGGCGAAAATCTAGAGGATGAAAGAATTAATTGGCAAGAAGGTCATCTTAAATATGGTGCTAAAGGACAATACACCTTTAAAAACAATCAGCTCTATGCAAGTTTGAGCGGTATTAGCTCGGCAACATTTGGTGATGGTGACGCAGGTCAAAATAGTAATGGCAAAGAACGTAAAACAGATGTAAATGAATGGATCATTGGTTTTAAAGATGGCGCCAATAAAGATGAGTTGATGACCTATGATTTAAGTATCGGTCGACAAAATATCATGATTGGTGATGGGTTCTTTATTGCGGGTGATGCATTAAATCTCGGTAAAGCACCTGCGGAGGGCACACTAGATCGGGGCGGGGCATATTATCTGGCAGCTCGTCGAAGCTTTGATTTTACAAGTTTGCTTCAATACAAACCGCAGGAAAATACAACGCTAAAGCTGGCTTATTTAAAGTCCGACAATAAAGCACAATTTTCACCTGAACTGTTTGTGACTGATCTGATGTATCAGCTTAAAGATAAGGGCATTGGGTTTACCTATTTAAATGTATTAGATCTTAAAGATGCTGAAAAGGTTTCAGGGCGTGAAGATCTTAAAAACTATGCTTTACGTTTGAATTATCAACCTTTACCAGAATTACAGCTCAAAACTGAGTTTGTGGTGCAAGATAAAAAAGATAGCCAAGAAAATGCTGGCTACTTGGCACTGAACTATAACTTTTTATCTTCAAAATATACACCTTCATTAGGCTACCGTTTTAGCCATTTTTCAGACCAATACGACCCTATGTTTTATGGAAATACTGTCGGCTTTGGCACGTGGTTTCAAGGCGAAGTTGCCGGAAACTATGCAGGGCCATTCAATAAAAATGCCGATATTCATCAAATTTCTTACAGTATGAATCTAAAAGAAAATTTTATGTTGGGTGCTTTGGCTTATAAGTTCAAAACAGTAAATAAGTTTTTAAATAATGTAGATGGACATGAACTGGATGTCTTTTCGGTCTGGTCAGTCAATAAAAAACTCAATGTTATTCCTTTAGTGGGACTCTATAAACCGAAACACGATATCCATAGTGGTGGTACACAAAACTACGATGACAAAACCAATGTCTATGCGCAGTTAATTTTGCAATACATCTATTAATAGATCCTTTTAAATGAATTGAGAGAAATAAAAATGAGTGAAGTTCAGATTTTACAAAGCGTGCAACAATTTATGGCACGTCAACATGGACATTTTATTGATGGAAAGTTAGTTGCTGCCGAGCATTTAGATAAAGTGGATATTGTGAATCCATCGACTGAACAAGTGGTTGCTCAAATTAGTATTGGTAGTCAACAAGATGTCGAAAGCGCCGTTAAAAGTGCTGAACATGCTTTTCAAAATGCTTGGGCTGAAACTACGCCATATGAACGTGGCGTTAAACTAAATAAGCTAGCCGATTTAATTGAGCAACATGGTGAAGAACTTGCACAGCTTGAGTCGTTGTCTACTGGAAAACTTATCAATATTTCAAGACATCTTGAAGTCGCACAATCTGTTATTTTCTTAAGATATTTTGCAGGGTGGGCAACCAAAATTAATGGTCAAACCATGCAGCCTTCTATTCCTTCTATGCAAGGTGAAAAATATACAGCTTTTACTTTAAGACAACCAGTGGGTGTGGTTGCAGGGATTGTGCCATGGAATTTCTCACTGATGATTGGCGTTTGGAAAATCGGTTCAGCTTTAACAACGGGCTGTACCATTGTGCTTAAGCCAAGTGAGTTTGCCAGCTTATCTTTATTACGTTTGGCTGAACTTGCCATCGAGGCAGGTATTCCAGCTGGCGTAATTAATGTAGTGACAGGCAAGGGGGAGACTGGACAATATTTAATTGAATCGCCGCTCGTGAAGAAAGTCTCATTTACAGGTTCAGTACCAACTGGGATTGCCATTGGTAAGCTCGCGATGAGCAGCGATTTAACCCGTGTAAGTCTAGAATTGGGCGGTAAAAATGCCATAGCTGTTTTGGCTGATGCAAATATTGATGAGATTTTACCGACTTTATTACAAGCAACTTTTGTGCATCAGGGTCAAGTTTGTGCATCCCCAGAGCGTTTTTTTGTACACCGTACAAAATATGATGAACTTGTCGGGAAACTCTCGAAAGCACTCTCTGATTTCAAAATTGGATCGGCTATGGATGAGGGAAGTATGTTTGGTCCACTCTCGAATCAGCCACATTTTTATAAAGTAAAACATTATTTAGATATGGCTAAAGCCAACAACCAGATTATTGCAGGGGGTGAGGCTCTAGATCAGACAGGATATTTTGTACAGCCGACTTTAATTTCCTTTAAAAATACAGATGATCCTTTATTTTCTGAGGAAACCTTTGGTCCGGTAGTTGGTGTAATGCCGTTCGACACTGACGAAGAACTTATTCAACTTATGAATCAGTCGCGCTTTGGTTTAACCGCAAGTATTTGGACAAATGATTTATCTAAAGCATTGCGTTTAATTCCTAAAATTGAAGCAGGGACTTTGTGGGTCAATATGCATACGTTCTTAGATCCCTCAGTTCCATTTGGCGGAGTAAAAGCTTCGGGAATTGGCAGAGAGTTTTCAGATGCATTTATTGAAGATTACACTGAATTAAAATCGGTGATGATTCGGTATTAAGTTCAAAGATTCTATGAGATATAAAAATGGCCTATAAAGGCCATTTTTTTGAATCATTAAATTAACCTAATAAAAAATCTTTTAGGATTTTATTAAAAGCTTCTGGTTGCTCTACATTGGAAATATGAGAGGCATCTATTTCTGCAAGTTGTGATTGTGGAATGCGTTGCTGCATAAATTCACCATCTGCTATAGTCGTTACAGGGTCTTGAGTTCCAGCAATCACCAATACAGAAATTTTAATGTCTTTTAACTGCTCACGGACATCCGCTTTAGCCAAAGCCTCACAACAATTGGCATAACCCATTGCGCTGCCAGCACTTAAGTCGTTACATAGGTTGTTGACGATTGAAGCATGACTTTGGATAAAGGGATCTGTAAACCATCGCGAGGCTGCTGTAGCTGCGATCGGTTGTAAACCTTGCTCACGTACTAATTTTGCACGGTCAAGCCATGCCTGTTCTTGTCCAATTTTAGCGGCAGTATTTGCCACAACTACATGACTAAAACGGTCAGGATAATGGATCGCCAGCCATTGACCGGTTAAACCACCCATAGAAATACCACAAAAAGCAGCTTTGCTAATATTCAGATGATCCAGTAAACGAACAACATCTTCACCTAATTGCTCTACAGTGTATGGGCCGTCAGGGGTAGATGACGAACCGTGACCACGAGTGTCATAGCAGATCACAAAAAATTGATCTTTTAACTCATTAAACTGTTTTTGCCACATGCCATAGTTGGTGCCCAAAGAGTTGGAAAATACCAAAGCAGGGGAAGATGACTCACCAAAAGTTTGATAGTTAATTTGTGCATCGGCAGATTGAAAAGATGGCATTTGTTTCTCCTTAAAGTGCTTCAACACGTTCAATAATCAAAGCAATGCCTTGGCCCACACCAATACACATTGAACACAAGGCATAACGGCCACCTGTTTGCTCAAGTTGGTTCAAGGCTGTCGTCACGAGGCGTGCACCCGACGCACCAAGTGGATGGCCCAATGCAATGGCACCACCGTTTGGATTTACCTTGTTGCTATCATCTGGCAAACCTAAATCACGGGTCACTGCCAAAGCTTGTGCAGCAAAAGCTTCATTGAGCTCAATCACATCCATCTGCTCTAAAGTCAGGTTGGCTTGTTTAAGTAATTTTTTAATCGCTGGTGCCGGAGCAAAGCCCATAATACGTGGTTCTACACCCACTGCTGTTGAAGCAATGATCTTGGCACGTGGTTTTAGGTTATAAGCCTGAACTGCATCATCAGAAGCAATCAGTAGAGCTGCTGCACCATCGTTAATGCCTGAAGCATTACCCGCAGTGACCGTGCCATCTGCTTTAACCACAGGTTTAAGTTTGCTCAAACCTTCAAGGGTGGTTGATGCACGAGGATGTTCATCGGTATCAATCACAACAGCATCACCTTTACGCTGAGGGATTTCAACTGCCACGATTTCTTTAGAAAAAAAGCCTTTGGCTTGCGCGCTTGCGGTGCGTTGTTGGCTCACCAAGGCAAACTGGTCCTGATCTGCACGATTGACGTTAAACTGTTCAGCAATGTTTTCGGCAGTCTGGGGCATGGTATCTACACCATACAATTCTTTAAGTTTAGGGTTAATGAAACGCCATCCCATGGTGGTGTCTTCAATCTTCTGGCTACGGCCAAAAGCACTGTCTGACTTACCCATCACATAGGGTGCACGGCTCATGCTTTCTACACCACCGGCAATCACCAAATTCGCTTCACCTGCCTTGATGGCACGGGCAGCAATGGCAATGGCATCGAGTGAAGAACCGCACAAACGGTTAATAGTCGTTGCTGGTACTTGGTATGGTAAACCTGCAAGCAGTGCTGACATACGACCAACATTACGGTTATCTTCACCGGCTTGGTTGGCACAGCCGTAGATCACATCATCGACCTGTTCCCAATCTACATTCGGGTTACGTTGGATTAAAGCTTTAATCGGCACAGCCCCCAGGTCATCGGCACGGACAGGAGCAAGGCCACCGGCATAACGGCCGAATGGAGTACGGATCGCATCGATGATATAAGCGGTTTTCATTCTAACTTTTGTCCTTTACTTCAGGCCTTTTAGCCATTCTCCGTAGGTATTTCGCGGTGGCGACATGGATGTCGCCTCGTTGCTCAGCACAACAGGGATGTTGTGTCTGAGTAACAAAGGTTTTTGGTTACTTTTTTAAAAAAGTGACACGAATTAGCTGGTGGTATCTGGCTTAAACAGGTAAGCCTCCGTTGTGATGATTTATAAATTTTCATATCAACGGATAACATCACGGCTGTAATTTACTGTGATATCCATAGGTCTATTGCATAAGCGATACCTTACTTTTGAAAGGTCAAAAGTAACAAAAACTTTTGTTGAACAGAGGAGGCTTCCTTGCCTCCCTGTCCAACGGGCGACATCCATGTCGCCTGTCACGATAGTTACTGCTGTTTAAACTTACCCTTGAGTCGCATCAATCAAAGTTGCACCCGTTAAAGCCTGTAACTCATCAAAGCTAAGACCTTCAACTTTCTCAATTACCTTTAAACCATCTTTGGTCACGTCAATCACACACAGGTCGGTGTAAATTCGGTCAACACATTTTTTGCCTGTCACCGGATAGCTCAGCTCAGCCACAATCTTCGGTTCACCTTGTTTGGTCACATGGTCTGTAGTGATAAATACTTTCTTGGCACCCACAGCTAAATCCATCGCACCACCTACTGCAGGAATCGCATCCGGTGCTCCCGTGTGCCAGTTTGCCAAGTC
>NZ_JAHPVG010000017.1:0-38482 GCF_025514755.1 Acinetobacter sp. WU_MDCI_Abxc222
TTGCAATTACTACTGATGATCTAGCTCTTGCGGCAGGTGAAACAGCGAACATTAGCTTCACGTTCAGTGAGGCAGTAGCAGGCTTTGATGCAAGCGACATCACGGTTGTAGGCGGTACATTGACTGGCCTGACTACGACTGACAACATCACCTGGACAGCGGTGTTCACACCGGACGGCACAGGCACAGCACCAAGCATTAGTGTTGCTGATAATACTTACACAGACCTTGCAGGTAACTTGGGTACAGGTGATGTACTTGATGGTACAGACGGTTTTGTTGTAGACATTGTTCCACCAACACTTGCAATTACTACTGATGATCTAGCTCTTGCGGCAGGTGAAACAGCGAACATTAGCTTCACGTTCAGTGAGGCAGTAACAGGCTTTGATGCAAGTGATATCACACTTATTGGTGGTACATTGAGTGCGTTGGTTACAACTGACAATATCACCTGGACAGCGGTGTTCACACCGGACGGCACAGGCACAGCACCAAGCATTAGTGTTGCTGATAGTACATATACAGACCTTGCTGGTAACTTGGGTACAGGCGATGTACTTGACGGTACAGATGGCTTTATCGTTGATCTTGTTGCACCAGTGGTTGGTTTCACAGATGTAACTACTAATGATGATACGCCTCCATTGACCGGTACGATCGATGATCCTACTGCAACAGTTGTCGTGACTGTGGATGGTGTGGATTATCCAGCGACTAACAATGGCGATGGTACTTGGACGCTTGCAGACAATACTTTGCCAACACTCGCAGATGGTCCACACACAGTGAGCGTAACCGCAACAGATGTGGCAGGTAACATATCGAATCCGGCAAATGGTACGGTAACGATTAGTTCTTCCAGTATCTTGGCCTTTGATAACACTGATACAGCTGTACTTGCTCCTCAACCATTGCTTGTACAAGATGATGCAGCACTAGGAAGCAACACATATCTAGCACTTGTATCGCTTGCTGGACTTGATTTGCAGTTAGGATCAGAGTCAATTGGCTTTACAGTGGGTGCTGGTCAAGAAGGCAATGCGACCTTTACTTATAGTGCTTTAATTGGAGTGGATGCATTATCTGATTACTCTCTAGTTGTTCAGAAATTTGATACAGCAACAGGTCAATGGACTGCGATTTATGGTGGTGGCCAAGCGGATATTCTTGATCTTACTTTACTAGGTTCAACACCTGGTGTAGTGATTGATGGGTTAGAAGAAGGTCAATACCGTGCATTTATGACTTATAACGGTCTTCTAGGTATTGGTTTACTTGGCACCTTAACAGGCACAATGGATGTTTATGACACAACACAAGTAGGTGGATACTACACCGAAGTTGCCGATGGTAATGTTATTACTGATATCAATACCAGTGGTGAAATAGACATCGTAACTCCTACGACTGTAGTTACAGCGGTAAATGGTCAGCCTGTTACAGCGGTAGATACTGTGATCAACGGGTTGTATGGTACTTTGGTAATCGATCCAGACGGTACATACACTTATACTCCTACTGCAAGTGCAGCAGGCGTAGGTCAAACAGATGTATTTGTCTACACATTAACTGATCCTGTAACTGGTGATACGGCTCAAGCAAATCTCAATATTCAATTGAGCTCTGTGAACGCGGTGGATAATGTTGTAACCGCAGAAATTAATCCAGAGCCATTGCTTGTTGCTGATGATGTAGCGTTAGGTAGTGCGAATTATCTTGTAGCTGTATCGTTAGCTGGTCTGGATTTACAATTACTCGCTGATGAAGCAATTGAATTTACTGTTGATCCGAACCGTGAAGGTACAGCAACGTTCACATTCGATGCCATAATCACAGCAGATTTACTCAGCGATTATGCGATTGTTGTTCAGAAATTTGATGAAGCAACAGGTGAATGGGTATCGATTGGTGGTACTAACCCAGAAGCATCACTCATTGATCTATCACTTATCGGTGGTACGCCAACAGCTGTTCTTGAAGGATTGGATGCTGGTCAGTACCGTGCATTCATTGGATATGAAGGTTTAGTCGGTGTAGGTTTAGGCGGAACATTAACTGGTACGATGGATGTCTATAATCCATACATCGTGGCAGGTTACTCTGTTGAACCGATCTCTGGTAATGTCATCAAAGATGCAAGTCTCACTGGTGAAGTTGATGCAGCAAGCAGCAGTGCTGTGATTTCTCAAGTGAATGGTGTTGCGGTTGATCCAGTTGCTGGTGCAACAATCACCGGTACATACGGTACATTGGTGATCGACCAAGATGGTAACTACATCTATACTCCAACTGTAGACGGAGCAAACCTAGGTCAGGTAGATCAATTTACCTACACCTTGCTTGATCCTGTAACAGGCAACACTTCTGAGGCAACACTTTACGTTCGTCTCGATAGTAACAGTGTAGATATGACTTGGAACGATGCAGATCCATCTCAACCAGCTGTAATTACTAGCCCGCTTCCAGTAGATGCAATGGATAACGTTGCTTCGGCTGAAATAGACATGGTTTATCCTGTAACAACTGAGGTACTTGATAATGCGATCAGCTATAACTGGTTACTCGGTGTAGGTGGAATTGTTATCGGTTCTAGAGAAGGTACAGCGACATTTACAGTTGATCCAGGTAATCTGACTGACGCCATCATTGCAGTGAACTTTGGTTCGGTTGCTACGGTTGTCGACGGTTTACATGTGGTATTAACACGAGTAAATCCAGATGGCACTCGTACTGTAGTTGCGGATAGTTCTGATACTGGCGTAATTGACTTGTTAGGTATCTTTGGTTCCGAAGTTCAATTCAAGATTGATAACTTAAGTGCCGGTACTTATGAGTTGTTCATGGAAAGCAACACATTACTTACAGCTCTAGGTAGTGTTACTGCGGATATCACACTGAATCACGGTGATATCACTCAACCGCCTGTACTGGTTGTTGACCCTGTAACTGGTAATGTACTTGCTGATGATAACTCTGCGGTTTACGGTACAAACTATGTGCCGGACTACATTACGACAACTTCAGTAGTAACTGCTGTTACAGCTGAAAATGGTAATACAACTACAGTTGTAGCGGGTACTCCAGCAACGGTTATTGGGGTATACGGAACTCTGACTATTAATGCAGATGGTACTTATAGTTATCAGGCAACTGCGGATATGGCGAATGTAGGTAAAGTTGATAGCTTCACTTACACAGTCACAGATCCAGTGACTGGCAGAACTGATACCGCGACATTACATGTTCAAGTTGGTTCGCCAGATGTTGATGTCACTTGGAATACAGCAGATCCTTCGGCAGATGCTACTCTTCCAACGCCATCAGTAACACCTGATACAGATGATGCAACAATCAGTATGGAACCAGTGGTAGATCCTGCTGTAGACGTGTTAAGTGGTAATGTGACCATTGGTAACTTAGTCGGTTTCCCAATTCCACTTCCTGTGCTCAGTAGTACTGTAACCTCAGACCAGTTTGTGATTGCTGCTAATACAGTAAGCGATGTACATGTACAGTTAAATTACACTGCAACGTTGAGTCTTTCTGCTTTCCCAACAACTGGATATACAATTCAGCAGTTCGTTGGTGGAACATGGGTAGATACAGCATACTCTGGTTCTGCAACAGCATTAGCAGGTGTTTTGGGTGCTCCGGCATTCTCGGCAGATGTTCCTCATTTAACAGCAGGTACTTATCGAGTTGTATTCAGTTTATCAAGTGTGCTTTCATTAGGTGTAGTAACTCTAGATTCTGTAGTAACAACTACAGCGACTCATCTAGACCAATACACACCAGATGGTCAAACAGACTGGATTACTGGCAACGTTCTTACTAATGATGTGGTAGAAGGTACTCAGCTCTATGTAATGAACTCAACAACTGGCACTTATGAGCTAGCTGCTGGTCAAGGAGTGAATACAGGTGAAGGCACATTGTATCTATACAATGATGGTTCTTACTTCTATAAACCATTAGATAGCGCGGCAAATGCGACTGTTGATGTGATTGATTACAAGTTGGTTTCAGTGATTGATGGTAGTGAATATGCCTCTACATTGACGATTAACTTGAGTCAAGAGTTGAATAGCCTTGCGGTAAGTACTGCGACAAATGATACATTTGCTCTCGGTAATGGCTCTGATACCTTGATCTACAACACATTAACAGCTGCAAGTGTCACTGATGCAACTGGTGGTAACACAACAGGTGGTGGTGTAGATGTATGGACTGACTTCCATGTAGGTGATACTGCAACAGATGATCAAGCTGATAAGATTGACTTAAGTAACTTGTTAATTGGTTCTCAAACTAACTTAACAATCGGTCAATATGTGACAGTAAGTTATGATGCTGGTACTCAAACTGCGACAATCAGCGTAGACCGTGATGGCGGATTACTCATCGAAGGTACTTACACTGAAACGCCATTGCTTCAATTGACTAACCTTACAGGTCCTGTGACATTGAATGACTTGATCAATAATGGTCAAATCATTTTCTAATCTAACAATCGACTTATAGAAAAAGGGCCTTCGGGCTCTTTTTTTTCGTCTAAACAATACGTTCACTTAGCGTTTCACATGTTCATGTTATGATGGATTGAAAACTTTATAGAACAACAAATAACGGATAGGGACTGATTTCGAGTGACGGCTTTTTTAAACTTCCAAAGACAACTGAACCTTTGGTTAGAACATATCGCTCCACATGCTTCCGCTTTTCAGGATGAAACAATTTTATTTATATCTTATGGGCCTAAAGACCAAAGATGTAACGTATGGCATAGTGAGAAAACAAACTTTTCTCAAGCAAAAATACAATTATTAGCTTTCATTAATGACCAGTTTGCACATGAGTCACTTGTTGATTATATAAAAATTGATGTTGCATATAATTTAACGAAACAAGCTTGGAAAGTAGTAGAGCAGCAAGTCCATCATCAATTTCACAATAACCACTACCGTAAAGGTATTGGGTTTGATGAAAAGTGTTCAGTAGCTTTTCTTGAGCAAGAGATTTATGGAAAGGCAATTATACGAGGTTTGAGCTATGACAAACCCAACTTTTTTGATGAAACAAATCTGAATTATGCAATTAAGCAAAAATATAACGCTACTAAACCACAGATTAAACTACAAGAGCTACAAGACATTTGGACTTTTGATACCTACGCAGCATTTTATGAAAATGGGCAATTCATTAATTTAGCGAGCGGTTATGATGCGAATGGTATTAGGGCGATTTCGAGCAATAAGAAACAGCATTTTCAGTCGTTAATTGAAAAAAATTCGGCATTTTTGCATGATCAAATTCAAGAAAATGGCAAATTTATCTATGGCTATTTTTCTGCCTATGATCGCAATATTCGTAACTACAATACGGTACGCCACTGTACTTCAGTGTATGCATTGCTAGAAACATTTGAAGTGCAGAGTAAGCCAGAATATTGGCCCAAAATACATGCTGCTATCCAATATGCACTGACCAACTTTTATAAAGAAAAAGATTCAGAAACTGCTTTTATGATTGATGGTAAAGAAGGGGAGTTTGAAATTAAATTAGGAGCCAATGCGGCTGCTATTTTAATGTTCACTAAATATCAAGAAATTACTCAAAAAACTGATTATCAAAAATATGCAGAGAAATTAGCAAATGGTATTTTAAAATTAGTAAATTCAAATGGCTCAACAACTCACGTATTAAATTATCCAGATTATGACTTAAAAGAAAAATTCAGAATTATTTATTATGATGGTGAAGCTGCTTTAGCTTTATTAAGGTTATATCAAATTAATCAGGATAAAAAATTATTAGAAACTGTTAAATTAATGTTTGAATATTTTATTGAAAATAGATATGAAAAATATCATGATCATTGGTTAAGTTATTGTACCAATGAGCTTACAAAAATATGCCCTGAAGATAAATATTTTATTTTTGGTTTAAATAATTATTTAAAACACTTTATTTTTATTCGTAACCGAAAAACAACGTATGCGACTTTATTAGAAATGTTAATGGCTGCTTATAAAATGGTGAACCGTTTAAAAGAGCAGGGGCGCACAGCACTTTTTGAGCAAGCTTATATGCATGAGCTTCAAAAATTAATTGAGTTTAGAGCTGATTTTCAAACGACAGGTTTTTTTTATCCGGAAATGGCTATGTATATGGCGCGACCAGATAAAATTTTACATGCATTTTATATTCGTCATGATCGTTTTCGAGTACGTATTGATGACCAAGAGCATAACTTATCAGGTTATATCGCTTACGTAAAAGATTACAAGGGATATGAGCCATGAAGTATCAACCCGTTGAGATCAAACTATTAGCTCATATCGATACTACAAATTTTGATGAAGCTATATGGCAATTCGAATTTGACGATGACATCTCCACGTTATTGCTGATCGACTATGCATTAGAACAATTTCAGCAAAAAAGTGTACTGGCTCAAGACGTCTATGTTGTGCCACAAAATATGAGTAAGTACATTGGGCAGCAAAATTTAGGTTTAAAAGCATCTGAAAAGTATACATTTACCGAGTTATTGCAGTTCTTAATTTTTACTCAAGCAGCAGATGTAAAAGATGCTTTTATTAGGATGCTCTGTGGCACAAATGAGCAAGCATCTTTAATTTTCTCTAAAAGAGCCGCTACCTATAACTTAACCCTAAAAAATGCAGGTGCCCAAAATCAGTTAAAGCATTTGTTTTTATTGCTCAGAAAAATTTATAGCTATTCCAATGAAATAAAAAAACTCTTCTTTATAAAAGAGCTGAATTTTCAAGGAAAGTCTTATCTTCCTTCGACATCATTAATGGCACAGAATGTAGTAGAGGTCTTATATCTTACAAATTCTTTTAGAAAAATTTATCTCACGTTCTTTGAAGAAAACCAAGCGATTGGTTTCTTTTCATTTTTAGATGATATTCGTCGTGCTGAGCACCTGGTTCCTTACTATCATTGTTTTCAAGCACAGAACGTACAACCTAAAGTTTGCTCTGCTCCAAGTGGCATTATTAACATTTTAGGGGATACCTACTTTGGGGAAATCTACACTGAAAAACGTAAGGCTAGAGGGCAAATAGATGCTCTGCAACAGTATGGATATGACTATTCTTTTAAAAAAATAAAAGCTTTTTTAGGTGAACATGACTTAAATATTGCTAATTTTGAAGCGGTATTTTCTTTAGAAAACCAATCTCCTTTAGGTCATAAAAAGCCATTTATTCTTAAAGCTGATTCTGAAAAAACATTAGCAGAATTCAAAAATATTCACCTTCATCATGTGGTGTTGGCAAATAACCATCTAAAAGATTATGGGGATCGTGGGCTGACCTATACATTACAACAGTTGGATCAAGCTAACATTTCTTATATCGGGGCAGGTGTAAACCAAAAAGATGCTCATAACTACTTTCAACTCTCTTTTGAAAATAAGCGTTATGCTATTTTTAACGGATACTGGCACAGAGACACTGCCTATCTCGATTATGATTTTTATGCTTTAGGTCATAAGAGTGGGGTCGCGTGTTTAAATGGTGTTTTGCTTGAACAAATAGGTCGCTATAGACTGATTCATCCTGAACATAAAATTATTGTTATTTGCCATTGGGGTGTCGACTTTAAGCCAATTACAAAAGAACAGAGTAAGCTTGCTACCATTCTAATCCAAGCTGGCGCTGACCTGATCATTGGCCATGGTGCCCATACTATTCAACCTGTCCAGATCATCAACCAAAAGCCAGTCGTGTTTGGTATTGGCAATGCTGTGTTTAATAGCAATGGTGAATATGCAAAACACAATGCTTTACCATTTGGCTGTATAGCAAGGTTAGATTTGTCAAAAGACTTACTTCGCCTTTATCCAATTTATGCCAATAATTTGAAAACATTTTGGCAGCCTTATCCAGTCAATGCTGAAGATTTCTTCAAGGCGAGTACCTACATGACATCTTTACTGACCCCTGAAAATTACATCGCTACCCAAGATAACTTAGGAGCATATATTGAAATTAAATTTTAGGGATATTGTTTGTACGTTGATAAAATCGTTTGAAGTTGTACCGGCGTAAATCCTAAATTTCTTAAGCCACCACTGCCTAATTTACATTCAGCGCTTGCCATGATGTTGGTTGGAGTACGTTTTGTAGCTTTTGGCGCACAAACATGTTTTAGACCAAACACATGTCCCATTTCATGCACGCTACCAGCCTGAATATTATAATTGAGGCGGTTCCAGTCTAATAAAATAAAGGGTTTGCCATTATTACGAAAGGCTCTACTCGTTACATCTTCAAATTTCCATTTCGTTGAATAGGCATCATAAATAAAAACAATCACTTCTTTACTTGCAGTTCGTTTTGGAAAACACGTATTTACACTGGCAGGAATAGTTTCAATCGTAATTGGGTAGGGCTGATTAATCTGTTGTTTTAAATCACAATGTAATTTTGAAAACTCTTCATAAGGAATATAACGATGTAATTTAAATTTAAAAATTTTATTATTTTTATCATCCACATAGTATCTATTTAATATCTTAATTTCCTTACGCATCTGTTGATAATTATCAAACTTTGTTGCTTCTGGAGAATTAGTTGTAAAAACAAAAGTGACTGGAATAATAGGGCGGCCATCTGTGGAGACTTTAGGTGCTTCTCCTAAAGGAAGAGGGGGACGTGTTGTACAGGACACGCAAAGTAAAGTCCCAGTAACTACCAGTAATGTTTTTTTCATGCAGATTTCCCTCAAGCCCACCTTGGATTGCATTTAGTTTTATTCAAAAAATTTTTATATGATATGAATTATGTCAATTTTTATGGAGTCCACTTTGACAACTCAGTATGAACTACATCGGCAAATTTTAGAAGTCATTGCTTTGATTCCTTACGGAAAAGTTGCAACGTATGGACAAGTGGCTCGTATGGCAGGATTACCAAAACATGCGAGATTAGTAGGCTATGTTTTAAAACATCTTGAAACTGATCATCAAGTTCCTTGGTATCGTGTGATTAATTCTCAAGGAAAAATTAGCCTAAGTAAATTTAATGAAAAAGGTGAAAATATTCAGCAATTAAAATTGGAAGCTGAAGGTGTTTATTTGTTAAATGGTAAAGTTGACTTAAAGCAGTTTGCTTGGCAGCCTTAAATCTATTGAAAAAAGTTTATTTATCAAAAATTGCCTAAATTATTAAGATTAACAAGATAGGCAATATTGAAAATTATCGAACAATTAACACGGGAATATGGCTTTCCCCTAAAACTTTTTGTGCCACACTCCCTAAAACGAGTTTTCGTACCCCCGTGCGCCCATGAGAGCCCATTACAATCAAATCTGCATTTAAGTCTTGGGCAGCCTGAATGATTTCCTCATGAACGACAAAACCTTCCAGCAGTTTAGTCTCAACGGTAATGCCTTCATTGGCAAACTCTTGTTTTGCGTGTTCTAAAATATCGAGTAAATAAGTTCTTGTGCGTTCAATCAAATCATTAGTTTGACCAGTTTTTACGTAGACATCAGCAATAAAAGGATCAAGTGCCATCACTTGTACAACTGTAATTTTGCTATTTAATGCTTTTCCCAGTTTAATGGCCTCTTTCATGGCGACCATAGAAGTTTCAGAACCATCAATTGGTACTAGAATATGTTGATATAACATGAGTATTTTCCTTATTGTAATGATGCTTATTTATTAATACTTTATACCTATTTTTTGACGATTTAAATTCAAGCACGTAATCATTTGTGATTTTATAACGACAAATTTTGTAGATAAATTTTTATAAATTGCGCAAATTTTCTATATGTGTAGATAAAGCATCAATATCGTCAGTTTGAAGATATTCACGTATTTTCAAAATTTGCTTCTCATCTAAATCATAAAGTTTTAAAGCAAGTAGTTTGTCAATTTGTTCTTGAGGAAAGCGATATTTAATAATTTTCGCAGGTACTCCACCTACAATTGCATAGGGGGGCACATCTTTAGTGACTACAGCTCCGGTTGCGACCACTGCGCCTTCACCAAGTTTTACACCTTGCATAATCATTGCACGGCTTCCAATCCAGCAACCATCTGCAATTATAGTGTCACCAGCCGCTAAAAAACTTCGGGTATCAAAAGGGAAAGTCGAAATCCAATCTGGCCTATGAAGTTGATTGCCACCCATCATGATCACACACTCAGCGCCAAAACAAACAAAATTGCCAATATAAAGTTGGTCAATCGGTTTCTCTGGCGTTGAAGCTTTGTCATGTAAATAACGTACAACACAACGTTCAAAGCCTTGATCCCAATAAGCTGAATAATAAGAATAATTTCCTTTAACATGGATATTTGGATTTTTCACAGTTTTGGAAATAAGCTCAAATTCGCACCAATGACGAACAGGGGAGTTAATTAACTTTTCAGCCATAAGGGAGATATAAAAAAGGGAATACACCATTATACCGAATTGCGATTCAAGCTGAACCAATAATCTCAGCTCAGCCAATGAATCTAAAGTACGTGCTAATTTGAATTAATTATTATGAGGAATACGTGCAATAACTTTAATCTCAAAATCAAAACCAGCTAACCAAGTTACACCCACAGCGGTCCAGTTGGGATAAGGATTTTGTGTAAAGATTTGATTTTTAACTTTCATAATGCTTTCAAACTGCCGTTCAGGATCAGTATGAAAGGTGGTGACATCAATAATATCATCGAAAGTGCAACCAGCTGCTTTCAGTGTCTCTGCTAAGTTTTTAAAAGCTTGTATTACCTGTTTTTCAAAATCAGGTACAGGTGAGCCATCTTCAAGGCTACCAACCTGCCCTGAAACAAAGAGTAAATCTTTCGATTGAATTGCGGCTGAATAACCATGCTGTTCATATAAGGCATGGCGGTCTTTAGGAAATATTGCAGTTCTCATCAGTTTTGTTCTCCATCAGTATTTAAATACCAATCAGTAAATGTCGCTCAGGTTTCACATACGGTTCGTATGTAAACATAATTGACATACGAACCGTATGTCAATTAAAATTTTTTGTGATGATTAGCTGGTGAAAGACATGTCTGTTCGTGAACAAAAGATGGCGGAAACCCGCAAGAAACTAATTGAAGTAGCACGTCGTGCATTTGCTGAATATGGTTATGCAGATACTTCAATGGATAAACT
Source organism: Acinetobacter sp. WU_MDCI_Abxc222 (assembly GCF_025514755.1). Taxonomy (NCBI): domain Bacteria; kingdom Pseudomonadati; phylum Pseudomonadota; class Gammaproteobacteria; order Moraxellales; family Moraxellaceae; genus Acinetobacter; species Acinetobacter sp. WU_MDCI_Abxc222. The sequence goes on from NZ_JAHPVG010000017.1 coordinate 11,167, forward strand.
CACGGCAGAAGCAGGGTTGACTCGTGGGGCGCTTTACCATCATTTTGGTGATAAGCGTGGTTTATTTGCTGCAGTGGTCGATCAAATTGATTCACAAATGGCAGAATATGCCCAGCAGCATTTAGAGCAGCCTGATGATCTTTGGGAAGGATTGTTACTTGAAGGGCAGACCTATATTCAAAATGCTTTGAATCCTGAGTTTCAGCGTATTGTGTTGCGTGACGGACCTGCAGTGCTAGGTGATCCAGCGCATTGGCCTAGTCAAAACAGATGCTTGCAGTCTACCCGTAGGTGCGTTGAACAACTATTAGCAACGGATCGAATTAAAATTGTAGACTCAGAAGCGGCGGCAGTGCTTTTAAATGGCGCCGCCATGAATGCCGCATTATGGGTAGCCTCTAGTGAATATCCTGAACAGGTACTCCCTGAAGCATTAAATGCTTTTAAAATCTTTGCATCAGGCTTTCTAAAAAATGCCTAGTGAATTTTTTTAATATTTGTCTGAAATATAAAAAACCCCTCAACTGAGGGGTTTTATAGTTTAAGTATATCTATTTATAAATTAAAGATATTCTACACTTACGATTTCATATTCCACTTCGCCTTGAGGAGTAACGATTTTTACTTCATCGCCTTCACTCTTGCTCAAAAGGCCACGTGCGATTGGTGAGTTCACTGAGATTTTATTGATTTTAAAATCAGCTTCATCATCACCAACAATTTTATAAGTCTTGCGTTCTTCAGTATCAAGGTTTTCAATCGTTACCGTAACACCGAATACAACACGACCGTTTTGTTCTAAGTCCTTAACATCGATGACTTGTGAAGCACCCAATTTTCCTTCGATATCTTGGATGCGTCCTTCACAGAAACCTTGCTGTTCACGAGCAGCATGGTATTCTGCATTTTCTTTTAAGTCCCCATGTTCACGTGCCTCAGCAATTGCTTGAGTAATACGTGGACGTTCAACAGATTTCAGATGTTGTAATTCTTTCTCTAAGGCGATTTTACCTTCAGGGGTCATTGGATAACGTTGCATTTCGGTCCCTCTTAAGTTGAGAAAACACAGTTAAAAAAATGAAAAAATCCCGCCACCGATAAGGTGACGGGACTTATCGGTAAAAAATTAACCTACAGTTAAATCTTGCAAGCGGTATACATCCATTGGCAATTTCACAGCAAAGGCTTGGCAAACAGCTTCTGCGCCATTGATAGTCGTTGTGTAGTACACTTTGCCTTGTAGGGCAGCACGACGAATCATTGCAGAGTCATATTGAGCCTGTTTACCTTCAGTGGTATTGACAATAAGGTGTATTTCACCATTTTTCAAGCGGTCAACAATATGTGGACGACCTTCAGTAACTTTATTTACAGATTCGCATTCTAAACCTGCTTCTTTAAGCACTTGGTAAGTACCACCTGTTGCAACAAGCTTGAAGCCATATTCAACTAATTTCTTAGCGATATCGGCGATGTATTTCTTGTCAGATTCACGTACTGATAAGAAAGCATGTTTTACTTCGCCTTCAGTTGGTAAACCAGGTAAGCGTTCATTCGAGCCTAAAACAGCTTTATAGAATGCTTCACCAAATGTTTTACCTACGCCCATCACTTCACCTGTAGATTTCATCTCAGGTCCAAGCATAGGGTCTACGCCTTGGAATTTAGCGAATGGGAAAACGGCTTCCTTCACAGCAAAGTGAGTTGGAATGATTTCTTTAGTAAATCCTTGAGACTCAAGAGATTGACCTGCCATACAACGCGCAGCAACTTTCGCTAAAGAATCACCAATACACTTAGATACGAATGGAACTGTACGTGAAGCACGTGGGTTAACTTCTAGAACGTAAATATCGTCACCTTTTACAGCGAACTGAACGTTCATCAAGCCAACAACGCCAAGTTCTTTTGCCATCGCAATCGTTTGACGACGCATTTCATCCTGAATTTCTTTAGATAAAGAATAAGGAGGAATCGAACATGCAGAGTCACCTGAGTGAATACCAGCTTGTTCAATATGCTGCATGATACCGCCGATCACAACGTCTTTACCGTCAGATACACAGTCAACATCAACTTCAGTTGCGTCATCTAGGAAACGGTCAAGAAGAACAGGGGCCTCATTAGATGCCTGAACTGCTTCACGAAGGTAACGTTTAAGTTCTTCTTCGTTATATACGATTTCCATTGCACGACCACCTAATACATAAGATGGGCGAACAACAAGCGGATAACCTACTTTTGCAGCTTCAGAGATACCTTCTTCAGCAGATTTTACAATGCTGTTGTTTGGTTGACGAAGCTGTAAACGTTGGATCATTTGTTGGAAACGTTCACGGTCTTCAGCACGATCAATCGCATCTGGTGATGTACCGATAATTGGAGTACCTGCTTCTTCTAAAGCACGTGCCAATTTAAGCGGAGTTTGGCCACCATACTGTACGATTACGCCTTTAGGCTTCTCTGTACGTACGATTTCAAGTACATCTTCAAGTGTTACAGGCTCAAAGTATAGACGGTCAGACGTGTCATAGTCGGTAGAAACAGTTTCAGGGTTACAGTTCACCATGATTGTTTCGTAACCGTCTTCACGCATAGCTAATGCAGCGTGTACACAGCAGTAGTCAAATTCGATACCTTGACCAATACGGTTTGGACCACCACCAATCACCATGATCTTGTCACGGTTTGATGGATTTGCTTCACATTCTTCATCGTAAGTTGAATACATGTATGCAGTACCAGATTCAAACTCTGCTGCACATGTATCAACGCGTTTGTAAACTGGATAAACACCCAAGTTCCAACGTTGTTTACGGAATTGCTTTTGTGAAATGCCCATAAGGTGAGCAATACGAAGGTCAGATAAACCTTTACGCTTGAACGAACGGATGTTGTCAGCGTTTAAGTCACCAAAACCTAAAGTTTTCACTTGAGCTTCAGTTTTAACGATATCTTGAATTTGGATAAGGAACCAACGGTCAATCTTAGTCGCTTCAAAAACTTCATCTAAAGAGAAACCATGACGGAAAGCGTCCGCTACGTACCAGATACGCTCAGGACCTGGAACTTTAAGTTCTTTTAGAATAATTTCTTTTGCATTTGTTGCACCAGCTTCGATTTTTTCATCAAAACCGCTTACACCAACTTCAAGACCACGTAATGCTTTTTGTACAGATTCTTGGAAGTTACGGCCAATAGCCATCACTTCACCAACAGATTTCATCTGAGTAGTAAGAACTGGTTCAGCTTGCGGGAATTTCTCGAAGTTAAAACGAGGAATCTTCGTTACAACATAGTCAATAGATGGTTCGAAGCTTGCAGGAGTTACGCCACCAGTGATGTCATTTTTCAATTCATCAAGGGTATAACCAACAGCAAGTTTTGCTGCGATTTTAGCAATCGGGAAACCTGTTGCTTTAGAAGCAAGCGCAGATGAACGAGATACACGAGGGTTCATCTCGATAACAACCATACGGCCGTCTTTCGGGTTAATACCGAACTGAACGTTAGAACCGCCTGTCTCAACACCAATTTCACGAAGAACTGCAACCGAAGCGTTACGCATCAATTGGTATTCTTTGTCAGTTAATGTCTGAGCTGGTGCTACAGTGATTGAGTCACCAGTGTGTACGCCCATTGGGTCAAAGTTTTCGATCGCACATACGATAATACAGTTGTCGTTTTTGTCACGAACAACTTCCATTTCGTATTCTTTCCAACCAATTAAAGATTCATCAATCAATAACTGGTGAGTAGGAGAGAGGTCAAAACCACGTTCACAAATCTCAAGGAATTCTTCGCGGTTATATGCGATACCACCACCCGAACCACCCATTGTGAATGATGGACGGATAATTACCGGGAAACCAAAGCGTGACTGAATTTCTAAAGCTTCTTCCATTGTTTCAGCAATGGCAGCTTTTGGACATTCCAAGCCAATTTTACGCATAGCGATATCGAAGAGTTTACGGTCTTCGGCTTTCTCAATTGCGTCTTTAGTTGCACCAATTAATTCAACATTATATTTTTCAAGAACGCCGTGCTCATCAAGTGCAAGTGCACAGTTCAACGCAGTCTGGCCACCCATAGTTGGTAATACTGCATCTGGACGTTCTTTTTCAATAATCTGTGCAACTGTTTGCCAAGTAATTGGCTCAATATAAGTTGCATCAGCCATTGAAGGGTCTGTCATAATGGTTGCTGGGTTAGAGTTAACCAAAATAACACGGTAGCCTTCTTCACGAAGCGCTTTACACGCTTGAGCACCTGAGTAGTCAAACTCACATGCCTGACCAATCACAATCGGGCCAGCACCAATAATTAAGATGCTTTTAATATCCGTACGTTTAGGCATTATTCGCTCCTTAATTACTGTTTAGATGCTTCGATAAGTTCGATGAAGTGATCGAACAATGGGGCACAATCATGTGGGCCTGGGCTTGCTTCAGGGTGACCTTGGAAGCTGAAAGCTGGTTTATCTGTACGGTGAATCCCTTGTAAGGTGCCATCGAACAATGATTTATGCGTTGCTTTTAAGTTAGCCGGTAAAGTTTCAGCATCTACAGCGAAACCATGGTTTTGTGAAGTAATCATCACTGTACCATCTTCAAGATTTTGTACAGGATGGTTAGCACCGTGGTGACCATGGTTCATTTTTACAGTTTTTGCACCAGAAGCGAGTGCCAAGATTTGGTGGCCTAAGCAGATACCAAATACAGGTAATGTTGTGGTTTCAACAATAGTTTTTACAGCTTCGATTGCATAATCACAAGCAGCTGGATCGCCAGGGCCATTTGAAAGGAATACGCCATCCGGATTAAGTGCCAATACTTTTTCAGCCGGAGTTTCTGCAGGTACAACGGTTAATTTGCAACCGCGGTCTGCAAGCATACGCAAGATGTTGGTTTTGACACCGTAATCGTATGCAACTACATGATATTTTAATTCAGGTTGAGAGAAGCCTTGGCCTAGAGTCCATGAACCTTCAGACCATTCAAAACCAGTTGGATCGCAACATTCTTTTGCAAGGTCTAAACCGTTTAAGCCACCAAAAGCGCGAGCTTTGGCAATTGCTTCTTCTTCAGTAATATTTTCGCCAGCAAGGATGCAACCATTTTGTGCACCTTTGTCACGCAAAATACGTGTTAATTTACGTGTATCAATATCCGCGATTGCAACAACGTTGTGCGCTTGCAGATATTCACTCAATGACTGTTCAGCACGGAAGTTGCTGTGTAGTAGTGGAAGGTCACGAATAATTAAACCATTCGCCCATACTTTATGGATACGACCAGATTCAACGTCTTCCGCGTTGCAGCCAGTGTTTCCAATATGTGGGTAAGTTAATGTCACAATTTGTTGTGCATAACTTGGGTCAGTCAAAATTTCTTGATAGCCTGTCATGGCTGTGTTAAAAACGACTTCTCCAGTCGTACTTCCCGTTGCGCCGATTGACGTTCCTTTAAAGATCGTTCCATCTGCGAGGGCTAAAATGGCGGGGGTGCTCAAACCAAAGCTCCTGAATTTCGGCTGTAAAAAAGCGAGTAGACCCAAAAAAGATAGGCGATGTTGTGATAAAACATGCCCCTCCCTATCGGTCTGCTCGCTTGTAACTTAACAGCGCATTATACGCATGGAACCTCAAAAAGTCTATTTATTTTCTGCTAAAAAACATAATTCATTGCTTGATTTTTACAAAAAAATTATCCGCTCATCCGAATCAGTTACTTTTGATAAATTGTCTAACAATTTGCTGGCTGAATTTTTAGAACTGGATTTATTGTATTGCTAGTTAAAAAATAAACAATATGAGGAAATAGCATGAGTAATGATCAAGTTTCAAAAGATGTGAGCGAGAAAGCTCAAGCAGTAGTTGATTCAGTAAAAGCTGAGGTGAATGAAGTGAAAGAAACCGTAGGTGCTACTACAACTAAAGCGAAAAGAACGGTAACTGCTAAAACTGCGCAAGTAAAAGAAAGTGTTGCCGAGAAAACTGAGCAGATTAAAGAAGTTGCTACAGAAGCGAAAACTCAGGTGAAAGAAGCTATCACTGAAACTCAAGAGCAGGTCAAAGAAGTTTTAAGTGAAACTCAAGAAAAAATTGAAGCTGAAACTCATGAGTTAAACAAGAATATTCAAAATCAATTTATTCAAATTAAACAAGATATTTTACAACGTCTTGATGTGATTAAAGCTCAGTTTAGCACTTCACAAGAAGGACTATCTGAACTTAAAAATGCTTTGAAAGCAGAAATTAATGCACTTATTGAAGATTTGACGAAAGTCAGTAAAGAACTTAAAGGTGATATTAGCCAGATTTCTTTGAAGCACAAAGATTCTTTAAGTGAAAGCATTAAACGTACTAAAAACAATGCAGTCGAAGCATGGAATAAAGCACGAGATAACTAATGATCTTAGCTTTTACCCAGCTATAAAAAAGCGAGAATTAATTTCTCGCTTTTTTATTTTTAAAACTGATGTAACCAGTCACGCTTATTATGGAAATCTGCACTTTTTCCACTATGCTGCATTGCATAGTACTGCATACCTTCTTTGGTTTTTAAAACTGCAGTTAAACCTAAATAAAGGTTTGCCCATTTCAAACGTTGCTGTTGCATAAATTGTCCCAAATCAAGACTAACATTTAAGCCATAATGAGTACGCTTGAGATGGTTCAGTTCGATATCGTAAGCAGCAAGGGGAGGCATACTTTCTGGATAGCGATATTCTTCAAACTGATAAGACTGCCATGCTTGAGAAGGGGAAAGGTTAATTTCCCGATAATAATCTTCATCATGCACGCCAACAAAAATTTCGAAACAAGTTTCTTCCCACAAAAAATCCTGACGAGGATGAGCCGTGACTTCTTGGGGCCAGACAATGAGTTGATTTGGATCACGAATCCAAAAACCGACATTTAAGGTGTGCGGTGCTTGCTGTTCAATTGCACCAACAACAGAAACAGCATGAAAACGATCAAAAGCTGAAAGTTCGTAACTTGCCATAGTTTGTCAAATCAAATTAGTTTGCTAAATGAGCGTGGCGAACAAGATTAGACAAATGCTGGTTTTGCTTAGCTGCTTTTTTGTAAAGTAAAACAATTTTACCAATCTTTTGCACAGCTTCTGCGCCAGTCGCTTCTACAATTGCATCAATTACAGCAGTACGTGCTTCACGGTCTTCACCAGCAACTTTAACTTTGATAAGTTCGTGGTCGTTTAAAGCACGAAGAGTTTCTTCGATAACAGCATCTGTTAAGCCTTGTCCACCAATCATGACAACCGGATTAAGCACATGACCAATTTGACGTAAACGTTTACGTTCATGGATAGATAAAGCGGCCATTAAAAATACCTGATTTTAAAAACGACTTAGTATAGCAAAAAACTTAAATTCAGATGTACGAAAAACTGTATAAATAATCGATCAACATTATTGGAAAAAAACTGTAAAACTTGGTGAGATTACGCTACATCCGTACTGTAATGAGAGTAATTTTCACGTACAATGAACGATCAGAAGTTTTTTTGATATTTAGTGAGTTATGGCAACACGCATTACAAACCAGAAATTGTCGAAAAGTAGTCGTGCGTGGATGAGGGAACATCTAGACGATCCTTTTGTAAAAAAAGCACAAAAGGAAGGGTATCGTGCGCGAGCAGCATATAAACTTCTTGAAATCCAAGAAAAATATAAGTTGATCAAGCCAGGCATGACGGTAGTCGATTTGGGTGCAGCTCCTGGTAGCTGGTCTCAAATTGCTGGAAAACTTGTGGGTAGCAAAGGTTTAGTGATTGCTTCCGATATTTTGCCCATGGATGCTTTGCCTGATGTCACTTTCTTACAAGGCGACTTTAGAGAAGAAGCTGTATTTGAAAAATTGTTAAATATTTTAAATGGGCGACAAGTAGACATTGTAATTTCTGATATGGCCCCCAATACATCAGGTAATAGGGCTGTTGATCAACCTAGACAGATTTACTTATGTGAACTGGCTTTAGATTTTGCTCAAAAGGTTCTTGGTCCTAATGGACAGTTTGTGGTTAAAGTGTTCCAAGGCGCAGGATTCGATGAGTTTCGTAAACAAGTGGTTGATAGTTTTGATGTGTTAAAGACAGCAAAACCAGCAGCTTCTCGGGCGCGCTCTAAAGAAGTTTTTTTGGTTGGACAAGGGCGTAAGAAAGCATTGCAATAAAGTTTACTTGCCAAGCTCCTAAAAATTGTGCATTTTGTACTTTTAGGTTATCCGCAAGCAATACAGTTGCTGTTTTTATGACGATCAGCCAAGATTGGGCATGATCAAATTAGATCGATATGGGAATAAAGCTTTGAGCGATTACTTCAAGAATGCCGTATTGTGGCTAATAATACTTGGTGTTCTGATTTTAATTTTCAGTAATATCAGTGACCGCAATAAGCCTACTGCGATGAAATACTCAGATTTCGTTGCAGCGGTGAATGCTGGCCAAATTAAGCAAGTCACAATTGACGGTTTAAATATTAATGGTGAAAAAACTAACGGATCACAGTTTGAAACTGTTCGTCCGCAAGTTGAAGACACTGAGCTTATGCCGAGCTTAAATAAGCAAAATGTTGTTGTAGAGGGAACAGCTCCTCAACGTCAAGGCATTTTGATGCAACTTCTCATTGCTAGTTTCCCTGTACTGTTAATCATTCTGTTATTCATGTTCTTTATGCGTAACATGGGTGGTGGTGCAGGCGGAAAAAATGGGCCGATGAGTTTTGGTAAGTCGAAAGCAAAAATGCTTTCTGAAGATCAAATCAAAGTCAATTTTTCTGACGTTGCTGGTTGTGATGAAGCAAAACAAGAAGTTGTTGAAATTGTAGATTTCTTAAAAGACCCTGCAAAATTCAAACGTTTGGGCGCTACTATTCCTCGTGGCGTACTTATGGTTGGTCCTCCGGGTACTGGTAAAACGTTATTAGCCAAAGCAATTGCTGGTGAAGCTAAAGTTCCTTTCTTCAGCATTTCAGGTTCTGACTTTGTCGAAATGTTCGTGGGTGTGGGTGCGTCCCGTGTCCGTGATATGTTCGAGCAAGCTAAACGTCATGCGCCTTGTATTATCTTTATTGACGAGATTGATGCAGTAGGACGTCATCGTGGTTCAGGTACAGGTGGTGGTCATGATGAGCGTGAACAAACCTTAAACCAAATGCTTGTAGAGATGGATGGTTTTGAAGGTAATGAAGGTGTGATCGTAATTGCTGCGACGAACCGTGTTGATGTCTTGGATAAAGCATTATTACGTCCAGGTCGTTTTGACCGTCAAGTAATGGTAGGTTTACCTGACATTCGTGGTCGTGAGCAGATTCTGAATGTACATTTGAAAAAATTACCTTCAGTTACGGGTGTGGATGTTAAAGTTCTATCTCGTGGTACTCCAGGTTTCTCTGGTGCACAGTTGGCAAACCTTGTTAACGAAGCTGCATTATTTGCTGCACGTCGTAATAAGAACACTGTCGACATGCATGACTTTGAAGATGCAAAAGACAAAATCTACATGGGACCAGAGCGTAAATCGATGGTTCTACGTGAAGAAGAGCGTCGTGCAACGGCTTATCATGAAGCTGGTCATGCGATTGTTGCCGAGATTTTACCGGGTACAGATCCTGTTCATAAAGTAACGATTATGCCGCGTGGTTGGGCTTTAGGTGTAACTTGGCAGTTACCTGAACAAGACCAAATTAGCCACTATAAAGACAAGATGCTAAACGAAATTGCAATTTTGTTTGGTGGTCGTATTGCTGAAGAAGTATTTATCCAACAGCAATCTACTGGTGCTTCAAATGACTTTGAGCGAGCTACTAAAATGGCACGTGCAATGGTTACGAAGTACGGTATGTCTGACAAAATGGGTGTAATGGTTTACGAGGATGAAAACCAAAATGGTTTCTTTGGTAATGTAGGAAGCCGTACGATTTCTGAAGCAACTCAACAGCTAGTTGATGAGGAAGTACGTCGTATTCTTGATGAGCAATACAAAGTTGCACGTAATATCTTGGAAAGTAATAAAGATATTGCACACGCGATGGTAAAAGCTTTGATGGAATGGGAAACAATTGATCGTGATCAAATCCGTGACATTATGGAAGGTCGTGAGCCACAACCGCCTAAAGTATATGTTGCTGAAAACCCAGTGGCTGCATTTGAACCACCAAAAGATGGTCCATCTACACCGCCACCATTGCCAGCAATGAACTAATTAGTTAATAAAAAAGCCACAGTCATGTGGCTTTTTTTATGGGTTTGATTTTGTTAAAAGCTGAAAACAAATCAACACCATACATAGATGATAGTTGCTAAAATACAGCCTGATTTTAAACTGGAGCTTTTTATGCAACTAATGCCTTTGCCTCAACAAATTTTACAGTGTGGACAGCTTCAGTTAGATCTATCACAGCCTCACGTTATGGGTATATTAAATGTCACACCAGATTCTTTTAGTGATGGTGGAAAGCATAATCAAATAGATCAAGCGATTGCTCATGCGCTAGCCATGATAGAGCAAGGTGCCACCATTATTGATATTGGTGGAGAGTCTACCCGTCCAGGGGCATCTGAAGTAAGCATAGAAGAAGAAATACGAAGAGTTGTGCCCGTAGTTGAAGCTTTAGCTAAACATAATATTGTTCTATCAATTGATACGAGTCAGCCTGATGTTATTCGTGCAGCGAAAGAAGCAGGAGCACATATTTGGAATGATGTACGTGCGCTTACTCGTCCCAATGCTTTAAAAACGGCAGCAGATCTGGATATACCCGTAGTGATCATGCATATGCGTGGTGAGCCGACTACAATGAATCAGTTAGACCAATATACGGACGTAACCTTAGATGTTATAGCGGAACTCCAGCAGCGCGTGAATGAAGCTTTAAATGCGGGCGTGAAAAAACATAATATTATTATTGATCCTGGGTTTGGTTTTGCAAAAAATGCGCAGCAAAATTTAAGACTATTAAAAGAATTTTGGAAGCTTGGTGAAATGGGTTATCCGATTTTATCTGGCCTATCTCGTAAACGTTTTATTGGTGAAGCATTAAAGGGTGCAACTGCAGATCAGCGTGCGGTAGGAAGCGTTGCGGGGCATTTGCTTAGTATTCAGCAAGGAGCATGCATTGTTAGAGCGCATGATGTCAAAGCAATGACTGATGCAATTCTAGTTTGGAAGGCGATGATACAAGCCTAGCAAAGTAGGCTTTATAAAATCAGGTAGTAACTCATTAATTTAATGAGCTAGATGATTGAGTCAGGGAAAAATATCGTTATTCTTTTGAAAATATGTTATAAGCGGCAAGTTTTTGCTGTTGTGTAAACTTTTGTATGTTCGAAGACTTACTTCTCCCGATGTTTGATGATGAATATTATCCAGATATTTTGGTCGCTGAACTAAAGCAGCTCATTGAACAATTTGCTAAAAAAGTTCAGAAGCCTGCCTTAGCTGAGCAGGATATCTATCGATATGCTCATCAGACTGTGATTGAAATTAATGAAATGAAACCTCAGTTCGAAGATCTAGATTCTTCGTTAGATGATAGTGCTGCTGACTATATTGCTGAAGCAATGATGATGGTAGCACAGGAAGCTGGATATTTAGATCTAGAAATGGAAGAGCTGGTGATGAATCGAGAGTGGTGATTACTCTCGATTTTCAATATCTTCAAATACATCTAACAAGTGGCAAGATGCCTTTAAATGTATTTCGTCTATTTCTTTAACTTTTAAAACTAAAACACCATTCTCTTGATAATCTGCGTCCGCTAACAAACTGACCCAATAAGTTTCTCTTTTTTGTTCCAGCGTTTTAAATTTATCTATTATCTGTTCGGGTGCTTTAACTAAATAATCATCTTTGGTAATAGAGCAACGTGAAAAATACCAATTGTTGTCTTTGAAAGAAAGGGTACCAGAGAAAAGATCTGTGGCGTAAACCTTTGTTATAAAAAGGGTAGTGCAAACGAGTAATAATATTCTTATCATAAAATTCATTTTGATTAGGCATAAAAAAACCAGCATACGCTGGATTCTTTGTAGCACCAAATTCAATATTTGAAAATGGTGCCCGGGGCCGGACTCGAACCGGCACGCTTTGTGGGCGGGGGATTTTAAATCCCCTGTGTCTACCTATTTCACCACCCGGGCATGTGCGCAATAATAGAGGACAAGTGCGCGATTGGCAAGAGAAAATCAGAGAGTTTGCTTTATTTTCAATCAGTTCTTGTTGGTATTTATATAAATTGACCAATTTGTGTCATGATTTGTTCATTAAACTGAGATCAGTTGTTCATCTTATCTACCTAAATTTAAGACACTCATTGCTTAAAACTTAGGTAATTTTATGTCAGAGAAAATTTCACGCCGAGAATTAATTCAAAAAAGTCTGTTCGGTTTTGGGGCGCTATCTTTGCCTGTAGTTTTTACAGGGTGTAATGATGGTTCTGATGAGGAGAATTCAGAAACACAAGCAGATTTTTTACATGGAGTTGCCAGCGGCGACCCTTTGCAAGATAGAGTAATTTTGTGGACACGATTAACACCAGTAGATCTTAATGCGCGTCTTAAAGTTACTTGGGAAATAGCTGCGGATAATCAGTTTAAACAGAATTTGAAGACTGGTACGGTTGAAACGACCAAGACTGATGATTTCACTGTGAAAGTAGATGCAACAGGATTGCAAGCGGGTACCATTTATTATTATCGTTTCCGTTTTGGTAATAAAATTTCCTCTGTGGGGCAAACTAAAACGCTACCTATAAGCACTAATAAAGTTAGTTTTGCAGTATGTTCTTGCTCTAACTATCCTGCGGGTTACTTTTACGTTTATCGTGAAATAGCAAAGCAAAATGTGGATGTAGTTATTCATTTGGGAGACTATATTTATGAATATGGGGCTGATGGCTATGCGACAGAAGATGCTGCAAAGCTGGGTCGTACTTTACCGTCCGATAATAATAAAGAAATTATTAAATTAGATGATTATCGCAAACGCTATGCGCTATATCGTCAAGATAAAGATTTGCAGGCGGTTCATGAGCGTCATCCTTTTATTGTAATTTGGGATGATCATGAGTTGGCAAATGATACTTGGCGTGAAGGTGCAGAGAATCATACGGAAGAAACACGAAAAGCAAAGAATGAAGGTAAGTTTTTAGAAAGAAAGCTAGCGGCTTTACAAGCTTATTTTGAATGGATGCCTATCCGTCCTGTCGATGATCAGCACACTAAAATTTATCGCCAGTTTGATTTCGGGGGGCTTGTTAATTTAATAATGTTAGATACTCGTATTATTGCCCGTGACGAGCAGTTGGATTATGGCAAATATATAACAGCGAATGGCTTAGATATTGAAAAATTCCAAGCGGATTTAACTAATCCAATACGGACCTTAATGGGGCAAACTCAGCGTGAGTGGTTATTGGGTAGTAAAGAGAAAAATATAGTAGGTGTCTTACAAAGTTCAACTGCAGTATGGAATGTGATTGGGCAGCAAGTCTTAATGAGTAAAATGTGGATTCCAGCTGAGTTGTTGGCATCGTTGGGGCAAATTACTTCAGGCGGAACTTCGCCGGATACGTTAGCTAAAATGAATGCGCAAATTACAGAATTAGTCACATTAAAATTACGATTAGAGCAAGGTGATCCAACTTTAACCGTTCAAGAAAAAGCGCGAGTCACAACTTTAGTTCCCTATAACCTCGATGCTTGGGATGGTTACTATGCTGAGCGAGAGTTTTTGTATGGCAAATTGGCAGAGTTTAATAAGAAAATTATTGTTTTGGCGGGTGATACTCATAATGCGTGGACATCTTACTTATATAGCCAAAAGGGCGAATATGTTGGTGTTGAACTGGCGACAAGTTCGGTATCTTCCCCGGGGCTTGAAAAATATTTAAGTATTCCACTAGCTCAGCTACAACAGTTTGAATTTGCATTTACTACGCTTATCGATGAATTGGCATATTGTAATTTAAATCAGCGTGGTTATTTGATGGTTACACTTGATGATAAGCAGGCGCAGTCGGATTGGATTTTTGTAGATTCAATTAAAAATCCAGGATATAAAGTAGATTCTATCCGAAGCTATGAATTGGTGTTGGATGCGAGTTTAACACCTGAAAAAGACAAGCAAAAAACTGCTTAAATATATGGGGCGAGAAAGGGTGCTATAATAAGCATCCTTTTTTTAGACATAAAAAAACCAGCTTTCGCTGGATTCTTTATGACACCAATTTCTGTACTAGAAAATGGTGCCCGGGGCCGGACTCGAACCGGCACGCTTTGTGGGCGGGGGATTTTAAATCCCCTGTGTCTACCTATTTCACCACCCGGGCTTTACCAAATTTGGAGGCGGAGGTCGGAATCGAACCGGCGTCCACGGAGTTGCAGTCCGCTGCATGACCACTCTGCCACCCCGCCTACATTTGGTGATGCACATATTAGCAACCTTTACAAAAAAAACAATACTGTTTTGAGATAAGATGAACATAAAAGCAACATCTAGAATAAATTTGTCCAAATAATCATGTATTATTGGCACATTAAATTCATGTCTACCTTGGAGATGTGCTGTGGCATTGGTTTTAGACGGTCGCGCATTAGCAAAGCAAATTGAAGAAAATTTGTCAGTACGTGTTGAAGCTTTAAAAGCTAAAACAGGTCGTACCCCAATTTTGGCGACTATTTTAGTTGGGGATGATGGCGCATCTGCAACTTATGTACGCATGAAAGGAAATGCTTGCCGTCGAGTAGGCATGGACTCTTTAAAAATTGAATTGCCACAAGAAACGACAACAGAACAGTTATTAGCTGAAATTGAAAAACTTAATGCTAATCCAGATGTACATGGCATTCTTTTACAACATCCAGTTCCTGAGCAAATTGATGAGCGCGCATGTTTCGATGCAATCTCATTAGCTAAAGATGTTGATGGTGTAACTTGTCTTGGTTTTGGCCGTATGGCTATGGGCGAAGCTGCATATGGTTCAGCAACTCCTGCGGGCATTATGACTATTTTAAAAGAAAACAATATCGAAATTGCTGGTAAACATGCGGTTGTAGTCGGTCGTTCAGCAATTTTAGGTAAACCAATGGCAATGATGCTTTTGCAAGCCAATGCAACAGTAACGATTTGCCATTCACGCACACAAAACTTACCTGAGCTTGTGAAGCAAGCTGACATTATTGTGGGTGCAGTTGGTAAAGCTGAACTTATCCAAAAAGATTGGATTAAACAAGGTGCAGTGGTTGTAGATGCTGGTTTCCATCCTCGTGATGGCGGTGGCGTAGGCGATATTCAACTACAAGGTATTGAAGAAATTGCTTCTGCTTACACACCAGTACCGGGTGGTGTTGGTCCAATGACCATTACAACTTTGATCCGTCAAACTGTAGAAGCTGCTGAAAAAGCTTTAGGTTAATTTAATTTATTCACGACGGCGTCCTACCGTTTAACGCAAATGTTAGGAGCTCGTATGTTACTTTTCTTTCGGGATGAGTAGCGAAGCTACGCAAGACCAAAACGGTTGCTGTAATTAATACATTGGAATTGAACTAACGTATTTTTTAGTAACTAAACGCTATCATGTTATAAGCCGCTGTTTTAGTCTTGCTCGCGATGTAGATGATCAAATAGTAATTATAAATTTTTGAGCTTATTTATGAGCTGCACCTTTCAATTTGCCAAAGCCCCTGAACATTTACTTCAAGCACTAAATGAAGTTATTCCCAATTGTGAGTTGATGGCACAACAGTTGCCTGAAACGCCTATTTCTTTATGGTTGATTCCACCAGTTTTTCCAACTGATCGATTGGATGATGAAGTTATTCGCCGTATTTGGAATGATACGCCGTATTGGATTTTTTGTTGGGCATCTGGTTTAGCAATGGCACAGTGGTTACTTGCAGAGCCGCAACATGTTAAAGATAAAGTTGTTTTGGATTTCGGAGCTGGTTCTGGTGTAGTGGCAATTGCTGCAAAAATGGCAGGAGCGAAACGAGTCATCTGCTGTGATATCGATCAAGTTAGTTTGAATGCTTGCCGTGAAAACGCTTTACTTAATAATGTTGAGCTAGAATATTTAGATGATTTATATAAGGCCGAGCATGTTGATATTTTATTGGCAGCTGATGTTTTATACGATCAATGTAACCGCTTTTTCTTAGATGAATTTTTAAAATTTGCCCCAGAAGTCTGGGTGGCTGATAGCCGTGTTAAGAACTTTAGTCATCCTAAATATCAAAAGATTGATGAAAGAAGTGCTTCTACATGGCCTGATCTAGATGAAGCTAAAGAGTTTAGAAATGTAAGTTTTTATAAGACGCTGTAAAAGAACAGCGTCTTTTTTTATTTTATGAACAAGTATAACGAACAACTTTTAATGTGCTTGGACGTGCTTCAAGCGCTTGGCGAGTTGCATAGTCCTCACCATTATTTAAGCTAGGTGTATTTGATAAACCAAAAGAAGCACGAGTTTCGCCGAGTTGAATTCCATAATGCTCATCTTTCGCTGGATTAGGAATTTCGTTGATACTCAAAATTGATAATTTATAAACTTTCTGAGCACCTAGTACATTCTGACAAGCGCGTTGTAATTTACGTTCATCGAGTTGCTGGTTACTACGACCCGCTAAAGTGTAAGCTAAAGTCGCTGAAGTTTTTGTTTGGTTTTCAATCTGGTATCCAGTTGAACCATTATATTGTCGAGGGGTAGTCTGACAAGCAGTTAAAACAAACATACTACTTAATGCCAAGCATAAAATACTTCTATTCATCAGTATCGTCCTTATTTTCTTATAGCTAGTATCTCATAAAATACAAAGGTTGTTGGGGCTTAATCTCATGATTTGAGCTAACATCGGCGAACGATATTAGCCCTTATTGGTAAAGTATTAATGTTCTTTGATTTTTGAATGATGCTTGGTGTCTTTCATAAAAATATAAATAATGAGAGAAATGAAGATCATGATACTTACATAAATAAAGTACCAAGATTCATGCCCAGCTTCTTTAAAACTTAAAGCAAAGAACTCTGCTGTTCCACCAAATAACGTATTGGCAATCGCGTAAGGTAATGCAACTCCTAAAGCGCGAATGTGCGCAGGGAAAAGTTCGGCTTTCACTACAGCATTAATTGAAGTGTAGCCAGTCACCATCACGAGACCTCCAAAACATAACCAGAAAGCTGTCCAATAGTTATGTGTATTTGCGAGAGCATCAAATAAAACGTATGTGAATAAAACACCTGTTATTCCGAAGAAAATCATAAGAGGTTTTCGACCAATGCGATCCGATAAAGCACCTGCTACAGGCTGTAGACACATAAAAATAAATAGCGCTAAAGTTGTAATTTGAGTGGCTTCAGGTTTGGTAAATCCAGAAGTATTGACTAAATATTTTTGCAGATAGGTCGTGTAAGTATAAAAAGCTAAAGTCCCGCCAGCTGTTAAAAATAATACTGTGAAAGCTTCTTTAGGGTAATGTTTAAATAAAGCAAACATGCCTGATTTTGGCTGGTCTGTCTCTGCCTGAGCATTTTTAAAAGATTGAGTTTCTAGTAGGCCACGTCGAATACGGAAAACTACAATCGCAAGTAAAGCACCGATAAAGAATGGGATACGCCATCCCCAATCATGTAGTTGTTCTTCACTTAATACCATTTGTAATATTAATAGAACGCATAGAGCTGTGAGCTGCCCAGCAATCAAGGTGACATATTGGAAACTAGAGAAAAAACCTCGTCGATTTCTCTCAGCCATTTCACTTAAATAGGTAGCACTAGCACCATATTCACCGCCTACACTTAAACCTTGAATTAAACGAGCGACAACTAAAAGAAGAGGGGCAAATACACCAATACTTTCATAACTTGGTGTCACGGCAATAAGAAGCGAACCTATACACATTAAAGTGACGGAAAGGGTCAGACCCGCTTTACGACCTTTACGGTCTGAATAGATTCCCATAATCCATGCACCGATTGGGCGCATTAAAAAGCCTACAGCAAAAATTGCGGCCGCTTGAAGGAGCTGAGCCGTCTGGCTACCTTTCGGGAAAAAAGCATGAGCAAAATAGAGCGTAAATGCTGCATATACATACCAGTCATACCATTCAACAAGGTTACCGGCAGAACCGCCCAAAATGGATTTTAGACGAGTTTTTGTATCTAAATTAGAATGTGGAGTTGTTGCGGTAGAAGGTTGATCAACCATGAGTCGCTCCATGTTTCGCTTGGGTTGAATGCTAAAAAAGAGAAGATTTATTCCGTTTTTACATATTTTCTAGAGGAGTATTTCACTTTATTTTTTTTATGTCTGTAAAACAATGTTTATTATTTAAGCAAAGGAATAAGTTGAATATTTATATGATTTCAAATTAGCCGATTAGTCCATTTTTATGATCTTATTCGGTTATTTAGCCTATTATTTTTTTCCAAATAGTAAAAACTAATAAAGAATGAGTAGAGTTTGGGCGAAGAAAACCTATATGCCTTAAAAATAATGATATATTCCAAAGAAAATTTTAAATAAATACAGTTAGGCATGATGTTTTGGCATTGTGGACTAGATGTGTGTGGATAATGAAAGGGACATTCAGATGTCAAATTGCCTGAAAAAATATATTGTTGCTTTTGATCAGGGAACAACGAGTTCAAGAGCAATTGTTTTAGACCATGATGCTAACGTTGTAAGTATTGCTCAAAAAGAATTTACCCAGATTTATCCGCAGCCTGGCTGGGTCGAGCATGACCCTATGGAAATTTGGGCTACGCAAAGTGCTGTTTGGGTAGAGGCTCTAGCTCAAGCAGGCATTAAGAGTGAGCAAGTTGCAGCAATTGGGATTACAAATCAGCGTGAAACCACAATTGTTTGGGATAAAAAATCAGGCAAGCCTATTTACAATGCGATTGTTTGGCAAAGTCGACAAACGACTGAGATATGCAATCAATTGCATAAAGCAGGATGGCAAGAATACATACGTAAAACAACGGGTTTGGTGATTGATCCGTATTTTTCGGCCACAAAAATTAAATGGATTTTAGACCATGTTGAAGGAAGCCGTGAACGTGCTGAGCGAGGAGAGTTATTGTTCGGTACGGTGGATACTTGGTTAATCTGGAAACTAACCAATGGTACAGTCCATGTCACTGATTTTACCAATGCTTCACGAACTATGCTGTTTGATATCGAAAAGCTAGAATGGGATGAAAAACTTTTACAAGTTTTAGATATTCCTCGAGCAATGTTACCCGAAGTACGTAGCTCATCTGAGGTTTATGGATATACACATACCATTAGTGGTCAAGAAGTTGGTATTCCCATTGCAGGAATCGCAGGTGATCAACAAGCCGCACTGTTCGGTCAAATGTGTGTTGAGTCTGGCCAGGCAAAAAATACCTACGGCACAGGCTGTTTTCTATTAATGAACACAGGTAAGAAGATTGTCCGTTCAGAACATGGATTACTAACTACTATTGCATGTGGTGCGAGTGGTGAGGTGAACTATGCGTTAGAGGGTGCCGTGTTTAATGGGGGTTCTTGCGTGCAGTGGTTACGCGATGAATTAAAAGTCATTAAGAATGCTAAAGATTCTGAACTTTATGCAACACGTGTGAAAGACAGTAACGGTGTATATGTTGTACCTGCTTTTACAGGGTTGGGCGCACCGTATTGGGATCCAACTGCGCGAGGAGCAATTTTTGGTCTCACACGTGGAGCCAGTATTGAACATATTATTCGTGCAACTTTAGAGTCTATTGCTTTTCAAACCCGAGATGTTTTGGATGCAATGCAGCAAGATGCAGAAGAAAAGCTCCGTACACTCCGTGTTGATGGGGGAGTGACGGAAAATAATTTCTTAATGCAATTTCAGGCCGATATTTTAGCAACACCAGTAGAACGTCCAATAATGAAAGAAACCACAGCTTTGGGTGCAGCTTTCCTTGCTGGACTGGCGACGGGTTTCTGGCAAGATTTACATGAGTTAAGAAATAAATCTGCCATAGAAAAGGTATTTGAGCCAAAAATGTCTTCTGAACAATCAGAAATTATTTATAAAGGTTGGCTCAAGGCAGTTAAGCGTAGTCAAAGTTGGGCTGAGGATTAATTCGTTCTTTAATTGGTTGAATTCAATAGTAGGGTAATCAATTAACGGTTAAATACTTGGTTATTTAAAATTGATTATTCTACTTTTTTGATTGTTGTTTCTTCAATTTGGTGTTTTAATTTTTATAAGATCAACAATAAAAAGAAAATGAGAAATGAAAATACAGCCTAATGATTATTCAAAAATATATGACATTGCCGTGATCGGTGGCGGTATTAATGGTGTTGGTATTGCTAATGATGCTGCAGGCCGTGGACTATCGGTATTTTTATGTGAAAAAGATGATTTAGCTAGTCACACCTCATCTGCTAGCAGCAAATTAATTCATGGTGGTCTGCGCTATTTAGAGCATAAAGAATTTCGACTGGTTAGAGAAGCTTTAGCAGAGCGTGAAGTGTTGTTGGCTAAAGCTCCACATATTATTAAACCAATGCGCTTTATTATGCCTCATCGACCACATTTACGTCCTGCATGGTTAATTCGGGCGGGCTTGTTTTTTTATGATCATTTGGGAAAACGAGAAAAATTATTAGGCTCAAATCTTATTTATTTCAAAGAAAATAGTCCTTTAAAACCGGCTATAACGCGTGGTTTTGAATATTCTGACTGTACTGTAGATGATGCACGTCTTGTGGTGTTAAATGCATTGCAGGCTAAAGAGAAAGGCGCCAAAGTCGTAACACGTACGCGTTGTATTAAAGCTTATAGGGAACAAGAGCTGTGGCATCTGGAGTTACAAAGTGGAGCAGAGTTTTACCAGATACGTGCAAGAGCATTAGTGAATGCAGCAGGCCCTTGGGTTGAAGAAATTATTAGTGAAAATCTGAATCTAAAATCGCCATATCGAATTAGGCTGATCCAAGGAAGTCATATTGTTGTGCCTAAACTCTATGATTGTCATAAAGCATTTATCATGCAAAATGAAGACAGACGCATCGTGTTTGCCATTCCTTATTTAGAAAAATATACACTAATTGGCACGACCGATCAGGAATATACAGGTGATCCACAAAAGGTAGAGATTACCGATGTAGAAATAGATTACCTCTTAACAGTGACCAATTCACATTTTAAAAAGCAGTTAACTCGGGCTGATATTGTAAGCCAATATTCGGGTGTACGTGCTTTATGTGATGATGAGTCTGATAATCCTTCAGCGATTACACGTGACTATACTTTGGCGCTACAAGCAGAAGAGAGAAAGCCACCATTGTTATCTGTGTTTGGTGGCAAGATCACAACTTATCGAAAATTAGCCGAAGCTGCTTTAGAGCATTTGTCTGCGTTTTTTAATGACATGGCAGAAGAGTGGACTGTAGATGAGCCATTACCTGGTGCTGAAAACTGGACAACATTAGATGATTTAACGCATCAGCTTCAGTCACGTGTAAGTGGAGTGTCTGAATCACTTGCTAACCGTTGGGCGCATTCATACGGCACAAGAGTCTGGAATATGCTCCGAGAGAAAAATGCAATAGAGCAATTAGGCCAGAATTTTGGAAATGATTTATTTGAATGCGAAGTCAAATATTTATGTGAATATGAATGGGCGACTACTGCTGAGGATATATTGTGGCGTAGAACAAAACTAGGTCTAGCATTTGATGAAAAACAGGTAAAAATATTAGAAGCTTATTTATCTGAGCGTCGACAAAAAGACGATGCCGCATAATAAAAAAGGTCGCACATGGCGACCTTTTTTATATATAGCAATTAGAAGCCAGTTTTTACAGCTTCAAGTAAAGCTGCTTGACGTTCTTTTAATGCTTTCGGTAAGCGATCACCGAGTTTATTAAATAAATCAGTGTGGCTTTCAATTTCAGTAATCCACTGATCTTTATCTTGAGCTGTGATTAGGTCAAATTCTTCTTTAGAGAATTCAGTACCTTCCCAGTTCAAGTCGTCATATGTTGGAACAAGACCAATTGGAGTTTCAACAGCGTTTGCACGACCTTCACAACGATCAATGATCCACTCAAGAACACGCATGTTTTGACCGAAACCAGGCCATACGAAATTGCCTTCAGCATCACGACGGAACCAGTTTACATTGAAGATTTTTGGTAACTTATTACCAGCTGCTTCAGCTTTTGTACTTACTTGTTGACCAAGGCTTAACCAGTGATCAAAGTAGTCAGCCATGTTATAGCCAGCAAATGGAAGCATCGCGAATGGGTCACGACGAACAATACCTTGTTGGCCAACAGCAGCAGCAGTAGTTTCAGAACCCATAGTTGCCGCTTTATATACACCGTCAACCCAGTCGAAAGCTTCAGAAACTAAAGGAACTGTATCTGCGCGGCGACCGCCGAAGATAAATGCAGAAATTGGAACGCCTGCTGGATTTTCCCAGTCAGCATCGATAGAAGGGCATTGTCCAGCTGCAACAGTGAAGCGAGCATTTGGATGCGCTGCTTTTTCACCATTTACGTGAGGTTGACCTTTCCAGTTAGTTAAGTTTGTTGGAACTTCTTTAGAAAGACCTTCCCACCATACTTGACCATCTTCAGTTACCGCTACGTTTGTATAGATAACATCTTTATGAAGAGTTGCCATACAGTTCGGGTTAGTCTTGGTGTTTGTACCAGGAGCTACACCAAAGAAACCAGCTTCAGGGTTAATCGCATATAAACGACCATCTTCACCTGGTTTGATCCAAGCAATATCGTCACCTACAGTTTCGATTTTCCAACCTTCATAACCTGCTGGTGGAATTAACATTGCAAAGTTTGTTTTACCACATGCAGACGGGAATGCTGCAGCGATGTAGTGTTTTTCACCTTGAGGGTTAGTTACACCAAGAATAAGCATGTGTTCAGCTAACCAACCTTGTTCGCGTCCCATGACAGAAGCGATACGAAGAGCTAAACATTTTTTGCCAAGTAATGCGTTACCGCCGTAACCAGAACCGAAAGACCAGATTTCACGAGTTTCTGGGTAATGAACGATATATTTTTCAGGGTTACATGGCCAAGCAACGTCTTTTTGACCTTCAGCAAGTGGAGCACCTACTGTATGTACACATGGAACAAACTCGCCGTCTGTACCTAATACGTCATAAACTGCTTTACCCATACGTGCCATTTTACGCATGCTAACAGCAACGTAAGGAGAGTCAGTTAATTCGATACCGATATGAGCAATATGGCTACCAAGTGGGCCCATAGAGAAAGGAACAACGTACATCGTACGGCCTTTCATTGAACCGTCAAATAAACCGTTTAACTTTTCACGCATAACAGCTGGGTCTTCCCAGTTGTTTGTCGCACCAGCATCTTCTTTATTTTGAGAGCAGATGTAAGTACGGTCTTCAACACGTGCAACGTCAGATGGGTCAGAATTTGCAAGATAAGAACCAGGATGTTTTTCTTGGTTTAATTGCTGCATGGTGCCGTTAGCGATCATCAAGTCGATTAGACGTTGATATTCTTCTTCGCTTCCGTCACACCATTCGATTTTTGCTGGTTTGGTTAAGTTTGCAATTTCTTCAACCCATGCAATAAGCTTAGGATGACGAACGAATTCTGGTGCGTTCACTGTGGTCATGGTGAGGCCTATTCAAAATATGTACAACGTACAAGTCATTCATTGAGAGGTACAATGAAAGATCAAATAAAAAAGTGGCTGTATTAAAGCACAAAATCACAAAAAAAATAAGACTAAAGACTAAGAAATAGATATTTTACTTTTTTGTTTTTTCTTATTTAAATCATTAACTTGTAGTTTTTTGCAATATCTTATTCTCAATATTTTTATGTTGTAT
Source organism: Acinetobacter sp. WU_MDCI_Abxc222 (assembly GCF_025514755.1). Taxonomy (NCBI): domain Bacteria; kingdom Pseudomonadati; phylum Pseudomonadota; class Gammaproteobacteria; order Moraxellales; family Moraxellaceae; genus Acinetobacter; species Acinetobacter sp. WU_MDCI_Abxc222. The sequence continues at coordinate 35,053 of NZ_JAHPVG010000017.1, forward strand.
GTATGTTATTTATATTATTTATTTCTTTAAAAATCAATATCTTGATTCTTATTTTTTTCTTGAGAATTATTATTGATTAAACAAATGATCTTCATTCAAAATTTACATAAAGAGACTTTTATTAGGTGTTTTTATATACAATATTCAGGACGAATCCCTCTAAGATAATAAAAATGCGGACTTTAAAACCTCTCTCTATCATTTATAACCAAAAGTCGGGTTTTCATGCGTCAAAACATGAAGATATGTATGAACAGTTAATGACTGTGTTCACCGAATTTGGTTTCGAAATACAAGTTTTTGAATTAGCTGAAGATGTGTCTTTTGAGGATTTAATGAATCAAGTGATACATCGGCATAGTCAAAATGCAAATTTAGGTGTTGTTGTTGCAGCGGGTGGGGATGGAACTTTAAATGCCGTAGCATCAAAACTTAGGCATACTCATATTCCAATGGGAATATTACCTTTGGGAACTTTTAATTATGTCGCTAAAGTTTTGGATATTCCTTTAGATTTGTTAGAAGCTGCTGAAGTCATCGCTACAGGTACACCACGCTCTGTACATATTGCGACAATTAATGACCATGTTTATTTGAATAATGCGAGTCTAGGACTTTATCCATTATTTATAAAAAAACGCGAGCTTTATAATAAATACTTAGGGCGTTTACCTTTACATGCTTATACCTCAGCTTTGGATGTCTTATTAAGAGAAAATAAATCCATGAAACTTTCCGTCACAGTTGATGGCAAGAAATATCCGGTCAAAACACCTTTAATTTTCTTTGGTAATAATCAGTTGCAGTTATGTGATATGAAACTAAGAATTGCCGAATGTGCAGCACAAGGTCGAGTTGCAGGAGTGGTCATTACGAAAAGTGATAGGCTTAGTTTATTAAACATGTTGTGGCAGTGGATTCAAGGCAAAGTAGAAGAGACACAAGATGTTTATAGTTTTTGTGCAGATCATGTGGTGGTAGATTGTGCAAAAAGATCTAAACTTACAGTAGCTTTAGATGGTGAAATATTAGAGATGAAAACACCTTTAAACTTCTCTGTAGAAAAGAATGCTTTAAATATTATGGTGCCAAATGTTGTTACATCTGTCTGATCTGCATTTTGGAACAGAAGTTGAGGCATGTTTAGATGCAATCCGACTTTTTTGCACTCAACATAAACCTGAAGTCATTGTGGTAAGTGGTGATATTACTCAACGTGCCCGATATCAACAGTTTTATAAATGCCGTCAGTTTTTAGATAGCCTTAATATTCCTTATCTTGTTGTTCCTGGTAACCACGATATTCCGTTGTACCATGTCTGGAATCGTTTTTTTTCACCATTTACTCGCTACCAATATTTTTTTGGCCAGCTTGAACCGACTTTAGAAACTGAACATTTTTATATTGTTGGGGTGAATAGTATTCGCCGTCGTTATCATACTCGTGGACATATTTCGATTGAGCAAATTCAAACTACATATGAGCGATTACAGCAAGCGCCAGCGGATAAAATCAAATTAGTTGTTTTCCACCAGCCTTTTTATACTCCACCTGATGATGCACATGGTATTAAAGATTGTCCTGTATTAGGAAAAATGGCACTCGAAAAATGGAGTACAACAGGACTATTTGGAATGTTACATGGGCATTTGCATAAAACCGCTGTATATGATTTGACGCAAATTTATCAGTTAAAGATAGCTCATCCTATTTATGATATTCATGCAGGAACAGCAACTTCTAGCCGTTTGCATTATCATGTTCCAAATAGTTTTAATGTCATTTCAAATGATGGAAAAATTAATCATTATTGGTTTAATTACAATTTAAAGATTTTTCAATTAATTTAATTTATAAAAATTATATAAGACATTTAACTTAAGAGTAGATTGATAAAATTTTATCCATTACAATGCCTAAGCTTTAAATTCTATATATGGGGAATAGAAAAACATTCTAAATGTTTTATCATTTTAAAAATAATATTAATGGATACATAAAAAATTTTTAACTATATAAAAAGCCACGATTTTAAGTAGCTACAATAAGGGTTTAGTATTTTATGATAGTTAATAATATTTGATTAAATGAATATCTATTTATCTTAATATTTTAGAATAACTTAATAATATTTAAAATTTCATGGTGGAAAAATGGTACAAGTATCATTAATGGCAAATAATGCTTCAAAAAATAATACAGTTGATATTAATGTAGGCCAGACAAAAAATATTGTAGTAAATCCTAAAGAAGTCGCAAAAATCGATATAAATCCAGAAAAAATTTCTTCAATAACAAGAGAAGGAAATAGTGCAATTGTTCATCTAAAAGATGGAACTGAAATTGTTTTAGAAAACTATTTTATTAGCGAAAACCCGCAAATTCTTTTAAATGAAGGGCAGAGTTATTGGGCTGCTAATCTGGGAGAAGATGCTAGCGGACAGACCACTGTTAATTATTTAGAATTAAAAGATACGCCAAAGCTTATTGATAGTTCATCTTCTGTACCCCTCTGGTCGTGGGTAGTCAGCGCTTTAGCAGGAGCAGGAACAATTGCTTTATTGTCTCGGAAAGATTCTAAAGATACGACGCCTCCTGAGCCAGGAACTTTGAGTCTCAAAAATTTTTTAGATTCTGGGGGATCAACTGCAGATCAGATTACTCAAGATAAAAACTTTAATTTAAAGCTTGAAGGACAGGAAAGTGGAAGCCGAGTAATATATTTGGCCTCTACCGATGAAGGAAAAACTTGGCAAGAAACGACAGTAAATCAAAAAGATTTAACCGATGGTGTTTATCTCTACAAAGCTGTAGTAACAGATCGAGCTGGAAATGCTTCGGAAACTGCTATACAAAAAGTTGTTGTGGATACTACGGCGCCAAAAGCAGGCGAACTGACTTTATCTGATTTAAGTGATACAGGTGTTTTGGCAACTGATCAGATTACGCAAGATAAAAACTTCAATTTAAAGCTTGAAGGACAGGAAAGTGGCAGCCAAGTAACGTATTTAGTTTCTATCGATGATGGTAAAACTTGGCAGGAAAAAACTGTTACTCAAAAAGATTTGGCTGATGGTATTTATAAATTTAAAGCTGTAGTAACCGACGTTGCAGGCAACATATCTGAAACCAGTGTGCAAAAAGTCGTTGTGGATACAACAGCGCCGCAAGCAGGTGAACTGACTTTAGCTGCTTTGGCTGATACGGGCATTTCAGCAACTGATCAAATTACGCAAGATAAAACTTTTGATTTAAAGATTAGCGGACAAGAAGTAAATAGCCAAATCATTTACTGGATATCTAAAGATGAAGGAAAGACTTGGCAGGAAACAACGGTTACCCAAAAAGATTTGGCTGATGGTGTTTACCAATATAAAGCAATAGTAACCGACGTTGCAGGCAATACATCAGAAACCGCTATACAAAAAG
>NZ_JAHPVG010000018.1:0-38473 GCF_025514755.1 Acinetobacter sp. WU_MDCI_Abxc222
GTTGCTGTTGGGTCACTTACAGTACCTGTTAACTCAGGTGTGCTGTCGTTGGTCAATACATCATCAAGTGCGACTGTCGGTGCAACTGCATCCACCACAGCTGTTGCTGGACCTGAGGTATTGCCCGCTGGATCTTCTGTTACTGCTGTTACCGTGTCACCATCATTTAAGCCTGGGTTTGGCACAGTCCAACTACCATCTGGTCCTGCTACAACACTTGCCGTACTTCCGTCCGGATATGTCACAGTCACAGTTGAACCAGGTTCTGCTGTACCTGTAATTGGATCTGTCCCGTTAACCGGGTCAATCACTGGTGCTGCTGGTGCTGTTGTATCAACTGTCACCACTGCTGTATCGGTACCCGCATTACCTGCAGCATCAGTTGCCGTCACAGTAATGGTATGTGGACCATCGGTTAATGCAGGCAGTGTATTGTCTGCAAGCGTCCAGGTGCCATCACCGTTGTTCACTGCTGGATAATCCACGCCATCCACATTGACAACTACGGTTGCTGTTGGGTCACTTACAGTACCTGTTAACTCAGGTGTGCTGTCGTTGGTCAATACATCATCAAGTGCGACTGTCGGTGCAACTGCATCCACCACAGCTGTTGCTGGACCTGAGGTATTGCCCGCAGGATCTTCTGTTACTGCTGTTACCGTATCACCATCATTTAAGCCTGGGTTTGGCACAGTCCAACTACCATCTGGTCCTGCTACAACACTTGCCGTACTTCCGTCCGGATATGTCACCGTCACAGTTGAACCAGCTTCTGCTGTACCTGTAATTGGATCTGTCCCGTTAACCGGGTCAATTACTGGTGCTGCTGGTGCTGTTGTATCAACTGTCACTACTGCTGTATCGGTACCCGCATTACCTGCTGCATCAGTTGCCGTCACGGTAATGGTGTGTGGGCCATCGGTTAATGCAGGCAGTGTATTGTCTGCAAGCGTCCAGGTGCCATCACCATTGTTCACTGCCGGATAATCCACACCATCCACGTTCACAACTACGGTTGCTGTCGGATCGTTCACTGTACCAGTGAGTGCTGGTGTGCTGTCATTGGTCAATACATCATCAAGTACGACTGTCGGTGCAACTGCATCCACCACAGCTGTTGCTGGACCTGAGGTATTGCCCGCAGGATCTTCTGTTACTGCTGTTACCGTATCACCATCATTTAAGCCTGGGTTTGGTACTGACCAGCTACCATCTGGTCCCGCTACAACACTTGCCGTACTACCATCTGGATATGTCACAGTCACAGTTGAACCAGGTTCTGCTGTACCTGTAATTGGATCTGTCCCGTTAACCGGGTCAATTACTGGTGCTGCTGGTGCTGTTGTATCAACTGTCACTACTGCTGTATCGGTACCCGCATTACCTGCTGCATCAGTTGCCGTCACGGTAATGCTGTGTGGACCATCGGTTAATGCAGGAAGTGTATTGTCTGCAAGCGTCCAGGTGCCATCACCATTGTTCACTGCCGGATAATCCACACCATCCACGTTCACAACTACGGTTGCTGTCGGATCGTTCACTGTACCAGTGAGTGCTGGTGTGCTGTCATTGGTCAATACATCATCAAGTACGACTGTCGGTGCAACTGCATCCACCACAGCTGTTGCTGGACCTGAGGTATTGCCCGCAGGATCTTCTGTTACTGCTGTTACCGTATCACCATCATTTAAGCCTGGGTTTGGTACTGACCAGCTACCATCCGGTCCTGCAACAACTGTTGCTGTGTTACCATTAGGGTAAGTTACTGTTACTGTTGAACCAGGTTCTGCTGTACCTGTAATCGGGTCTGTCCCATTAACCGGGTCAATCACTGGTGCTGCTGGTGCGGTGGTATCAATCGTCACTACTGCTGTATCGGTACCTGCATTGCCTGCTGCATCTGTTGCCGTCACGGTAATGCTGTGTGGACCATCGGTTAATGCAGGAAGTGTATTGTCTGCAAGCGTCCAGGTGCCGTCACCATTGTTCACTGCCGGATAATCCACACCATCCACATTGACAACCACTGTTGCTGTTGGGTCACTTACAGTACCTGTTAACGCAGGTGTGCTGTCGTTGGTCAATACATCATCAAGTGCGACTGTCGGTGCAACTGCATCCACCACAGCTGTTGCTGGACCTGAGGTATTGCCCGCAGGATCTTCTGTTACTGCTGTTACCGTGTCACCATCATTTAAGCCTGGGTTTGGCACAGTCCAACTACCATCTGGTCCTGCTACAACACTTGCCGTACTACCATCTGGATATGTCACAGTCACAGTTGAACCAGGTTCTGCTGTACCTGTAATCGGGTCTGTCCCATTAACCGGGTCAATCACTGGTGCTGCTGGTGCGGTGGTATCAATCGTCACCACTGCCGTATCGGTACCCGCATTACCTGCTGCATCAGTTGCCGTCACGGTAATGCTGTGTGGACCATCGGTTAATGCAGGCAGTGTATTGTCTGCAAGCGTCCAGGTGCCGTCACCATTGTTCACTGCCGGATAGTCAACACCATCCACGTTCACAACTACGGTTGCTGTTGGGTCACTTACAGTACCTGTTAACGCAGGTGTGCTGTCGTTGGTCAATACATCATCAAGTGCGACTGTCGGTGCAACTGCATCAACCACAGCTGTTGCTGGACCTGAGGTATTGCCCGCAGGATCTTCTGTTACTGCTGTTACCGTGTCACCATCATTTAAGCCTGGGTTTGGTACTGACCAGCTACCATCCGGTCCTGCAACAACTGTTGCTGTGTTACCATTAGGGTAAGTTACTGTTACTGTTGAACCAGGTTCTGCTGTACCTGTAATTGGATCTGTCCCATTAACTGGGTCAATCACTGGTGCTGCAGGAGCTGCTGTATCCAGTGTATAAGTTTGAGTATCGTTAACAGTGCTACTATTACCTGCTGCATCAGTAAAGGTTACTTTGGCATCAATCGTTTTATCTGTATCAGCAACCAAACCGCTACCCGGTACACTTACTGTCCATGTTCCTGCTGCACTATTTACAGTTGCATTATAAGTTACCCCATTAATAACAACTGTAACGACTGTAGTAGCCGCATCTGAAGGAACGTTTTTCAATACACCAGTAATCGTGACATTACTTGCTGCTTCTGATGCATTAATTACATTATCAGAAGTAACAGGATCAACTGCAAAGTTGACACCAGCTGTATTTGGTGTAGCTGTGTCAACAGTAACAACACCTGTATCAATACCTTTATTACCTGCTGCATCAGTTGCAGTCACGGTAACAGTGTGTGGTCCATCGCTGAGTGTTGGCAGTGTATTGTCTGCAAGCGTCCAAGTGCCATCACCGTTATTTACTGCAGGATAATCAACACCATCAATAGTAACCACAACAGTCGCTGTTGGGTCACTTACAGTACCTGTTAATGCAGGAGTGTTATCATTTGTAGATACATCTTCAAGTGCAACCGTTGGTACTGAAGTATCAAGTGTGTATGTTTGCGTATCGTTAACAGTGCTGCTATTACCTGCTGCATCTGTAAATGTTACAGTAGCATCAATGGTTTTATCTGCATCAGCCTCCAAGCCACTGCCAGGCACATTTACTGTCCATGTTCCTGCTGCACTATTTACAGTTGCATTATAAGTTACCCCATTAATAACAACTGTAACGACTGTAGTAGCCGCATCTGAAGGAACGTTTTTCAATACACCAGTAATCGTGACATTACTTGCTGCTTCTGATGCATTAATTACATTATCAGAAGTAACAGGATCAACTGCAAAGTTGACACCAGCTGTATTTGGTGCAGCTGTGTCAACAGTAACAACACCTGTATCAATACCTTTATTACCTGCTGCATCAGTTGCAGTCACGGTAACAGTGTGTGGTCCATCGGTGAGTGTTGGCAGTGTATTGTCTGCAAGCGTCCAGGTGCCATCACCGTTATTTACTGCAGGATAATCAACACCATCAATAGTAACCACAACTGTCGCTGTTGGGTCACTTACAGTACCTGTTAATGCAGGAGTTTTATCATTTGTAGATACATCTTCAAGTGCAACCGTTGGTACTGAAGTATCAAGTGTGTATGTTTGCGTATCGTTGACAGTGCTGCTATTACCTGCTGCATCTGTAAATGTTACAGTAGCATCAATGGTTTTATCTGCATCAGCCTCTAAGCCACTGCCAGGCACATTTACTGTCCATGTTCCTGCTGCACTATCTACAGTTGCAGTATAAGTCACCCCATTCACAACAACTGTTACTACAGTATTGGTTGCATCTGACGGAATATTTTTCAAAACACCTGTAATAGTGACATCACCAGCCGCTTCTGATGCATTAATCACATTGTCAGCTGTTACAGAATCAACCGAAAAATCAACCTCATCTGTATTAGGTGCAGCTGTATCAATCGTATAAGTTTGAGTATCTTTAACAGTACTGCTATTACCTGCCGCATCTGTAAACGTTACAGTAGCATCAATGGTTTTATCTGCATCTGCTGTTAAACCACTACCAGGTACGCTTACTGTCCATGTACCTGCTGTTTTATCTACAGTTGCATTATAAGTTACCCCATTAATAACAACTGTAACGGCCGTATTGGCCGCATCTGCTGGAATGTTTTTCAGAACACCAGTAATCGTGACATTACCAGCTGCTTCTGATGCATTAATTACGTTATCTGAAGTAACAGGATCAACCGAGAAAGTGACTCCATCTGTATTTGGTGGAGTGGTGTCAGCAGGTGTTGAGTCATCATCATTATCACTATTCGATGCTGCAGCGATAATACCGCCCGCAACTAAAGGAATAGCTGCCCACAACCATGGGTTTACACCTGCATCGTGATAAAGTAATGGTTCTATTGAGGAAATAGGCTGGTAAATAACGTCAGATACCAACTCTTGTGGTGCTTCTGCAGGTAAAGCAGCAGGTAAATCCTCAGCTACCAGTGCTTGTGGTTCCACATCACTGTCAGCATCAGCGTCCGCATCAGCATCGGCGTCCGCATCATTTTCAGCATCTTTGAATTTTGCCCAAATCAACTGTCCATTTTCATCTTGAAAAACTAGACTGTTATCTTTAGGCTCAGCTGTCCCACTAAAGAAGTCTTCAATAACAATGGTTTGGCCATTTTTTAGCCGAATAACTGCATTGGTACCCTCCCTATTTACTACCAACACATCACTGGCAGCTACTTTTACCAATACGACCGATGCTTCTGAAAGTTTTGCAGAAGTTCCCTCTGTTGTTGCTAAGGTTTTATGATTGTCCTTAGCAATAATTTGTATTTCAGGCATATCTATATTCCTTTTATATTATTGATTTAAATGATTTTATGTATAATTCTTTTTACTTAATCTTTCTAAGTTTTTGACCTACAACTTAAAAACATTAAGTAATGTGATCATTTTTACATTAAACACTTTAAAATAAAAAAAACAAATACTAAAGTACCTAAAGAAAAAATTTTAATTAATAGAAATTATATATAAGTCTTCGTTAAGTTTTTCTTATGTTAATTTAATGAAAAATCACGTTAAACGTTTTATATATAAAACAAATTTATTATTTTTCTATTTACCATTTGTTGAAAAATCATTTAATTAAAATATTCATATAACAATTATTAATATCTTAATAAAATAAAATATATTATTAATGATATATATAGAAAAAAAAGGCTTTAGGTAATATTTTACTATTACACTAAAACCTCATTTTTAAATATCTTATAAATTTTAAAACTATTTATATTTAGAAATTATCTGGACTCTCAAATCTTTTTACTTCTTGTAACTTATTCGGGTCATGCATTGTCGCAATTCCATCCTCAGTTTTTTGGTCTACAAGAATATCTGGATTATAAACGGTGATTGTTTCTCTACCCAGCGCATCCTCTCCAACAATATACTGAAAACCTCTTCTATTCATCTTATGGCACAATCTTTGATAGAAACCTTTTAAGCCTTCAGTTTCTTCATTGGGATTGTAATAAAAAGCATTCATCACAGCTGGTAAGCCTAGGCCGCACACAATACCTGATAACAGTACACTAATAAATGTATAACCAATCAGGATACTACTATAGGGACTTAAGGCGGGGATATTGGCTACTGCTAAAATCAATGCAAGTGAAATTCCTCCTCTTACCCCACCCCAAGAGAGAATGGTCAAACTACCGTTGTAACTTTTCATTTTCCGCATATTCGGAAAAAAGGCAAAAGCCATAAAATTAGCAGCAAAGCGAGAAATATGAAGAATAAAGAACGCAACAATACCGCCTAAAATCAAGCTAAAGTTTAAATCAAGGATAAATAACTCTAAGCCAATTAAAGTAAATAAGAATGAGTTAATAATTCCTTCTACTGTATGCCAGAAATGATTAACTTCTTGAATCTCTCGCTCTTCTCGTATTTCTTTCCATTTGTTTCCAACAATTAAACCACCAATTACACAAGCAATCGGTGCTGATGCATGTGCAAACAAAGCAACTAAATATGCTCCACTCGCAAGCAAAGCCGTTGTTAAAATCAGGGACTCCATTTCATGTTTACCACGTAATAAACGTAACACCCCGACCCCAAATGCCCAACCAATCCCCACAGCAACAACAATTTCATAGAGCAGAGCTTCTAATGTCGCCATCAATGAGAAATGTTCACCCTGTAAAACATTGAGCAAAGTCATAAACAATGCAATACACATTGCATCATTAAATAATGATTCACCCTCTAACTTAACAATTAAATGATGAGGCGCGCGAATTGAACTAAGTACACCTTTAATACCAATTGGGTCTGTTGCCCCTAAAGCTGCGCCTAAAAGTAATAGCACCAGAATTGGCACATGATATCCAACAAGTAATTGGAATCCGTAAAGCAAACTGCCAAACAATACGGCGCAAAGCACTAAAGCAATCGTTGCTAAAATACTAATTTGTTTCCAATAACTTTTTAGATCTGAGATTTTAAATTTGAGTGCTGAAGAAGTTAGAATAAAACAAATAACACCATTAATTAAAAAATCATAAAAATCGATATGGCGAACTGCTTCTTCAATATTATGAATATTAATGGTAATAAATTGATTACCGTTTAGTAGGCTGGCCCCCCACTGTAAAATAAAGACAAAAATTGCTGAGACCAGAGGTACACCAATCGCCTGTGGAAAACCTAAAATACGCTTATTAAAGATAGTGGTTGCTATTGATAATGCAAAAACCACAGTGAATGCTTGTAGTAGAAAAAAATTACCCATGAATACCCTTCTTCTGGGTCAACGACCAAATAAAAACTTTGCTAAATCGACCTAACTCAATAAAAAGCTGACATAAACAATGCCATAATCATAAAAAACAGAAATTAGGACACAAGTTTACCGAATTGAGTGAACAATCTATCAATCAGTTAAATTTCTTAACATTATTTATAGTTATGATCTAAAAAAAGATGAGCTTATTAAATTATGTTTAACAAGACTCATCCTATAAAATTTTAAACTGGATTATTAAAAGTATCGCATTGATTAATATCACCAGTTTTTAAACCCACTTGGAACCAGTGCATTCGCTGTTCACTACTACCATGAGTAAAGCTATCCGGAACGACCTGACCTGTAGAACGCTTTTGTAAATAATCATCTCCAATTTTTTGAGCAGCATCCATAGCCTCTTCAATGTCACCTTGCTCTAAAAATTGAGTTCGCTGTTGATTATGACTCGCCCAAATGCCCGCTAAACAGTCAGCTTGTAATTCTTGGCGAACAGACAATTGATTACCTTCTATTTGACTGACTTGTGCACGAGCTTGCTGTACTTGCGATGAGATACCCAGCAAGGTTTGAACATGATGCCCTACCTCATGTGCGACAACATAAGCTTGAGCAAAATCTCCAGCTTGATCTTGTCTTGAAAGTTCAGTTTGGTTTTGTTCACCAGAAATTCCCATTTGCTGACGCATATCTTTAAAGAATTCTGTATCGATATAAACCTTTTGATCTGCAGGACAATAAAATGGCCCCATAGCAGATTGAGCTGTGCCACATCCTGACTGAATCATTCCACTAAATAAAACTAATTTAGGTGGAGTATAGCTTTTACCTAACTGTTTAAATATAGGAGTCCAGACGTCCTCTGTATCAGCCAAAACCGTTCCAACAAAATCGGAGGCTTCTTTTTGCTCGGCTGTTAAACTTTCTGGCGCAGTTGCATTTGATTGTTGTGAAGCAGTAACCTGCTGAGTTGCTTGATAAGCCTGCTGTGGATCAACACCAAAGAACTTCCACGCAACAAATGCAACAACCAGACCAATAATACTAATACCGCCAGCTCTAACACCACCACCACGGCGGTCCTCAACATTGCTACTAATTCGTCGACCTTTCCAGCGCATAATTTCCCTCTTCTTTTTAGAATGGCATCATGAACCCGATGCTTTTTTAGGCCACATTTTTTGTATTAAGCTCACAATTAATAAAACAATTGCACCAGCAACCAGTCCTATTCCAAAGTTAATCAGTGTGGGTGTTAAAGCCCCAATGATATTACCTACTGCTGGTATTGTTTCTACATGATCCACTGTATCTTCAGTTAAATGATGAAGTAAAGGAATCGTATGATTAATAATTCCGCCACCCACTAAAAACATTGCAATAGTGCCCACGATTGAAAGTAATTTCATCAAAATAGGAGCAAAAGCTAATAGGCCTCGACCTATAGTTTGCTTAAATGAGGTCGACTGTTCTGTTAAATATAATCCCAAATCATCAATCTTAACAATCATGCCAACCAGACCATAAACGCCAATCGTCATCACAATAGCAATAACACTTAAAACGCTTACCTTGGTCATTAAAGTAGCCGTAGCAACTGTACCCAGCGTAATCACGACGATCTCAGCCGATAAAATAAAATCAGTTCTTACTGCTCCTTTTATTTTTTCTTTTTCAAAAGTTGCCAAGTCTAATTCTTCATTTTCAAGCTCTGCTTTTGCTTCCTCTGATGTAGAAGCTTTTTTATGCATAATGGTATGAAGAACTTTCTCTACTCCCTCATAACATAAAAATAAGCCCCCGAGCATTAATAGTGGATTAATAAGCCAAGGCGCAATCACACTAATTAATAATGCTAAAGGAACTAAAATAAGCTTATTAACAAATGAGCCTTTAGCCACCTTCCAAACAATAGGTAGTTCGCGATCTGCGCGCACACCTGTTACTTGCTGAGCATTTAAGGCCAAATCGTCACCTAAAACTCCGGCAGTTTTCTTTGCTGCCATTTTGCTCATTAAAGCAACATCATCTAAAATTGTTGCTATATCATCTAGTAATAAAAGTAAGCCACTCGCCATTTCTTATCCAAGTTTGTATTTATTAGACTATTGTAAGATGATTTTTTTGAATTTCTGTAATTTTACTGAATAAATTCACAATATTATTTTAAGAAAAGTTTCCCCAATCGCTGACGAAAAAAATTTATTTCCCGTACAATAATGCCAATCTTTTATATTACAGGGCTTACTACCCCTGATTAAGTTAATACGATAGTGGAATAAATAATGAGTAATGTTGATCAGCGTCCAATTATTTTGACAGGCGACCGTCCAACCGGACAACTTCATCTTGGGCACTTTGTCGGTTCTTTGCGTTCTCGTGTAGGTTTACAGGATAGCCATCATCAACATCTCTTATTAGCAGATGCACAAGCATTAACAGATAATGCAGATAATCCAGATAAAGTTCGTCGTAATATTTTAGAAGTTGCTCTAGATTATTTAGCTGTAGGCATTGATCCAACAAAAACTACTATTTGTGTTCAATCTTGCTTGCCAGCACTCAATGAACTCACAATGCTCTATCTTAACTTTGTGACAGTTGCGCGTTTAGAACGTAACCCGACCATTAAATCTGAAATTCAAATGCGTGGTTTCGAGCGTGACATTCCAGCTGGTTTCCTCTGCTACCCTGTTGCACAAGCGGCTGACATTACTGCTTTCAAAGCAACTGTGGTTCCAGTAGGTGAAGATCAGATTCCAATGATTGAACAAACGAATGAAATCGTACGTCGAGTAAATCGCCAAATCGGTCAAGATCTTTTGCCTGAATGTAAAGCTTTGCTTTCTAATATGGCTCGTTTACCTGGTTTTGATGGTAAAGCGAAAATGTCTAAATCATTAGGCAATACCATCGTTTTAAATGCTTCTGATAAAGACATTAAAAAAGCTGTAAATGCGATGTACACTGATCCAAATCACCTTCGTATTGAAGATCCAGGTCAAGTTGAAGGCAATATTGTATTTACATATTTAGATGCATTTGACCCAAATAAAGAAGAAGTTGAAGAATTAAAAGCTCACTATCGTCGCGGTGGTCTTGGTGATGGTACGGTAAAAAAACGCCTTGAAGGTGTGTTAAAAGAATTAATTACACCTATTCGTGAACGTCGCGAAGAGCTTGCTAAAGATCCTGACTATATTATGGATGTTTTACGTCAAGGTACAGATAAGTGCCGTCTTATTACTCAACAGACTTTAGACGAAGTTAAAGATGGTTTAGGTTTATTTAAATTTTAATTCTCTTTAGAAAATAAAAGCCCTTCGGGGCTTTTTTTATTTATTAGATTCAATAATATTCATTTTTTAGAATTACTAATGTATTGATAGCCATTCACAGGCTTTTACCCTATTAACGTGAAGTAACACTTATTAACGCTAATAGCAATGAAGAATATCTTAACTTTATCTATTATCCTCTATGTAGGTTACATCATATGAGCCTCACGACATTTCTCCTTAAACCGAAACTGTTTTTACAGATTCGTTGTTCTACGCAATGATCACCCCAATCATTGCGTATTTTTTTGCCTAAAAATTTTATTTATGAATTAGCTATACTTATAAAAACTCTTATTTTTAAATAAAAAAAGCACCGCATCATTTTTCAGATGCGGTGCTTTTTAAGATTCAGGGTAAAGCGATTAAGCTAAACCTTTCTCTTTTAAAACTTGCAACATAGTTGAACCAAGCTCAGCTGGGCTACGAGTGTAAGCCATACCTGCTTTTTCAAATGCAGCAAATTTCTCTTCAGCAGTACCTTGACCACCAGAAATGATCGCACCAGCGTGACCCATACGCTTACCTTTAGGAGCAGTTACACCAGCAATGTAACCTACTACAGGTTTAGTCACGTTAGATTTGATGAATTCAGCAGCTTCTTCTTCCGCTGTACCACCGATCTCACCGATCATGATGATTGCATCAGTATCTGGATCGTCTTGGAACAATTGAAGCGCTTCGATTTGGTTCATACCTGGGATTGGGTCACCGCCGATACCGATACAAGTAGATTGACCTAAACCAAGCTTAGTTGTTTGAGCAACAGCTTCATAAGTCAATGTACCTGAACGTGAGATGATACCAATACGACCTGGTTGGTGAATGTGACCAGGCATAATACCAATCTTACATTCGCCCGGAGTGATTACGCCTGGACAGTTAGGACCAACTAAACGAGTACCGTTACCGTTAGTTTCTAAATAGCGTTTTGCTTTAAGCATGTCGATTGTTGGAACACCTTCAGTGATCACAACGATTAGGCCAACACCCGAATCAACCGCTTCAACGATTGAGTCTAAAACGAATGGAGCTGGTACATAGATTACAGATGCATCTGCATTTGTTTCACGTACAGCTTCTTTCATTGTGTTGAATACTGGTAAGTCAAGGTGAGTTGTACCACCTTTACCTGGAGTAACACCACCAACAACTTTTGTACCATAGTCTAAAGCTTGTGCAGAGTGGAAAGTACCGTTTTTACCAGTAAAACCTTGTACCAATACTTTAGTGTCTTTATTAATTAATACGCTCATGATTGATACTCCCCTTACGCTTTAACTGCAGCTACAACTTTTTCTGCGGCATCAGACAAGCCGTTTGCAGAAATTAATTTCAAACCAGATTCATCAAGTAATTTAGCACCTAACTCAGCGTTGTTACCTTCTAAACGAACAACAACTGGAACAGTTACATTTACTTCTTGAACCGCTGCAATAATCGCTTCAGCAATCATGTCACAACGTACGATACCACCGAAGATGTTGATTAAAACACCTTGTACAGATGTATCAGCAAGGATGATTTTGAACGCTTCGATTACACGCTCTTTAGTTGCGCCGCCACCAACGTCAAGGAAGTTTGCAGGCTGACCACCATAAAGTTTAATGATGTCCATAGTTGCCATTGCAAGACCAGCACCGTTAACCATACAACCGATGTTACCTTCTAAAGCAACATAGTTAAGATCAAATTCAGATGCTTTTAATTCACGCTCATTCTCTTGAGATTTGTCACGTAAAGCAGCAACTTTAGGTAAACGGTAAAGCGCGTTAGAATCGATACCTACTTTCGCGTCTACACATAAAATTTCGCCATTTTCACGAACTGAAAGTGGGTTAATTTCAAATAATGCAAAGTCATTTTCAACAAATGCTTGGTAAGCAGCTGTCATGATTTTTACAAATTGACCGATTTGCTTGTCTTTCAAACCTAAAGCAAACGCTACTTCACGTGCTTGGAATGGTTGTAAGCCAACTAATGGATCAACTTCAACTTTGATAATTTTTTCTGGAGTTTCTTCTGCAACTTTCTCGATTTCTACACCACCTTCTGTAGAAGCCATGAAAGTAATACGACGGCTAGAACGGTCTACAACCGCGCCCAAATAAAGCTCACGCTCAACTGGATATACGTCTTCAGCAACAATGATGCTGTTTACTGGTTGACCATTTGCATCTGTTTGATACGTTACAAGACGAGTACCAATGATATTGTTTGCAAATTCGATAACATCTTCTTTAGATTTTGCAACTTTAACGCCACCAGCCTTACCACGACCACCAGCATGAACTTGCGCTTTCATTACCGCGAATTTACCACCAAGCTGTTCAAATGCAGCAACTGCTTCGTCTGCATTGGTAGCCAAGATACCTTCTTGTACTGGCATACCATATTCTTTCAATAACGCTTTAGCTTGATACTCATGTAAGTTCATTTAGTTACCTACTTAACTTTGTTTGTTGTCTTCAATTTGCGCAACATTCTCATGTTACATATACAAATTGCTGTCTACGTCTTTCACCTTGATGCTTTTTTAATCACACCATCGAATGTGAAAAAGAGCGGAGAACCCGCTCTTTATTTTATTTACGCTTACGTTGAATCGCGTGAATTGCACGACCATCTACAGCAAGTGCAGCTTCATGAACAACTTCAGAGAATGTTGGGTGACCAAAAGTCATCAACTGAAGATCTTCAACTGAAGATACAAATTCAAGAGCGATCATACCTTGGTGTATGATATCAGATGCAGCAGGTCCAATAACATGCATACCTAATAAACGGTCAGTTTTTGCATCAGCAACAAACTTAACAAAACCAGCACCTTCACCCGCTGCTAAAGCACGACCATTTACAGCAAAACCGAATTGACCAGTTTTAACTTCATGACCTTTTTCTTTAGCTTGTTCTTCAGTTAAACCAACCCAAGCCGCTTCCGGATGTGTATAGATAACTGAAATGATTGTGTCATAGTTCACTTGAGCTGCGTGACCGTGGATACGCTCAACAGCCATTACACCTTCTTCCATTGCTTTATGAGCAAGCATTGGACCGCGAACCAAGTCACCAATCGCATATACACCTTCTACAGAAGTTGCACAGTGATCGTTTACTTCTACTAGACCACGTTCAGTCAATTTAATGCCTGAATCTTCAGCCAATAAACCTTCAGCATAAGCTTTACGGCCAACACAAACGATTAACTTGTCAAAAGTTTGAGTTTTTTCTTCGCCGCCTTGAGTGTATTTAACAGTCACTTCACGACCATTAATTTCAGTACCAGAAACTTTAGCACCGATACGAATATCAAGACCTTGCTTAGTTAAAAGTTTTTGGTAGTCTTTTGCCAAAGCTTTATCAGCCATTGGTAGGAATGCATCCATTGCTTCAAAAACAACAACTTCAGCACCAAGACGACGCCAAACAGAACCAAGCTCTAAACCGATTACGCCTGCACCAATTACACCTAAACGCTTAGGTACTTCTGGGAAGTTCAATGCACCAGTTGAATCAACAATAATATCTTGATCTACAGGAGCTACTGGAATATTTACAGGTACAGAACCAGACGCAAGAATAACGTATTTAGGTTCTAAAACTTGAGTTTCACCCTCATGAGAAACGAACTCAACTTTTTTACCAGCAAGTAATTTACCTGTACCTTTTAACCATTCAATGCCATTGCCTTTAAGCAATTGATCGATACCACCAGTTAATTGGTCAACAATTTTGTCTTTACGAGCAAGAAGCTTAGCAAGATCAAAATTCACCTCGCCAGTAGTGATACCGTGATCAGCTAAGTGATGTACTGTATCTTCATAACGGTGAGAAGAATCAAGTAATGCTTTAGAAGGAATACAACCTACGTTTAAGCATGTACCACCTAAAGATGGCTTACCGTTGTGAATACGTTTTTCGATACAAGCGACTTTAAAACCTAGTTGAGCAGCACGAATCGCAGCTTCATAACCACCAGGACCACCGCCAATAACAACAAGATCAAATTGTTGAGACATTGTTTATCTCCATGGTCCGAGATAGAGGATCACTCTACCTCGGTAATATTATTCGAAGAAATTAAAGATCAAGGATGAGTTTAGCTGGTTCTTCTAACAATTCTTTGATTGCTACCAAGAAACCTACAGCTTCTTTACCATCGATCATACGGTGGTCATAAGAAAGTGCTAAATACATCATTGGCAAGATTTCAACTTGACCATTTACCGCCATAGGACGCTCTTGGATTTTGTGCATACCCAAGATACCAGTTTGCGGTTGGTTCAAAATAGGAGTTGAAAGTAATGAACCGAAAGTACCACCATTAGTGATTGTGAAAGTACCACCAGTCATTTCTTCGATAGATAATTTACCATCACGTGCTTTACCAGCATAAGCAGCAATACCTGCTTCAACTTCTGCATAGCTCATACGATCAGTATCACGTAATACTGGTACAACAAGACCACGATCAGAAGATACTGCAACACCGATGTCATAGTAACCGTGATAAACGATATCATCGCCATCAATTGAAGCGTTTACAGCTGGGTAGCGTTTAAGCGCTTCAGTTGCTGCTTTAACGAAGAATGACATGAAGCCTAAACGAGCACCATGGCGTTTTTCAAAAGCATCTTTATATTGCTTACGCAATTCCATGATTGGCTTCATGTTAACTTCGTTAAATGTAGTTAACATTGCAGTTTCTTGAGTTGCAGCAAGAAGACGTTCAGCTACACGCTTACGTAAACGAGTCATTGGAACACGTTTTTCAATACGCTCACCAACAGCTACGCTCAATGGAGTAACGTTAGCAGCTGGTTTAGCTTGATGGTTTGCAACATCTTCTTTAGTGATACGACCACCACGACCAGTACCTTGTACGTCAGCAGCAGCAATACCAGATTCAGTTAACGCTTTACGAACCGCAGGAGCTTGATCAGATACAGTTTCTGTACGTTCAACAACAGGAGCTGCACCAGCTTGAGTTTGAGCAACTGCTTGTTCTACTGCTGCAGGAGCAGCAGCTGCGCCAGCACCAGCTTCAAATTGAGCAATAACTTCGTCAGAAAGAACTGTATCGCCTTCATCTTTAATGATTGCAACCAAGCTACCATCTGCAGGAGCAACAACTTCTAAAACAACTTTGTCGGTTTCAATATCACAGATTACTTCATCGCGTGATACAGGTTCACCCACCTTTTTGTGCCAAGTTGCGATGGTTCCATCTGCAACAGACTCTGGGAATACCGGTGCTTTAATTTCGGTTGCCATTATTGAGAATCTCCTGATTGTTCAGCTTCGATTGCCAATGCATCATTAATTAGCTGAGCTTGTTGTTTTGCATGCAAGTACGGTGAGCCACAAGCTGGTGCAGCAGAAGCTTCACGACCTGCAAAACTGATACGGATTTGTTTGCCAGATTTTAAGATATCGTCATATAAACGCGGTGCGATAAATAACCATGCGCCTTGGTTCTTCGGCTCTTCTTGTGCCCAAACAAGTTCTTTCACGTTTGGATATGCAGCCAAGATTTCCGCAAGACGTTGCTCTGGATATGGATACAACTGTTCAATACGTACAATTGCGACATTAGTTAAGTTTTGTTCACGACGTTTTTCAAGTAAGTCGTAATAAACTTTACCGCCACAAAGTACAAGACGAGTTACATCTGACTTGTTAATTTGATCGATTTCGTCAATTACAGTT
This sequence comes from Acinetobacter sp. WU_MDCI_Abxc222, assembly GCF_025514755.1. Classification (NCBI taxonomy): domain Bacteria; kingdom Pseudomonadati; phylum Pseudomonadota; class Gammaproteobacteria; order Moraxellales; family Moraxellaceae; genus Acinetobacter; species Acinetobacter sp. WU_MDCI_Abxc222. The sequence goes on from NZ_JAHPVG010000018.1 coordinate 16,311, forward strand.
TGGAATGAACCATTTGCAAGCTCTTCTAAAGTAGAAGTAGCAAGTTTATGACGAAGTAAAGATTTCGGTGACATTACAATCAATGGCTTACGAATTGGGCGTACAGCTTGACGACGTAATGCATGGAAAATCTGTGCAGGTGTCGTTGGAGTGATCACTTGCATGTTGTCTTCAGCACATAACTGTAAGAAACGTTCTAAACGAGCTGATGAGTGTTCTGGGCCTTGACCTTCAAAACCGTGTGGTAACAACATTGTTAAACCACAAACACGTTCCCACTTAGTCTCACCAGAAGCAATAAACTGGTCAATCACAACTTGAGCACAGTTTACGAAGTCACCAAATTGAGCTTCCCAAATAATCAAGCTCTTAGGAATTGTAGTTGCGTAACCATATTCGAATGCAAGAACTGCTTCTTCAGATAAAAGAGAGTCGTAAATCGCAAAACGTGGTTGGTTCTCTTTCACATGACAAAGTGGAATGTAAGTTGAACCATCAGCTTGGTTATGCAATTTCGCATGACGGTGCGAGAAGGTACCACGCCCCACGTCTTCACCAGTAATACGAACTAGATAATCTTCATCTAATAAAGTTGCATAAGCTAAAGTTTCTGCTGCACCCCAGTTTAATGGAGTTTCACCAGTTTGCATTTTTACGCGATCTTCAATTACTTTTTGAACCTGACGCTGCATTACAAACCCTTCAGGAAGTTTGCTCATGCCCTCGCCTAATTCTTTTAAGCGATTTAAGTCAAATGAAGTATCCCAATCGTCTGTGTAGTCATGGCCCAAATATGGAGTCCAATCAACAAACATTTTGGTATTTGGCTCAAGAATCAATGCATTTGCTACATGATTACCTGCTTCTAAATCAGAACGGTAATCTTCGACCATTTGATCTGCTTCAGCACGATCAAGTACTTTCTCTTGAACAAGTTGATCAGCATAAAGTGTACGAGTAGTCGCTTTCTTCGCAATTACTTGATACATCAATGGTTGTGTACCAGATGGCTCATCTGCTTCGTTATGGCCACGACGACGATAACAGAACAAATCGATAACAACATCTTTACGGAATTCGTGGCGGAAATCATGTGCTAATTGAGTAGCAAAGATAACAGCTTCAGGATCATCGCCATTTACATGGAAAATTGGCGCCTGAATCATTTTAGCAACGTCTGTACAGTATTCTGTAGAACGCGCATCACGAGGATCAGAAGTTGTGAAACCTACTTGGTTGTTCACAATAATATGAACTGTACCACCAACCGTATAGCCACGAGTTTGTGACATTTGGAAGGTTTCCATATTCACGCCCTGACCTGCAAATGCCGCATCACCATGAACAATAACTGGTAAAACGTCATCACCGCCAATGTCTCTACGACGTACTTGACGTGCACGTACAGAACCTTCAACTACAGGACCAACAATTTCCAAGTGAGATGGGTTAAATGCTAATGCCAAGTGAACTTCGCCACCTGGAGTCATTACATTACTTGAGAAACCTTGGTGGTATTTAACGTCGCCAGAACCTTTTTTATGAATTGATTTACCTTCGAACTCACCAAATAAGTCCGCAGGGTTTTTACCCATAATATTCACAAGAAGGTTTAAACGGCCACGGTGTGGCATACCGATAACAACTTCTTTACAACCTACAGCACCAGCACGCTGAATAATCTCATTTACCATAGGAATAAAAGATTCGCCGCCTTCAACACCAAAGCGTTTAGCACCAACGTATTTATTACCAAGATATTTTTCAAGACCTTCAGCAGCAGTTAAACGCTCTAAGAAGCCTTTCTTTTGATCATTTGTGTAATTGAATTTACCACGGGCACTTTCAAGACGTTGTTGAATCCAACGTTTTTCTTTTGTGTCCACGATATGCATGTATTCAACACCGATCGAACCACAATAGATTGCTTCCATTGCTTCAATCATTTCAGCAAGCGTTGCTTCGCTTTTGCCGATTTCAAGATTGCCGGTATTAAATACAGTGTCTAAATCTGATTTGGTTAAACCGTGAGCTGAAAGATCTAAATCTGGAATCTCTTCACGCTTAGCAAGACCTAATGGATCTAATTTAGCTTTTTGATGTCCGCGATTACGATAAGCAGCAATAAGTTGTAAAACGCCAATTTGACGACGCTCATGCTCAGTACTTACAGTACTTTGTACAACAGGTTGAACACGGTTAGCATTACGTCCTAGTAATAGGAATTGCTCACGCACAGCGCTGTGTGGTTGGTCACCCTTTGGATATTTATCGAAATATTGGCGCCAGTCCTCAGCTACAGAGGTTGGGGAAGTCAGGTACTGCTCGTAAAGTTCTTCAATATACGCTGCACTATCAGCGGAAAGTTCAGTGTCAAGACGCAATGCGTCAGCAACTTCTTGCATTTGTGGACCCATTTCCTATTGCAAAAAATATTACAGGCTGCCTTTTAAGCACACCCATGATGCATAATGCCAAATTGGTAAAAAAGGCATTACTTACCCAACAGGTCTTCAAGACCATGGGGCGTCATACTACCTAGAGAGAAAACTCCATAGGTAATTAATGAATCACAACGCCCTCAATGGCATCATCACTCACCTTATACTCGATTAAAACCGAGCAATTTTTTGCAAATCTTTTTAGAAAAATTAACGTTAAAATTAACTTTTCTAAAATGACTTTAACCATAAAAATTAAGCACAGATCTAAGATCGTGCTACTTAAATTAATTTCACTAGTATACGCTTTTTTCACCTATAACTTTGTGGCAAATCGTATCATGTTCTTAAACAACGATTGATTTTTTTGACACATACCACCTATAAATTGGCGAAATACATAAGCGATTTTATCTTTTAATATATGGTGCAATATATAAAATCCTCGCTCTTTTCGACCAAAGTCTAAAGTTTACATTATAAAATTAAAAAAAAACGCACATCAAGGATGCGCGTTTTCTATTTGTGCAGAATTAACCCGCTTGATCTAATAGCATGTTACGGATGTGACCGATTGCTTTAGTAGGGTTTAGACCCTTAGGACATACTGACACACAGTTCATAATACCTTTACAACGGAACAAACTGAATGGATCGTCAAGACGAGCCAAACGGTCTGCAGTAGCAGTATCACGAGAGTCGATAATAAAACGGTATGCATTCAACAATGCTGAAGGACCCAAGAATTTATCAGGGTTCCACCAGAATGATGGGCATGAAGTTGAACAACACGCACAAAGAATACATTCATACAAACCATTTAAGTGTTCACGCTCTTCAGGAGACTGCAAACGCTCTTTAGGTGGAGCTGGTTGGTTATTGATCAAGAATGGCTGAATTTTGTCATATTGATCATAGAATTGGTTCATATCAACAACCAAATCTTTAACAACCGGCAAACCTGGTAATGGACGAATTACAATTTTCTCAGGTAGGTCGTTTAAATTCCATAAACAAGCCAAACCATTTTTACCATTAATGTTTACACCATCCGAACCACAAATACCTTCACGGCATGAACGACGGAACGTTAATGATTCATCTTGAACCTTCAAAGCAAGTAATGCATCAAGCAACATACGGTGCTTATCAGTCAATTCAAGCTTGAAAGTTTGCATGTACGGCGCTTTATCCTTATCAGGATCATAGCGGTAGATTTCGAATGTACGAGTACCTCTACTCATCTTTATACTCCCGATTAGAATGTACGTGGTGCTGGTGGAATTGCATCAACAGTCAACGGTTTGAAGCGCACTGGCTTATATTCCAAACGGTTATCTGATGAATACCATAAAGTATGCTTCATCCACTCATCATCACGGCGACCGTATGAATAAGTTGGGTGATCAGCTGGCAATTCATAATCAACTACAGTATGCGCACCACGACACTCTTTACGCGCAGCAGCTGAAATTAATGTAGCTTTTGCAACTTCATATAAGTTTTCAACTTCAAGCGCTTCAACACGTGCAGTGTTAAATACTTTAGATTTATCTTTCAAGTGAATGTTGCGCACACGTGGTTCAAGAGCAAGAATCTCTTTAACACCTTTATCAAGCAAAGCTTGAGTACGGAACACACCAGCGTGGTCTTGAACGATATCACGAATCGCATCAGCAACTTCTTGTGCATTTTCACCAGAAGTTGATTCATCCAACTTACGTACGCGATCTAAAGTTTGCTCTAATACATTTGTTGGAAGTGGCGCATATTCATCACCATGATGCTTAGTTACGTAGTCGATAATGTGCTCACCAGCAGCTTTACCAAATACAACCAAGTCAAGAAGTGAGTTAGTACCTAAACGGTTCGCACCATGCACTGATACACAAGAACATTCACCAATTGCATAGAAACCTTTTACAGGTTTAGTGTAGTTGTCTGTACCTGCTTCAGGTAAACACACTTGACCATGCATATTTGTAGGAATACCACCCATTTGATAATGGATTGTTGGTACTACAGGAATTGGTTCTTTAGTGATGTCAACGTTCGCGAATTTTTTACCAATCTCAAATACAGATGGTAAACGCTTCATGATTGTGTCAGCGCCCAAGTGAGTCATATCAAGTAAGATATAATCACCTTTTGGACCACAACCACGACCTTCTTTAATTTCTTGGTCCATAGAACGTGATACGAAGTCACGTGGAGCCAAGTCTTTTAAAGTTGGTGCATAACGTTCCATGAATGGTTCGCCGTCTTTGTTACGAAGGATCGCACCTTCACCACGACAACCTTCAGTTAACAATACGCCTGCGCCTGCAACACCCGTAGGGTGGAATTGCCAGAATTCCATATCTTGTAATGGAATACCAGCACGAGCAGCCATACCAAGACCGTCACCAGTGTTGATATAAGCATTTGTTGATGCACGGTAAACACGACCAGCACCACCAGTAGCAAACAATGTTGCTTTTGCTTGGAATACTGCGATATTACCAGTTTCTTGGTCAATCGCTGTTACACCAAGAACATCCCCTGCTTCGTTACGGATCAAATCAAGAGCGATCCATTCAACGAAGAACTGAGTACCCATTTTCACGTTGCTTTGATAAAGCGTGTGTAATAATGCGTGACCAGTACGGTCAGCAGCAGCACAAGCACGTGGAACTGGTTTATCACCATAGTTCGCAGAGTGACCACCGAACGGACGTTGGTAAATTGTACCATCAGCGTTACGGTCAAACGGCATACCCATGTGTTCAAGTTCATACACAACTTTTGGTGCTTCACGACACATAAATTCAATTGCGTCTTGATCACCTAACCAGTCAGATCCTTTTACCGTATCGTAAAAGTGGAAGTGCCAGTTATCTTCTTGCATGTTACCTAACGACGCACCAATACCGCCCTGAGCAGCAACTGTATGTGAACGTGTTGGGAAAACTTTAGTAAGTACTGCAACTTTCAAACCTGCTTGAGCAAGTTGGTAAGAAGCACGCATACCAGAACCACCACCACCAACGATAACTGCATCGAAAGTGAGGTTTTGAATATTTGAATAATCTTCTTTAGGGGTTATCGCGCCCATGATATCTTCCTATCAATTCGCCCAGAAAATCTGGATACCCCAGATTGCGTACACAAACACTGCAATAATGACAGCCGTCGTCAGTACAAGGCGTAAACCTTTCGCTGAAGGACCCATTTGACGAGTAGTGACATAGTCAGTGAAAACTTGCCACATACCAATCCATGCGTGTGCGATAAGCGATAAAATTGCCAATAAAGAAAAAATCTTCATTGGTAATGTCATCATGAAACCAGCCCACTGTTGATAGTCAAATCCACCTTTGCAGAGAATCCAACCAAAAAGAACAACAGTATAAGCTGCTAATACAACCGCACTTACACGCTGGATAAACCAATCACGAGAACCTGAACCAGTTAAACCTGTAGCACTTTTCATTAGAACATAATCCATACAAAGGCTGCGATAATGGCTACCACAGATAAGATCAATGAAATTGTCGCTGCAATACGACCACTTTGCAGTTCTTCAGCAAAACCTAAATCTGCAAGTAAGTGCTTAACTCCAGCAATGAAGTGGAATATTAAGCCGGCTGCAAATACCCAAACAACAAAACGTACAAGGATATTTCCAAAAACGACATTTTTAACGTAGTCAAATCCTTCTGGTGAAGATAATGATTTATCTAGAATCCATAAGAGAACTGGTACTAATAAGAAAACGATGACACCTGATAAACGGTGTAAAATTGATGCAATAGCCACGGGTGAGCGTAAATTTACCGCTAACACCTGACCCATGGACAAATTGACAGGTCTGTTGCTTTTCACAGCGGGCATCCTGTAGGTAGAAACTCCGACCGGAGTTTGTTGAATTAATTCCAAGGAAAGCTGGCATTGTTAGGCAAGCACAGCTCATGCCTAACCTATAAACGACACTGAATTATAAAACGCGAAGTATCAAAATACAAACAATCCACTTTGCCATTTCAGCAAAAAACCATTAAATAAGAATCATTCAAAACAATATTACATTATTAGGTCAATAAAAAAACTATACCTATATACATCATGTCCTTGTTTAAAATAACTTTTTATTTAATTTCATTTTTTCTGAAATTTCTTTTAAATAAGCCGATTTTAGACTAAAGATAAAGTTATAAATTCCTCATATCAATAGAAAAATGATCATAATCCTCTATATTTTCAATGTGAGCCACATTTCAAATAAGTGAACAGACTTATATTTCAGATAGATATTAAGCGATCTACACTAGTTTTTCGAAAGTGAATTTCATTAAAAACAGTTCTTATGATTTTAAACTCATCTGATAAGCTATTTTTTATACAATTAAACTTAAAAAAAGAACAATATTCTTTGTTACAACTAAATAGAAATACAATTTTTTTTGAGTATAAATTTGAAATTACATCATGAGTTTTATGATTTTTTTAAGGGGATTGGCATTTTCTACCGTCTTATTATTTTGAATTGCAATTTATAAATTTGCTTACAATTGTACTCATCCTTCATTTTTTTTCTGCACGTTCTTGTTGAATTGACTTATTATACCATCCCGATGCAGTGATTTTACTGACTTTTTTGCTCGGGTCTTGATGACTAACTCTCTGTGGGAACGTCATTTTTTATCCATAAGTATAATTGACAAAATTTCAGTACTCACTAATCTTATAGCAAATTTTGACACCGTCTGATTCGCACATGAGAACATTAGGATTTCGAGTCAGATCAACATTCACCAGGACAGGAGATCTATTGAATGTCTGAAGCAAATGGCAAAAAAGCCGTATTACATCTTGATGGCAAAGAAATTGGATTACCAATCTACAGTGGCACTTTAGGTCCAGATGTAATTGATGTCAGCAGCATACTGAAAGAAGGTCATTTTACTTTCGATCCTGGTTTTATGGCGACAGCCGCATGCGAATCTAAAATTACTTTCATTGATGGTGACAAAGGTATTTTATTACACCGCGGCTACCCAATTGATCAGTTAGCAACTCAAGCAGACTACCTTGAAACTTGTTATTTATTATTAAATGGCGAGCTCCCAACTGCTGAACAAAAAGTTGAGTTTGATACGAAAGTACGTGCTCACACTATGGTTCACGATCAAGTTAGCCGTTTCTTCAATGGTTTCCGTCGTGATGCTCACCCAATGGCAATCATGGTTGGTGTTGTAGGTGCATTATCTGCGTTCTATCACAACAACCTAGATATTGAAGACATCAACCACCGTGAAATCACTGCAATTCGCTTAATTGCAAAAATTCCAACACTTGCTGCTTGGAGTTACAAATACACAGTAGGTCAACCATTCATCTATCCACGTAACGATTTAAGTTATGCGGAAAACTTCTTACACATGATGTTTGCTACTCCTGCTGACCGAGATTACAAAGTTAATCCTGTTCTTGCTCGCGCAATGGATCGTATCTTCACGCTTCATGCTGACCATGAACAAAATGCTTCTACATCTACAGTACGTCTTGCTGGTTCTACTGGTGCAAACCCGTATGCATGTATCTCTGCTGGTATCTCTGCACTTTGGGGCCCTGCTCACGGTGGTGCAAACGAAGCAGTTCTTAAGATGCTTGATGAAATCGGTAGCGTTGAAAACGTTGCAGAATTCATGGAAAAAGTTAAACGCAAAGAAGTTAAGCTTATGGGCTTCGGTCACCGCGTTTACAAAAACTTCGACCCACGCGCTAAAGTAATGAAGCAAACTTGTGACGAAGTTCTTGAAGCTTTAGGTATCAACGATCCTCAATTAGCACTTGCTATGGAACTTGAGCGTATCGCATTGAACGACCCGTACTTCGTTGAGCGTAAACTTTACCCTAACGTAGACTTCTACTCAGGTATCATCCTTAAAGCGATTGGTATCCCAACAGAAATGTTTACTGTAATCTTCGCTCTTGCTCGTACAGTTGGTTGGATCAGCCACTGGTTAGAAATGCACAGCGGCCCTTACAAAATCGGTCGTCCTCGTCAGCTTTATACTGGTGAAACTCAACGCGACATCAAACGTTAATATTCGAAAGAAAATTAATGAAAAAAAGCTGCCTTCTGGCAGCTTTTTTATTTATGTCTCTTTCTACTCTAGACTTATTCTTCTTCATACATAGTTAACAAGTGATGGCTAATTCCATCTGCTCTTAACCAAGCCAACTCATAGCTCGCTTTAGCCAAAGCTAAAACACGTCGTTCAAACTCAACCCATATGGTTTTGACTTGAGACTCCGAAATACCCAAACCACTCTCGTGTGCTAGATGTTTATTCTTTTCACATATTTTTAAGGCATGGTAAAGCTTACGCCCCTGGCTCGCCCCTTCCATCAAACGAACACGCTTACTTAAAATAAAGCCCTCAACATGCTGTAAGTCTGCATGAGGCAACATCGGTACTAAGATTTGATTCAATTGATCATCTAAACGCTTCCATACAGCCAAACGCTGCTCTGCCGTATAAGTGTTCCATTGAATCACCTCGTGGTTAAAACGGCGACAACCACGACAAACCTGATCACCAAAAACTGTTGAACAACGCCCTGCACATGGGGTGAGAGAGAGCGTTCGATGATCATTACTCAAAACAAACTCCTTAAATAAACCATATACTTTTTATGGTTTTCTCGCTTATTACTAATTTTCGCGCTAAAATATGCGCCTTAAATTTCTATCTTAATACATTTGGAGTTTTCCATGAACGCTACTGTAGAACAGCTTGCACCTGTAGAACAGCAAGCGACCGCAGGTTGGGTTGTTGCAGCACTATATCAATTTAAAGAAGTTCAAGATCCTGCCGATCTTCAACAACGTTTATTAGACTTAGTGAAAACAATTAACCTTTGTGGAACTCTGATTGTAGCAGGTGAAGGAATTAATGGTACTGTTGCTGGTGATCGCTTAGCAATTGATACACTACATCATTTTTTGCTCAATGAAGGCTTTGGTGCTATGGAATACAAAGAATCCCATAGTTCTGACAAACCTTTCCGCAAAATGAAAATTAAACTTAAAGAAGAAATTGTGACTTTAGGTGTTGAGGTTAAACCTCGTGACTTAGTCGGTCACTATCTTGACCCTAAAGAATGGAATGATTTAATCGCACGTGATGATGTAATTTTAATCGACACACGTAATGATTACGAATATAAAGCGGGTACATTTAAGGGTGCAATTGACCCTAAAACAGAAACATTCCGTGAGTTTCCAGAATACGTTAAGAAAGAGTTAGAGCAACATAAAGACAAAAAAATTGCGATGTTCTGTACTGGTGGTATTCGCTGTGAAAAATCAACTTCTTTACTTCTTCAAGAAGGATTTAAAGAGGTTTATCATCTTAAAGGCGGTATTCTTAAGTACTTAGAAGAAACCCCTGCTGATGAAAGCTTATGGGAAGGCGAATGTTTCGTATTTGACGGACGCACTGCTGTAACTCATGGTGTAGAGGAAGGCGTGAATATTAAATGTCATGCTTGCGGTTGGCCTTTAACACCTGAAGAGTCTGCTCTACCAAGTTACGAACATGGTGTTTCTTGCGTTTATTGCATCGACAAGACCACCGAAAAGCAAAAAGCTGGTTTCCGTATGCGCCAATCACAAATTGCTGCTGCAAAACGTAAACGCCTATAAAACCATACTATAGTTTTTAAAGGGCATTTAGATTTCTAACTGCCCTTTTTATTTGTACAAATTAATTTTTTACAATAAAAAACGCCCTAGAAAGGACGTTATTTATTATTTCTTCTAATAAATTAATTTGGCGTATGATACATCAAGTATAATTCATTCAAATTATCTGGGATTTCTTCTGCCAGTTCATCCATTAACTGTCCATTACGACGGAAAGATTCCATCTGTGGATCTTCTTCATCAATTCCACTAAATACCATCATTGGTAAAGTTAAATCAATTAATTGTTCTTCATATTCAGGTGCAAACCATGCATCTTCATTTAAGAACATTGCATCAACAAATCCAACACTCCAATCGCCTAAGCTAGACTCAACATCGGCTTCTTCAATTTCAAACGGAAATTCAATTCCATTTTCATTTGCTAAGTCTTGTCGAATTGACTCTAACCACGCTTTGATCTGCTGAATAATTTCGGCAGGAACTTTTTTATGATTATTATCAAATAATTCATCTAACCAACGATCAAACTGAGGGCCTACTGCAATTGCACACAGAAAACCATGAGTTGCAGCGAAATCCAGACCATACTCATTGTGGTCTCCATCTAGATATTCACTTAATTGGTCTAAATCTAACGCACTCATTGTGTTACCTGACTATAAAAAAGAAATCTACGATAGCATAGCATCTAAGCTGACGATGCCCTATTCAGATTTGATTAGTCTTCATCATCAAGATCATCATCGTCTAAATCATAATCAAAATCTTTTAACTCACGCTCTAAACGGCGTTGGGCTAATAGATCATCAATTAATCTACGTTTTTCTAATGATTCTTTCGCAGTGATTTTGCCTGATGACTCATCAAAACCGACATCATCATCATCACCGTAGTTATCATCTAGTTCAAAATCTGTAGAAGACACTAAAACTACCTCTAATGAAAAAATGTGAATGGGTCTAGCCGCTATTTATCTTTCTTATTTAACTGTGTCAAGTTTTATTTATTTTTTTTTCATTAAACTGCATATTTGTGCTTTTTTTCACCCAAAAAATTGTGTATTTATAAAGCTGAACTATTTTTTTGATCAAAAAAAAATTCTATGATCTTTTCGATGATTTAAGCTTGAAAAAAATGATTTTAGCCCAATATTCAAAAAACAGACGTGAATTCAAAGATATTTTTTATTTAACGGTTACTGATCAAAGCCAAAACATTTCAAGCAAATTGTGCTATCATGCACGGTTTTTCACTGCCACAGATTCAACAAAGAGTAAGCAAAGATGAGCGATATGCATTCCCCTACTTCTCAAGTAGCGGCTCTGATTAGCCGAGGCAAAGAACAAGGTTACTTAACTTACGCTGAGGTTAACGATCATCTGCCGGACTCGATTACTGAAAGCGAACAGATTGAAGACATCATCCAAATGCTTCAAGACGTTGGTATTCCTGTACACGAGCGTGCACCTGAATCTGACGATACCATGTTCGGTGAGTCGGCTGACGCAACTGATGAGGTTGCTGAAGAAGAAGCTGCTGCCGTACTTGCATCGGTTGAAAATGAGCCTGGACGTACGACAGACCCTGTACGTATGTACATGCGTGAAATGGGTACAGTTGAGCTGTTAACCCGTGAAGGTGAAATCAGCATTGCCAAACGTATTGAAGAAGGTATCCGTGATGTCCTTAATTCAATCGCTTACTGGCCAAATGCTGTTGAAGTTGTATTAAAAGAATATAATGATTTTTTAACTGGCGAACGCCGTCTTGCAGATATTTTATCTGGCTACCTCGATCCTGAAACCGATGAAGATATCCCTGAAGTTTTAGAAGAAGTTGAAGAGCTTGAGGAAGAGGACGAATCATCTTCAAAATCAACCAAAGAAGTTAAGCTTGATGATGACGATGAAGAAGAAGAGTCTGAAGGTGATGATGACTCTGAAGGCGATTCAGGACCAGACCCAGAAGTTGCAAAAGTTCGTTTTACTGAACTTGAAGCTGCTTGGGCTAAAACAAAAGCTGTTGTTGAAAAGCATGGTCGTAACAGTCCAGAGGCTGAAGAAGCTTTAGAAGCTTTAGCTACTGTGTTCATGATGTTTAAATTTACACCACGTTTATTTGACATCATCTCTGAAATGATTCGCGGTACACATGAGCAAATTCGTGCCAATGAACGTGAAATCATGCGTTATGCAGTACGTCGTGGCCGTATGGACCGTACTCAATTCCGTACATCTTTCCCTAAACAAGAATCTAATCCAGCTTGGTTAGATGAACAAATTGCTAAAGCACCTGCTGAAATTAAGGCGCATTTAGAAAAAGTTCGTCCAGATGTTTTAGCATTCCAGCAAAAGATTGCAGATATTGAGAAAGAGCTTAGTTTAAGCGTTGCTGAGATTAAAGATATCTCTAAACGTATGGCAATTGGCGAAGCGAAAGCACGTCGTGCTAAGAAAGAAATGGTAGAAGCCAACCTCCGTTTGGTAATTTCGATTGCGAAGAAATATACTAACCGTGGTTTACAGTTCCTTGACTTGATTCAAGAAGGGAACATTGGTTTGATGAAAGCTGTAGACAAGTTTGAATACCGTCGTGGTTATAAATTCTCGACTTATGCAACTTGGTGGATTCGTCAGGCGATTACCCGTTCGATTGCCGATCAGGCTCGTACGATTCGTATTCCAGTACACATGATTGAAACGATTAACAAGATCAACCGTGTATCTCGTCAATTGTTACAAGAAATGGGGCGTGAACCAACACCTGAAGAATTAGGTGAACGTTTAGAAATGGACGAAGTTAAGGTTCGTAAAGTACTTAAAATTGCTAAAGAGCCTATCTCAATGGAAACACCTATTGGTGATGATGAAGATTCACATCTTGGGGATTTCATTGAAGATCAAAACATCACTTCTCCAATTGATGCTGCGACTTCAGAAGGCTTAAAAGAAGCAACTCGTGAAGTATTGGAAAACTTAACTGAACGTGAAGCAAAAGTATTGAAGATGCGTTTTGGTATTGATATGCCAACCGATCACACACTTGAAGAAGTAGGTAAACAATTTGATGTAACACGTGAACGTATCCGTCAGATTGAAGCGAAAGCATTGCGTAAATTACGTCACCCTTCTCGTTCTGAACACTTACGTTCTTTCTTGGAAAATGACTAAGTTTTGAAAGCTTGAAATTTCAAAACCAAGCCCCATTTAATAGAAAGAGCTATAAACGCCTGCGATAATGCAGGCGTTTCAAATCATGAGGTAACTTATGTTAGACCGCACTCCATCTCGCGAACTACAAGAACATCTTTGGGTATTTCCGATGGATTATCCAATTAAACTTATTGGCGATGCGGGTGAAGAATTACGTGTTGCTGTAGTCGATATTTTGGTAAAGCATTTTCCAGACTTCGACCACTCAACATTAAAAGTTCAAGAATCTCGCACCGGCAAGTATCATTCTTTAACAGCACAATTGCGCTTTGAAGAATTGGAACAAGTTCATGCACTTTATGCTGACTTGGCTGCTTGTCCGCAGATTAGAACTGCGCTTTAATTTTAAGTTCTTCAATAAATACCACAGTCAGGCATTCTTACTGTGGTATTTTTTTGGAAATTTTACAACCTAACGACCACGAAAAACCTTACAAATATTTAGAATTCCTTTTATAAAATCCTTTAAAATTACAGGGTTTTCGGCTTTTATCTAGTAGATATGATCTGGGTGCCGCATAAACTAATTATAGGAAGATATTGTGATGAGCCTTGATAAACCTAACTTAATCATTCGGCAATGGAACGATTTACAAGATTATCAAAGCAAATTTGAAACCATGAAACTCTTAACAAATGAGCGAGATCAAGATACGCCCGATGAGTTATGGTTACTTCAACATCATAATGTTTTAACTCAAGGTCAAGCTGGTAAACCTGAACACATCCTAATTTCATCAGATATTCCAGTAGTACAAACTGACCGTGGTGGACAAGTGACTTGGCATGGACCCGGTCAACTTGTGGCTTACTTCATGTTTGATCTTAATCGTCTAAAGTGGAACGTACGCACATTGGTCAGTTTTGCTGAACAATTCATGATAGATGTTTTAAAAAAATACGGAATTGAAGCGTATGCAAAGCCAGATGCACCAGGAGTTTATGTGGATGGTCGTAAGATTGGTTCCCTAGGCTTTAAAATTCGTCGTGGCCGTAGTTATCATGGATTAGCATTAAACTTGGACTGTGCCTTAGAAGGGTTCCAGACGATCAATCCTTGTGGCTACGCAGGTTTAGAAATGGTGCGTATACAAGATTTGGTGACTCCTTATCCATCATTCACTCAACTTTGCCAAGACTTTATTGAGTATATTAAGAACACTGGGTACTTTAATGACCCAGAAGTCAAAACTGAATAAATCGCTTTGCGATGAAATAAAAATAGATTAGAGTAATTACTCTAAATTTGCTTTTGCATAATTTTAACAAGGGATACGCGAGTGATTTCGACAAAAGCTGTAAAGCCTACTCTGCAACTTGCCTACGTTAAGCTCATGATGGATGTTGTTGGTCGTGGCTTAGTCATGGCAAGTCAAGTGGACACTGAAATACAAGAGGAAGTATCTAAATTTCCTGTTCACTTTGTACTTTCAATGAATGTTTTCCCAAATGGACCAGCATTTTTTGCTCGAGTCACAGAAGACAAACAGTTAGAGCTACTCAAAAGAGCTGAAAGAAAGCCAGACTTAACTATTACATTCAAACATGTAACTCATGCATTTTTAGTATTTTCTTTTCAAGAAAGTACTGCTCAAGCATTTGCGAATGACCGAATGATTGCTGATGGTGATGTATCTGCTGCCATTCGCCTAGTACGCTGTCTAAATAAAATGGAATCTCTTATTTTACCTAAATTGGTTGCGTCTCTTGCAGTCAAAGAATACCCAACCGAACTCACCCTAAAAGAAAAATTCAACGAAGCTGCAAATATTTACTTAAAAGTAGCTAAGTCCTATTTCAAGCGGAGCGCATAACATGGCTAAACCATATTACGAATTCTTTTGTCCTGTAAAAGTCATTGCTGGTAATGCTGCGTTAGAACATATTCCGTTTGAACTTGCGACTTTAGGCGCAAAACGCCCTCTTATCATTACAGATAAAGGTGTGCGCGCAAATGGCTTACTCAACCCGATTGAAGCTGCATTCAGTACGACCGATGCTGTCATTGGTCATGTGTTTGATGATGTTCCACCAGACTCAAGTTTAGAAGTCGTTCGTCTTGCCGCAGAAGCTTATCGCACGAATAAATGTGACGCGATTATTGCGGTAGGTGGTGGTTCAGTTATTGATACCTCAAAAGCAACTAACATTTTAGTGTCTGAAGGCGGAGATGACTTACTTCAGTATTCTGGTGCACACAACTTACCAAAACCATTAAAACCATTTTTCGTAATCCCAACTACATCAGGTACGGGATCTGAAGTGACGATGGTTGCCGTGGTTTCAGATACGCAAAAGAATGTTAAATTGGCATTTGCCTCTTATTACTTAATGCCACATGCAGCGATTTTAGATCCACGCATGACACTTACACTGCCACCTCATTTAACTGCAATGACAGGTATGGATGCCTTAACACATTGTGTTGAAGCATATACATGTATGGCTGCTAACCCACTTAGCGATGCTTATGCAAGTGCTGGAATTAAAAAGATTAGTGAAAATCTATTTAATGTTTTAGAAAATCCAAACGACTCCCAAGGTCGATTAGAACTAGCACAAGCCTCTACAATGGCAGGTATTGCGTTCTCTAACTCAATGGTAGGCCTTGTACATTCTTTAGGTCATGCTTTAGGTGCTGTTGCTCACCTGCCTCATGGTTTATGTATGAATTTATTCTTACCGTATGTACTTGAATATAATAAGCAGGTAAATGGCCAAAAAATTGGTGAATTACTATTGCCATTAGCTGGTGCTGATATCTATGCACAAACTCCAGCAACTCAACGTGCAGACCGAGCAATTGCAACAATTTTGGCAATGCGTGATCGTTTATTTACTTTAACCAAGTTACCACGTACTTTACGTGAAACTGGTAAAGTAACTGAAGCACAGCTCGATGAAGTTGCAGAAAAAGCACTAAATGATGGCTCAATTATTTACAACCCTAAAGAAGCAAGCCTAAAAGATATTCGAGAGATCTTACAAAAGGCATGGTAATACAATAAGTTAAATTACAAATATCTATGTAAGATCCTGATTTATATAAAAAATCAGGATCTTTTTTACAGCTATAAATTTTTACTCATTATTTTATTTGTAAATATGGCAAAAAATTTGCTAAAAAATCGATGAAAGTACTGACAATTTGCATCAATTTAGGATAGATTGGCGCACTTTATCTTTTTCTGTAGGGGGGATCGTTCGTCTCAAACGATCCTTAACACCAAGCTGATCCTTGATCAACGATTATGAGGATAACGCCGTTGACAACTATCTCTGGGACTCCGTCTGTAGTTAAGCTACAAAAAACGCTAGGTCTTTGGCATATTATTATTATTGGTTTAGCCTATATTCAGCCAATGACATTATTTGACACATTCGGTTTAGTTTCCGAAGAAAGTCATTACCATGTTCCGACTTCGTATATTTTTGCATTAATTGCCATTTTGCTAACATCGATTAGTTATGGACATATGATTAAGCGCTATCCATCTTCAGGTTCAGCTTATACCTATGCACAAAAATCAATTCACCCTAATGTTGGTTTTATGGTGGGTTGGTCATCTTGGTTAGATTATTTGCTTTCACCAATGGTCAATATTATTTTGGCTGGCATTTATCTTGATGCATTATTCCCTACAGTCAATCATTGGGTATGGGTAATTGTATTAACCGCTTTCATGACTGGTATCAACTTACGCGGTGCACGTTTTGTTGCCAATTTTAATAGCCTCATTGTATTTGTACAGTTACTCGTGATCGGTATATTTACTTATCTGGTCTATAGCAAATTACAAATGGGCTATAATGCAGAAGGCCCTATTACAGCAGCAACCCGTTATCAGTTATGGAGTTTAGAGCCTTTTTGGAATGAGTTGACCTCAGTAGGGGCATTGGTCACTGGTGCAACATTACTTTGCTTCTCGTTTACCGGATTTGATTCTTTAAGTTCTTTAGCAGAAGAAACTAAAGATACTGAAAAAACATTACCTAAGGCGATTTTTTTAACAGCACTTATCGCTGGAGTAATTTTTGTCATCAGTACTTACTTCATGCAAATTTACTTCCCTAATGATCCTAAAAACTACTTTGAAGATGTTGCAGCAACACAGCCAGACATTTTATTACTTGTAGGCGGATCATTATTTCAGTCCTACGTTCTTGCTTTTGCAATTATTACTGTCATGGCATCTGGTATTTCAGCTCATGCAGGTGTATCGCGCTTGATGTATGCAATGGGACGTGATGGTGTCATCAATAAAAAAATCTTTGGTCATGTTAGTCCAAAGAACTATACACCTTCATATAATATTATTATTGTAGGTATCGTAGCATTATCAGCAGGCTTCATGAGCTTAGATATTGTTATTTCAATGATTAGTTTTGGTGCGTTAACAGCATTCACATTTGTTAATTTATCAGTGATTTCACGCTATGCTTTACGTGATGGCCGCACAAAGAATTTCAAAGATATTTTTAACTTTGTGATTATTCCACTCCTTGGTTTCTTCAGTATCTTCGCCCTATGGCTTGAGATTGAAGAGACAGCCTTAAAATATGGCTTATGGTGGGCAATGTTCGGTATTTTATACCTAGGTTATAAAACTAAAGGGTTTAAATATCAGGCACCTCAACATAATGAACATGAATAATAAAAAAGGCGCTTAAAGCGCCTTTTTTATGGTCAAATTAGCCAAAAATTTTGTTCACAATATCTTGTACGCGTTTAGCGTAGAGTTTCGCTGTTTCAAGGTCTCCAGTAGGAACTTCCTCTACACTTGCATCAGAAGGCGATTGAACTAAAAGTCCAACTGAACCACCTAAGTTATTTACATCTTCACGTGTTGCATCTTTTGTATTCGCTGGTAATAAACCAAGGCTCACCCAAATTCCGCCATGTTGCGATGCTAAAGTCTGTAATTGAATAAGAGTAACCTGCTTATCCCCATTTAAGCTCGCGCTGTTTGTGAAGCCTGCAAATACTTTATCTTGCCAACCACGTGTAAACCAAACTTTTGAAGTTGCATCAGCAAACTTTTTAAACTGCCATGGTGCTGTACCCATATAAGTCGGAGCACCAAAAACAATCCCCTTCGCATCATTTAATGTCTGCCAATCTTGATCAGTAATATTACCTTCCTGATCAATCTGGATGAGCTGAGCATTAATTTCGTTTGCAAACGTTTCAGCCACGACTTTAGTGTGGCCATAACCAGAGAAATATACAACTGCGATATTAGATTTAGACATGGGAGCAAACCTTTGTTTTATTAAATTCCACTTTATGATATATTTTAGAAACTAGGTGTCAATTAGTTACTAATCGGTAACTAGTATAATTTTTTTAGAAATTAGCAGGTAAATAGTATGAATGAGTGTTTAAAATATAATGTTTTTCAACAACATTGCCCTGCTCGTTTATTTTTTGAAAAAATTGCAGATAAGTGGGTTTTATTAATTTTAAATGTTCTTGAAGAAGAAACTCAGCACTTCAATTTACTTAAAAAAAATATACAAGGAATCTCACCTAAAGTCTTATCACAAAAGTTGAAAATGTTAGAAAGAGATGGATTTATCGAACGTAAAATCCAGAATACTTCTCCTATTCGTGTAGATTACTCACTTACCCCTTTAGGACAAAATGTGGCTTCAATGGCATTCCAATTAAAGGAATGGGCCGAAACCAATATTGAGCAAGTTTTAGCAGCTCAAATGACTTATGATGAAAAAGTACTAGAACAGGCTTAACTCGTAATTCCTTTAAAATTTTATTGAACCTTATCGATTAGACTTTGTTCTTAGCTTAGGAGTGATTCAACTTAATTAATTTTAATCGGTTCAGGTGGCGCATTTATTTTGAATTGAATAGTTAAAGGCTCACAGTGCTTTAACTCTTGATCATTCTTCAAATAAGTGCTTTCTACGCCATATTTCCAAGTACCATTCATGATTTCAAATGCTGGATAATTGACAATAAAAGTTTTAGTTTCAGATGGCTGATAGTCGTAAGTTTGACTCTCTTTACACTCATTTTCTGGATAAGAGCGCTTCATGTTTCCAAGTAAATAGAGTTCTAAAGGTACATAACATGCAGGTTGTTTTTCTTGTATTTTCTCTAATCCCTTATTAGTTTGAGTAATTTGCAAAGCCAGAGTACCGTTTAGAGTTAACTGCTGTGCATATTTAAAAACAGTTTCTTTTTCTATGGGTTCACGCGTTAGATTATTGAGAAACTGTAGTTTGCGATGTAAGCCATTACAGTTATCTTCAACGGGTGCAGGCAACCAAATTTCATTATCTTTTGAGTCGCCTTTCTCTCCATCGGCCGGTGTTTCAAAATCACCCGGTTTACCAGGTTTAGTCGGATATCCTGATCCACCTAAACTTGCACCACCTGCGAATAAATCCTCTCCACAAGCGGTTAAAAGACCACTTGTCAAAATGAAGCTCATGGATATTATTAATTTTTTATAGGTTGTTTTCGTCATATTGATAAGCTCCGAAACGGAAAGTTTTAGTTGCACCCTCTTTTCCTTCATCTAGTGCACAACGTTCAATAGCTAATTTAAGTACTTGTAGTGATAAATCTTCCCATAAGCGCAAACTTGCTTCTTTGAGTAAAGTAATCGATTCATCTGTTAGTTCATCAGCAAAAATTGCTTGTTCTAAATAGGGTTCTTTTTCTGGCTGAAATAAATTATGAACTCCAGCAGCTAAATGTGCTTCTAAATTACTCGTTAATAATTTTCGAACCTCGAATTGCTCAACATCAGGCATAAAACTACGCTGCTGTAACACCACAAGGCCATCTTCTTCTTTCACAATATTTAGGCGTTCGAGTTCATTCAAAATAGATCTTGGATGCTTTTCAGTTGAAACTTTCTTTACTAAATTTTCAAAACTAATCTGATCATTACTCACAAATGGAATTTTTTCTGCCAATCCCTCTGCAAGCCACAAACCAATCACCCGAGCAGGAACACTTACTGGCTCTGCTACTTTTGCCTCTGTTAAAGGCTGACCAGCCTGCATTGCCTTTTTAAATGCATTCACATCTTTGCGATGTAACCCTGAAAGTAAACTGACCGCTGAATCAGTTGGCTTTTGCTCTATACGCTCTAGCTCACTTAAAGCCTGTTGATAAAAAACAGGTTTTAAAGCAGTTACAAAGTCGTTATATCCAACTCCCGAACGAATTAACCATTGAGTCAGGTATTCCATTAACATTAATACCTGCTTCTGATTAAGTTCTGCATTGTTCGTTTGGAGTGTGGTCATAGAGTAACAATTTTCCTTCATATTTGAAAAACAGTATGGGCCGAGCAATTGTCACACTGAACGGTTTAAGATGCAATTTTCATTCTTAGAACTCTTTGGGAAACCGATCAATATAATGATTTGGTGCATTAAAATGGGTAAAAGAAATACTAATTGAGACATCCAAACTTTCTACGCTATGCCACCAACCAATCGGGATGAATAGAGCGTCCCCAGCATTCAAAATACATTCAACAGGAGTAATTGATTTTGCTAAAGGATATTTTTTTAAATCAATTTTATTTGTATTACTCAATTCACTAAATACCCAATGATCGTTATATAGATGAGGAACTTGCAATGCAGGAATTAAAGTTACTTTTTTGCTTCCATAAATTTGAACTAACATATTATTCGTTAAATCATGATGTAAGGGCGTAAATGTTCCTTTAGGTCCAAACCATAAAAAACTACGGTCATCCTTTAAAGCCAAATCACAGTAACCATCTGCAAAATCATCTATATCTGAAAATAATTCTTGAAGCATGTGATGACTATTTGATGCATTATTTGCAGTCATATAAAAATCGTTACTAGCATCAACTGACATAACTTTTGATACAAACTCTGACATCTTCATTTTCTGCTTTAATGATGGAGAATGTCTTTCAAACTGTTCATCTAAATTTCTATTCATCTGAACTTCAACTAAATGATGACCAAATTTAGAAGCAAAATATTGCGGAGACCATTTGTGCAAAGCTGGCCAATGTTCTATTCCTTTTTTTAAAATCACAGGGCGATGTTGACTATAGTAACCCTTCACAAAATCAGAAAAATTTGGAGCAGTAATAGAAGGAATTTTTTTACTATAGTCAGAGTTTAGCTGTGCCAATAGATCTACAGTTTCTATTAACCATTCACGTTTTTTAAGCTGATGATGCTTTTTCTTCAAAATTTTATATAACTTATTATTTTCTAAATTATTTAAATATTCTTTTACTTTTAAACCATCATGCCCCTGCTCTATTAATATTTTTATAATTTCCGAAGACGTTACGTCATTTAAAACTTGTTCAATTATCCACTCTTGATCATGATCCAATAAAGTCTGAAATTTCAAATCATTCATTTCAAACTTTGGTTCAAATCCATTTGCTTTTAATACATCGACTAATTGTTCAACTCCACACCCTTTTTCTAAGTTTTCTTCAAGCCAGTTTTTCCACTCTAATGGCAACTGGTCAAACCATTTTTGGCTTTGTTCGAATATTTCAATTTGATTATAAGCTGCCATGTTGAACCTTTTTTCAAATTTGATCTTTACAACTGCATTATAATTGATCTATTTTAAAAATGTTAAATTTTCACATTTTTAATAAAAAAAGGGTTCATGTGATGAATAACATACTAAAAGGAAGCAGCATTGCTTTGATTTTTATAGCTCTAAGTGGTTGCGGATCTGATGATAATGATTCGACACCGACACCGACACCGACACCGACACCGACACCGACACCGACACCGACACCGACACCTACACCAACACCGACA
>NZ_JAHPVG010000019.1:0-38219 GCF_025514755.1 Acinetobacter sp. WU_MDCI_Abxc222
CGGAGCATAGCACAGCCTGGTAGTGCACCTGGTTTGGGACCAGGGGGTCGTAGGTTCGAATCCTACTGCTCCGACCACTTAAAATAATATTTTAAGATCGGCGAAGTATCGCATGATAAGCATCATCGGTTAAGCGCCTGTAGCTCAGTTGGATAGAGCATCCGCCTTCTAAGCGGATGGTCACAGGTTCGAATCCTGTCAGGCGCGCCATTCGGTAGCTTGGTACATAGAACTTATTTGATGGTGGATGTAGCTCAGTTGGTAGAGCCCTGGATTGTGATTCCAGTTGTCGCGGGTTCGAATCCCGTCATTCACCCCAATTTCGGAGCATAGCACAGCCTGGTAGTGCACCTGGTTTGGGACCAGGGGGTCGTAGGTTCGAATCCTACTGCTCCGACCATATTTTAAAAGCGTTCAAGCTTTAAAAAATATCCCAAAGATTAAAAAGAATTTCTTCTTATCTTATCGATAGAAGGAATTTTTTTATTTTCTAGTTCGAAATTTTAATTCAAACGTACTCCAATATTTGAACGTGTTTATATAAGCTCTATTTCTCCTTATTTCTATCAATTAAAGATTTTAAAAATTATATGTGTATTTTCGGCTTTGGCAAATAAGGGCTAAAATATGGATTCTGAATAGCTATGAAACTATTCTTATAAAAATGTCCGTTTAAGCATGATTCTAGTAGGCTTTCTTAAACATTATTGTGATGCTATGCATGACTTGTGAATGCATACAACAATGAAAGAGAGCCTATTAATTTAATGAGTTGGGCAGAGGCTCCACAAATGTGGTTGGCTAGTTACACGAAAATAAATTGATTAAAAAGCCGCTAAGTAGCTTCTTTTTAATCATTAAAAAAAGATGATAATAATGTCGGTTCATCCTCATGCAATCTAAAAAGTGATTTTAATAACTTATATTTTTTAATCTTTTCTAATAAGATATCATCATCTACAGCAATAATTGAAATAGTCATAAGTTCTATAGTACTAAAATCAGATATGAAAATGGAAAGAGCTATACTTTTATCATTTTCATCAATTCCTTTAAATTTTTCAATAAAATTAATAATATAGTTAAAGTGTTTGAAATAACTTGAATAAATAATAAAACTGCAAGCAGTAATTAATGGAGATTGAATAGCTTTCATTTCCTTTAATATTTTTTTAATTTCATCACTATTTAAGTAATCATTTTTATAAGTTTTATCAAAGTTTCGATATATTTTAGCTGTGCCTATTTGTATGGTTTTAAAAACTCCATTTTGTTTACTAGTACTGTCAGGAATGAAACCTTCTGGAAATTTATTAGCTATCTCATAATAATTATTTTTTCGATTAATTAATGGAAAAAGTATATTAAAAAAATTTTGAACCTGAGCTTCTTGAATCTGTTTTCCTAGTAGATCTGCTTGTTGCTCTGTTATCAGCATTTGTTGCTCAGCTATATCATTAGCTTTAGAAATTTCTTCACGTTGGGCTGCTAGTTCTTTTCGTTGAGCTTGAAGCTCTTGCCTTTGTAAAATTAATGAAAGTAATAGTAAAAATGAAGCGACCCCACTGAATAAGGCATTCAATGAGCCATAACTGTCGCCGTAAGTACCATATTTATCACCAATAGTTTGTAGATAAGTTTTAGCTTCTTCTTTCTTTAATTCTTGGGAATGTATGTTTGATAAGGCCTTATCCATTGCCATCAGTTTTTCAGGATATGTTGCCCAACTATAAAACATAAATATAGCAAGTAATAAAACCATGCCTATTTCTAAGTAATTTGCAAAAGATTTTTCCGAAAACTTAAGGAGCTTGATTATTCTTATATACAACTTGTTCATTTAATACCTAATAAAATTTTAAAAAATAAATTCGCATTTATTTATCTAGCCACTTGATATCGACAAGAATACACACCACAGCGGGCATCATGGATCTCTGTACTATCCTCTAGATTTAGATAATCGACCTTACCACCTTTAGCGATATTCTCGTAAAGTGCAGCATCTTCTTTATCACCAAGAAGAGCGCGGATAATACGCTGGCCCTCATTAAAAAACAGCAGAAGCTTTTACTGGTTCTTTACTATTAAATTGCCAAGCAACATCAATAAATTCACGGCTTAATGTGATTTCTAAACCACTTGAAACGTTCTTACTGAAATAATAAGTTGTTGCTGGTTCTCCGTTCTCATTGGTAAGTTTTTCTTGTTTAACAACGGGTCGGGTGTACCAACAGCTTTAATAATTGCCCGGTCATCTTTAATGTCGACCTTAGCTACAGCTTGCGTATAGTCCACTTTTGGCCAATCAAAATGGAGTTTATCTTCTTCCTCAAGTTCAGCTTGACGATCTTCATATTGCTGGCGAATCTCAGCAGCTTTTTGATCCGCAGCTGCAGTATCTGAAGCATCTTTCTGTGCTTGCTTGTCAGAACAACCCATTACACCCATAGTACAAAGTAAAGCAAGATAAATTCTTTTCATAATGAAGTATTTATGAAAATAAAGAATCACTATATTTACATAATGACTCTTTGTTGTTCAAGCTTTAACTATTTAGATGCGGGATTAGATTCTGAAGAATTTGTAGAAGGTTTTGGATCTTTCTTTTCTGCTACAACGTTAATTACTTGGCTGAGTAGATTATGCATATTTGTCGAAATATCAACTTCATCTCCCTTAGAAGCAAATTTTCCATCTGCATTTTGGTTGAAATAGGTTGGTACTAATTGTTTTCGTATAGCTAACTGGTCTTCAGGGGACATATTTGCCATGAATGGTTCTAGAGCTGCTAGTTGTAAAAAAGTTCTATTATTTTCTTGATAACACTCGTAATGTTTAGCAGCTTGTTTCGAGAAGAATAAAGCTAAAACTAAAAACATTAAAGAAATTGATAATCTTACTAAAATTGAATAGTAATCAATAATTATAGGCTTGGTTGATAACCAATGTTCAACTAGAGGAATACCAAGAATTAAAATTGTAAATCCGATTGCCCAATACAATGCTGTACTTGTATATTTTCTATATGTTTTATATTCCTCTTTTTCTTCTTCTGCCTTTTCTTTATAGTTTACAATTAGATTGTATACGCCAGCTTTTTCAACTAAATCTTTAAATTTTTGATAGTTGGTTTGTGCTTTTTCATAACTTTGATCTATTACAGTTATTTTCGTGTTATTAATAATTTCAAGTTCATTTAATTTTTCATTTAAAATAATTTTAGTATCTTCAGATCTGCTTTCAATAATCTCTTGAAGTCTTCTGTCATAATCAGAAAATTTTGAATGTATCTCACTAGTTTTTGATTCAATATTTTCTAAATTTTCTTTATAAATACTTACTGCATCTATCGAGTCTTTTATGTCAAGATTAAATCTTTTAACTTGATTTTCATAGGTTTTAACTAAATGGCTGATTTGGTTTTCAAATTGCTTTAAAAGCAGACTTGTATCTTCCTCAAATCGTTTTTTATAATCAATATTACTATAATCACTTACTTTTTTTTCAATTCCTATTAAATGATCAACCACATTATTGAGATATTGAATTGTTATTGAAGTATTTGTAAAAATATCTTCTAGAATAGATACCGTTTGAGAATAGGTTTTATCAAAATGAATTGGCATTGTTAACAATGTATTCATGGGTTTAGTTTCTGGATTACTTGTTTTATAGTCTTCAATATCTGATTTAATTTTGCCAACTGCAAAAACAATATTATTTGAATACTGGATTGCGTTAGATAATTTGTTTCTAAAACTTGGAAGATCAATATTTATAAAAATATTAGAAAATAAATTAGATGCTCTATTTCTAATATTTTTTAACAAACCAATTATTGTAGCGAAGTTTTCAGTTATTTCTTGATCTTTTTTTGAAATTAGTGATTTGAGTTCATTTGTTTGGCTAGGTAAGTTGACAAAATAATCTGATAAATAATCATTTAAATCTTTCAAATTGTCTTTTAAGTTTCTTTTCTCCCTTTCAAAAACACGAATTCCATTATTTAATGTTTTAATAGTATTTTCTTTATTTAATTCTTCATTCACAAACAAACACCCCTAAGAACCATATTTATTAAAAATAGCAAATTGGTATCTTGACATAACGATTCACTATCGGCAATATCAAAAAGCACAGCAAAATCTGTGTATAGATGTGGAAGTCTGGTTTTTATCAAAGAGAGCATAAAACATCCGCTCATAGCGGCTTTTCTATCTATCTATCAATCTTTCTAAAGATTTAAAACTACCTAGAGCATAAAAAGCATATGCACAAATAAATACAATAAGTAAAGAAATCAACATAATAGTATTTTGATTGAAATTTTTTAAAGGAATCCAATAATATCCTGCAGCCATTACTAATATCATGATTGAAATAACAGCATAAAGAGTGGCAAAACCAAATGCTAACCAATTAGCTTGCTTAACTGTTAAGCGAGCATTGATCTTCTTTTGGGCATAGTCGAGTTTTATTAAAATCCATCGTTTTTGTATCTCTTTCGCAATACTTTCTACGTCACGTTCATCTCGGTCAAATAACATAAAAATTAATTCATAGTTAAATCTGGTTGTTCCAAATGCGGCATTAGTTGCCTTCTGCAATTCAAACTTAGATTTTGGATTAGTTCGATTAGCTTTATAGGTTTCGGTGTAATACTTTAAAACGGCAGTTGCATCATCACTATGTTTCTTCCTGTTTAGCTCCAAACGGTATTGTGGAAGAAATATATATTTTAGTAGGCTTAAAAAAACTGCAGATACAGCACTTACACTTAGTATTGAAATAATAGTAGAAATAATTGTATTCATAAGTTATTACTTTTTCAGCTTTGGTCACGTCATTCCATTTATCACTAGCAAAATTAACTAATATTCTAGATAGACCATCTTATAGGTAAGTCATATTTAATTTAAGCCAGTCTCTTCTAAATTAAGCTCTATTTTTTCTTGATTTTCTTTACTGAATTTTCCAGTTTTCCAGACATAAAACATCCAGATAACAAAATAAAAAACCAATAATTTCACTTTATTATAAAGATAGAACGTCACTATATTTACATAAAAATTTACTATCGGCAATAAGAAAAACCACAGTAAAATCTGTATGTAAGTGTCAAAACCTATTAAATTTATAGAGAAAAATAACCTTTTCCTAGGTTGGTAAAGTCGGAAGAGGTTGTTATTTTTTATTCATATTCAAAAATTCCTCTGTTATTGATATTTCTGCCTTAACTCATCTTTTTCTTGATCTGATAAAAATGCGATTTTAAGACCGTTTTCTTGGGCTGTATAAATTTGCTCAGGGCTTAAACCTGCTAGTGGGGCAGCAGTTAAATATTCATGTTGTATCTCAATACCTTCTACTGCTGGGTCATCCGTATTAATGGTGGCAAGTACGCCATGTTCTAAAAAAGTCTTTAATGGGTGCTCTGCTAAAGAGGGAACTGTATTGGTTTGAATATTTGAGGTGAGGCAAGATTCAATACCAATCTGGTGTTTAGCCAAATAATCTAAAAGTTTTAAATCTTGAACTGCTTTAACACCATGTCCAATTCGTTCAGCACCTAATTCTTCAATGGCTTGCCAAATACTTTCTGGGCCAGCAGCTTCACCTGCATGTACCGTAATGTGCCAACCTGCATTACGTGCTTTTTTGAAGTGGTCAATAAATAAATTGCCCGGAAAACCAAGCTCATCTCCAGCGAGATCCAATGCTTTAATATCATTTTTATAGGCAAGTAGGGCATTTAATTCTTTTTCGCAGGCTTCTTGACCAAAAGTACGACTCATAATGCCGATTAAATTCGCTTTTACTCCGTAAGCTTGACTACCTTCTTTTACTCCAGCAATCACAGCTTCAACAACGCCCTCAAGGGGGAGTTGATGTGTCATGCCCATATAACCCGGTGAAAAACGCAGTTCTACATAGTCTAGGCCTTGCTGTGCTGCATCTTGCATGTTTTCAAAAGCAATGCGTTTGCAGGCATCTAGGCTCGCTAATACTTTTACGCCCCAATCGAGCTTAGATAAAAAACTTAATAAGTCTGGTTGGTTATCCATTACTTGTACGTGTGGTCGTAAAGATTCAATGTCATAAGCTGGCAAATCTAAATTGTATTGTTGCCCCAATTCTAAAATGGTTTGAATGCGGATGTTGCCATCAAGATGGCGGTGTATATCTGTAAGTGGAAGCGTTTTAGTAATCATAAACTTCTTCTTATCTGTTCGTATCAATTCATCATGCCTGTTTAAGACTGCTGATAAAAGTTTGGATTTGCTATGTTTTTGTGAAAAGCGTTGAGTTGAGTTTTTTGAACTTACTATATTTGTATAAGTTTTAATTTTGATGACATTGTTCTGGCCTAAGAAGATAACGCAGTCTGTGTAAGATACAAGCACCAAGATTTTTATTGTTTTTAATTTCGCTGCGCCTGTTTTTGTTGACTCTTCAAGAGTGGATTGGCTGAAGAATGGTCATTGGTATTTTGCCTTTTACTTGTAAAGTTGAATAAAGGCTTGCTAAAGACCAAACTGATAAGGCGATTAATTTATCTGTAGAAATCTATTTCTGGCAAGTAAATGAAAAAGAAGAAATAGGAAGCACTCAAATGAAGTCGGTACTTTGTCATCAAGCAACATTACAAGTCGTGGACCAACCGAACTTAATGCCTGCAAAAGGGCAGGTTTTATTGGAAGTGGTGCGATGCGGGATCTGTGGTTCAGATTTACATATGCAGCATCACTGCGACCACATGCATGATTTAGCGGCACGTGTCGGGTTTAATGGTTTAGCCAAGTCTACAGATCCGTTTGTATTGGGACATGAGTTCTGTGGCAAGGTTTTAGATTATGGTCCAAAAACACGTCATAAATTTAAAGCGGATACACTCGTTTGTGCAATGCCGCTTTTAAACGTTAATCAGCATGGTTATTTGTCTACGGGGCTTTCCCCAAATGCTTCGGGTGGCTATGCCGAGCAAGTATTGGCTCAATCAAGCTTGATGTTTGAAGTACCCAACGGTCTAGATGCAGATAGTGCTGCCATGACTGAACCTATGGCGGTTGCATTGCATGCTGTTCGTCGTAGCCGTGTAAAAACTAGTGAACCTGCGATTGTAATTGGCTGTGGTCCTGTCGGGCTAGGTGTCATATTAATGCTTAAAGCGGCTGGGGTTAAAACTGTGGTTGCCAGCGACTTTTCACCAAACCGTCGTAAGCTTGCCGAGCAATGTGGTGCAGATATTGTGGTAGACCCTAAAGAGACATCGCCATTTGCCAACTGGAAAGAGTTTGGTTTGCTTGGCAATGTTTCTGATGCAATTAACATGGGTATGGGGCTGTTTGATAAGTTGCAAGCGACTCGCTTACCGTGGTGGCATGGATGGCGCATGATTGATAAGTTAGGTGCTCTGCCAAAACGTCCTGTTATTTTTGAATGTGTGGGCGTACCGGGTGTTTTGCAGCAAATTATTGAAGGTGCACCTTTATTTTCCCGAATTGTTGGGGTGGGTGTCTGCATGCAAAGCGACAAAATCGAACCCGCACTTGCAATTAATAAAGAGTTAGAAATTCAGTTTGTGTTGGGTTATACACCGCTGGAGTTCCGAGATGCACTACACATGATTGCAGAAGGTAAAGTGAACTGTTCACCGCTCATTACGGGTGTTGTTGGCCTAGAAGGTGTTACGAGTGCATTTGAGGCATTACGTGACCCTGAACAGCATGCCAAAATCTTAATTGACCCAAAACGTAGCGGTTCAGATATTCAATTAATGAGTCATTAATTCCAAAGTCATTTATGCTTAACTAAAAGATTGTTATTTGATTAATCACAATCTTTTTTATGGTTATAGATCGCAATATTGAGCATAAATAAAAACTGCTGAGCTAATTTGTATTGCTCTTTAGTTGTTCTAGTTCTTGGTAAATCCATTCAACAAATTTCTGAATGGTCGGTGAGATGTCTTGGCTCGAATGGATGAGGTAGTACTTTCGGCTGCCTTTTAATTTTTTATTGGAAACAATCACCAGTTCCTTTTTTTGTAGTTCAGACTCAATCAACATTTGCGGAATTAGAGCCATTCCCATGTCATGACTGGCAGCAACCGCAAGCATTGAAAATAACTCATGGCGTTGTCCATCAAAAGGCTTCGGGTGTTGCATCTGATGGGTTAGAAACCATTCTTGCCAAATGCTAGGCCGAGTGGTTTGTTGAAGTAGGGGGATTTTCAGTAAATCTTCAGAGCTTAAATCATAGGTATTTTCATTGATCATGACTGCATCTGGAAAATACTTTTCGATGAGTCTCGGCGAGCACACGGGTACAATTTCTTCATCCATTAAATAATGTGCTTGTATGCCGGGCCAGTGATCAATTTGCTGCTGCGTACCTGCAAAAATAGCAGCGTCAAAAATATTGTCATTAAATAAAAAGGGCTTGGTACTGGTTTCTAAGTGAACCGTAATTTCAGGGTGTTTTTGATTTAAAAGATGGAGCTTGGGTAACAACCAGCGCGTTGCAAAGGTAGGTACTACACCTAACTTTAGTGTGCCACCTAAACCTTTATGAGAAATCACATCGGCTGTACATTTCTCTAGTCCTAATAAGTAGGGCTTAATACTTTTAAAATATTGTTGACCTGCAATGGTGAGTTCAACGCCATGCCGAGTACGTATAAAGAGTTCAACGCCTAGGAAATCTTCTAATTGTTGAATTTGGCGAGAAACTGCACTTTGGGTAATACATAACTCTTGCGCAGCATAGGTATAACTTAGATGTTTCGCTGCACTTTCAAAGCAAATCAGGCCCTGAATGGACGGGATACTTCTTCGCATAAATAAATCCTTTTATTTGTCATCATATTTCAAAACAGCATATGACCTACATGCAGATATCAAACTTTAGTATAAAAATAAGCCATTTTTAATGAAATACAATGAATTGAATAGTTAAATTTAACGCGGCTCATTTTAAATATGCGTAAGTTGCATATCTGCATGAACATTTATCGTTTGATTACTGCATTTTTCACGCATAACATCGAGTTAAATAAAGAAGATCCAATCAAGCAGAGGATGCGA
This sequence comes from Acinetobacter sp. WU_MDCI_Abxc222, assembly GCF_025514755.1. Taxonomy (NCBI): domain Bacteria; kingdom Pseudomonadati; phylum Pseudomonadota; class Gammaproteobacteria; order Moraxellales; family Moraxellaceae; genus Acinetobacter; species Acinetobacter sp. WU_MDCI_Abxc222. The sequence goes on from NZ_JAHPVG010000019.1 coordinate 9,090, forward strand.
TGAATCACATGGTGACAACAAAAAAAGCAAAAGTTCAATTTAACTGGCAAGACCCATTTTTAATTGAGCAACAGCTTACCGAAGATGAGCGCATGATTCGTGATGCTGCTCATGCCTATTGCCAAGAACGCCTGCAACCCCGTGTGCTTGAACAATTCCGTCATGAAACAACAGATCCATCTATTTTTCGTGAAATGGGAGAGCTTGGTTTACTGGGTCCAACTATTCCTGAGCAATATGGCGGCGCGGGTTTGAACTATGTGAGTTATGGTTTGGTTGCGCGTGAAATTGAATATGTTGACTCGGGCTACCGCTCTATGGCGAGTGTGCAAAGTTCATTGGTCATGGTTCCGATTCATGAATTTGGTACCGAAGAGCAAAAGCAAAAGTACTTACCTAAACTAGCTACGGGTGAATACATTGGCTGTTTTGGTTTGACTGAACCCGACCATGGTTCAGACCCGGGCAGTATGATTACCCGTGCTAAAAAAGTTGACGGTGGTTATCGTTTAAGTGGCGCAAAAATGTGGATTACCAATAGCCCAATTGCCGATGTATTTGTAGTCTGGGCAAAAGAAGTTTCTGCTGAAGGCAATGTTGGTGATATTCGAGGCTTCATTTTAGAAAAAGGTTGGGAAGGGCTATCTGCGCCAGCTATTCATGGCAAGGTTGGTTTACGTGCATCGATTACAGGTGAAATTGTAATGGATAACGTTTTTGTACCTGAAGAAAATGCGTTCCCTGAAATTCGAGGTTTAAAAGGCCCATTTACCTGTCTAAATAGCGCCCGCTATGGCATTGCATGGGGGGCAATGGGTGCTGCCGAGTTCTGCTGGCATACAGCACATCAATACACCATGGACCGTAAACAATTTGGTCGTCCGTTGGCTGCAAATCAGTTGATTCAAAAGAAGCTGGCAGATATGCAAACTGAAATTGCTTTAGGTTTACAGGCAGCTTTACGTTTTGGCCGTATGAAAGATGAAGGTATTGCATCAGTTGAAGGCACATCCCTAATTAAGCGCAATAACTGTGGAAAGGCGCTTGATATTGCCCGTATGGCACGTGACATGATGGGTGGAAACGGTATTAGTGACGAGTTTGGCGTAGCACGTCATTTGGTTAATCTTGAAGTCGTAAATACCTATGAAGGCACACATGACGTTCATGCCTTGATTTTAGGTCGTGCACAAACGGGTATCGCAGCATTTAGTAACTAACTCATTCATTTAAAAGATAGAGGTGTTCTTTCGAGAACGCCTTTAGGGATTTTTACGCAAAAATTTATGGATAATGACAAGATTCATCGTAAGGATACTCATGTGTAGATGTGCCTCTGTGTACTTAAAACTAAATATAAGATGATGAAAATATAGAAGATTAAGTCATACAGAAAACATAAGTAGGCTGCCGATGACTCATTTGGGAAAATGAGGAACTAAAGATGAACAATGACGTTCAAGTAATATCGAAAGAATTAAGAAATACATTTCCAAGTAACCTTGGAACATACGAAAGGATTGGACCAAATACATGGAAATGGGCATTGTTATTTGCCTATTTTGCGATGGTGGTCGATGGCATTGATATTATGCTGTTGTCTTATAGCTTGACCAGTTTAAAGGCAGAGTTTGGTTTAAGTACCTTTCAGGCAGGTGCCTTAGGTAGTGCTTCTTTGGCGGGTATGGGTATTGGCGGTATTTTGGGTGGCTGGGCATGTGACAAGTTTGGTCGCGTACGGACCATTGCCAACTCAGTGACTTTCTTTTCGGTAGCGACCTGTTTATTGGGTTTTACGCAAAGCTTCGAGCAATTTATGGCTTTACGTTTTATTGGTGCTTTGGGAATTGGAGCACTTTATATGGCATGTAATACCTTAATGGCTGAATATGTGCCAACCACGTACCGTACAACGGTATTGGGCACATTACAGACGGGTCAGACCGTAGGTTATATTGCTGCAACGTTATTAGCTGGCGCAATTATTCCAGATCATGGCTGGCGTGTTTTGTTCTTCCTGACCGTAGTACCTGCTTTTGTTAATATTTTCCTGCAACGGTTTGTACCAGAACCAAAATCTTGGCAGCTCACCAAAATTGAAAGCTTGCAAGGCAACAGACAGCCTAAAGAAAGAGTAGTAGCTGAAAAGCCAAAAAGTAGCAGTATCTACAAACAAATCTTTAATAACTTTAAGCACCGTAAAATGTTTTTGTTGTGGATGACCACAGCATTTTTCTTACAGTTTGGTTATTACGGCATTAACAACTGGATGCCAAGTTATTTAGAAACAGAAGTGCATATGAACTTTAAAAACTTAACCAGTTATATGGTGGGTTCATATACGGCAATGATTCTAGGCAAAATTTTAGCGGGTTATCTTGCTGACAAATTTAACCGCCGTGCTGTTTTTGTGTTTGGAACAATAGCCAGCGCCGTGTTCTTGCCAATCATTATTTTCTTCAATACTCCTGACAATATTTTGTATTTATTGATCACTTTTGGCTTTTTATACGGCATTCCATATGGTGTGAACGCGACTTATATGGCTGAAAGTTTTTCAACCGATGTGCGCGGAACAGCCATTGGCGGGGCTTATAACATTGGTCGTGTCGGGGCCGCTATTGCACCAGCTACCATTGGTTTCTTGGCATCGGGCGGTACGTTTACCATGGCCTTTATTGTGATGGGTGCTGCGTATTTTGTTGCGGGTGTATTGCCAGGCTTATTTATTAAAGATCGTCAGTACGATCCACAAAGACAATCATAAACAATGAAAAGAAGGTGTTTTGAGCGCCTTCTCAAAGATAAGGGTATCGTTATGGGTGCATTACAAGGAATTCGAGTTTTAGATTTAAGTCGTGTGCTTGCGGGGCCATGGTGTGGTCAAATCTTGGCAGACCTTGGCGCGGAAGTGATTAAAATTGAACGTCCTCGAGTAGGTGATGACACCCGTATGTGGGGTCCACCATGGATGCCCGATCACGACGGTAACATGACTCGTGAATCTGGTTATTTCCAGTGTACGAATCGCAATAAATATTCGGTTGCGGTAGACATAACCACATCCGAAGGTCAGGCTCTAATTTATGAAATTGCCAAGACTGCCGATGTCGTCATTGAAAATTATAAGACAGGCTCTTTGGCTAAATATGGTTTGGACTATGCTTCGTTAAGTGAGTTAAACCCAAATATTATTTATTGTTCGATTACGGGTTTTGGACAAGATGGTCCACGTGCAGAAGAGCCCGGCTATGATTTTATTATTCAGGGTATGTCAGGCTTAATGAGCATTACTGGTGAGCCTGATGATGTGGCAGGTGGTGGTGCGCAAAAGGTTGGAGTGGCTGTTGTAGATATTCAAACTGGTCTATATTCCACCATTGCCATTCAGGCCGCATTGATTGCACGCTCGCACACGGGGCGCGGTCAGTATATTGATATGTCCTTACTTGATGTACAGGTCGCGGCACTGGCAAATCAGGGAATGAACTATTTAGCCTCAGGTAAAGCACCACAGCGCATGGGTAATCAACACCCGAGTATTGTGCCGTATCAAACTTTTAAGGCTAAAGATAAAGAATTTATTATTGCGTGCGGTAACGATAAACAGTTTAAAGATTTGTGTATTGCGATTGGTTATCCAGAGTTACTCGAAAATGAAAAGTTTGTACGCAATCAAGATCGTGTCAAATATCGAAATGAACTGATTCCTTTATTGTCCGAGCACTTTTTGCAAAAAACTGCTAAAGAATGGGTTGAGATGATTCATGCTTTAAAAGTACCCGTAGGTGTTATCAACTCTATTGAAGATGCTTTGGCTGAACCACAAATCGTACATCGCAACTTGGTGGTGAATATTCCTCATCGTTTAAATGAAAACTTCCAAACCATTGGCTCACCCATCAAACTGTCTGATACTCCCGTTGAATATCATCATGCGCCGCCAGAACTTGGTGAACATACTGTTCAAATCTTATCGAGATTTAAAACAGCAGAGGAGCTGGCTACGTTAAAAGAGAAAGGCATTATTGATGGAAAAATTGCTTAAGCTATTGCCGCTTTTAATGTTATTCAATTTAAATGGAAACTGTGATTTGCAATAAATCACAGTTTTTTTATTAATAAGTAAGAGCTTTAATATTTAAAAATAAGAGGCAGCTCTGGTCTGAAATCATGAATCATTCCTTGAGGTTCATGATCAAAACTAATTTCCATTAAATGTTCCGATCCATCAGTTACTTCAAAATTATCAACTGTATTGAACAGTAATGAAGTAGGATGCTGATTAAGGTTTGGAATAGAAACCTTAATCGCGGTGATCTCTGATAAATCTTTGCTATGCACAAGAGGTTGTTGTTTGTCTTTTGCAGCAAGGTCTGGTCGTGAAGCAAATGAAAGGAAGAACCACATTGGCTCAGATACAATAGAGTCTTTGGCAACATTTACTTCTAAGCTGGCTGGTAAATAGCTTGGCTTGTAAACCCAATTAGGAAATTTTGCGCCGTTATCATCTTTATTTTTAGGTCTAAAGCAAATTCCAAAAGGGGATGCGATATTATCTTGAGCACTGAGTCGTTCAAAAAGCAGAGTTGGTTTGGTGAGATCGCTTGAGGCTTCTTCTGGATTATTTAAAAAGATTAACTCGATAAAACTGTTTTTAAAGAAAAAGCGTCTGTTTTCGGTACCTTGACCCGGGTGCTTGTTGGATGAACCTTCTGTTAGACCGAATTTTTTTAAAGTTTCAGCTTCGGGAGCGCCTGATTGTACACAAATAAAAATATGGTCCACTTCCATTTTAAGTTCTCATGCTAATGTTTATGAATATTAAGTAATTGATTAATAGAGTTTTTCATGTTTGTCGCAAGTGTTTCATCGAAACCATCGACTAAAAAGCGGCTAATTAGCCCTTCAATCACCGTATAGATCAGCTCAGATAAAGCTTCACCATTGGGTATATTGCAGTTTTGTGCAATCAATACTTTAATCCATTGTTTATGGGCTTTAGAAATAGAAATAATGTCTTGATCATCTTGGTTAGATTCAGCGACAGCTCTTACAAATAAACAGCCCTTAAAAAAATCTTGTCTAAACCAGTTAGTGTGCCAATCCAGAATCTTATTGATGGCCTCTAACCCTGTTGCATCTCCAACATAGCCCAAAAGGCTTTGCTTGAATCGCTCATCACGTGCAACGAGCACAGACTTAACCAATTGATTTTTATTTTTATAGTACGTGTACATGGTGGTTTTAGAGCAGCCAGATTCATCGCGAATCAGGTCAACGCCAACCCCGACAAAACTATTTTCATTAAATAACTTCTCGGCTGTATCTAATATTTTTAAGGCAGATTTTGACATGTGTCTTTTCCAAAAAATAAAATAGTACAGATCTGTACTATTTGAAATTTTATCTATATGCTTTTTAAAAAGCAATGTTTGTTTAAGGAATAAAACCATGTTCTCGATCTTTTATGGCAAAGAAAAACTGGCTCCGTCGCCCACTAAAGTTGATGTCTTAAGAAGCCTTGTTGGGGGGACGCTCAGTATTTTTATACTGTTGTGGTTGAGTAAGCTCACACACAATATCTTTATCATGGCCCCGTTTGGTGCAACCTGTGTATTGCTCTATACCGTGTCGCAGTCACCTTTGGCACAGCCCAGAAATATTATATTTGGGCATCTTATCTCGGCTTTTGTGGGTTTGTTTTTTCTAAAATTTGTCGGTGTTTCCATTTTTACAATTGCTTTTTCAGTGGGCTGTGCAATTGCGCTCATGCAGGTTTTTAAATGCGTTCATCCACCTGCTGGAGCTAATCCTTTGGTTATTTTGCTCACCGCAAGCAGCATACATTACGAGTGGAATTTCTTAATTTTCCCTGTTTTGGTCGGTGCAGTGTCTTTAGTTTTAGTTGCGATGCTCATTAATAATATTAAAGCGAGTACGAAGTGGCCGATGTATGGCTTAGGAATTCTAAATAGTAAAAAGTAGGGACGGTATGAAGTTTTTTGAGCTTAAAAATAATAAAAGTATTCACTATGCCAAGATAGTGAATACTTTTGAATGAAATTATGACTTCTTAGAAATACGTTCTTCGATGGCAAATTTGAGTAAAGAAGCACTGCGGTAAAAACCATGTGCGAACTTTCCAAATGGCATGGTAATAAAGAAGGTCATGACTGTAGCTAAATGGAAAATCAATAAAAGTGCCATGTAAGGGGTATTGCGAAATGCCATGAGTGCTAGCCCTGAAGCGCTAACGATAAGTAGAAGGAAAATAAAGCCTCGATCTACAGGTTTTTGCTCACGGTCACCATGCAACGGATGGCGTTTAAGATTTAAATAGAGTAAGCCAGCAGGCCCGACAACTAAGCCGATTCCACCCAAAGTTCCTAAAATCACAGGTAAGCTTAGGTAAGGATAAGGTGCGTGTAGGTCAAGAAAATAGTGATATAAAGTCGCTACACCCGTAGCTGCAAAGCAGAGCATAAAGCCATAAAAAGTCAGGTGATGGAACACACGGCGGATTTGTGTGTAACGATCATCTTGCTCATTACAGCCTTTACCATGACCGCCATCTAAATATTTAAGCGTTAATACATTTTGAGTGGCTTGAACCAGATCGGGTTTCTCAACTTTGCCATGAATGACTTTAGAGGTTTGTCGCCAGAATTTGCTAATTCCAATGCCGAGCAAAACAATCGCAACTGTAAAGGTCGCTCCAAATAATAGGGCTAAAAAGTTATGCGGGAAAATCGCATAGAAATTACCTTGGTAACCTGCAAATAAGTCAGTGCCTTTCCACCACACTACGGCTAACATGCAAAAAAAGAAAATAAGTGTTAACACCGAGACAAAAGGAATACCTACAGACTTATAAAGTCGACCTAAAGGCTGAGGGGTCGCAAATTCTTGGTAAGTTTCTAAACGTACTTGCGCCATCGCTTTAGGAATGTTTACGCCAAACTCATGCGGTGGGGCATATTGGCAAGCGTGTAAACACGCACCACAGTTATGGCACAGGTTTGCAAGGTAATGAATATCGGCTTGGTTAAACTCAAGACGTTTGGTCATCGCCGCAAAAACAGCGCAAAATGACTCACAGTAGCGACAAGCATTACAAATCTGTAGGACTCTTTGGACTTCTTGCTCGTGGTCTGAGAGCTGAACAACTGGAATTAGGGCTTTGCTATTAGCATTCATGTTCAACTCCTTGTGAAAGTGCATAGCGGGCGGCATTTTTTCCGGCAATTCGCCCAAATGTCGTTCCGATCGACATACCAACGCCCGCGGTATAACCCTGACCAAGTACGTTACCTGCCATCATTTCACCTGCGACAAACAGGTTGCGGCTTGGCTTATTGTTAAAACGTACAGCAGCATCATCTTCGACTTTTAAACCTAAATAGGTAAAGGTAATGCCGGGTTTAAGGGCATAGGCATAGAAGGGTGGCTGGTCGAGAGGAACGGCCCAATGAGTTTTGTTGGGAACAATATTTTCGGTGGTGCAGTCATCTAAAACAGTATGGTTAAAGGTGCCTTGCACACAGGCTTGATTAAATTCTTCTACGGTATGGCATAAGGTTTTGGCATCTAGCCCGATTTTTTCGGCTAACTCTTGAATGCTATTTGCTTTTACACCAGCAAATACAGGTGGCATAAAGCGACCAATGGCTTTTGAATCAATAATCGAATAAGCAATTTGCTGTGGCTGTTTGGCAACAAGACGGCCCCAAATCGCATAACGTTTTGGCCAGAAGTCTTCGCCTTCATCATAAAAACGTTCAGCTTTGTTATTGACCACAATCCCCAAGGAAACGCAGTCAATACGAGTACAAATACCACCGTCATATAACGGTGCACGTGCATCTACGGCGACACAGTGCGATTGCGATGGGTCACCAATAATATCGGCACCTTGATCTATCATAAATTTAAGCAAGTTGCCTTGATTAAAGCGGGTTCCGCGAATAATGAAATTATCGGCAGGCCATTCGCCGTTTTCATTTTGTCCCCATGCTTCTCTTAGCCACTCCAAATTTGACTCAAAACCACCTGCGGCCAATACACAGCTTTTTGCTTTAAATACACGGCCATCTTCAGCAATTGCAGCTTCAAACTGTCCTTGATTTAACTTTAGATCTTTAATTTTTGTGTTGTATAAAATTTCGATACTAAGCTCTTGAGCACTACGGTAATACGCATTAATGAGGGCTTTACCACCACCCATAAAAAAAGCATTAGTACGTGCAACATGCAAAGCACCCGATAGTGGCGGCTGAAAATTCACCCCATGTTTACGCATCCAGTCGCGGCAGGTTGCAGTGCTACGAATGACCAGACGGGCTAAGTGCTCATTGGTTTTGCCTGCAGTCACTTTAAGTAGGTCTTGCCAATATTCTTCTTCGGGGTAGGCATCGACCAATACGTCTTGAGGAGCGTCATGCATGCAGCGAAGGTTACGAGTGTGTTGTGAGTTACCACCACGCCATTCTTTAGGTGCTGCTTCTATGACAAGCACAGACGCGCCACTTTCTTTTGCCGTGAGCGCGGCACACAGTGCGGCATTCCCACCACCAATCACAATTACATCATGCATGGATTTCTCCCTTTCTCAGCTAGGGCTAATGTAGCTTTAAAAGGGAAGGCGAAGTGAGAGGCTAGGCTTGAATGGGTGTTTAGTAAAAATAAACACTAATGGCTTAAGTGTTTATGAGCTCCGCACCGGGCCAGCGCTTTTCATTAATCAAGTTAATTACACAAGCGCGAATCACTACTTTCGTGGCTAAAGTGGCAGGCGAGAGTTCTTCTTCAGAGAGACTAATTAAATAGTTAATGCGTTCAATGGCAGGTTCTACAACGCGTAGCAAACACAAGTCTTGCCTTGAGTTTAATGATGCACCAGCAGGTTGAATAGTTGCCATTTCGAGTTGGCTAATGCTTTCCATTAACAAATGCAGCCCATCAATTTCATAGGCCACTTTAAGTTGGTGAATTTTCTGTTCGAGCAATAAACGCAGTCCATGTCGTTGACTTGGTAAAATCAGGGGAAGTTCTTTAAGCTGTGAATGATTAATGGTCTGAGTGTCGATACAGCTTTCAAGCGCGTACTGACTCAGCACTTCTTTAGGCGAGATTAAAAACATCTGTTCTTTGACTAAAGGTTGTATGGCCCACTGTGGGTCGACATCGTCACTAAAGATGATGGCAACATCGAGTTGCCTTGCATTAACTAAAGCTTTTAAGTCACCCGATAACCCTTCAATTAGACGGACTTTAATGTCGGGGTAACGATTTCTCATGAGTTTTAAAAAGTGCGTGCCAATAACTGCTGCAACACTCGGCGAAAAACCGACGGTGACGTGGCCACTTAAACGTGAAGAATGCGCAGAGTCTACGGCATGGTCTAGGTGTCTAAGTGCCAGTTGCACTTGTTGAAAAAAAGCTAAGCCCGCAGGGGTGGGAACCGTACCCAAAGCGGTACGTTGTAAAAGGCGAATAGAAAGCTCGCTTTCTAATTTTGAGATTTGCTGGCTTAATGCAGAAGTTCCAATATCGAGATTTTTTGCAGCTTTACCCAAGCTTCCTGACTCGATCACTGCAATAAAATACTTTAATTGTTTCAGTTCCACGGCAAATACTACATTAACCCTTATGGATTAATTCTACACTGGTTTGTCGCTATAGTTTTTACTCTATTGCTTTGAGTAAACTGGCAATAGAGTAAAGGCAACATCACCTCAAGATGTTGCCTTTTAGAGCTTTTATTCTTTAACCTGCTCAAGACCCTGTTCTTCAATAATTTGTGTTGCTTGTGGCGATTTCACAAATTTAATTAACTCTTTTGCGACTTTTGCATGTTCCGAGTTTTTACCAATGCCTGCCGCAAATACCGTCACTTTTTGATACGGTGCAGGGATTGGGCCGACTAATTCAACTTGACCATATTTGCCTGTAAAAGGTTTGATTTCACTAATTTGCTGGAAACCAATATCAAACTGGCCTTCGGCGATACGTTTTGCAACGCGGTCACCCACTACTTTTTCTGCCTTACTCGAAATTACTTTGTACTCGACAGGCGGGAAGCTTGGGAAAACATCTTTTTCAAGATGCGTACCGCTCGCACTTGCTGAATAGCCGATGTGCTTGGCATTTAATAAAACTTTTTCAAATTTTTCTGCAGAACTGATATCTGGTTTTGGTGCACCTTTAGGCACAGCCATGCCAATGCTTGAATTCACTAATGCACTTTGTGAATTTGGGTCTACATAACCCTTTTCTGCGAGTTTGTTGAGTTCAGGAGCAGCCAAGACCACCACATCAAAACGTTCACCACGATCGAGTCGATTTGGAATTGCAGTCGGTGATGCACCCATTGATGAACCAGACGAGAGATGCACGGTATGGCCTGTTTGTTTTTCAAATAATGGAATGAGTTTTTCCATAGATGAATAAAAACCACCTGAGCTAATTACTTCTATAGTATCTGCGTTAGCAAGAGTTGAGCCTAAGCCAGCACTAGCTAGGCAAATGGTCATGAAGATAGGGGACTTTTTCATAGTATCTCGCTTTAATGACAGGAGAACACAGTACGGAGATTTAAAATCTGCCGTACTGTTCATTAAAATTTCAGGTTAAGTAGTAGTTGTTTTTAAGCGCTAATTTTTGCAGGTTCAGCAATCGCGTCAGTATTTTTCTGTTTAGAACCGCGGCATAGATACAAGCTTGAGATGAGGCTACAGACCGCAGCAAGCATGAGCCAGAAAGCAGGGGTACTCGGGTTGCCTGTGTTTTCGACAAGGAAGGTACAAGCCATTGGTGTCATACCACCAAAAATAGCGGCTGCAAGGCTGAACGCTAAAGAGAAACCAACTGTACGCACACGTTTCGGCATCACTTCTGCAAGCGTTGCGACCATGGTTCCGTTGTACATACCAAAGAAGAACGAGAAGTAAGCAAGCGTAATTAGAAGGTTTGAGAAGCTAATGTTGCTCACTAACCAATTTAAAACTGGATAACTTGTAAAGAGAGCAAGAGTGGTAATACCGACTAGTACTGGACGGCGGCCAATTTTGTCTGAAAGCAAACCACCCATTGGTAACCAGAAGAAATTAGACAAACCAACAAACACTGTTGCTAAAAGGCTGTCTGTTACTGACATTTCTAAAGTACGTTTTGCATACACTGTGGTGTAAACCGTAATAAAGTAGAAAGTGGTCGTCGTCATTGCACTCATCATCATGCCTGCAAGGACGATGCGCCAGTTGGTTGCCAGTGTGCTAAAAATTTCTTTTGTTGAAGGATGAGTCTTTTGCGATTTAAAGTCTTCAGTTTCCTCTAACGTACGACGGAACAAGAAGATTAAAGGAATAATCAAACAACCGATTAAGAACGGAATACGCCAGCCCCATTCACCCACTTGAGCCGTAGTTAAGATGGTGTTGAGCCAGTAGCCAAGTAATGCGGCAAACACAACAGCAACTTGTTGGCTGCCAGACTGCCAGCTTGTGATAAATCCGCGGTTTTTATCCGTTGCAATCTCTGCGAGATAAATAGAAACACCGCCAGATTCAACACCTGCCGAGAAGCCTTGTAATAGACGTCCAATCACCACCAAAATCGGCGCAATAATACCTATGGTTTCATAACCTGGTACAAAGGTAATTAAGATGGTTCCGATGGCCATAAGACTTAAAGTAACAATAAGACCCTTACGTCGACCAACTCTGTCGACATAAGCGCCCAAGAAAATAGCGCCGAGAGGACGCATAAGAAAACCCGCAGCAAATACGGTAAATGTCATCATTAAAGAGACATATTCATTTTCAGAGTGGAAAAATTTTGCCGCGATATAAGTGGCATAGAAACCAAAAAGAAAAAAGTCGTACTGCTCTAAAAAGTTGCCACTCGTGACATTTAATATTTTTTTAAAAGTAGCCCTACGGTTATTCACGACATCCATTGGAGACCTCCTTGGCCTGACAAAATGGAAACATTCACGATTTTCGAGGCTGGACCTAAATTGATTCAATCAATAAATCTAAAGAGCAAATGGGTTAGAGATGAGATTTAGCGAGGTCCTTTGCAGAAAATGTGATGCCTTGTTTCCAGTTCAAACTACACATCTATATTTCGATAAGCGGAAAACCACTTATCATTCGGACGAAAATGTAATCTCAAAAAGCAGGAGGGAGTGAGAGGGCAAAATTAATTAGGTATTTAATAAAATTAATGACTCTTTATAAAATAATTTCAGAACATGGCCAAATCTGGTTTTGAATCAAATCTTTCACACAGGCCTTAATGGCTGACTTTGCGGCAAGTGCTGCAGGTGATAATTCTTCTTCGGCAAGGCTTACCAAGTAATTGATTCGTTCAACTTCAGGGTCTACTAACTTGAGTAATTGAAGCTTATGTTTGTACTCTTGTAGACAAGCGCTACCTGGGCGGACGCTGGCAAGGTCGAGGTGAATTAGACTGTCCATGAGTAAGTGTAGGCCATCAATTTCATAGACGACATTAAGCTGACCAATCTTGTGCTCAAGCAACTTTCTTAAGCTATGGCGCTGACGTGGTAATACTAAAGGAAGGTCTCCAATTTGTTGAGACTGAATCACACCACTTTTGATGCAATCGGCAAGACCATATTCTTCTAGCACTTCCTTTCGTGCCATTAAATACATTTGCTCGCGTACCAAGGGTTGAATCGACCACTGTTTATCAATTTCATTGGTAAAAATAATGGCGATATCGAGCTGACGCGAGTTAATAGACTGAATTAGATTACCCGATAGTGTTTCCACAATCTCTAAACGAATATCTGGGTAACGTTCAGACATTAGTTTCATTAAAGGGATACCAATCAAAGCAGTAATCGTCGGTGGAAAGCCAAGGCTGACATGTCCAGACAGTCGTGCAGAATGAGCAGCATCTACCGCGAAGTTCACTTGACGTAAAATAAGTTGAGAATGTTTTAAAAATGCGAGACCTGCTGGAGTAGGGGTTACACCAAAGGCATTACGCTGTAATAGGCGAATGCTTAGCTCTTGTTCTAATTTACTAATTTGCTGGCTAATAGCAGAAGCACCCACATCGAGTTTTTGGGCAGCTTTACCAATACTACCTGCTTCAACCACAGTCAAAAAATACTTTATTTGTTTGATTTCCATAATAAATGTGTTCGCTCATCATCCTTGATTTAATTTATACAGATATGAAGGATTGGGAAATCTATCATGTGCTTTAATATTAACAGCAATCCATAAAAAAGATCTTTAATTTGATATTCTAAAAACAATAAAAACGATCTTTTTCAACTTTAATATTAAAATTTCTCCTCTAACTTTTAATTATTATTACGATAAATTTACCCTTAAATTTTCAGTCTCTCCCATGCTCTTTTCTTAGAGTTTTAACCTATTTAATTTTACTAATGCCCCCTTTAATTTATTGGTATCACGATGTTTTCTTGATCTGTGCTTTAATCTTTTCAAATGAGAAAAGGAGAGCATTAAATGCATGATGCATTAAAAAATATGATGGATTTTCAAATTATGAAGAAGAGTAACTGATTCAATAACTATTGGAAAAATATATGAGGATTTCGCTCATTTGATCAGAAGGGAAGATTGGATAAACAGGGTTATTGATTTGAACATTAAACGTTACCCATAGCATGGATATGCAAAAGACAACACAATGGATTATTTTTTACTATCTTATTGTTATTCATCAGTATTATTTAACCGTAGCATTTCAGGATATTTTTGCAAAGGTTTTAATTTTCATTATAGATCTGGTGATTGTCCTAACTTTCCCTCTCCTTAGCTATTTCTTTCAGTCGATTGATTCGTAATTTTTATAGTAACGCTGCATTACTGAGGTTCGCTGTGAAAAGCGCATTTCAAAACATAAGACCAAAACTAAAAACCGATAAGCATGATCGTGCCAAGGAGGTCGATTATGGAGATTGGTAAAAATCAAAATATGAATAGAGCAAACGTTATAAGGATGTATGTAACATGAAAAATTTAACTTTACTCGCATTAACATGCGTCAGTGTGACAATGGCTGGGTGTGGTTCAGGAAATGCTTCTAAAGAGGCGGGTCAGCCAAAACGGCCGGAATGTATAGCCCCAGCTAAGCCGGGTGGCGGGTTTGATATGACCTGTAAATTGATTCAATCTGGCTTTAAACAAACAGACCAACTCAAAGATCCAATACGCGTAACCTATATGCCAGGTGGGGTTGGTGCCGTAGCCTATAACAAGATCGTAAACAGTGATCCTGCGAATAATAATGCCGTGGTTGCATTTTCCACTGGTTCACTCTTGAACTTAGCACAAGGAAAATTCGGACACTTCACTGAAAAAGATGTGAAATGGTTGTCTGGCGTCGCCGTCGATTATGGTTTGGTTTCGGTACATAAGGACTCACCATTAAAAAACCTTGATGACTTGATGAAAGCACTCAGAGAAAATCCAAAAGCACTTAGCTTTGGTGGTGCCGGAAGTGTGGGTGGTCAAGACTGGATGCAAACAGCAATGTTGGCAAAAAAAGCAGGTATTAGTCCTGCCGATTTAAGATTTGTTGCACTTGAAGGCGGTGGGGAAGTGCTGACTTCATTACTGGGGCAGCATATTCAAGTTGGGGTCGGCAATATTAGTGAAGTCAGTTCATACCTAGAGTCTGGTGATATTCGGGTATTGGCAGTTTTTGCTAACAAGCGTTTAGACGGGAAGTTCTCAAAATTACCTACTGCAAAAGAGCAAGGCTATGACATTGAGTGGCCGGTGATCCGTGGTTTCTATATGGGGCCAAAGGTCAGTGATGAAGCTTATGGTTGGTGGAAAAATGCCTTCGATAAAATGATGGCTAACCAGAAATTTAACGCAGTCCGTGAAAATCAGGATCTACTCCCATTTCAGCTGACAGGTGAAGAACTCAAAGCTTATGTTTATAAACAGACCGCGGAAATGCGGCAGTTATCGCAAGAATATAAATTATCACAATAACAAATCGGCTGGGTTGAGAAGCTATTTTTCAGCTCAGTTTTTTTCTGAGGATAGATGATGAAATCTGAACGGATTCTTACCGCCATTATTACGGTTTGTGGGTTATTTTTGTTGATTTATGCGAGCAATTTTGAAGCCCCAATTTCCTACGATCCAGTGGGCCCTAAAGCTTTTCCTATTTTATTAATGGGCTTAATTACAGCGAGTGCAGCGTATCTCACTATTCGACCGGCCATTATGTTTGAACCCGTGGAATTGGGATGGACAAAACATCTAGTCGTTAAGTTAGTGTTGTGTGTGGTGGCTTTAACGCTATATGCATTAGTTTTTGAATGGCTCGGCTTTATTGTTGCAACCCTGTTGATGACCATTGCAGTGGGCAAACTTTTCCATGGCAAAACCATACCGGTTTTGGTGACAGGTTTGGTACTGAGCATGAGTACCTACTATATGTTTGACCGTTTCTTGGATGTGCCGTTACCACTTGGATTTTTTGGTTAAGGATGACCCGATATGGATGTATTAAGTTTTTTAATGATGGGGTTTGAGGTTGCCTTGCAGCCGCAGAATCTTTTAATTGCTTTGATTGGCGCATTTATTGGAACGATTGTTGGCTTATTACCGGGTTTAGGTCCAATTAATGGTGTGGCAATTTTATTGCCGTTTGCTTACGCTTTGGGTTTACCCGTAGATAGTGCCTTGATTTTATTGGCAGCAGTTTATTTGGGCTGTGAATATGGCGGACGTATTTCAGCGATTCTGTTAAACGTACCCGGAGATGCTGGGGCCATTATGACCACGTTAGATGGTTATCCATTGGCACAGCAAGGTAAGGCAGGAATTGCATTGTCTTTGTCATCGGTCAGTTCCTTTGTTGGAAGTACGGTTGCCTTTATTGGGATTGTGCTGTTTGCTCCTATATTGGCGAAATGGGCAATTGCGTTTGGTCCCGCTGAATATTTTGCTCTGATGGTCTTTGCAATTGTTTGTTTAACTGGTCTGGTTAGTACGCAGCCTTTTAAAACTTTAATTATGGCACTCATGGGCCTAGCACTTTCAACTGTAGGGATGGATGCAATTACAGGTGTATATCGCTTTACCTTTAACAGTGTGGGTTTAAGTGACGGAATTGCTTTTACTACTTTGGTTATTGGCCTATTTAGTGTAAGCGAAATCCTATTAATGCTCGAACGTACGACAATTGGTCAAGTTGCTTTAAAACAAGGAAAGCGTTCTCTTTTTAATCTTAAAGAGTTCTTTTTCTCGTTGGTTGCTATTATCCGCAGTTCAGTGATTGGTTTCTTCTTAGGTATTCTTCCAGGAGCAGGTGCAACCGTTGCAAGTGCGATGGCCTATACCACTGAACGTAAAATGGCAAAGGATAGTAGCAAGTTTGGTAAAGGTGATTTACGTGGGCTTGCTGCACCAGAAAGTGCGAATAACGCAGCCGCTTGTGGTTCATTTGTACCTATGTTGACACTAGGTGTGCCGGGCTCGGGGACGACTGCGGTCATGATGGGCGCATTGCTTATGTACAACATCGCACCAGGTCCGCAGTTATTTGTTCAGCAACCTGTATTGGTGTGGTCGCTGATTGCATCGCTTATGGTGGGTAATATCATTCTGTTGGTATTGAACTTGCCATTGGTCGGCTTCTTTGCCCGCATGCTGAGTATTCCTAATTACATTCTGATCCCGATCATCGCAAGTGTGAGTTTTGTTGGTGTGTATGCTATTCATAGCAATATCTTTGACTTGCTGTTATGTATGGGCTTAGGTGTATGTGGATATATTCTCAGAAAATTTGATTTTCCCTTAGCTCCACTGATTCTTGGTTTTGTACTTGGCGAATTAATGGAATCGAATCTGCGCCGTGCACTCTCAATTTCTCAAGGGGAACTTAATGTCTTATGGAGCAGTAACATTAGTATAGGACTTTGGATCATGTCAGGATTATTATTGATCTTGCCAATCGTTCGTAAATACTTGTTTATCAAAAAGCAACAAGCTTAAAAGGACAGCAATAATAGTCAGCATTGGTTGACTATTATTGCTCTGAATTATGGAAAAAATAAGCTCAAATCTCAAAGGATTAGCAATTGCTCTGGTCGGAGCTTTAATTGCCAAATATTTGCATATTCCCTTGCCTTGGTTGCTTGGACCTTTATTGACGGCTTTATTGTTCGGTAGTGTTGGTCATCCACTTGCCTGTGATCCCCAGTGGCGACGCATAGGGCAGGTCATTATCGGTATGGCTTTAGGCCTATACTTTTCACCAGCTTTGGTACAGGCAGTGGCAGCATATTGGGGCTTTATCCTCATAGGTTTGGCATGGTCACTTGTGTTGGGTACGTTGCTGGCTGGATTGCAATATCGAGTTAATGCCTTGGATTGGGCAACTGCATGGTTTTCTTCTGCGATTGGTAGCGCCAGTGAAATGGTGAATATTGCAGAACGATATCAAGCTCAAGTCGATAAAGTCGTTGCTGCCCATAGTTTGAGAATTGTGATTTTGGTTGTGCTGGTTCCAATTTTTATGGAGCTTTATTTTCATGTTCAATGGACTGGTTTAAAGATACCAGTATCGGATCAATTTAGCTTTTTTCAGGTTGTATTGCTGTTTTGTCTGGCTCTGTTTGTGGGTAAGGTTTTTCAATTTTTTAATCTTTTGAATGCTTGGATTTTGGGTCCACTCGCCATTATTGGGTTATTGTCATTTTGTGGAATACTTCAGATGAAATTGCCTGAATGGTTTACTGCCTTTGGTCAAGTCTGTATTGGCTGGTCATTAGGTAGCAAATTTCCATTTAGCTTTTTAAGGAAAAATAAAAAATTTATTGGAATCACACTGATATTCAATCTACTGGCTTTAGCGTTATCGATCAGCGTTGCTTTATTACTGGTTAATTTAAGTCATACAGAAAAACAAATCTTGATTTTAGGGCTTTCACCCGGAGGCATCGCAGAAATGTCACTGATGGCTAAAGCTCTCGGACTCGCAGTACCCATCGTCGTTTCCTTTCAACTCTCAAGATTAATTTTCGTCATTCTCACTACACGCTTTTTTTATCAATACAGTCTGCAATTGTTTTTTAAATCTAAAAAGTAAGTAAGACATTTTTAAAGAGCTGAAAAGCGATTTAAGGGGGGACTATATCTACAATTTTTGTAAATGGATGAACAGCACGCTTTTTTGAAATAAAACAAAGGAATGCAAAATGAAATTTAACTCACCTAAGACAGTACTAATCGTTAGCTTGACCACGATTACTACATTTACCCATGCCAATCAGAGCAGTGAACTTGAACAGTTACGTGCAGAAGTGAATGAACTCCGACAAATGCTTCAGGCTCAGCAAGCAATACCTGCAAATAGCGTACAGGTCCCACACGTACCTACGGCAAGTGTTATCACGCCGCGTGAAAAAAATACTCAAGCTATATTCAAATGGCAAACAAAATCAGGTGCCAATGTTAATTTGTATGGCTTTGTTCGTGCTGATACTGCCTATCAGTTTGAAGGTGCGAAAGGTATGTTTAACCGCATTAATGGTGTGTTACTAGATGGTGATCCTGATAAAAAATCGACTGAAGATCGCTTGGATTCGACCGTAAATGCTTCTCGTATTGGTTTAGATTTTAATACTCCTGTAGGGGAAAAGACGTTAAAAGGGAAAATTGAAATAGATTTTCGTGGTGGGACAAATAAAGACAATGCCCGTCTGCGACATGTTTATTTAAACTATGATAGATGGTTGATTGGTCAAACGACGTCTACTTTTCTTTCAACTGAAACAGCACCAGAAATGCTAGATTCAAATACCGCATTAGGTGGAGGTACTAATCGTAATCCAATGGTGCGTTATTCTGGGCCAATTAATGCATCAACCTCTTATTTCTTAAGCTTAGAAAAAGGCAATGACGAGAACCGTCTGCCTTTACTGGCAAGTAAATTGAAATATGAATTTGCTACGGACAAAGGTGTAATGACCGCACGTGGTTTAGTTCAGGAAGTCCGTCTACGCAATGAAAATGATGAAACTAAAACGGGATGGGGTGCCGCATTAGGTCTTCGCTATAAAATCACGCCATCCTTATTATTTAATAGCAACTATTCGCATGTTTCTGGAGACAATAAGTTATTACTGGCAACTTCAGATAATGTCCGTCATATCCAAAACGGAGATGATGTCGAATTAATTGATTTTGATGCATTTCAATTGGGCCTTACTTATCAATTTAATGAAAAGCTAAGGGGCACAATAGGTCATGGTGCATTGATCTATGAAGATAAAGACCTAATAACAAAAGATGCCAATAAAAAGTTACAACAGAGTTGGGCGAATCTGATGTTTAAACCCAATAAACCACTAACTTTTGGGGTTGAATATGTTTATGGTGAGCGTAACACTGTCAGCCAGCAAGTAGGAAAAGATAAGCGTATAGAGATGATGGCGAAATATGAATTTTAGATGAGCGCTTATAGGGTTAAGTCATGTAATGTCTTAATCTATTGAACAAAATAAGCTAAAGCGATGTTATGTATTTATTATCGCTTTAGCAATCAAGTGCCTTTACTGAAACTTAGTAAAAAGCAAAATCACACCTAACACACATAAAATTGAGCCAATCACCTTATTAATCTGTACTTGCTTGGCTAACATTTTCTGTCTCAGTAGCATGGATGAGAACAGCACCGCCACCAGTGAAAACCATACAAAATGGGCAAAAGACATAAAAAAGCCATAAGCCAAAAGAATGGTTTTAGGCGTGGTCAAGCTCACAATTTGCGTATAGGTGCTAATCACAAATAGCGTGGTTTTAGGGTTCAGGGCGTTGGTAAAAAAGCCGTATTTTATGGCTTGCAAAGTACCTATAGAAGTTAAAGCCGCAGTGTCTAAAACTGGTTTTTGAGTAAAAGTTTTATAGCCAATATAGATCAGATAAAGTGCGCCAATATACTTAACAATATTCAAAGTTTGCGGCGTATAAGTCATTACAAAGGCAACGGCAACTAATGTGTAGGTGACATGCACCAACACGCCAAGCGATATTCCAAGTGAAGTGAATACACCTATTTTTCGACCGTACAAGTAACTATTTTTGGTCACAATCGCGAAGTCAGCGCCGGGGCTAACCACCGCCAAAATCGTAATGAGAATAACCGCAATGAACTCTGCCATTATTTTGCCCCTTCACTGAAAACGAACGTTTTTATCTGTACTTTTTGGAATGTATTTGAGAGGAGAGCTGTTCTACTTAGAGCTGTTATTCTTTTCGTGAGAAAGATTGGGACTTTACATTTGGGAAGATAGATATAGATATCTAATATATTTTTCATCATCTAAAATGGGGTTTAATAAAGATGATTTTTATTTTGAACAGAAATCTAAAAATAAAAATCGATAAAAACGACTATATATCTATGAGTTTTTGGAATGATTGAAAGAATATCGCTGAATTCACTAAAATTTTTCTATTTTGTGGCGAAGTATGGCAGCGTCACTTTAGCTGCAAAGAAATTATTTGTGACGCAAAGTGCGGTCAGTAAACAAATTTATAATTTAGAAGAAGCTTTAAATACGACTTTATTCGAACGAAAAAACAAAACACTTGTGATGACGGAGCAGGGCGAAATTTTATTGAGTTGTTGCCATCAAGTTTTTGGTCAACTCGATGAATGTTTAATAGAACTCAGCCAGCCTAAAACTCACAACAAGCAACTGGTCTTGTCGTGTGAACCGACGCTTTCCATGAAATGGCTCATTCCTCGGTTATCAAAATTTAAAAAGCTCGGTCATGATTTTGAGGTTGTGTTACTTACCGCAGGTGGCGTGGTCGATTTTGAAAAAGATAATATTGATATCGCAATTCGCAGAAATGACTTTGATTGGGGAGAGCATATTTATAGCGAAAAGATTGCCGATGAATATATCGCTCTAGTTCAAGCAACCAAGCCATCGGAAACAAACGATTTACTCATTTCGACCTCTAGACCGAATTTTTTGAAAAATATCACTCGCATTGCTGAGTTAAAGCAGAGTTTAAAAGGCTACGCTAAAGTTGAACTCGAACATTTTTATCTGTGTTTAGAAGGCTGTTTGGCGGGACTTGGCGCAACAGTCATCTCAATTTATATGATTGAAAAAGAACTTGAGTGGAACTTACTGAAAAAAATTTCACCTGTTGTACAAGATAATTCAGCCTATTTTTTACTTTCTCATAGCGCTTTTGAGGAAGATTCACGTAAAACCATATTTTTAGAATGGCTAAAAGCAGAGATGAATGAGAGTCAGCACACATTACTTTAGGTTGATTCTTTTTAATTTAAATTTTTAATATTAAGTATTTGAAAATAATAATGAATATTTAAAATGATTAAAGCACTGCTTGAGCGCCGTATCTTGAATTTCTGCTGTCTAAAATTACCGAAGATGAAAAATATTTAACTTCATACTTATTTATTAAACCCTAAACATGAATTTCACTCAGTTTGTAATGAGACTAAATCATTTTTATTCATGTTCTGATTGCGGTATAAATCTATTCATGCTCTGAAGCGCTCCAGTAATTCACTTTGATAAGACCATAAGGCACAAAACTGACAAGTCTGGAAAGTTTAAAAAGAGCAAAAAGTTTTTATTTAGGTTTTATCTCAGAAATTAGGGTACTGATCACAATGAGTAAAGAATTTACATTTACGATTAAGAGTATTTGTTTCGATGAGAACTATCGTCCAGCAGACAATACACGTATTACAACCAACTTTGCTAACTTGGCAAGAGGGATGAGCCGCGAAGAGAATTTGCGCAATACATTGCAGATGATCGACAATCGTTTCAATGCCTTAGCTCATTGGGACAACCCTAAAGGCGACCGCTATGGCGTTGAACTTGAAATCATTTCAGTTGAAATGAACATTGATGCCGAAAACCGTACCAGCGGGCTTCCTTTAATCGAAATATTGAAAACCAATATTGTTGATAAGAAAACCAATGAACGCATCGAAGGTATTGTGGGCAACAACTTCTCGTCTTATGTACGTGACTATGACTTTAGTGTGCTGTTGTTAGATCACAACAAAAACAAGTCGACTTTTAGCACGCCAGAAAAGTTTGGTGAATTGCACGGTAACTTGTTTAAGAGCTTTATTAACTCTGAAACTTATAAAGCCAACTTTAAAAAGGCGCCTGTGATTTGCCTAAGCGTTTCGACGACTAAAGAGTATCACCGTACTGAAAACGAACATCCAGTTTTAGGTGTTGAATACAAGCAAGAAGACTATTCACTCACTGATGAATATTTCCAAAAAATGGGCTTAAAAGTTCGCTACTTCATGCCGCCAAATAGCGTTGCGCCGTTAGCGTTCTATTTTACAGGCGATTTGTTGAGTGATTACACCAACCTTGAGTTGATTAGTACCATTAGTACGATGGAAACATTCCAAAAGATTTACCGTCCTGAAATTTACAACGCAAATTCAGTGGCTGGAAAATCTTATCAACCAAGCTTGAAACACGAAGATTATTCACTTACTCGAATTGTGTATGACCGTGAAGAACGTAGCCGTCTGGCTATTGAGCAGGGGAAGTTTGTTGAAGAGCAATTTATCAAACCATACCAAGCGATTCTTGAGCAGTGGTCTGCTAATTACGCTCCTAATTAATCAACATACGGGTCATTGATCATGAAAAAATTATTACCAACTTCAACTGCTGGCAGCTTACCAAAACCGTCTTGGCTTGCAGAACCTGAAAAGCTTTGGTCACCTTGGAAACTCGAAAACGAAGGCTTAGTTGAAGGTAAAAAAGACGCGTTACGTTTAGCGTTGCATGAACAACAACTTGCAGGCATCGACATTGTGAGCGATGGTGAACAAACTCGCCAACACTTTGTGACCACGTTTATTGAACACTTAAATGGCGTAGATTTTGAGAAGCGCGAAACAGTTCGTATTCGTGACCGTTACGATGCAAGCGTGCCATCTGTGGTAGGTGCGGTGTCTCGTCAAAAGCCTGTGTTTGTTGAAGATGCGAAGTTTTTACGTCAGCAAACCAATCAGCCAATTAAGTGGGCATTACCTGGCCCAATGACCATGATTGATACGCTTTACGATGGACACTACAAGAGCCGTGAAAAACTTGCTTGGGAATTTGCCAAAATCTTGAACCAAGAAGCGCGTGAGCTCGAAGCTGCTGGTGTAGACATTATTCAGTTTGATGAACCTGCATTTAACGTATTCTTTGATGAAGTAAATGACTGGGGCATCGCGACTTTAGAGCGTGCAATTGAAGGTCTAAAATGTGAAACTGCAGTGCACATTTGCTACGGTTACGGCATTAAAGCCAACACTGACTGGAAAAAGACACTCGGTTCGGAATGGCGCCAGTACGAAGAAGCTTTCCCGAAACTTCAAACGTCTAACATTGATATCATCTCGTTAGAATGTCACAACTCACATGTGCCTATCGATTTACTCGAACTCATTCGCGGTAAAAAAGTAATGGTCGGCGCAATCGATGTTGCATCTAACCAAATTGAAACACCAGAAGAAGTGGCTAACACACTACGTAAAGCGCTTCAGTTTGTAGATGCTGACAAGCTTTACCCGTGCACAAACTGTGGCATGGCGCCTCTTTCTCGTGAAGTGGCACGTGGCAAGTTAAATGCTTTAAGTGCAGGTGCAGAAATCGTTCGCCGAGAACTGACGGGTTATGATCTTACTGCTTAATATTTACCAATAAGTGGTATAAAGGGTTACTTTTTTGATAGCAGTTGATAATCAAACAAGTAACCCTCATTTTACTTACTACATGTCGCTCTAATCAGATCGCATGTTGATAGTACCTTCCTGATGGAGTTGGGCGGTATAGCAAACACACAGGACAAGGTACGGTTCAATTTAGGAATAATGTCATGGTTCAAGCAACAGACTTTAGAAATGCAATGTCTTTACTCACAAGTGCAGTTAGTGTTGTGACCACGGCAGGCATGTCTGGCCGTTTTGGATTTACTGCCTCTGCTGTTTGTAGTGTGACTGACACACCGCCGACATTATTGGTGTGTATGAACCAATCTGCGAGTTCGCATGCACATTTCCTAGATAACAAAATCTTAACTGTGAATGTGTTAGGCGCGCACCACGAACATATCTCAAAAGCATTTTCATCTAAACTCACACCAGAAGAGCGCTTTAAACATGGCGCATGGATTGAGTTAGAAACGGGTTCACCTGTGTTGGATGATGCTTTGGTAAGTTTCGATTGTGAGATTGAGCAAATTCAACAAGTCGGTACACACACGATTTTTATATGTCCGATTGTAGCGATTAAACAAAGCCAGCATGACCAAAGTTTGGTTTATTTTAACCGTGCTTATCACCAAGTGGGGCAGACCGAGATTGTCTAATCCCACTTTCCGTTTTGTAGTTTCTGAGATAGCGAAATGAGGGCCTAGGAACAAGCCTATTTACAAGTTGTTTCACCAGGTTCAGGCTCTCGGATTTCTAGCTTATTATTATGTTCTACTACACAAATACGTGTATTGAAAGTTTTGTATATATCCAAAGTAATGTCATAAGCTACATTCTTTTCAAACGCCTTTAGAGAAATTTTTACACAATCTTTCTCTTCTATTGGCAAAGGAACATTTGAATATTCTTTCTCATAAGTGCTTTTGTAGCCATTTGTATAGTCAGCTTTCGCCACAAAAATCAAAAATTTATTATCAAAACTATAATTCGTTTTTTTAGGGTTATTGGTAAAGGCACATACATAATCTTGATGTAGTGTAACCTCTAATGGAAGAGGGCCTTGGCTACAACCATTCAATAAACACCCAGCGGTTAATATTAAAATGGACTTTGAAAATAGTCTTCTCATTTATGTTCTCGTAAAGTTCTAAAAAATATTCCAAATCAAAAAGTAAAATTCATGTGGTTTAGCTTACCGTATCTGACTCTTTTTAAAAAATAAATAAATACAATTAAATATAATATCTAAAATAATAATTAAGTTAATCTAATGAAAAACAATAAGAAATTTAAACACTTGTCATAAAAGCTACATTGACACCTCTAAACTCTCAGATTATGCTTTGCATGCTGGCCACATTGCCAGCCGGCTTTGACAGGCTGATCTTTGAGAACATTGAAAAAACTCGTTTTTTTGATGTAGACCCACTCGTCTCCCTTTTTGTAGCGGTAGGACGGAAGGGGGACGCCTTTGTGCGTGCTGGGTTCTCGAAGCCAGTCTGTCAACCCTCTTTCGTTCTGCCACCATAATTCCAAATGAATGCTTTGGCAGAACTCCCAAAATCAGGAGTTGGCTATGCACATCCATCATTTTTTGGCCCTCAATGCCAAAAGCTATAACGACACAGCTTAAAAATTTAAAGCAGTTTGAACGCCATAAGGTTTTCAGGCTTTAAGTCATTTTTAGTTAAAACTTAGCAAAACAAAACTTGAGATGTGCCAAGCACCGTCTTACGGCTTTGCTGTGCTTTTTTTCTCCCAAAAAGGGTACAGGCTTTTTATCTCATTTAGAAACAACAAGAATTTATAACGGTAAAACGATGCCAACTTTAGAAATATCTTCCAAAAAATTACAGGTTGTTCAAACCGCTATCCAACTTTTTACCACGCATGGATTTCATAGTGCAGGCGTAGACCTGATTATCAAAAAATCCAAAATTCAAAAAGCGACTTTTTATAACTACTTTCACTCAAAAGAACGCCTTGTTGAAATGTGTCTAATCTTTCAAAAAAGCCGACTCAAAGAAGAAGTTCTGGCAATTGTCTACTCACACCGCTACCCAAACGCAGCCGATAAACTCAAAGAAATGGTCCGCTTACATGTTGATGTAAATAGCCTTTACCATCTTTTGTTTAAAGCTATTTTTGAATTAAAACTGCTTTATCCAAGGGCTTACCGCATGGCGATTGAATATAGAAAATGGCTACTGAAAGAAATTTTTGATTTAGTCTTTAGTCTGGAAACTAACAAACCGAAACCCGATGCCAATATGGTTTTAAACTTAATTGATGGCTTGATGCTACAGGTTTTGAGTTCAAATCGTGTGGAAGAAAGGGATGTAGTGTTGGAGTGGTTTTGGGGAAGGGGATATTAGTTTTATAAACGACAATATTTGTCGTAGTGGTAAAATTTTACCTTATAAAAAAGTAACTTAATGGTAATATTGCATCAAACAAATATTGTGAAACTTAAAAAGAGAAAACAGTGACTAATCATTTAAGAATAACTATAGCAATACGAAAGGATAATGTTGAAAATTTCGGCTTATTTTATATGAAAATTTAAAGAAGGCTGGAGGGTAAAAGGCATAATATTTTTCAATGTAAATTTTAAGAATAAATTTAAAATTAAATAGTTTTATATTTCATGAAAATTTAGTTTAATTACTTTGTTTTTATTGGGGGAAGATTATGAAAAACGAAATTATGAGCAAATCAGAAGTATGGGGATTGATTGCTCTTTTTTTAGGTTTGGCTAGTTATACTACTTTTATGTTTTATCTTCTTGCTAAAAGAAGTGAAGGGTTAAATTATTTTGATGATTTATCTTCTTTTAATTATAAAATAGCATATTTACTTTGCTTTTTAATTTTTATATTAAGAAAGTTGACTGCAAAATATAAGAGTAAATTAGCTTTTATGCCATTTTTGGCAGGGGTGCTTTTATCTGTCATGTTCTTTATCGTTATTTTATAGTGATAAATTTTAGAGTCTTGAATTGTAAATAAGTCAGATGTTTGAGAATTATTGGTGTTTTATTCTGGTTGGTTGAATTTTTTAGATTCTAGATTTTTTTATAAAAGTAGATTGGATTAAAGGGGGTAATATTAATTTTAATTTTTATATTGGGGGTGTTCTGAATTTAATATTTTAAAACGGGTTAAACAAAATAATATTTTTACTTTAGAATAAAGGGGTTTTTATGAGTGGTTCATTAGTTTTACAAATAAATGATATATATAGTGCTGTAAATGATTTAAATACAGCAACTTCATCTGGAGATAATAGATCTATAGATAAACAAATATCAGCGTTATCTCTTACATCTTCGGTACTAAATTTCGCTATACAAGCTTCTCCACCAGGTGCTTCAGATTATTTAACGGGAGTCAAATATCAGGTTGATGCAGCTTTGACAGGTGCAGCTTTAACTCAGGCTATGATTAATATAGATCAAGGAAATTACTCGGGAGCAATATCCAATACACTAGCAGCAATGTCTACAGCAACCGGTCTTGCAGCTCTCGCCGTAGATAAACCTGGTTTAAGTACTGCATTGAATGGCCTTTCAGGATTTTTGGGATTAAGTTCCAATATTGCAGAGAAAGGGCCTGAAATAGGAGATGCTTTAGCTCAAGCCCTTTCTGAAATACAGAAAATGCAACATGACGGTACATTCCCGGAACTAGATCCAGGTTTAATGGCTGGTTTTGCTGGTGAAGTATTAGAAGGGTGGTCAAAAGAGTTCTATAGTTGGTTCCCAGATGATTGGAATCCTTGGAAAAATATCGATCGAAATAGTGATGGTGTAAAAAAGTATCATATTTATGATCCAGTTGTCTTAGATCTAGATGGGGATGGTATTGAAACGATTGCTGCCAATAAATGGGCTGGTGTGTTATTCGATCATGATAATGATGGTATCCGTACATCAACAGGTTGGGTTGGTTCGGATGACGGTATCCTAGTATTGGATCGCAATGGTGATGGTGTCATTAATGATGGTAGTGAGTTATTTGGTGACAGTGTAACTTTGAAGGATGGTAGTCAAGCAAGTAATGGTTATGCTGCTCTAGCTGAGTTTGACAGTAATGGCGATGGTAAAGTAAATGCTGAAGATACAAACTTTGAGCAGCTTAAAGTTTGGCGTGACCTAAACCAAGATGGAGTTAGTCAGACGAATGAATTATTTGGTTTAACTGAGTTAGGGATTCAATCTTTAAATTTAAATCATACAAATACTGATACTGCGTTGGGTAATGACAACATCTTGGCTCAAACTGGAAGCTTTGAAACTCTAGATGGTCAAAGCTATATAATGGGAGATGTCAATTTTAGTTTTAATAGTATCTACAGCAGTTTTAATAACGCTATCGAACTAACAGCAGAACAACAACAAGCTGCAAATCTACAAGGTGTTGGACGTGTTCGTGATCTTAGAGAAGCAGCTGCTTTATCTCCAGAATTAGCAGAAACATTAAAAAATTATTCAAATGCAGAAACTAGATCTGAGCAGTATGATCTATTAGATCAATTGATTTTAAATTGGGCAAAAACTGATCCAGATTATAAAGAAGCAAATGAATTGCAAATGGTATCTTGGGTTAAAACTGCTAATGAAGGTATAGCATTAACCCCAGGACAAGCATCGACAGGTACTTTAAGCTCACCATTGTCACAAGAATCTCAGACAATGTTAGATAAGATTCATTATATGCTTCCAATATTAAATGCATTTTCTGGTTCAAAATCTTCACAAATTTATTATGACAATGAAGCAGATATTAAGAATGTATTTAATACTATAAATAATGCATATATGAGTTTGAAAGAAGGGATTTACACTGGCTTACTTTATCAAACTCGCTTAGATGATTATCTGGCAGAGATTAAATTTAATTTACAAGCATCAAATCCATCTGAGTTGTTTGATTATTCTGGAATTCAGGAAAAACTAGAGCAAACTTTTATAAATAATCCAGAGAAAGCATTTACAGATTTAATTGATTTAGTAAACCATCATCCTGATGTTTTAACTAATTGGTTGCCAGAAGGAAAAGAATTATTAATTAATTATTTAAGTAAAGTCGTTGATCAGGAACTATGGGGCGATTTAGTGCCTAAAATCGATCTAAAAACATTCGATGACTTAGGTTTTATTATCGGAACAAAATTAGATGATACTTTAAATGGCACAGTTCAAGATGATATTTTAGTAAGTGCTTCAGGAAATGACATATTAAATGGTGCTGCTGGTTCCGATACTTTAGTTGGAGGCAGTGGCAATGATAAGCTGTATGGGGGAGCTGGTGTAGATATCCTGATCGGTGGTACAGGAAATGACAATCTGGAAGGTGGATATCATGG